>CANRNC010000001.1 GCA_947631915.1 uncultured Clostridia bacterium
CACTTATTAATATTTCGTCGCCCTCATCAGCGTCTATTTTATATTATCACTTTTATATCCTCTTGTCAATACTTTTTGTCTTGGTAATTTTTTCCTTTTATCTTCTATATTATAAAATAGATTCACTCTTTGTAGTTAAATACCCGTTTCGAATCGATTCGTCTACTACTGTTCTATTGAATTATATAATCTTAAAACAAAAGATTTATCATTCCTAATACAAATCCAATTATAGCACCCAAATTGATTATTGCATTTAGTTCCTTTTTCATAACATTTAAAATTAAATTCTCCAATTCTATCATATTCATAGAATTTATTTTGTCTTCAATTATCTTTTGTATATTAATTTTTGATAGTACTATTGGCAATTTATTAATAACTATTTGTTCATAGACTTTTAGTATTGCATCGTAAAATTCTTTATTTGGTCTTATTACTTCTGATACATTTTTATTTAACAAATTATTTATTTCGCTTTCCACCATTTCATTGATTACGCTCTCTCCAGAATTTTCTATATATTCATCTACCTTTAATTGAATACTTTGTTTCATGGAACTAACAATTTTTTGTGCACCAAATATAGAAAATATAGATTTCCCAACCTTTTCATTCACTACTTGTTCTATTTCATTTACTAATATATCTCCTATGCGCTTTTCAGTTATTGTCTTATATATAGCACTAGATACCTTTTTTGATACGCTTATACTTAAACTCAAAAGGTTCTCTTTTCCTATTTGTTTCTCTAATACACTGCCTAGTCTCTGTTGATTATCTGTTAAAGCTAATTCTATTGATGCTATTATTTTATTTTTCATGTCCTCTGATAGTAATGTATTTCGTAAATCTTCCTCTGTTAATAAATGTTTTGAAATTGCGCTAGCTATTGTACTTGCAATGTTCTCTCTGTTTTTTGGTATAATACCCGGTGTAAAAGGTAATATAAATTTTCCTATCTTTATTGCTTTTCTAGGCCTAAACATCATTTTTACCGCAATCCAATTTGTTGAATATCCGATTATTGCACCTACTATTGGTGGCACTATATATGAATAATCCATTTGTTTCTCCTTTTCTACTATATTATATAATATATGACTTTATTGCATCATACAATTTATGCATTGGCAAACCTACTACTGTTGTATAATTTCCTTCTATTTTATCTATAAATACACAGAATTCACTTTGTATTGCATATCCTCCTGCCTTATCCAATGCTTTACCAGTATCTACCCATTTCTTTATTTCACTTTGTGTCATATCTTTCAAGTATACTTCTGCTAAATCATAATTTAAATATTGTTTAAATTTACCTTTCTCCTGTATCATTATGCATAAACTAGTTATAACTTTATGTGATGAACCCTTTAATTCATTTAATATTCTAATTGCATCTTCTTTATCTTTTGGTTTTCCATATGTTAACTTATCTTTTACTATCATTGAATCAGAACCTATTACTATTCGATCTCCTGAAGTTTTATTAAAAACTTCTTTTGCCTTTATATATGCTAATCTTTTAGATTGTTCTGCTATAGAAAGTCCTTCTTCAAAAGTTTCATCCACTTCACTTGGTATTACTTCATATTTAATTTGTAATAAATCCATAAGTTCTCTTCTTCTTGGAGATTGTGATGCTAGTATTATTCTCACTTTTATTACCCTCCCTTTATATAAAAAATGCAATCTAATGAACATTAGACTGCATTTTGAGTGTTACATAATCTATTTATTTAATCCTTTGTTTTTTCTTAAAAATGATGGTATATCCAAATCTTGTGCATTACCACCTAAACTCTCTGCTGAAGATGGAATAGGATTTATTTTTTGTTCCCATGCTTTTGATACAATTTGATCTACACCCATCCTTGAAAAGGATTGTCTTGGCTCTTCATCTGCAAATCCAGTTGCTATTACAGTTATTAATAATTCATCTTCTAATGATTCATCAATTACTGTACCAAAAATTATATTAGCTTCTGGATCTACACTTCTTTGTACCAATTCAGCTGCAGTATTAACTTCCTGTAATCCTAAAGAACTTGATCCTGTTATATTAATAATTACTCCTCTTGCTCCTTCGATTGATGTTTCTAGTAAAGGACTTTGAATAGCTTGTTTTGCTGCATCTTCAGCTCTGTTTTCTCCAGATGCTCTTCCTATACCCATATGTGCCATTCCTGTATTTAACATTATAGTCTTAACATCTGCAAAATCTAGATTTACAAGTCCTGGGTTAGCTATTAAGTCAGATATTCCTTGTACACCTTGTCTTAATATATCATCTGCCATTTTAAATGCATCTATAATTGATGTTTTTCTATCTATTATTTGTAATAGTTTATCATTTGGAATAACAACTAATGTATCTACTTTACCTTTTAAACTTTCTATTCCTCTTTCTGCTTGAGCAAGTCTTTTCTTTCCTTCAAATGTAAATGGTTTTGTAACAACTCCTATTGTTAATATTCCCATTTCCTTTGCACATGCTGCTACTGTTGGTGCTGCTCCTGTTCCTGTTCCTCCACCCATTCCGGCTGTAACAAATACCATATCAGCTCCTCTTAATGCTTCTGCTATTTCTGATTTACTTTCTTCTGCAGATTGAGCTCCAACATTAGGATCAGCTCCTGCTCCTAGTCCTCTTGTTATTTTTTCTCCTATTTGTATTCTTGTGCTAGCATTTGAAACTTGTAATGCTTGTTTATCTGTATTTACAGCTATAAATTCTACTCCTTTTATACCTGAATCAATCATTCTATTAACAGCATTGTTTCCTCCGCCACCAACACCGATTACTTTAATTACTGCATTCCCTTCGTTTAATCTACTTGTATCTTCATCATTATATTCTAACATTCCTATTCCTCCTCTAATTAACTATAAAAGAATTCTTTCATTCTTTCAAAGACCATTTTCAAAATATTTTCTTCTTTTGAAGTATCTATTGAACTTGAAACTGACTTTGCAAATGGCTTTGAAGCGATATATCTGACTAATGCATATGCTGTTCTATAACTTGGTCTAATTGTACTTACCAGTCTTCCTGTTGATATTTTTACAGGGATATTTAAAGTAATCTTACCTGCCACATCACTCTTATTAATATTTGCTATACCTTGTCCAGTCAATACTACATTATTTATTTTTGGTTTGATTCCTTGAAGCATTATATCTTTATTAACTAATGCAAATATTTCTTCAATTCTTGCTTCAATAATTTCTATTAATTCTGAACTTCTTATTGTTTTATTTTTAGAATCACCCATATAAGTGTTTAAGAAAATTTCATTATCATTGTCTATAAAAGATCTTAAAGCAAGTCCATATTGCCTTTTTAGCTTGTCTGCTTCTTCCTCACTAATGCTTAATACTAATGCTATATCTTTTGTAATAGTATCTCCTCCTACTGGAATAGTATTAGTATATACAAATTTGTTTCCTTCAAATACTCCTATGTCTGTATTGCCTGCTCCTATGTCTAATAGCATTATATTATCATTAAGTTCATTTCTATCTAACACAAGATTTCTTTCTGCAAGAGTAACTGGAACTAATCCATCTATCTTTTCAATCCCAGCTTTTCTAAATATAGAAGATAATTGTTTTAAATAGTCTTTATCTAGCAATATCACTTGTGCATCCACAGTAATACTAGAACTGAACGCTCCTATAGGATCTTGTACTATCTCTCCGCTTTCCAATGTAAAACCTTGAGGTACAACATCTATTATAGTCTTACCTTCTGGAACCTCTATATCTTTTACTAACATCATACTTGCACCAACATCTTTAATTGATATTCCTGCATATTTGTCTTTCACTTCCTTTGTTGCAGAATTTTGTACTATTGTTATGTATTTCCCTGGAACTGTGACATAAGCAGAATTTATCTTTAAATTGGCTTCCTCTTCTGCATCTTGAATTGTCTTAGCAATCGACATTGCAACTTCATCCTCGTCAATAATTTTACCTTTTCTTATTCCATTGCATTTAGTTTTTTTAGAAGAAATTATTTCAATTTGATTAAAATTATTAACTTCACCAACAATAGCGGATACTTTAGAAGTGCCTATATCTAAACCGACAATTATATCACCTATTGCCAATTTTTTTCTCCTCCAATTTTATATATTTTCTATGTTTTAAAGAATATAATATTTTTAATAAAAAGTCAATAGAAAGTCGTAATATTTTTGTAATATTTTTGCAATAAATTTGTAATAAATTTGTTATTTGTTGAAATCACTCACTTTTGCTTTTATTAGTGCTTTTTACTTTTTTTTCTGTCCATATTTTTTCAATATAATATTTCCTTATTATAGTTAAATTTAAAAACATTCTGTTTACAAATACAACTATTGCAGCCAAGTATATATCAACGTTTAATTTGTCTCCTAAATATGTCAATAACATTGATAATATTGCATTTCCGAAAAAACCTGATACGAAAACTTTAAAATCAAAATTTCCTTTTAATGTTGCAGAAATTCCTCCAAATATTGAGTCTAAAGCTGCAATGATAGCTATTGCTAAATACCCAGAATATGTATATGAAATTATTGGTGCATTCACTCCTAAAATCACACCTATTAAACATCCTAAAACTATAGCTCCTATTATCACTTTAATCAACCCTTCCTTATAGATTTATTTAACGTAATCTAATGTCATCTCTCCATCATATTTATTAATAGAAATATTATTATCACTCTTCATAGATATTGTATATCCATTAGTTTGATATTCATCTAAAAACCCTTTTTTTATGTTTAAAGCACTTTGTAAATATGTTACATCACCTATAGCTTTTATTGTATAGGGAGATGCTATTCTATTCTCGTTAATTACCACAAAATTTCCTACATCGACTATATCTGTCATTGCAACTATCCTTTGGTCATTTATAGATATCGCCTCTGCTCCCGCAGAGTTTAATTCATTTACTAAATCTAATAAGTTTTGTGATGTTACTTCTAACTCACTATTACTTGATAAGTTTATTATTACTCCTTCTCCTTTAACATCAGTAAGACCTAATAACATCTTGGCATTTTCTAATTCCTCTTCCAATAATTCTCCTGCTTCTTCATTTGATTCAATTTTACTTTCATATTCAGCTATCTTTGTCTTATTATATTCTAATTCTTTACTTACATCTTGATATTGTTCTTTCCAATCTGCTAATGCTTCTCTCAATTCATTTTCTCTCATTGTTTCTATCTCTGCCACATCAATTTTATTAACAGTTTTGAATTGAATACACATTACATATACTATTATAAAGCAAATTATAAATATTGTTATAGAAACCATTATTTTACTTTTGTCAATTTTAAACTTCTTTTTTTCTCCCATGCAACAGACCATCCTTTCATTCTATTTTTTTATCGTCATATATTTAGCGTTCAATACTTTATTATATTTTGGAATAGTTACTTCATCTGATTTTTCTATTTTTATTTCGACTCCATCTTCTTCCATAATTCCAATATATGAGCCTGGTCTTGTTATCCCGTTTAAAAGCTCTTTGTTTCCAATAGCCGATATTACGAATGGTGAATTAATTTTTTCGCCGTTTACTGATATTACTGCTCCAACACAATCAATAGATGTAGTTGATAGAACTCTTTGTCCATTTATTGCAATTGCTTCCGCTCCTGAATTCTTCAATTCATTCACAATCTCTATCAAATCAGTATTATGTACTAGTTCATCGCTAAGGTTTTTATCTTTTACACTAGCATTGTTATTATCTGCTACTGTAATTACTATACCTTCTCCTGTAAGTTCTGTTAATCCTAATAATGAATTTGCAGATTTTAATTCTTGCTCGATCTCTGTAAAATCGTTATTATTTTGAGTTGCTTGTTGTCTTACCTCCTCAAGTCTATTTTCAGAGCTTTGAAGCTCTGCATATATCTTTTCGTATTTTTCCTTCCATTGCAACACTTCATCTCTTAAATCATTATTAGAAGTTCTTATATTATTCGAAATAGTATTCTTTTTTGTTGTATTAATTTGAATTATTATTCCACTAGTCAATAATATACACATTACCCCTAGTGTAATTGCTATCTGTTTCTTATCCATATTTTAATTCCTTTCAAATTTATTTCTTAAAATAAACAATTCGAAATTTCCAAACATTTCTTGGAAAAATATGAAAATGAAAAACACTTCATTTTCACATCTTTCCTTATTTCGCTTCTTTAAAATAGTAAAATTTTTATTTAGGTGAAAAATAAATCTGTTCTTGATTTAGATATATTGTACCAGGAACTCCTTCTTGTTCCTCTAATACATACTTCATATATAGCATCTTACTGCTTAAGTCATTCATGCCTCCAAGATACACTTCTTTTGCCTCTTTTTCTAATGTTAAGATATAATTAGATTTACTTTCTACATTTATAGCACTTAATTCTCTATTTATTTCTATATTATTCATTGCGTCTTTTATTTGTATTACATTTTGTAACTTTTCTAAATCTTCATTTTCTAATCTATTTCCTTCTTTTATATCTTCTAATTGAGTAGAAAGACCTGTTATTAGAGTTAATGATGATTTTTCACTTGATTTTTCTAGTATATAACCTTGATTATTTATATATGCAACTTGATTCTCACTTAAGTAAATCGCATATGTCGCCGTTCTCTCCTCTATAATTATTTCTATTTTTGATGGTAATTTTCTTTTTATAGTAATGCTTTCCACATAAGAATTATTATTCTTTATATTAGAAATAACTTTAGATTTGCTAAAATTAAATATATTATCACCTATTTTAAGATTTGACAATGCTAAATATTCCTCTGAATCAAATTTTTCATTTCCAATTACATTAATTTCAGTAATATTAAACATTGGAGATGTTAATCCATATGCTATCAACCCAATCAATAAAGCCATACAAATTAGAATTTTAAGAATTATTTTTATAACTCTAAATTTTCTCATTCTTTTTTGTTTTTCTAAATTAGTAGTATTTCTTGGTCTGGGTCTTCGTTTTTCTCTTAAGTTATTTTGCATTTATTCACCTTCTTTAATTTCTATTTTAGCTCCTATTTTTTGTAATTTTCTATCCAAACTTTCATATCCTCGCAATATATATTCTATATTTGAAAGCTCTGTAATACCATCTGCTTGTAAAGCTGCGATAACTAATGCTGCCCCACCTCTTAAATCCATTGCCTTTACACTAGTAGCCTTTATAGTTTTCTCTCCTGTTACTTCGACTTTTCTTTCTTTTTGTATTACATTTACTCCCATCTTTTTTAATTCAGGAACATATTTATATCTATTTTCAAAAATATTTTCCTGCATGCAAGATTTTCCTTCTGCTCTTATTAATGTAGCTACGAATATTGACTGCATATCTGTAGGAAATCCAGGATAAGGCTGTGTTTCTATATTTATACCTTTAAGTCTTTCTGGTGCTTTTAAGTATATACTATCATTATTTAACTCAATACTGCATCCACATTCTTTAAGTTTATTTATAGTTTCTTTCATGTGTTTTGGCTCTGCATTCTTTAAAATAATTTCTCCGCTTATTTGCAGCAACAGCACATAACATTGTTCCTGCCTCTATTCTATCAGGCATTACCTTATAAATTACATTTTTCAATCTCTTTACTCCTGTAATTTCTATAATACTGCTTCCTGCCCCTTTTATATTAGCACCCATTTGGTTTAGCATATTTTGTAAATCTTCTATCTCTGGCTCCATAGCAGAATTTTTAATTCTTGTGACTCCTTCTATGAGAACTGAAGCTAACATTATATTTTCAGTAGCCCCAACACTTGGAAAATCTAGAATAATTTCAGATGGTTGCATTTTATCTGCTGTACATTTTATTTTTTCATCCTTCATACTTACTTGTACGCCAAGCTTTTCAAACGCTTTTAAATGTAGGTCAATTGGTCTTTTACCTATATCACATCCTCCTGGATATGTGAAAATACATTTTTTAAATCTTCCTATAAGTGCTCCTACTAAGCTTACAGACGATCTCATCTTGTGCATCAAATCTGTAGGTATTTCGAATGAATTTAATTCTTTAGAATTAATTATTATTTTATCACTATTATGCTCTATTTTGCAACCTAATTTTTCAAGAATTTCTAACATTATTTTTATATCTGAAATATTTGGTATATTATGTAATTCAGTAATTCCACCATTTAAAATACTTGCTGCAATAATAGGTAATGCTGCATTTTTTGAACCAGATATTTCTACCTCTCCAGAAAGTCTATTTCCGTCCATAAATTAGATATTTTTTCATTTATTTTACCTCCTTATGTTAAATATTTTATGCATGTTTCCAATTTATGTTAATTTATAGACAAAAAATAACAATATAAAAAGGTAAGCATCGCCTACCTTTTTCAATTATTCAGTAATTTATAGATTCAGTTATGCAATATTTCTTAATTCTTTTGCATGTTCTATAGCAACTTTCGAACATTCTCCGCTTGCAATCCTTGCAATTTCATTTATAGTTTCTTCTTCATTTAATTTCTTTATATTTGTTATTGTTCTTCCTTTTTCAACATTTTTACTTATATAATAATTATGATCTCCTTTTGCTGCAATATTTGCTTGATGTGTTATACATATTACTTGATGAGTCTTTGATATTTGTTTTAACTTTTCTCCAACACTCTTTACTGCTTTTCCAGATATTCCTGTATCTATTTCATCAAAAATTAAAATTGGAACATCATCTACATCTGCTAAAACATTTTTTATTGCAAGCATAATTCTAGACATTTCTCCACCCGAAGCTATCTTTATTAGAGGTTTATCTTCTTCTCCTATATTTGTACTTATTAGAAACTGTACTTTATCTTTTCCATTTTCTCCAAATTCTTCTTCCTCGTTAAAATCTACTAGAACTTTAAAACTAGAATTCTTCATTTCAAGTTCTGCTAACTCTAAATTTATTTTATGAGATAATTTTTCTGCATAGCATATTCTCATTTTGTGCATATTGATTGCTATTTCTTTCATTTTATGTTCTATTAGTTTTAGTTCTTCTTTCAATTCTAAAATATGTTCTTCTGAATTTTCTATTTTAGTAACTTCAGCAATAATATCTGATTGATATCGTAAAATTTCTTCTATGTCATTTCCATACTTTCTTTTTAAATCATGAATTAGATCAACTCTTTGCTCTATTCTTTGTTTCTCTTCCTCGTCAAAATCAATTTCATTTTCAAATTCTTTTACATCCCTAGATAATTCCTGTAAATCATAATAAATTCCTTTTAGAACGCTTAAAGTATTTGAATATTTATTATCTAAACTTTCTACTTTTTCTAATGCACGTATGGCATTACTTATAGATTCTATACTGATGTCTCCAATTTCTTTATCAACTTCATTTAAATTGTTTTGAATTTTATTAAAATTTAAGATTCTCTCTCTTAAATTTTCAACCTCTACATCTTCCCCCACTTTTAAATTAGCAGATTCTATTTCATTTATCTGATATTTTAACAAATCTAATTTTCTCTGCTTTTCTTTATCATCACCAAAATTAATTTTCAATTCATTTCTTATATTTTTATATTCAGTATATAGTTTCAAATACTCATTTTTTAATCCTTTTATTTTTTCTCCTATAAAATTATCTAGATACTTAATATGATAATTAGGATTTAATAAGCATTGATTATCCGTCTGTCCATGAATGTCAATTAAATTTTGCATAAATATTTTTAATTCGCTTACTGTAACTAATCTTCCATTTATTTTACATGAATTTCTACCATTAGTGTGAATTTCTCTAGTTATAATTATATTGCCATCTATAGAGTTTTCATTCTTTGGCAAATATAGTGATAATTCCACAAAACAAAATTCCTCTCCTTGTCTTATCATCTCTTTAGAAAATCTGCCACCAGTTGCAATTTGAAGTGAATCTATAATTAGTGTTTTTCCAGCTCCTGTTTCTCCTGTTAAAATATTTAAACCATTGTTTAAATCTATTATTAAGTCTCCTATTATACCAATATTTTTTATATGTAAAGTTGATATCATAATAAACCTCCGTTTGTAGAATGTTTGTTTGTATTATGATATACCTTTATTATTTTTTTGTCAATATATTTTATAATTTTTTTACAAATTTTTGTTTGTGTGATTATTGTATAAAAAATGATCACACAAACGACAATTTATATATTACTACTTATTGCTGTTTTAAAATAATTATTTATATTTGATAATAATTCTATAAAGTATGTTTTCTCATCTTTTTTAGGAACTTTTTCACCTGCCACAATATCTATACTTATTCTTATTTTATTCCCTACTTTCACTTTTAATTCTCCAACTTTCTCGCCTTTATCTATTGGAGCTTCTACTGTTTTTATACAGTTTATCATAACATCTACATTATTTATGTCTTGATTATGTATTGGTATTATATAATCATTATCATTACTTAATTCTATATTTAAATATTCATTAATTCCTTTTACAATTTCAATATTATTTTCCTTTTTCCATTGATTAAATGTATTATTTATATTATCTGATACATTCATTATTTTATAATTTGCATTAGCATATTCTATTATTTTTATACTATCTCTTGTTCTGTCTTTTTTTGTATCAGCTCCTAATACAACTGAAATTATATCCATATTTCCACGTTTTACAGAAGTAACCAAACATCTATTAGCACCGTTTGTAAAACCAGTTTTTACACCATAAACTCCATCCAAATATCCTAATAATTCGTTAGTATTTTCAATTGCTTTTCCGTAACCATTAATTGTTACCATATAATTTTTAGTACCTACTATTGCTTTGAATTTATTAATATTTAAAGCATAATCTGCCATCTTTGCTAATTCTACTGCAGTTGTATAATGTTCATCTGCATCTAATCCATTAACTGTTACAAAATGAGTATTACTTAATTCCATCTCTTTAGCTTTTGTATTCATCAATTCTACAAAGTTATCCACAGAGTTTCCCACATATTCCGCTAATGCAATTGCACAATCGTTTCCTGATTTAAGCATAAGTCCATACAATAAATCGTTTACTGTTATTTTATCACCAGTATGTAAGCCGAAGTCTTGATCCGCCTACTCCTGCAGATTTACTTGAAATAGTAACTACATTGTTCAAATTATCTACATTTTCAATAACAACAATAGCAGTCATAATTTTTGTAGTAGATGCCATTTTTCTTTTAGAGTTTTCATCTTTTCCCCATATTATTTCTCCTGATGTTCTATCATATATTACAGCAGATCTCGAATTTATAACAGGTTCATCTGTTGTATTAGCACTTGCTGATTGGATCTGTTCATATATCCATGCTGTATCATTTATATCGTCTTCAAAATCTTCATCATCGGCATATATATTAGAAGATATTCCAATTATATATACAAATATTACTATATACATTATATATTTTTTCATAAATTAAAAAACCTTCCTAACATTTTTTAACATCACTTTTTCATGAGCACATGTAAATGTACATATCTATTAAATTTATATTTCATCAAAAACAAATTTTAAACTAACCAAATAGCAGTACTTGCAAAGCAATTCTGATAATTTCTATAAATTTACTACATATAAAAAGCTCACATTTAAAATTATATTTTTAAATGTGAGCTTTATGAATATTTTTTATTATTGCATTTCAAATGCAATTTCAAAATTCATGTTATCGTTTAATCTCATTATTATACTAATTTGTCTAGTTTCTGCAGCTGAACTAATTCCATCTTTATAATTTACTTTTATTATATAATTTTCTCCTTGCTTTTGTAGCGTTTTATTTCCTAAATAGTTATATTCAAAAAATGTATTACTCATATATGTTTCAAATGTAGCATAATCACTAAAATAATTGTTTTTAAACCCAATGTTCAAATACTTATCATATATTGTTTTATATTCTTTATTATCTATCATTTTAAAGATTTTATCTAAATTAGTTGAAATTTTTACTTCATCTGATGCTTTTTGATATTCAGAATCTATTTCTTCAGAATTAATAGTATAGTTATCTAATAAAACCTTAAATTTCATTACACTTGTTTCTTTTATAATATAATATTTTTTATAATTGTCTATAAGCGTATATTGCACATAATCATCAAATTCATCTTTAGAATATTGGATTATAGTTGAATTTAATAAGCTCTCTCTATTGTTATCTATATACAACTTAAATGCTTCTATATTTTCAAACTTACTATTTCTATACTCTTCATCTAATAATCCATATGCATCGTTAATATTGTATAGTGCATTTTTTTTATATTCAGTAAAGTATTTATTAATAATATCTTCGTTATATATAATCTCTTCTTCATAAGAATTTAGTTCATTCTTTTTTATACTATCAATAGTATAATTTTCTATTAATTTTAAATTACTCTCTAAATGTTGTTGCCCATGTGGTATTATTGCAAAAGTCCTATTAGTTTCATCTAATATTACAGTAAAGAAATAATTAATTTGATTGCTAATGTCAAAAGTATCTTTATCTCTTATTTTAGTGAACACATAGTATATAGAGGCATCATCATAATTAGCTTCCCATATTTCTTGAGCTGTATTCTCTTTTTGTGTATCATAAAATTCAATATTACTTATTTCGGAAGGCTTATATAATAACTTTTGTATTCTTGTATTGTCTCTACTATAAACATTATCTAAATAAGTGTTTATACAATTCTCTATAGTATAAAAAGTATTTGCATTTTCTACTATATGTGCTGACGTATTTCTTTCTTCTTCATAATGTTCATGATATTCATCTTCTATTTCATTAACATCATTAATATCATTATCTTCTATATTATTTAATTTTATTAATGCCATAATAACAATCAAAATCATTATTATTATCATGATTATTAAAAATATTATTCGCTTTATTCCTTTCAATATTTTTACCTCCAAATCTAAATTAGTGTCCTGTATATGAGAAGTGCATATAATCTTGATAATTTCCAGACCAGTTTCCTCCCCAACTCCATCCAATAGCTGCAAATGCTCTAACTAGTACGCCATCTCTAGGTATAGAGAATTCACTTTTAGCAGGGTTCCAGAAACTTCCTGCATATACTGTACTACCCCTATGTGAATAGTTTTCATTAACGTTTATATCTATTGCAACTCCATAAGAGTGATGTGATAAAGAACCGCTTCCACCATTATTCATTTTCCTGAATGAATAACCTCCTGCACTATATATTTTAAATCCTTTGTCTTGTGCTTCTTGGAAAACTCGTTGCACATCAGCTGTTAAGCTTTTATGAATAGATAATGATCCTGTCGTTTTTGTTCCATCTTTTGTAGTTAAAGCTACAGTTATTGTTTGTATATATTTTGAACATCCAGCTTGGTCAGTTGGTATTCCATCTGGGAATAAGTACGCTAATTTTTCATCTGAAGATCCTCCAGTTGGTGCTCCTACACTCATTCCTACTTTTGAATAGAAATTATTTATAAGTTGCAATGTTGTTTTTACCCAATCATCACCTTGGGTTGGATATGCTTCGCTATTTGGACAATATGTGTGACCTATAGCATTAACAGTATAACGACCTTGAGTGTAATAATATGAACCATTTGCAATTAAATCTCCAAATCCATTAATAGAGTCTCCTACTTCAGCATATATTCTATAATGGCTTTCTCCTTCCCCATTATGAACAATTCCATAAGGTGTTGAACCTGTTTTAACATTAAACCAGTTATTCCAGCATTGTCCTGCTGTTGCTCCTACTGAATTCTGTGCATTAGCTGTTTTTGTGGCATTACCCGCATTACCTGCTCCAGTTTCTGTTATTGATACAGCTGCTGCAAATAATGCATTTACCTTATATTTACTTTGCATGTCTAAAAATTCTTGCGCATATTGCACTAATTTATCTGATCTTGAATATCCTGTAAAAGCCTCTTTTAATTTTTCTAAATCTGTTATAAACAAACTCTCATCACTAACATCCAAATCGCCAATTGATGAAAAATCATAAAAACCATCTGATGGTGCATATAAACTTTGAAAATCTAATTCTGTTACCCCAAAATTCTTATTAGTTGCACGATATAATAAATATTTTGTTAATTCCAACATATCAACTGTATCTGCATTACTTTCAATTATTGTAAATAGCCATGATTCAACACCGTCTATATTTCTTCTTTCATCTTTTGATTTTAAATATAAAGTACAGAAATTTGGATACCCTTCGTCTCCCTCTTGTAAAGTTGGATCTGTTTTCTCTTTAACTTCAGGAACTCCATCTAATGTATATTTATATTGAATCTGATGATAAAATGTTGTCATTGTATTTTGATTTTTACGATTTTGGAAAACTTTATCAACTTTTTCTTGATTTTTAGTAACTTTATATCCCGTTATAACAGGTATATTAGCTGCTCCGGTCCCCCATTCAGGTTCCGTTTTTGTACTAGTAGTTTTCCACTCACCAAATTGTACATTTCCTGCTGTTATTAACTCACTTGGACTAGCTATTGGATCTGGCTCTAGTCTAGTTATTTCTTTCGTTTCTCCATCATCTATTACTTCATATGTATAATTAGCTGCATATTTCATATACCAAATATCAATATTAGTCGCAGCAATTACAATAGTATTATTATATGTCTTTGTGTAATTAATATCAAAATTATGTGTTGTACTCTTGACTTCTGGTTCTGTCCAGTCACCCATAGTTTCTTCTCCACTTACAGAACCATTAACTAATGTTCTTTTCCAAGTTCTTGTTGATTCCATGTAATTATTATTATATGCTTCGATTGTTTCATCCTGAATTTCTACTAAATTATCATAAATACTTATTTCTATTGAACTATTTAATACAAGATCAGCAAAATCGCTAATAAACTGTTGATCTCTACCACATACTAGAAATGCCCATAAATAATTAAATGGCATTGTATATTTTGAAATTACTGATTTATAATTAACTTTATATGGGCTATATGTGTACTCTATTGTTTCAGGAGCATTTGTTATATTAGGTCTATCCTGTTCAGAATAGTCAGCCTCTTGATCGTCTGGTACAAATTCTGTGCTATATTCTCCAGTTGCACTTTTTGTTACTGTCTCATTCCAATTTACTATAATTAAATTTCCGTCTATGTCTATTGAAAAACGGCTTAATACTTTATCCATTGCTGAAGAATTGCCATTATTGGCATTGTTTATAAGCCCATATAGTGTATCATTATCTGTACTATCTTCAGTTCCTAATGGCATATATTCTAATACTTCTTGAACCCCATCACTACCGTTTCTAATAAACTTTACTATTCCCTGAAATTCTCCCTTTGGAACTGAAGTTCCAATTTTACTTGCCTTTCTTAAATCTGGATATTGTGTTATGTATTCTGCTGTTATCATCTTTTTTAAATAATCGTGAACATTACCTTTATTAAAATACACATTTAGTTTTCCTCCATGTGTATTAAGGTCTTGTATTATTTCATCTGTAAGTACATCTATATCAAAATCTAGTGCATATCCTCCATCTTTAGATTTTTTGGTTTTTAAATCTTTTGTTCCAGTACCATCATCTTTAGGTTTTAATACGGATTCACTAGTATGTTTACTTACAGCATTCGGTGTATTAGATGGATCGGATTCATTAAGTGTCCCATCCATTATAACTACTAAATACGAAGCTGCACCAACACCAATTATAGCTACAATAGCCGCAAAAATTATTATTAATTGTAATATATGTTTTTTATGATTCACTATGTATTTTAATACTTCACCCATATTTTGTCCCTTTCTATTTTATATTACGACATTTTATACTTTAACTACTACTCTAGTAAAATTATTATAACTACTTTTATCAATTGTTTCATTATATTCATCAAAATTCATTATTACTTTATCAAATACTAGGGACTTCATCTCTCTAGAATTTGAATAACTATTTGAAAACTTGAATGTATATGTTTTTGAAGCTCCTGATAAAATTTTCAAATTAGAATATACTATTTCACCAGTATTAGCATATTCTTCAAGTTTATTTTGGTCAAGCAAATATATTGTATTCGTCTTTTCTCCATTGTCCAATAATATTGTATTTCCTGTAGTATTAGTAACTTTAAATGTGTATTCTGAATAATCCATATATGTTTCTTTTTTTATGACTTCTACATCAATTCCATTAACTTTTGTAGTTCTATTTATATTAGTTCTTCCCACATAATTATTTATATTTAACTTATAGTCAGAATCTTTTTTTACAACAGTTATATATTCCTGAAGATATCCTGAACTTGAACTTAATTTTCCAGTAGTTAATGCATCTTCAGTTAATTTGATTTTATATGTATCCTCCAACCAATTTTGAATGCTATAGGTTCTATATGTATTAAATACATTATTATAATATTTATTTTTAAAACTTTCTAAATTTGGAAATATTTCTTCTTTACATTCATCTGTTAATAAATTATATGCTTCTTCTATTTTGCCATTATTGCAATTTTTTATAAAAGTATCTATTATAGCTGTATGCTGTTCTAAATCTTTACTTGAAACATTAGAACCTTCCACTAGTGATGTTGAGCCTTCTAATTCACCAGTAATATTATTTTTTATATTATTCAATGCTTTACTCGTTTGATTTTTATTATTGTTATCATTGTTATCATTTTTAAAAAAGTTATTAGATAATTGAATAACAAAAATTATAGCAAGTATTATTAATACTCCTATCCAAAATTTTCCTCTATTTTGATTATACCATCTTACAAAATTAAACATATATTTTATCCTTTCTCTTATTGCAAAAACAGATTAAGATTTTCCCTATAATAAATTATAACATATTTAGATATATTTTGCTATATTTTTTATAATTAAATATCACATATACAATTGTTGGCAGACACAAGGTCTGCCAATGTAATTTTAAATTATTTTTTTAAATATTTTGTTTTCATTTTTATTTATAAAAATTTCCATTATTACCACTATTATACTAAACACAATTATTTCTATTAATATTGATATATTTAAATTCAAATTTTCAGTTACTTCTTTTAAATACCAAATTATTAAGCAACTTACAACAGTCAAAATATATTGAAATAATTTATTATCATTTTGTTTTATAACACTAATGTCATTTTCATAATTTAGTTTTGGTCTAAATAAATCCAATAATAATAGGATATTACTATTTATAATGTTTAATAATGTTGCCACAACAAACATTAGTAAAATATACTCGTTATTAATTGCTGGTATTAGATATTTTACAGTTATTAATATAGTTATAGTTATTACCGTATTAATTATCAGTTGAGGTATATTCTTTAGTCTAAATTGTGTACTGAATTTTATTGGTATATATTTAAAAAATATTGCACCTTTTCCATACCTTGAAATAGCCGTAAGCGATAGTGAAGATATTGTAAATATTACCTGAATTATTCCTATTATTAATGAGAACTCACTAAATCCAAGTGAAATACCTTTAAATCTCTCTTCTCCTAGCACATCTACCATAGCTTGTTTTACTATTGGAATTATCGCTATAGCTATAAACACAATTATTAATAATATTATAAATATGTTATATATATAATGCATAAAATATGTGGAGTTTTTAAAAATACCTTTAATATCATTTTTTAGATAGGAATATTTTTTATCACTAACTTTACATCTCTTTTTTACTTTAACTCTTTTGTTCTTTCTTTTATCAAGGATTGATAAATTTCTTAAAACATCTTTTATGTATGTAAATTTTCCTATTGTAAAGAAAATAGCCAATGCTAACAAATCTAGCCCTAAAATTTCTAGAACATATATTATAGAATTTTGATTAAGTTCTGATAGTGCATTAACTCCTAGTTCTGTGACTATGAAATACTGATTTGTTCTTGTCATTGCGTCTGAAATAAGTTTTAACTGTTCTACTCCTTCCTTTAGGTTATCCTCTTCTGTAGAAATATAACTCTCTACATTATATTGATCTTTATAATTATTTAAATCAATAATGTTTGTTAATGGCATCAATATAATGAAAGTCATAGCTATAATAACTATATTTTTAAATAAATACTTATTTTTTACAAATCTAAATATCTTCATTACAAATATCATTGTAATTAAAACAATTGTTGATAAAAAAATTGATACTCCTGCTAATACAATTATCACAAGTGGATAAAATAATGCATTAGATATAGTCCTAACTCCGTATATAAATATCGAAGGTACTGCTATTATTAACTCACTTCCAAATATTATACTCATCATTACTAAAAATTTAGTAATTAATAATTTCATACTTTTTATTGGCAGACACAAATAATTCTCTAAATCGTCTGAAAAATATAATACACTTATTGTTAGTAATATTGTTTGGAACATTACTAATAATTGTAATATCAGAAAGAATAATTCTAAAAAAATAGTCGGTGCTCCTATTTCTTTTAATGAATTTATCATTAGATAACTTAAATAAATCACTATTATACATACTAGTCCAGTTATCCAAGTTTTCATAGATTTTTTATTTAATTTATTTGTATCATCATCTATTATGTCTGAAGTATCATACGAAGTCTTTAACATTGTCTTTAATAAACTAAAATTAATTTTCTTATTCATCATTTTTCGTAATCTCCATAAATAGTTCTTCTAGTGAACCTTCTTCTCCTAATTTTTTCTTCATTTCTTCATAAGTTCCTACAAAAATTATTTTTCCTTTATTTATAATTCCTATCCTATCACATAATTTTTCTGCTACTTCTAAAACATGTGTAGAGAAAAATACGCAATTTCCATTTTTAGCATGTTCCCTCATCATATTTTTTAATTTATATGATGATTTAGGGTCAAGACCAGTTAATGGCTCATCTAAAATCCAATTTCGAGGATTATGTATTAATACCCCACATATAATAATTTTTTGTCTCATTCCATGTGAATAGCTTTCTATCTTATCTTCTAATGCATCATATATTTCAAATTCTTTTGTAAATTTTTCTATTCTATTCATTCTATCAGTTTCATTTACTTCATATATATCTGCCATAAAATTTAGATAATCTATACCTTTTAATTTTAAGAACATATTTGGATCATCAGGAACAAATCCAAATTCTCTCTTTGCTTCAACTGGATTTTTCTTTATGCTTTTTTCATTAAATAAGATATCTCCTTCATCAGGCTCTAGAATTCCTGTCATCATTTTTATTGTTGTAGTTTTACCTGCTCCATTTGGTCCTATAAAACCAAATATTTCTCCATCATTTATTCTTATATTAATATTTTCAACCACATTCGAATTTTTTCTATACGCTTTAGTAACATTTATTATATCAATCATAAATATTCTCCTTTACATATTTTGAGTATAGCATATTATATAGAAAAAATCCATATATATCAACAGGTATTTATTTAATTTATAATTTGTAAATTATAAAAATAGGACATGCCTATACACATGTCCTATTAAATAATTATCCAATTAGGTTTCCATACATTTTCATTAATATGGTTTTCGTTCCTGAACTTACTTTACCATCTAATAATCTTTCGACATCTTTTGGTTCTTTTCTATCTCTTTTTAGTTCAATCATTTCTTGTGCCAATTCAAATATTTTTGGTTTATCTGCTTCAGATGCATTTTTCCATGCTTTTCCTATCTGTGCCATATTTCTATCATCATTTATTCCATATCGTTTACATGCTTCTTCTATTGCTCTTGCATTTTCCTCTGAAAGTCCAGATTCCTTCATTATAGTTTGAACATCTTGGCTTACTCTTTTTGATGAAGTTTTTGTGCTAGATTTCTTCTGCTCACTACTAGAAGATGATTTTCTTGGTGTACCAGAAACTGCTCCAACTATGCCTGTTGCCGCACTAGTTACTGAACTAGCTGTTCCTTCTACATTTCCACTTACTGCATTTAGTGCTGTATCTATTACACCTTCTACTGCAGTTCCCGCCGCATCTACGGCTCTACTTCCAGCTGTTCCCACAAAATCTGCTCCTTTTTGTATTGCACTTGCGGCTATTTTCTTAACCTTTTGTTTAGTTGTATTATTACTTGAACCTTGAATTACGCTATCTTTAGTATAATATTCAGAATCATTTTTTGCGAAATTATCTTGACCATTATTTGTACCTGAATCTCTTTCTACACTACCATCTACTTGTTGATTTGCACTTTCTGAATTGTTATTTTCAGTAGTATTCTGCTCTCTATTCAAATCTTCATTCATTCTGGTTCTTGCTTCATTATTTGTATTATTTGATTCAGTACTTGAACCTCTACTTGAACTGCTTCTTGAACCGTTACTTGAGCTGTTTCTTGAACTGCTACTTGAACCGTTACCTGAACTGTTACTTGAAGCGTTATTTATCTGTGTTTGCTGTACTCTCATTCCTGAATCACTTGAATTTGAACTAGCATTTCCTTGGTTTCCAATGTTTCCACTTTGCGTATTGTTTGTATCTTGATTATTAGCATTATTAAATGAAACTATATTAGATCCATTATTCTCTGAATTCATAGTTCTTACATTTTGTACATTATTATTGCTTTCATTATTAGAGTTATTACCTTCTACCACTCTAAAATTATTTCTAGCTGATGCAGAAGATGTTGAAGCTCTTGAATTACTGTTACTATCCCTTCTACCTACAGAACCTCCTTGTCCTCCATATGCTATAGTACCAGATTCATTAGCTATTCCTGTGTTATTAGTACTGCTTCCTCTATTTTCAATTGGTGCTGTGAGCTCATCAAGATTTGTTGCCTCTCCTATTCTTCCCATTCCAGCACTACCATAATTTTCTTCTCCTGAAGCCATTTGCATTGCCATAGGATCACCAGTGTTAGGACTATCATTTATTCTCATCTGAGTTATTTTTGGATCATTAGTAGTATAAAATTCTCTTTCTCCATCTCCTCCGATTGGAATATTTGCTCTTCTTTGGCCATTGTAGTTTTTTACCATTTCCTTTTTATCTGCATCCATCCATGCATCTCCACTTTGCTCATTATATCCCATAGCAGATAATTGTTTATTAACATCGTCTAAATCATTTCTATATACTTCAGTTACAATACTATCGCCTAAACCTTTTGCTTCCTCTTGTTTTATACCATTCTCTAATTTTTCTTTTCTATCTAATAAAGATTGTACTTTTGGATTGTTAGTTTCTTCACTATAATCTAGAGAAGCAAGTTCTTTATTAACAGCGTCTAACTGTGCTTTAAATTCTTTAGCCACTTTTCCATTTCCTCTACCATGGCTTTCTTCTTCTTTTATTGCTTCTTCTAATTGTTCCTTATCTCTTAATAATGAATTTCTTCTTTTTTGTTCAGGTGTTAACTGTTGTTCATTTCCAGCTTTAGCTACATTTGTTCTTGGTTGATTATTTTGATTTTGAGAAGTGGGTTGTGTTCCATTGTCAATTTCATCATCTGGTTTTGGTACATTTTGTGCACCTGCACCTGATGGAGGTGGATTATTTCCTCCGTTTCCTTGAGAAGGTAGTTGATTTACTGGCGTTCTGATTTTTCCAGCTGACGCATCATTTCCATCAGCATCATTACTTTCTCCTAACATTGAACCTATTTTGTTGCCTCCTGCAACTGCTAATCCGGTCGCAAAATTTACTCCTCTAGATGCAGTTCTTCTTACTGTTCTTGCTATTGATGTTGCAGCTCGTTCTGTAGTCTTTATTGCACGAGTTGTATCTTGTAAAGATCTTCCTAGATTTCCCATTCTTGTATCTTGTATTCCTAGTAGATCCTTTAATAAGTTTTCAATAAACAATAGTCCCATTATAGCTACAATTACATATACTGGACTTCCTACTGCTAATTCCATTGCACCTCCAATTAGTATTGTATAAAGGAATAGATGTAATGGTTGTATTGCTAAAGTACCAATAAATTCTTTAAGCCATAAATTTAAAGTGTGTGCTCTGGAACCATTAACCCTATTTATTGGATACATCACACCTACAATAGGTGCCAACATAATAAGTGCTGCCATATATACTACCCTTTTTCCATACATCCATACAAAAGCTACAGTTAATATTACAAGCATAATATAAACAAATGCCCAACCTATATGTTCCCATGTCTCAACTGTCTCATCTGATTCTTCATCTGATATTTCATATATTTTTTGTAATCTGTATCTTGCTTGTTCAGTAAAAGTAGATGCTACTATATATGTTTTATTTTCGGTTTCTGTATTAACTCCATCTAAATCCCTATCCTTAAGCTCTGTCCATATTTTTTCTCCTTCAATGCCAAAGGCCTCTCCAATTACAGTACCACTATTTGCAACACTATCTATAGCACCTTGATCACCTGCACTAATGCCATCTGCAGGTACAATATAGTCCAAACCATTTATTGAATTTGTAATCATGTTTATTAAGGTTACTGACCCCGCCATAATAAAATGCATTACTGCAATAAGAATTAAACCTATTATACAATTCATTGCAGTTTCCTTATATCTTGATTTTTCTTTCGGTGATAATGCTAATAACATTCTAATTGATACATATATTATTACAATTAGCATAGCAACTAGAGCTATATCCCTAACCGTATTATACACCTGTGATACAATAGTTCTTAATGTTAAAGTTATTGATTTGGTATCTTCTGTCCCATTATTTGAATTTGCATTGAAGAAATCAACATCAAAAAATGAAATTTCATTCTTTAGAATGGATTCCGGAGATATTTTTATTGAAGAATATACAAATGAATTTCCAAACATCACTTCCTTCAATCCATCCGCGACCTTATAAATAACCGCAGCCGTTACTTCCACAAGTGCTAATCCAATACCTGCTTTTATCATAATCGGTCCAATTACTGCAAGTGCAGCTCCACCAGTTGCTACACAGGCAATACCACCAGCGACTAGGCCAATTACTCCAATTACTGCTGCTGCTATTATAGCAAATGACTTCCAAAACGATCCTGTATCAGTTAAATCTATATATATAAAAGAACTCTCCATACCTAATAATGTACTTTGTAATATTGATATTACTCCGTCCGCTAAATAAACAACTAGATTAACTACTGGATTAAGTAATTGTCCTCCTAATGACGCTGCATGAACTGGTTCAGATACTACAAATTCAAATAATATTATTATAACTAAAACTAGCGCTATTTTTGCTATTAAACTTTTTGTTATAAATCTGTTTTTCATTTATATTTGCTCCCTTCTCTATTGCTCTGTATTTTTCTTCGCTAGTTGATTTAGATTTGTTTCTACGAACTCAAATTCTTTTCTCGTTGGTGTTATTTTTAATATTGCTGTATCTTGTCCTACCTTCAGCAATCCTTCTCCTCTTTGGCATGTTACTAAAAAGTTTGCTTCTCCTTCTGATAATTTAAAAACTTCTTTTAAATATTGAATTTCTGATTTATCTTGTGCTAAAAATAACTTTGTGTCTGATGATGTAAGTACTGCTTGTGCTTCTGCTTTTTCATAAAAGTCTTGGAATCTTTGTGATATTATAGCAAGTGATACATTTCTTTTTCTTGCACGTCTTGCCATTTTATTTAAGAAATCTACTGCTTCATCAAATGGAAGTAACATCCATGCCTCATCAACAATAACTCTCTTCTTTGATGCTTTTGTTCTATCTTCGCTATTCTTTTTAACATATTTTTCCCATATCCAAGACATTAAAATTTGTTGTGCTAGTGGTCTTGCAAATCTTTCCTCTAATTGTGATATGTCCAAATTTATAAATGGTACTCCATCTAATAATTCAAAAGTTGATTGTCCGTCAAAATATGCCATTTGCCCATTAAGTTCTCTTACATATTGCCTCATAACCTTTAATAGATAACTATAATGGTTTTTATATGTATCAATCGTATTTTCTCTTGCTTTCCTTTCTAAACTTTTATACCAAGAACCAATAGTTGGCATAGGTTTTCTTTCTTTTGCTAACATATCTCCTCTTGCAATTCCTGTTTGTGATGCCTGATATAAACTATTAGGATCATTAGTTATTCCTAATTTTTCATATTCCTCGCTAACCAATTCGGCAATTAATTGCTTTGTAAGCTCGTTTACTTCTTGACTCCTTGTACTACCTTTTGCCATTGTAAGTAATGCTTGTGTTACGTCTTCCACTTTATTCTCAACACTTAATATTACTCTTTCTCTTCCTGTAATTTCATCTTTTACTCTTTCAGGTTCAATATCAAATAGGTTTATTACGGTTTTTGAAGTTGGGCTTATAACTACATTTACTCCACCTAAAGATTCAGCAACTATTGTATACTCTCCCTCAGCATCTAATGCTAAACTTTCAATCCCCATAAGTACTGATGACCTTGAAATTAATGTCTTCATTGTAACTGACTTTCCTGCACCAGATTTAGCAAATATAACCATATTGTAATTTGTTAATGAACTATGGAAATTATCAAATAGAATTGGTACTCCTGTCTGCTTATTAAATCCTATTGGAACTCCTGTAGGATGTCCTACTTCTGATGTTGTAAATGGAAAAACTGTACCCATAGAATTCCTATCAAAAGTATGCATTCTCTTCATTTTATCATTCATTAAAGGCAAATTAGATTGAAATGCTTCTTCTTGCAATCCCCAAGCGCTTTTTATTCCAACTAATGTTTTTGACATTGCTGTTGAAAGTAATTTTGTATATCTGTCTAAATCCTCTTTGTTATATGCAAATATTGTTGCAACTACTGATGCTTCATATAATTTATTAAACCCCGCAGCTATCTCATCTCTAAAATGTTCTGCTTCTGCCTTTTTTTGAGCAATTATACTTTCTCTATTTATATTTCCTCTATCGGTAGCTGTAATTCTTTCTACTTCTAGTTCATTTATTACTTTATTCAAGTCATTCTGTGACTGTGACTCTGCTATTGGTCTTATATAAACAGATGTGTTTATATCTCCAAATAGATACATTTCTCTAAATAATTCAGGGAATGCTGCCATTCTTGGTAATGATGATACAAAGAAACTTCTTGCATATCTTTTAGTATTTGATATTATTTCTAAATGATCTATATCCCTAGCATCTATTCCAGATGGAGCAATTAATTCTTTTATATTCTTCTTTCTTAAAAGAGTTCTCTTTGGTTGTTTATTTTCTTCCTGTAGCGCTTCTTGTTCTTTTTGCTTTTTCCTCATTTGCTTTTTCCTCCTTCTCTGCTTGTTTTTCATCTATCATCTTTATAGACTTTTCAGTAAGTTCTTTTCCTAACGTTTTTTCACTTCCAGCTATTAAATTTTTAGCTGTTTCATCAACCAAACTATCCATCTTTTCTTCTTTTTCTTTTACTTCTATTTCCTTCTGACTCTCCACTACCACATCTCTTATTACATTATTGGCAAGTATTTTTGCTCTTTCATTTATAGCATCATCTAGCTCTTTCATTTTCTTATCTAATATATCTGGTGCTGTCGTGTATAATTCACTATATCCTGCCCTTAATGCTTTTTCTAATTCATAAGTTTCTGATTCATCTCTATTATAAGCAACATATAACAATTCTGCTAATTCTTTTGAATTCAATATTTTAGAATTTATACTGCAAGCTCCTAATGCTTGAATCATAGATTGACAGTTTGTATATAATTCTGAAAATGCTAATCCTTTTATTTCTTCCTTATCATATTTGCCTGCAGAAATATCTTCAGCATAATATGGTACTATTATGTAATAGTATTTTCTTAATATATTCTTGTTTAAGCTCATTTTTTCTGTTGTGTCCACAATATCAACACCATAATTATACAAGTTTCTTTGCTTTACAATTTCAAATTGTAGTCTTTGAAGTTCTTCTGGATTTATTCTTTCCCTTGAATTCAAGATTTGATCATATCTTGCTGTCATTTGATCCAATCTTCTTTTTATTTCATCAATTTTATCTCTATAATTGTTTAAACTACTACCCAAATTTACTGTTCTAGTTTGTGTATATAGCTGTATTGACTGCCTCAAAGTATTTAGAAATTGTATAAATCCTTGTTCTACACTTACTTTTTCCAAACCAGACATTAGGTCATAATTTATTCCTTGACATTCAATAACCATTAAATATTTAAAACCTTCTTTTTGAATTATCATATTATCCTCAATTTTTTCAAACTCCATAAAATCAAAAATTGACTGTTTATTATATTGAGAAACTTCCGTAGTATTTTTTTCTTTTTTTACTGCATCAACTGCTTGAGTGGTTGTTTTCTTATTTTTTTGTCCTCTTTTTATTAATATTATAATCAGTACTAATATTAAGGCTACAAGAATAACTCCCATTATTATTAATAGACTTTGTAATAGACTTGATAATTGATTATTGCTCATCTTTTGTTTCCTCCCCATCATTTTCTAGAATATTTTCCTTGTATATATAGATTCTTCCATGCTTCATTTTAAATAGAAACCATCTCTTAATTACTTCATCTATTTTTTCTCCGCCTGTTTTTCTTGTAATCTCAAAAGCATTAGAATTAGGCATTCTTAATGTTCCTACACAATAGCCTATTGCACCAAAAATAAGTAGAAGTGGTACAAAAGCCTTATTAATTCCAAACATTTTTAATATGAAATTTATTAGAATTCCTATTAGTGCTCCTACTCCCGTATATATTAATGATTTTACAGAAAATATGTAAAGTATCTTTCCTTCTCCACCATATTCTCTTGGCAAATAATATGATTTCATATACCTTTTGTTCCTTTCTTTAGATTATTTAAACACTTTTCTTCTCTATGTGATACAATTCTACTTTATATATTATAACACATAACTGTAGAAATTTGTATTTATTTGTATATATTTTTATCATTTTTAATATTCTTGTAATATTCTTGTAATATCCATGTAATATTAGAGTAATTTATAAATAGAATAAGGATTACAAAATCTGTAGATTTTATAACCCTATCCTTTTTTACTATTAATAATTTTTTGTGTAAGCTGAATAGAAGTTTTGTGTATACAGTTCTTTAATCTTTCATAATTGAAAATGTTTCCTGTGTACTCTACTTTTTTCTTTAGATAATCTTCAAATTCAGACTTCCATGTTGTCTCATATCTTGCATCAAATATCTCTATACCAGTTTTAGGTAGAACCTCTGGTAGTTCAGATACATTTTGCATAGATACATATCCCTCTTCAACTAGTAGATAATTTGTTTCGTTAAATCCGGTATAGTAAATACCTCCTTTCATAAAGAAAGGCTCTGGATCCCATTCCATTTTATTATTTGGATTGATTATCTTCCTTCTCTCGTATGACCACTCAAATTCTGGAATTAAAAAATTCTCAACAAAATTGTAGTCAAAATAAAGATGACAAAACATTCCTAATTTTATGGAATCCTCAAGTACTAAAAGATCTTTTTCCACAAGTTCCATATTTGGAATAAATAATCCTTTAATTGAAGCATCTACTCTATAATGCGAAATCTTTTTATCCACTGTTGCCAAGTCAGGAATTAAATTCCCCGATAAAAACTTTATTTTGTCAATACATATCCCGCTAGATAATAATTGCCGATATACTTTTTCGGCAAGTGCAAGATGACAATAACTTCCTGGCATAGTTGTTCCTCCTTATGTTGTAAATACATCTTGTAATAGTTTTATCATAACTATTATTTACACTGTTACTGTATCTTATATTATACTATTTTAAAATCTTTATGTCAATTTAAATGTCATTTTTTTTAATAAAAAACAATACTTCAATTTTTTACACACTGAAACTAATAGAAAATCTTGTTTTTGCATAATTGCCTTCTGTAGGAAGTTTATCATTTTCGTCAATGACTTTTCTAGAGTAAAAAAAACATAGAACGTTTTTACGTTCTATGAATATATGTATTCTTATTTTATTAATTAGCTTAACATACCAAATAAGAATGATGCTATTGATGTTGCAGATACTACTACTACTATACCAACTATTAATGGTACAAAAGATTTTTGATATCCTGCTTTTTCTTCTACACTTCCTGTCATATACTTAATACCAAGTATAACTATAATTACAACACCAATTATTACAGCAGCATTTCTTAAATAAGCAATAACTTTTCCTATTTGACTAGTAAGTGATCCCATATTTACATTTTGCTTTGATGAATTTTCTATTTCAGTTAATATACCACTTGCACCAGCAAATACATTGCTTGTTGTCATAACTATCATTGCTACTAGTAATAATACTGTTAATACTTTTGTAACTTTTTTCATGTATTTTCCCTCCTCTTTTATTATCTATATTTCTACTCCCATAAAATGAGAAACATTAAAAACATTAAATATTTTTATAAATTATACCTATTATTATCTTCCATATTGAGAATCCAAATGCTAATATTGCAACTATTATTAAATATGGAACTACTAAATGCTTTGCATCTGCTCTTTCATCTAAACTTCCAAATATAATTCTAATTCCTAATACTATTCCTACAATTACTGCAATTATTATTCCTATTGCCATTGCTATATTATATAAAAAGTTTACAGTTTGGTATAAATTATCATAATTTATTAAATCTGATTTTCCACTTCCTACAAAATTTTGTGCTGATTCAAATGATTCTGATAATGCTTGTACACTTACTGTTGAAGTTACTGCATAAAATATCATTATAAAAATAAATATAGTCATTATAATAAATATATGTTTCTTTTTCATTTTTCATTCTCCTTATGTTAAGCGTTAGCTATATTAAATATTACATCAATTATAGCAGTAACCATAGTAATTAAAACCACTCCTATAATAATATTTATATAATTCTTTTTATAATCCGCTTTTTCTTGTACACTGCCTACCATATATTTAATTCCTAATGCTGTAATTACAACTACAGTTATCATTATTGCAACATTTCTTAAAACTCTAATGATAACCCCTGCAACGTTTACTAGTTTTGATGGAACATTGCTTGTTACATTAAAATTCCAATCTGCAATATTGTCAGTTACTGCAAAAGATGGTTGTGGTATTATGATTAATACTAATAGTATTATTAGCGTCATTACTATTGTTACTTTGCTGATTTTTTTCACAATTTCCACCTCTTTTACATTATTTCATAATTTTATTATACATTATTTGACTTTTTTTTGCAATATTTTTTTATTTTTTTATTAAATATAGTTCTTTTTCCTCATTTTTATCGCTTTCTCTATAAAATTCTGCTATTAATTCATCCAATTCTACACTTAATTTATATATAATACTATAATCTTTATTCTCTATAATACTTCGATTTAATTCTTCTCTTTTTTTACAAATCTCATCATTTAACATACAAATTCTCCTTTTATTATTATATGTTTTTTAATTGTTTGTAATTTAGATTATTTTCATCAAGTACTATATAAAAAATACCACAAATTTACATTGTCGTCAACAAAAAGTGTTGTTTTTACATTATTTTCATACATTATTTTTCTATTATTTGTTTATATTTTTGATATTTTATTATTTTTTATGACATTCAAATGTCATATTTTATCAAAAAACCGATAAAAATGTTTGGCTAACTCCAGCTCCAAATTGACTTTTTAGCCATTTAATGCTATAATTTAATTATGATGTAATAAATTTCATTTTTAGAATTATGGAGGAAAAAATATGAAAGACTTATTTTTAGTTATCGGCGGTGCAGTATTAGGATTCCTGCTAATTAGCAGTGCACTAAAGGGTTTAGTGTCTGTTGTTATAGGTAGAGAAGATCCTCCTAGAAGGTATCAAGACTATGCAAGTGCAGCCATACGTGGTCGGAATCCCTTTAAGGGACCCGGTAAGCATTTACTCTTGATCCTCGGCGGATGGATAAGCACTGTTCTTTTATGGGTACTTTTTAGACCACAGAAAATTGCCTTATGGCAATTTAAAAGGACAGCAACTATGGAAAAACATCCAAAGCTTCGCTTATTCATATCACACATAATTGGCACTATGGTAGTACTTCTTATTGTGATAGGTATCCTGAACTGGATTGATTTACTCTATTAGAGTCCTCAAAAAAGCACAAACCTATTTTGGATTTCCAAAATAGGTTTGTGCTTTTCAATTTATTGTTTACTCTCAACTATTGATATTACCATTTTATCTTCTTTAAATACTTCATTTAAAACCAGTTGTGTAAATTCTTTTGTAACTTGATTGTATTCTTCTAGATAGTCAAAGCTACTTATTCCCTTAAAATAATCTGATAAAAACATTCTTGCTATATCTGATACAGAGTTGTAGTCTGCTACATATCTTCCATAAATCTTTTTCTTTGTTCTTGTAAATATTGCTTCATCTATACCATCTTTTATAAATTTATCTAATGTTTTTTTAAACTCCTCTATTACTCGTCTTGGTTCTTTAGATTGTCCTGTCACTAGTACATGTGCATAATTACTTGTAAATTCATAGTCTAACTGTGGTTCATTTAATATAAGTCCTTCACTATACAAATTTCTATAAAGTTCAGAGCTTTTTCCAAACATCATTTGTAATAATATTTCAATAGCAATATGCTTCTTTACTATATTTTCTGAATTTGGATTATCTAAAAAACCTATTGTAAATAATGAATTATTAACATCCATTTTTACTGTTTTTTCTTTTTCATTAATTTTTGTTTCTAGTGGAGTATATATTCTTTTTATCTCTCCCCCATTTTCATTTTTTATTATTCTCTTTTTTATTTCCTTTATAATTTCTTCTGGTACAAAGTCTCCACAAATCACCATCGCCATATTGGCTGGATTATAAAATGTATCACAACAATTATATAAAACTTGTGGAGTTATTTCTGATATTGACTCTATTGTGCCAGCAATATCTAGTCTTACTGGATTTTCTTTATACATACATTTGATAGCGTTTAAATACACTTGCCATTCTGGATAATCTTCATACATTTTTATTTCTTGACCTATTATACCCTTTTCCTTTTCTACATTTTCATCTGTAAAATAAGGATTTTGAACATAATCCATAAATTCATCAAGTGCTTCATAAAAATTATCTGTAGCCTCATATAGGTATGCTGTATGATCATTTGTTGTGTATGCATTTGCATCTACACCTATTGCAGATAAAGTGTCAAGACTATTAGTTCCATTTCTTTGTTCAAACATTTTATGCTCCAAGAAATGTGCAACTCCATCTGGTATTTTTACTTCTTCTCCAGTTTTTGGAACTATAAAATGATTATCTATTGAACCAAAGTGAGTAGCCCAAATTATATATTTCTTTGCGACGTTATTTTTAGGTATAATCATTACAGTTAGACCATTTTCTAATTTCTCTATATATAGTTTTTCTTTAACTTTTGAGTTTTCTATTATTTGCATTTTATCTCTCCTTTTCCTTGAGACGAGCAGTACTCGTTCCCATACTTTTAATTGTTTGAAGTTAAGAAATATATTGTATTTATTTTTATTGAGTTTGCAATATCTACTACTTCTTGTTTTTGCACATTTTGAATATTCTGTTCATATTCACTATATTCCATTTTTTGTTCTGATATTTCTTGACCAAAATAATACATCATTTCACTATCTTGCTCTTCTGGTATTGATTTTATAGTTGAAACTATGCTTGCCTTTGCATTTTTGATATCTTCTTCTGTGAAGTCACCTTTCCTCATGTCTTCTATTTGAACTTTTATTAAATCTAATGTTTTTTGATAATCTTTTATTTCTATTCCACATCTTATAAAGATGTTATTTTTATGTCTTATATAGTTTGAACCGGCTACGTAAGCTAAATGAGCTTTTTCTCTTACATTTTGAAACATCTTTGATGTCGGTGTTCCTCCTAATATTGCATTATACACTAGTGCTGGATATTTAGATTGTTTATCATTTTTTTCAACCTCTAATCCTAGTACTAATTTCCCTTGAGACACATCCATTTTTTCTTCTACTATTCTTTCTTGTTCTACATAGTCTGCTTTTTCGCTCTTTTTGTTATATATCGCTTGCCTTTCGTTTATGCTTTTTATATTTTCATTGTTTTCTATAATTTCTTTTGATTGCTCATTTACTTCTCCAGAAATGAATATATCAATTTTACATTCAGAAATCATTTTTTTGTAATATTCATATAGATTTTTAGAGTCAATGTTTTCTAAATCCTCTACATATCCATATTTATATAATCCAAATGGTTTATCTTTATACATTTCTTCAATACATCTATCATAAGCATATTTAGCTTTGTTATCTATCTTTCCTAATATAATTTGCTTTAAATTTTGTTTTTCACTATCTACATATTCTTCTTTAAATGTATTGTTTTCAGTTAATGGGTTGAACACAAGATCTAATAGAACTCTCATGCTTTCCTCTAAAAGATTTTCATTTTCTGGTAAAAAATTATTATTAATGCTTTCCATATAAAATTTTAAAATTTGGTTATCCCCAGTTTTATCCACACCACAGTTGAAATCTGCACCGTACATTTCATCTAGTTTATTATTAATTTCTTCGATATTGGTTAATTTTGAAGATCCTCTTCTTAAAACCATAGGAATTAATGCATTTTTAGTAACATTCTCTCTATTAAGTGGTGTTGTTAAAAACACAGCTAATAAGTTTGTTTTGAATTTGTCTGTGTTTATAATATGAAGATTTATTCCTTCTTTTATATTTATTTTTTTACAGTTCATTACTTCTCATCCTTTCTTTATAATATTATGAGTAGTTTTTCTATATTTATTCCTTATTAAGTATTCTATTTCAATTACTTGCGATTATATTATATTTCTTTTTTATATGCAATAACAAATTAATAAAATTTTGATATAAAAAAACTAGGGCACATGCAATGTGCCCCTACATTTGTAATGTTTTAAATATACACAGTTCTATAAATTAAATATTTAAGTTAATGTAGCATTAACTTTCAATATATAATTCATCTTTTTTCCAATTTAATGGATTATATCTTATATATTCCATTATTGCACATAGTTCTTGTTCATTACGAATAATGTGCTCGTAATAATTTCTTTGCCATATTCTTTCGCAATTTTCATATTTTTGATTGACCTTTCGTGTTGCACTCCCTTTTATTGCTCTTATAATTTCTGGTATTGAATTTGAAGTTGATTTTCCAAATTCTTCTATTGTAGGGGCACATTGCAATGTGCCCTCTTTGTTTATTGATATTATCATATGTATATGATTTGGCATTATTATATAATCAATTATTTCAATATTTTTTCTAATTTTATTAGTATTGATAATTTCATTTTCTACAATCACACCTATTTCTGATAATTCTGTAATTATATCTTCTGGGCACATACAATGTGCCCCTACATTTTTATTTATTACTTTGCTTAATTTGGGTATGCGATTATATGTGCATATTGTTATAAAATATATTCCATTTTGTGAATAATCATATTCTTTTAATCTTATTGTTTTTCTTCTATGGGGATTCATTTTGTTAATTTCCTCCTTTAAATTTTCCCCCATTTTCAATTTTAAAAGGGCACATGTTTGTGCCCCCTTTAATTTTATTATAATTTCAATGGGCACATGCAATGTGCCCCTACATTTTATATGTAATTTTATTAGAATTTTCTCTTTCTGGCTGCTTCTGATTTTTTCTTTCGTCCAAATTCCTGCAAAATGCTTCGCATTTTTCATGCTTTGTACGAATCAAAAATCAATTTATTAAAATTTTCTTTTTCTCGCTGCTTCTGATTTTTTCTTTCTCTTGACGCTAGGTTTTTCATAATGTTCTCTTTTTCTTACTTCTTGTAATACGCCATTCCTTGCACATTGTCTTTTAAATCTTTTTAATGCATCTTCAATGTTTCCATTATTAACTTTTATCTCTGACATTATTACTCCCCCCTCTCTAACACTGATGAATTTGCTTGATTATTATACTATTATTTGTATTCTTTGTCAAGGTATCCAATATTAATTTTCAAAGTTTTCAAATAAGTCTCCCATTGCTTTACTTTCATTTAATCTCTTTATTGCTTCTGCAAATAATGGAGCTATTGATAATACGTGTATTTGTGGTATTTTCTTTTCTGGTGGTAACGGTATTGTATTTGTTATTACTAATTCTTTTAAGGCAGAATTTTGTATTCTTTCTATTGCTGGTCCAGATAATACTCCATGTGTACATCCTGCATATATTTCTCTTGCTCCAAATTTTTCTAGTATTCCTACTGTTTCCATCATTGAACCTGCTGTATCTATTTCATCATCAAATATTACAGCTGTCTTATCTTTTACCTCTCCTATTACTGTTGTTGCAATTGCTTTATCGTCATTTCCATCTCTTCTTTTATCTATTAATGCTATTGGACAATTAAAATATTTTGAATATTTATATGCTTTCTTTGAACTTCCTGCATCTGTTGCAACTATTACCATGTCTTTTAAGTTTTTAGATTTAAAATATTCTTGTAATAGTATTTGTGCTGATAGTCTATCACAGTTTATTTTATTAAAATATGCTTGTATTGCTGAATTGTGTAAATCACAACTCATAACTCTATCTGCTCCTGCGACTTCAATTAATTGTGCCATTAATTTTGCTGTTATTGGTATTCTTGGTTGATCTTTTTTATCTGATCTTGAGTATAAGTAATATGGTAAAACTACTGTTATTCTTCTAGCTGATGCACGTTTTGCTGCATCTACAGATATTAACATTTCCATAACTCTTTCATTTACTGGTGGTGTTGTTGTTTGAACAAGATATACATCTTGATCTCTAACAGTTTCTCCTAATTGTACAAATGTATTGTCATTTTTAAATTTCATTGTTTCTATTTTGCCAAGTGGTAAATTTAAACTTTCACAGATTTCTTTAGTAAACCCTTCTGCTTCTTTACTACAAGCAAAAATTTTGATATTTTCCATATCTATTCGAAACCCCCTAAATATTTTTATTTCTCACCATGTCGAAATATCTCATACTTACATATTTTAGAATATTTTTTGTCATAAGTCAACCTTTTTATGACAATTCTGTAATTTTATTCCATATTAATATTAAAAATAACATATATGTAATAACTTATACTTTTAATGCTCTTCCATATCTTAATCTGCTTTTTCTCTATTCCTTACTTTTCAAATATTATATAATTTAGTAGCTTTTCAAAAAATAGCACATAGCTTTACCTATGTGCTATTTTTTCATATGTTTTATTTAGTTGTCCCAGGCTATTATCTTTTTTTGTGCAAGACACTCTTGTACATTTAATATTCTTTGATTTGTTGAACCCTTGAATCTTAAGTTTGGAACTTTTTTATCTATTTCAAATTTTCCATCTACTAAAACGTTTATTTCCTTTAGGCACTCGTTTGTTGTTTCATCATTTCTATCTTCTAGTTCTTCTAGTGTATATCCTGTATAGCACCAAACATTAAAGTCTGGCTTTTCTTTTTTTACATCTTTTATAAAATTTAAAACTTCTCCTATATTTTCTTTACATAGTGGTTCTCCTCCACTAATTGTAATTCCTTTTAATATAGAATTTTCTTTTATTTTACCTAAAAGTTCTTGTTTCTTTGCATCATCAAATTGAGTTCCGTAGTTATAGTCTTGAGCTACTTTATTATGACACCCCGGACATTTATGAGGGCACCCACTAACAAATAATACCGCCCTCCATCCTGCTCCATTTGATATGCTTTCATCATAAAATCCTGCTACGTTCATTAATTGTCGTCCTTTCTGTATAATGATTTGCTAAATACCATTAAATTTATCTTGCTGGGCACATTTAAATGTGCCCCACGCTATGAATTTTTATCAAACATTATAATTTTAACATGCACCTTTTATTCCTGTATCATGTGTTACTCTGTCTTTTAATTCTGCTAATTTTCCTTTATTCCATCTAGATGTTGTTCCTACTAGATAACCTGTTATTCTTTGAATTGTATCTATGTCTTTACTTCCACACATTGGACATTCTTCAAGGTTAGCATCTGCATTTTCAAATCCACACTCCATACATCTTGACCTTGTATGATTTACTGAACCATAACCCATATTATATTTATCCATTAAATCTACAACAGCCTCTACACTCTCTGGATTATGTGTTGCATCTCCATCAAGTTCAATATAGAAAATATGTCCTCCTCTTGTTAATTCATGATATGGTGCTTCTATTTTAGCTTTATGTTCTGCTGTACATTTATAATATACTGGTACGTGATTACTATTTGTATAATAGTCTCTGTCTGTTACACCATGTATTATTCCATATTGTACTCTATCAATCTTTGTAAATCTTCCAGATAGTCCCTCTGCTGGTGTTGCAAGCACTGAATAGTTTAAATCGTATTTTTCAGCAAATCCATCAACTTCTTCTTTCATGCTTTTTACTATTTCTAGACCTAATTGTTGTGATTTCTCATCTTCTCCATGATGTTTTCCTGTCAATACTACTAATGCTTCCGCTAATCCTATAAATCCAATTCCTAGTGTTCCTTGTTTTAATACTGGTTCTACTTTATCATTTGGTGCTAATTTTTCACTTCCATTCCATAATCCTGACATTAATAATGGAAATTGTTTTTTCAATGCTGTACATTGGAAAGTGTATCTATCGTATAATTGTCTTGCACAAACACCGATATACTCTTCCAATTTTTGCATAAATAATTTTTTCTCTAATTTAAGAAATTTTTCTGTCATAAACTTTTCGCTTCCAATTCCCATTGCAAAGTTTAATCCAAGTTGATTCTGTGCTTCTTGATTTGCTTCTATTGCAAGTTTTACAAAGTTTATAGTTGTAAAAGATAAATTTCCTCTTCCTACTGATGTCTTTTCGCCATGTCTATTTTCAAATACTCTTGTTCTACATCCCATAGTTGCAGTCTCATATTCATATCTTTTTGGATCATTTGCATTCCATTTTTCGTGTTGGTTGAAAGTTGCATCAAGATTTATGAAATTAGGGAAAAATCTCTTTGCTGTTACTGTACATGCATACTTATATAAATCATAATTCTTGTCTTGTGGAAGATAATTTACTCCCCTTTTCTTTTTCCAAATTTGTATTGGGAAAATTGGTGTTTCATTATTTCCTACTCCTCTTTCTGTTGATCTTAATATTTCTCTTATAATACATCTTCCTTCAGGTGAAGTATCTGTCCCATAGTTTATAGAGCTAAATACTACTTGATTTCCTCCTCTTGAATGTATTGTATTCATATTATGTATAAATGCTTCCATTGATTGATGTACTCTTCCTACTGTGTTATTTATTGCTGATTGAATATATCTTTCCTCACCCTTAAGTCCTGTCAAATCTTTTTTCAAATAATCTTCTACTTCATAATCATAATATTTTGACAAGTCTTTTCCTACTGTATCTCCAACTTTCTTTAATTCTTCTATAAATGTCTGTCTTACATATGGTGCAAGATAATAATCAAACGCAGGTATTGCTTGACCTCCGTGCATTTCGTTTTGAACTGTTTCCATTGAAATACATCCTAATATACTTGCCGTTTCAATTCTCTTTGCTGGTCTTGAACTTCCATGTCCTGCTTTAAATCCATTTTCTAAAATTCTATCTAAAGGATGTTGTAAACATGTTAAACTTTTTGTTGGATAATAGTCTTTATCATGAATATGTATATATCCTTCCTTAACAGCGTGTCTTGCTTCTGGTGATAATAAGAAATCATCAACAAATGGTTTTGTTGTTTCACTTGCAAATTTCATCATCATTCCAGCTGGTGTATCTGCATTCATATTTGCATTTTCTCTCGTCACATCATTTGATTTTGTTTCAATTATCTCTAAGAACATATCTTTAGATTTTGATTTTCTGGCTACATCTCTGTTATATCTATATGTTATATACATTTGAGCTACTTCTTTTCTTGAAGAAGCCATTAATTTTTTCTCAACTAAATCTTCTATTTCGTATACTGTTGTCTGAATTTTACCTTCTAATTGTTTTTCAACACCATCTGCTATTTTGTTTGCTAGATCAAGATCTACACCAGCAGTTGTTTGCATCATTGCTAAACTTACTGCTTTTATAATTCTTTCTCTATTATATTCAACCATTCTTCCATCTCTTTTTACTACTTGCATATTATTGCCTCCTTATTTTTACACTAATCTCTGTCCTTCAGAGTGTCCTAATCATATAGGAAAAGAAATGTGAAGTCAAGAAATCAAAAATTTTTTTATTTTTTCTTTCTCTCCATAGATTATTAATGTTTTGTGGCTTTTTTGTACTATCAGTAAACATTTCGTTTTTGTTTATAGTGTCTTAGTGCCTGTAAGCTTATATTTCTTTTTTTGCTTTTTTGTAGAAATATTACAAAAATGTTACAAAATTATTACAATTTTAATAAATTAGAAAAACGGGCTATTCGCCCGCCTAATATAATATTATTAATTATTTTTGCATGCACAATACATAGAATTACTTATTTAACATTTCTACAATTTTAGGATAAATAGTTACTGCATTCTTTTTCCAATTCTCCATAATTTTTATAGAGTTTTCCCTACTACTTGAAAATACCTGCACTTCAAATACTTTTTTTGTATCTTCTTTTATTCCACATTTAATCATAAACTCATCTTCTTTGCTAGGAAAGAAATCTGCATATACCGCTTCTTCATCTTCTATTTTTCTTATTGTGTCTTTTAAAGTTCCATCTACTTTATCTTTGATAGAACCTGGTAACATATCTATTGTTAGTTTAACAGTTTCTCTTCCAGACATAGTAATTGCATAATATGTTTGCTTTTCTTGTTCATATTCTAATAAATATCTATTTTCTTTAAGATCCGCTAGAAATTGTTGAAAATAGAAATAATTCATATCCTCTATTGATTGAATTAAATCCAATAATTCGAAATTGGTAACAGGTTTATTTATTTTAGATAATATATATAATATTAGAACCTTACTTTCAGCTAATTCTTCCTTGTTTGTAGTAAGTTTCATAATTATACCTCCATTATTCAATAATGATTTTTGAAATTTCTTCCCAAGTTTTATCTGAATAAATCCTTCTTTCTGACGAAAAAGGTAATATTACTGTTCCTGCTAGTATCTTTAGTTCCTTTCTTATCTCCTCTACAGCTTCTTCTACTTTAGTTACAGCAATTTTATCAGCCTTATTTGCAATAATTAAAAAAGGTATATTTGTACTTCTAATATAGTTGTACATTAATTTATCATCTTCTGTTGGTTTATGCCTTATATCTAATATTAATATAATTAATTGTATATTTTCTCTTATTGATAAGTATTTTTCTATGAATTTGCCTACTCTTAATTGTTCTTCTTTAGACATTTTACTATATCCATACCCAGGTAAATCTACAAAATAAAATAAATTGTCCATATTATAGAAATTTATTTGTCTTGTTTTTCCTGGTTCTGAACTTGTCCTTGCTAGACTCTTTCTATTTATTAATGTATTTATAAAAGATGATTTTCCAACATTTGATTTACCAGCTAGTACTATTTCTGGTAAATAATTTTTAGGATATTGTTTTGGATTTACCGCTGATATCTCAAATTTTGGGTTTTTTATTATCATATTTTTCTCCTTGTTTCTATAATTTCTATTATTTTTTCATGGGCACATGCAATGTGCCCCTACATTTAATTCATTTATCACCTCTAAAATAATTTATTTTATCATATGTGTTTGCACTTATAAATTTATTCTTATCTAGCTAAATTTAGCACATCTCAAATAATTTATAATATGTTTTATTTTATTCTCTTTATGAATTCATTTCCTCCCATGTATGGCTGTAGTGCTTTTGGTATTTTTATTGAGCCGTCTTGTTGGTAATTGTTTTCAATTACTGCTATTAATCCTCTTGGACTTGCTACTACTGTATTATTTAAAGTATATACTAATTTATTTCCTTTTTGGGTTTTCATTCTAATTCCTAATCTTCTTGCTTGTGCGTCTCCCAAAGTCGAACAACTTCCTACTTCAAAATATTTTTGTTGTCTTGGACTCCATGCTTCTACATCACAAGATTTTACTTTTAAGTCAGCTAAATCACCTGAACAACATTCCAATGTTCTTACAGGTACATCTAGGCTTCTAAAAAATTCTACTGTATACTTCCACATCTTGTTATACCAATCCATATGTTCTTCTGGTTTACAAAGGACTATCATTTCTTCCTTTTCAAATTGATGTACTCTATATAATCCTCTTTCTTCTAATCCGTGTGATCCGCCTTCTTTTCTAAAGCATGGTGAATATGAAGTCAGACATATAGGTAATTCTTCCTCTTTAACTATTTGTCCCTTAAATTTACCTATCATAGAGTGTTCTGATGTTCCAATTAAAAATAGGTCTTCTCCTTCAATTTTATACATCATAGCTTCCATTTCTTCAAATGACATTACTCCATTTACTACTTCTGAATGTATCATAAATGGTGGTAAACAATAAGTAAATCCTTTGTCTATCATAAAGTCTCTTGCATAAGAAATCATCGCTGAATGAAGACGTGCTACATCTCCCATTAAATAATAAAATCCTGTTCCACTTGTCCTTCCAGCACTTTCTTTATCTAATCCCATTAAATTTTCTATAATATCTGCATGATACGGTATTTCATAGTTTGGAACTACAGGATCTCCAAACCTTTCGTTTTCAACGTTTTCGCTATCATCTTTTCCAATAGGGACTGATTTATCCATTATATTTGGAATTTTCATCATAATCGCTTTTATTTCTTCTGCATATTCTGTTTCCTTTTTTTCGTTTTCTGCTAATTCATTATTTATTGATTTTACCTGTTCCTTTATTTTTTCTGCTTCATCTTTTTTTCCATCACGCATTAATCCACCAATAGTATTGCTTAAAGTATTTCTCTGATTTCTTAAGTCGTCATCCTTCATTGTTATTTCACGATTTTTTTTGTCTAGTTCAATTACTTTATCAACTAATTCCAATTTATGATTTTGAAATTTCTTTTTTATATTTTCCTTAACTATGTCTGGATTTTCTCTTAAAAATTTTATATCTATCATTGCTCATGCTCCCCCTATTGAACTAAATATATTATTTTGTATAATCTTTTGAAAGATCTTCTTGTAATTCAAATCTATATTCTTGACCTGTTATATTATCAGGTCTATCTGTTGGTACTTTTTCAAAAAACATCTTTTCTCTTCTTACCCAAATTTTGCTATCTTGTCTTTCATATAATGGTTTGTATATTACCAATCTCTCTTTAGTTTCCGAATCTAATGCTATATCCTCTATAAAATAATAATTTCCTTTGAAATGTCTATAAATTTTTCCTATTTGCACTTTCTCCATTGTTAATACCTCCAACTTATAAATATCTAATATATTATCACTAAATAACATAATTTGCAATATTTTTAGTGAGGTTTAGTATTTTTATAAAAAATATTGAAAGTGTGTTGTATTTGTTGTATAATACTATTCATAAAAAATGAAAGGGAGAATTACTATGTCTTATAATTTTAAAGAAATTGAAAAAAAGTGGCAAAACAAATGGGAAAAAGAAGGAACTTTTAATGCTAAAAACGATTATACAATGAAAAAGTGGTATGGTCTTATAGAATTTCCTTATCCATCTGGACAAGGCTTACATGTTGGACATCCTAGAAGTTATACTGCTCTTGATATAATCGCTAGAAAAAGAAGACTTGAAGGTTATAATGTATTATATCCAATAGGTTTTGATGCATTTGGTCTTCCTGCTGAAAATTATGCTATAAAAACTAATATTCATCCAAGAGTTGTAACAGCACAAAATATCGAACATTTTAGACAACAATTAAAGTCAATTGGATTCTCATTTGATTGGTCTCGTGAAATAAATACAACTGAACCAGATTATTATAAGTGGTCTCAATGGATTTTTATTCAGTTATTTAAGAATGGATTGGCCTATAAAGCAACAATGCCAATTAACTATTGTACAGGTTGTAAGGTTGGACTTGCAAATGAAGAAGTTGTTAATGGTGTTTGTGAAAGATGTGGAAGTCCTGTTGTTCAAAAGGAAAAAAGCCAATGGATGTTGAAAATTACAGATTACGCTGAAAAACTTTTAAAGGATCTAGATGACGTTAATTATCTTGAAAAAATTAAGATTCAACAACGTAACTGGATTGGAAGAAGTGAAGGTGCACAAGTTAAATTTAAAATTGCAAATTCTGATGAAGAATTAGAAGTTTATACAACTAGACCTGATACTATGTTTGGAGCCACATATATGGTAGTTGCTCCTGAACATCCTATTATTTCAAAGTTACAAAATAAAATTACAAATATGGATGAAATTGAAAAATACAAAGAAGAAACAGCTAAAAAATCAGATTTCGAAAGAACAGAAATTGAAAAAGATAAAACAGGCGTTGAGATAAAAGGTATTAAAGCTATAAATCCTGCAAATGGAAAAGAAATTCCTATTTGGATCTCTGATTACGTTTTAATAACTTATGGAACAGGTGCAATTATGGCTGTTCCTGCACATGATGAAAGAGACTTCGCATTTGCAACTAAATTTGGATTACCTATTATTCAAGTTATAACTAATAAGGAAAATTCAGTTTCAGTAGAAAAAGAGGCTTATGTTAGTAAAGAAGATGGTTATGTAATAAATTCTGACTTCTTAAATGGTTTATCTGTTAAAGAAGCTATTGATAAAATGATTAAGTTCCTTGAAGATAAAAAAATCGGAACTAAAAAAGTTAATTATAAGTTAAGGGATTGGGTATTTTCTCGTCAAAGATATTGGGGTGAACCTATACCAATGGTACATTGTGAAAAATGTGGTTGGGTACCATTAGATGAAAAAGATCTTCCTTTAGTTCTTCCAGAAGTAGAAGAATTTAAGCCTGGAGAAAATGGAGAATCTCCTTTAGCTGCTTTAAATGAATGGATAAAAACAACTTGTCCTCATTGTGGTGGTCCTGCCGAAAGAGAAACTGATACAATGCCTCAATGGGCTGGTTCTTCATGGTATTTCTTAAGATATATAGATCCTCATAATAATAAAGAATTTGCATCTAAAGAAGCTCTAAATTACTGGTTACCAGTAGACTGGTATAACGGTGGTATGGAACATACTACTCTACATCTACTTTACTCTAGATTTTGGCATAAATTCTTATATGATATCGGTGAAGTTCCAACTAAAGAACCTTATGCAAAACGTACTTCACATGGTATGATTTTAGGTGGAAATGGTGAAAAAATGTCTAAATCTAAAGGTAATGTTGTAAATCCTGACGATATTGTTGAAGAATTTGGTGCAGATACTTTTAGAACTTATGAAATGTTTCTTGGTCCATTTGATCAAGCAACACCTTGGTCTATGGAGAGTTTACGTGGTTGTAGCAAATTCCTAGATAGAGTATGGAATTTACAAACTATACTTGTAGACGGTGATAGTTACTCCCCTGATTTTGATAAAATGATGAATAAAGCTATAAAGAAAATTTCTCAAGATTTTGAGGATATGAAATTTAATACAGCTGTTGCCACTCTTATGACGATGTTGAATGAATTTTATAGATTAAAAAGAATTAATAAAGCTGAATTTTCAACCTTCTTAATTTTATTAAATCCTATAGCTCCTCACATCTCTGAAGAACTTTATAGTATTATAGGAAATAGTAAAACTATTGCTGAAAGTTCTTGGCCAACTTATGATGAAGCTAAAACTATAGATGACGAAATTGAACTTCCTATTCAAATTAATGGAAAGTTGAAAGGTACTGTTATTATAGTTAAAGATTCTGAAGAAGATGTTGTTAAACAATTAGTTCATGATAAAATTTCTAACCTTATTGATGGAAAAAATATAGTAAAAGAAATTTATGTAAAAAATAAAATATATAATATAGTAGTGAAATAAATGCTTATAAAAAAGTCTGTATTTAAGTATATATAAAATTATCCCTCAAAAATATTGAGGGATAATTTTTATATATACTATGTAATTAATTAAATTGCTGATGCATTTTATTTAATACCATAATTATACTTATTTTAGGTGTTAATTGATTTGCTCTTTCTATACCTCTTGTAGCTTTAATTATATTAGTTTTTATATTATTTATAGTCTTATTATGTTTATAGCTAATATATCTATAAACATTTTGTTCTAAATTATCTATCAAATCCATATTGTTTCTTTCATACACATATATAATTGCTTCTATTATGTACTGTGTTCCCTTGTGTTTTATATTATATCCCAACTTAAATATCTCTGATGCTATAAATCTTTTTACCTCTTTACCATTGTTTTCATAATTAATATCACTTATAATTCTTTCTATTTTTTTGTATGCTTCTTCAAAGCTATCTAATTTATATATTATACAATCTTTTTCATTTACTTGACTAACTAACTCGTAGTTACCTGAAATTACTACTATTCGTGGTTTTTGTATATTATTCATACTATTTAATTGTTTTATTATTTTTATTCCACCATTATCAGGTAATTTTAAATCAATTAATACTAAATCAATAAGATTATTTTTTATTATATTTATACCTTCTTTATAAGTAGTAGCAACGTACATTAGTTGTATGTCTTTAAAATTACTTAAAATTGTATTCAATATTTTTTTTGAATAGTCTAAATTGTTATCTATTATCACAGTTCTTATCATAATACTTAAGATAAATTATATAATTATCTTACAACTCCTTCCTATCTATTATTATAATATTCTACGATAGATGCGTCTACTTCTAATTCTTCCTCATTTTTTATCGTGTAATCGTTAAGTTGAGGAGGCATAATATCTTCATCAATAACATTTCCTTTTTCTATTTTATATTTCTTTTCGCGATAATTCCTTCCATACGAACCACTTAATTCTCTTAATACTAACATACTATCTTTCTCTATCCATATTTCTCCATAGCCAACATTATCTCCTTTAAGACTAACTACATAACATTCTATTCCATTATATATCTCTGTTCTAACGCTTAATCCTCCCTTTGATATTAAATTAAAAAGTAAGCCACGTCTTTCTCCATATTCCCTTGTATAAGAATATGAATTATCAATTATTAGCCCTTTTCTCATCAATCTATAATTTGTCGTTCTATTTATTACTTCTCTCTTATCTTTGTATATCTCTATTCTCTCATTTGAATCTATTACACCATAATAAGATTTGTTTTCAAAAATATATGATTCATTTTTTGTTATATTTTTACCATTCTCATCCTGTCTATACTTGCCTTCTTTATAATAGTAAGTAACATAATTAAATAATTCTTCAGCGTTTTCATAGTCCACATAATATTCTTCAACATATAATTTATAATTGTCGTCATCTATTATTTCCTGAAGTTTATCATATGCTTTGCCTATAATATATTGGCTATATGTAAATTTAGATATGAAAGTTAGTCCTATGATAATTACAATTATTATAAATAAAAAGACCATTCCTTTTAAAGTTAAAAATTTTTTCCTAATTCTATTCAAATAATCTATTTCACATTGATTTTCAATATTCTGTTTATCATTATATCTTATATTCTCCTCTTTTATGTTTTCTATTATTTCTTTACATTGTTTACAATTGGAAATATGTTTTTCTACGAATTGCTTTGTCTCATCACTTAAAAGATTCTCAATATAATTAGGAAATAAATCTCTTATAATTTTACATTCATTATTCATTATCCTTTAATTCCTCCTTTAATTTTATTCTTCCTCTATAAAATGTTATTCTGGCCCATTGTTCACTCTTTCCTAAAATTTTAGAAATGTCTTTAAAACTTAATCCTCCCAGTATTCTAAGATAAACTACTTCTTTGGTCTTCTCGTCTAATTTATGTATTTCTTTATATAATTGAATTGCTTCAATATTATTATCAATATTATCTTGGATAAGAAAATTTTCTACATTATCATCAAACTCAATTATTTTTGTTTTATTCTCTTTTTTTATGTAGTTAATCCATAAATTTTTTGCTATTTGACATAACCAAACACTAATATCACACTCATTTCTAAAAGTCTTAATTCCCTTTATAGCTCTATAAAAAGTTTCTTGAGTAAGTTCTTCCGACGTTTCAGTATTGTTACTTAAGCTATATAAATAATTATATACAAGTTTAGAATACATTTTATAGATTTCTTCCATTTATACTTACCTCCTTCTACTATTAAGACCTTATTTTTTTTTATTTGTTACAAAATTACTAAATTTTTTTATTATCTTTTGTTATCTTTTATTATTTTTAATTACTTTTCTGATTTTTTTTTTAGTTTTTATGCTAAAAATTAAATGGATAGTATTTTACTATCTTTTTTTCAGAGAGGCAGTTGCTTTTCAAAAGATAAAATTGGGCATAAATAACATCTAATGGAGGTTACCTTATGAAAAATTTCAAAATATTTTTATCTCTTGTTTTAACAACTATCTTATGTGCATCTTTTAGCACTACAGCTTTTGCAGCTCAAAAAGATGCACCCGTTACTAAAACTACTGCTGCTTTCGATGAGGAAACATTTGCCGCAAGTCAAGTTTCTGAAGTATACGTTCTTAACAAAGATGGAAGCATAATGTCTCTTGATTCAAGCATTTCAGGGTACGCTCATGGGACTCTCACAAGTAATGCTGCAGGTCTGCTTGTTGACGTATCTGCCAGTGGTGTTGGCGGAATGGGAATTACTGTAAAAACTGAATGTAATACAACTACTACAGTTACTCTTATTGGAGGAGTTGCATATCCTACAACATCTGTATGGACTTCTTCATTGAATGAGACAATTACCACAAATGGTAATTATGAATTCCATAACTTGCATCATAGTGGTGATTTTGTTATGTATCTTATTGGTCTTGAAGGTATTCCTCAAGGAGTATCTGTAGATACTACTGTTTGGATTTATGGCTAAACTCAAATAACATTTATACGTGTATTACTACTATTTAGTAACAAAATAACTAATAACAATTATTTTCTATGCCCAATCATATCATAAACAAATATTCCATTTTGGAATTTTTGTGCCAAATTTTCATTATACTGAAAATTTGGCTTTTATTTATATATATTCTTTTATTTACAGAGCTCTATATTAAATATATTACTCTACTTATTGATTTGTAATATAACATAAGAAATTATGATAATCAAATTATTAAAATTGAATATTCCTTATAAAAGCCCTATTTGTAATGTTATTTTAATGCTTTTGTAATACTTTTGTAATATTTTTGTAGTATAATTTAATTTGGATATTTAATTTTCAATATTAAACTAAGGAGTTTTAAATTACATATGAATATAAATTCTGCAATAAAAAAAGAAGGTATAGAAGTAATTAGTAGTTTGGATTCAGAAACCATAAATTCAATAGCTTTTAAAATTATTGAAGCCTTGCAAAATACTTTTCCAGAAAAATCACTTAATGTTCCTCAACTTTTTTCAGATATTATAAAACTTAATATGTATATTGCAAAGTTACCCTCTGGATGTTCTGCTAAATATTTTTATAAAAATAAATCTATATATTTTAGTCCTAATACTTCTTTCGATGAAGTTAGTGATTTAGTTGTTCATGAATGTATACACTATCTACAAGAGAAAGTAAATAAAAGAGGAAGACTATTAAGGCTTGGATTTTGTGATTTTACTAATTCTGGTCTACCTGGAACAGGATTAAATGAAGCCGCAGTCCAATTATTAGCATCTAAATGTGTTAATAAAAAAACTGAACCAGTTAAATACTTTGATCTTAACTTTAATACTATTAGCCCTGATTACTATCCTCTTGAATGTGCATTAGTTAATCAACTTTCATATTTAGTTGGGGATGATGTATTATTTGATAGTACTTTGAATAGTAATGATAATTTTAAAAATGAATTTATATCTTTAACTTGTAAGGATACTTTTGAAATGATTCAATACAATATCGATTTATTAGTAGAAATGCAAGAAGATATAACTAAATTAATTACTTATAATGAATTACATGTTGATAATAATAATTTAAATAAAGTTCAAAAAAATTGTGATAAAATAGATTTATTAAAAACAAAGATTAAAAAATTATTTTTAGAAACCCAAGATATGATTCTTACATCTTACTTTAATAGTACAATAAATCTACTTTATACAAAAGAGTCCATTGAAAAATATAGAAGCAAATTATATAATTTTAGGAACTTAATTGCTACTTCTGATGATTATACTTATTTTAATGAGTTTTATATTTTAAAAATGTCAGAATTAGAAGAAAGAGCTGAAAATAATACAGTTCCTGCTGAAACTTCTCTTGTTTTATATAAGGAGAGTTTTATAAAGACATTATTTAAACGATTAAGATATCTGCTTAAACTAGCTCCTAGACAGGCATATGTACCTTATTATGAACAGGAATTTTATGATTAAATTAATAAAATAAATTTTAGTGGCATATATAAATATGCCACTATTTTAGTATTATGTATTATTTTAAAAATTCATCTATACTTTCTGCACTATTTCTTCCTGATCTCGCAGCCCATGCTACTGTTGATTTTTCTCCACTTATGTCACCAGCACAAAATACTTTTTCGTCAGATGTTCTATTTTTTTCATCTACTTCAATATATCCCCATTTATTTAATTTTAAGTTTAGTGCATTTAATAATTCTTCTTCTGGTTTTGAACCCAATGCCATAACTACATAGTTTACTGGTATCTCATAGTTACTTCCTTCTATGTTTACAGGTTTTAGCCTACTCTCCCCTTCTGCTTGAATCAATTTTGTTTTTATACATTCTATTTTTTCCACACACTTATCCCCAATGATCTTAACTATATTGTTTTGGAATAAAAATTCAACTCCTTCACTCATTGCATCATCTATTTCTTTTTGTTCTGCTGGCATTTGCTCTCTTGCTCTTCTATATACAACATATACTTTATCTGCTCCCATTCTTTTTATCGTTCTAGAAGTATCCATTGCTGTGTTTCCTCCGCCATTAACAACTACAATTTTTCCTTTATAATCAGGGTGATCATTATTTTCTAATAATTCGTTACCTCCATACACTCCATTTAATTCTTCACCTTCTATGCCCATTTTAGTTGATGTATTAGCTCCAAACGCCAATAAGACAGCATCATATTCCTTTTTTAAATTTTCTAATGAAATATCTTTTCCAAGTTCGCAATTGTACTCTACTTGTATTCCTAAATTTAATATTTTTTGTATTGTCGCTTTTAAAATATCTCTTGGTAATCTAAAATCTGGGATTCCATGTGATAATAATCCACCTAATTCTTTATGTTTTTCATATATTGTAACATTGTACCCTTTTCTTCTTAAAAAAGCTGATGCAGTAAGCCCTGCAGGTCCACCTCCAATTACTGCTACTTTTTTGTTAGACACTTTTTGATTTACTGTAATATTCCATTTATTCTCAATTGACATATCTCCAATGAATGCCTCTAAATCTCCAATTTCAACAGGATTGCCTTTTATTCCTCTGACGCATTTTCCTCTGCATTGTTTCATATGAGGACATATTCTACCACAAATTGATTGTAAAACTGTTGTATCTAATAATATTTCATATGCTTGTTTATAATTTTCTTCTTTAATTTTTTTCACAAATCCTGGTATATCGTTTTCTAATGGACAACCTTTTGAGCATGGCTTTGTTGGACAATTTAAACAATATTCGGCTTTTTCGTGTATTTCTTTCATTTTTTTCTCCTCAAATCTTTTAATTTAGCTTATTCTATTATTATTATAAATTAATGTCAATATTACTGACCACATGTTATATAAAAATGTATTTTAGAATTTTAATAAATGGATATTTAATGTTTTACATAGTCAATTCATTTTTGTAAAATGATTTTTTATAATAAAATAAAACACGGATTATATCCGTGTTTGTTTATTTATTTTCTTGTGGGTAAACACTAACTTTCTTTTTATCTCTACCCAATCTTTCAAATTTAACAACTCCATCTACTAATGCAAATAAAGTATCATCACTACCAATTCCAACATTAGTTCCTGGATGTATTTTTGTTCCTCTTTGTCTCATTAATATATTTCCGGCAAGAACAAATTGACCATCTGCTCTTTTAACACCCAAACGCTTTGACTCACTATCTCTACCGTTATGGGTACTACCTTGCCCTTTTTTATGTGCCATGTTAGTCTCTCCTTTCTACATTTAAATGGTTATTATTTAGCCTCTGCTTTTGCTTTAACTTCTGTCTTTGCTTTAGTCTCTGTTTTAGCTTTAGCTTCTGTCTTTGTTTTTGGTTCTGCTTTAGCTTTAGACTCTGTTTTGGCTTTAGCTTCTGTAGCTGTTGCTGTTTCCTTTTTCTCTGCAGCAAGTTTTACAGATGTTATCTCAACCTTTGTATATGGTTGTCTATGTCCTTGTGTTCTTCTGTAATTTTTCTTTGCTTTATATTTATAAACAAGAACTTTTTTAGCTTTACCATGAGAAACTACTTTTCCTTCTACTTTAGCATCTTTAACATAAGGATTTCCTACTTCTACTTTTCCATTGTCATCAGATACTAAAATAACATTATCAAATTTTACTTTTTTGCCTTCTTCTGCATCTAATTTCTCGAAAAATACAACGTCTCCTTGTGCTACTTTGTATTGCTTTCCACAAGCCTCGATTATTGCGTACATTTCTTCAGGCACCTCCCTTTTTTCGTATACTCGCTAACCTTTAAATTATTTAGGTATCTGAATTTAATCAGACTTTATGTACCTTATTTATGCGGTTACAGTTAGATATTATAACATAATATATTTTAGTTGTCAACGCTTTTTTCAAAAATAGAATAGACCTGCATGATTTCTCATACAGGTCTACTTTGTCGCAATAGAAAACTACTGCTACTGCCTATTTGCTTTTTTTCTGTGCCGCCTCTGATTTGAGTCTTACTACCGTGTCAATAACATCTTCAATGGTAATAATGTCTAACTCATTATTGTCGCGTATAACGACCTGTTCTCCCAAAACGTCGGATAACGGTCTGGTGAGGCCATAATGTCTGTCAAGCCGTGTGGTGTTGTTGTTAATCATGTCCGGCCATCTCTTTACCAAGATGGTAATCCATTCAGCCATCGCTCGTATCTCTTCCGGAATCTGCTTCCCAGTCAATACGATCTGCTTCTCTTCGTCATAGTAAAGAAAAGCTACTGTTTTTCTTACGCCAACAGCCTTTATGCTGGTGTAGAATTCGTTGCAGGTTTCAATTAAATCAAATGGATCTACCCGCCTTCCGAGAATCATTAACTCGTATAGTGTGCTCATATCGATGCCTCTGTTTTTATTTGCCATGTTGTTTTCTCCTTTCATAGGCAATTGCTTGTTTATACTACATATATCATTATACCACTTATTATGTAAAATATCAACTATATATTTAATATTTCACATTTCTGGGATAAATTGCTATTCATGTGAGTTAAAATGGCACATGCAATATAGAATCTTTTATTATTAAATTTTTATTTTATCAAATGGGCACATGCAATGTGCCCCTACAGTATAGATTTTTCTATTATTAAATTTATGTTTAGCAAAATGGGCACATGCAATGTGACCATACAGTATAGAATTCTCTATTATTAAATTTATGTTTATACAAAAGGGCACATGCAATGTGCCCCTACAGTATAGATTTTTCTATTATTAAATTTATGTTTTATCAAAATGGGCATATGCAATGTGACCATACAGTATAGAATTTTATATTGTTAAATTTTTATTTTATCAAAAATGGCACATGCAATGTGCACATACAATTAATATAAAATATTCATCAAACAATAATTTATAAAATTATTGCAAATTATGAAATAACTGATATAATATATTGCAGTAAATTAATATTGAAAGGAGAGGTTTTATGACACCACATAATTCTGCAAATATAGGAGATATCGCAAAAACTGTTATTATGCCTGGAGACCCTATGAGAGCAAAATACATATCAGAGAATTTTTTATCAGATGTTAAAATAGTTAGTGATGTTCGTGGAATTGCTTGTTATACCGGAAATTATAAAGGTAAACAGATTTCTGTTATGGCTCATGGTATGGGAATGCCTAGTATGGGAATATATTCTTATGAGTTATATCACTTTTATAATGTAGATTCTATTATAAGAATTGGTACTTGCGGTGGATTTAGAGAGGATATGAAAATTTTAGATTTAATCCTTTCTGAAAAAGCATATACAGAAGGAAGCTATGCCTTAAGTTTCGATAATGAACCATGCAATTTAGCTTCAAGTTCATCTGAACTTAATTCGATTATCGAAGATACTGCTAAAGAAAATAATATAAATTTAATTAAAGGAACTACTTTATGTAATGATTGCTTTAGTCCTTATGTTCCTAATGAAGAAAAATTATTTGCTCGTATACCAGATGGAATTGATAGACCTATTGCTTCTGAAATGGAGGCTTTCTCACTATTTTATAATGCAAAAAGAGAAGGTAAAAAAGCTGCTTGCATTTTAACTGTCGTTGATGTTCCATCAAATTTAGAGGGAATTTCTAGTGAAGAACGTGAAAAATCTTTAAATACTATGATTAAGTTAGCATTGGATTCAGCATTAAAAATATAATAAGTATTAATATTGTTAATATATGAATAATGAAAGGGAGAAAAAATATGAAAACATTTATAACAGGTCATAAAAGTCCAGATACAGATTCTATTGCATCTTCACTTGTTATGGCAGATTTAGAAAAAAAATTAGGTAATACAAATGACATTATAGCTTGTAGATTAGGAAATTTAAATAAAGAAACGGAATATGCTTTAAAGCATTTCAATATTGAAGCTCCTGTGTTAATTGAAAACGTTAGTGAAGCCGATGAGGTTATATTAGTTGACCACAATAATTTCGCTGAAAGTGCATCTGATATTGCTGATGCTAAAATAGTAAAAGTTATAGATCACCATCGTGTATCAGGATTCGAAACATCAGAACCTTTATTTTATATGGCACAACCTGTAGGATGTACTTGTACAATTCTTTATGAATTATATAAAATGAATAATATCGAAATAGAACCAGTTTATGCCGGTCTTATGTTGAGTGCTATTATTTCTGATTCTCTACTTTTCAAATCTCCAACTTGCACTCCAAAAGATATAAAGGTTGCTGAAGATCTTGCAAAAATTTCTAATACAGATATTAATACATATGGTTTAGATATGTTAAAAGCAGGAACAGACTTAAGTTCATATACAGCTGAAGAATTAATTAATATCGATTCAAAAGAAGTTAGTGCAAATGGTTATAAAATTCAAATTGCACAAGTAAATACTGTTGATATTGATGATGTTTTAAAGAATAAAATAGACATTGAAAAGGCAATGAATAATTTAATTTCTTCAAAAGGATTAGATTTATTTATATTTGCTATAACAGATATATTAAACTGCAATTCAAAAGCTATAGTTTTAGGAGATAAAGTTAGTGTAGTTGAAAAAGCATTTAATACTACTGTTGAAAATAATCTTGCTTTCCTACCTGGAGTAGTTTCTAGAAAGAAACAAATTATTCCTCCAATTAGTGAAAGTATTTAAAATAAATAGAGGCATACTTAAGTATGCCTCTATTTATTTTTTATTTTATTTAATTTTTCTAATATTTTTTTTCTTCTTATTTCCATTTCCTGCAAATTTTTCTTTACAACATTATAATGTAATTGTCCATTATTAGATTTTACTTCTAAATCGAAAATATCGCCTTCTGATACCTTTTCTTTAAAATTCTTAATAGGTATATCTACCATGTTACCATCTAATAGTTCACAAACTGCATAATCTCCTTCTATTCTATCTACTACAGCTAGATCTTTCACTAATATCTCCCCCTTAACTTCATATGTCTTTATTGCTTCCGAAAAATTATTATTCATTTTTCTTATTCTTTGTTCTTCCCATAATTCTAGTTTATTCTTTTCCATTATATCACCTTTTAACTCATTTGTAATCATATTTCCTTTTTCCTTTCTTTATAAATATTTTTCCCAAAATTATCTAAACGAACAATACTCGCCCTACACTAATATCCGAATAAACAGTACTGTAACCATATTTTCATACCATTAAATAAAAAAGGAGCATACTAAATATGCTCCCATTTTTTATTGTTCATTTTCCCCATCATCTTTTTTTAGTCTTTCTAATTCCAATTTTTTCTTTGCAATCCTTTTGTTTAACTCTATTAACTCATTATTATACAATTGTATCATCTCTTCGATTTCTTCATCTGATAAATCGTCTACTGAAATAAAACCATTATCTAATTTTACTTTTTTATTTAATTTTTCTACATTCTCTTTTAAATTTTCAAAATTATCTTTTTTCATTACTACTATGTTGACACCTTCATCATAATGATATACTTTTGGTTCTGGAATCATCTTTTTCTTTGAAAAAATGTTCTTTATTCTATTCCATAAATTTTGAAAAAAATTTCCTTTGTTTATAATTTTATCTTGAGTTTCATTTTCCATAATTCTTTCCTCTACTTTTAAAGAATTTATTAATTAGACATTTCTTTAGTCTTTGCATCTGCAAGTAATTTATCTATTTTCTTCTCTGTTTCTATAGATATTTTTACTTTATCAATTAATTCTAATAAAAAATTTTTTCTGTTGTTTAAATCCATATTTTATTCCTCCGTTTATGCTTGTGAAATTGCTATAAATGCGGGCACATTACATGTGCCCCGACATTTGTTACTATAGTTATTTTTATATCTATAAATTACCGTAATATGAATCAAGTAATATTTGTTTTAGTTCTGATACTAATGGTAATCTTGGATTTGCAGTTGTACATTGATCACTAAATGCCTTATCGGCTAATAAATCTACATTTGCTAAAAATTCTTTTTCATCTATTCCTAATTCTTTTAGTGATGATGGTATATTTAACTTTTTATTCATTTCTACAATTGCATTTATTAAAGATTTTACTCCTTCTTCAGTTGTGCTTGCCTTTAATCCTAGTCTTCTTGCAATATTAGCATATTTTTCATCTGCTATAAAGTACTCATATTTAGGGAAAGATACAAATTTTGTTGGTTTTGATGCATTATATTTTATTACATATGGTAATATTATTGCATTAGCTTTACCATGTGCTATATGGAAATCAGCTCCTAATTTATGTGCTAATGAGTGATTTATTCCTAAAAATGCATTTGTAAATGCCATACCTGCTATACAACTTGCATTATGCATTTTTTCACGAGCAACTCTATTTGTTCCGTCTTCATATGCTATTGGTAAATATTTATATACTAACTCTATTGCCTTCTCTGCTAAACCATCTGTATAATCTGATGCCATGTTTGATACATATGCCTCTATTGCATGTGTTAATACATCCATTCCTGTATCTGCTGTAATTCCTTTTGGTAATGTCATTACTAAATCTGGATCTACTATTGCAACATCTGGAGTTAATTCATAGTCTGCTAGTGGATATTTCATATTTTTTGTCTTATCTGTTATTACTGCAAATGATGTTACTTCTGAACCAGTTCCTGAAGTTGTTGGTATCGCTACCATTTTACAATCCTTTCCAAGTTTTGGGAATTTATATGTTCTTTTTCTTATATCCATAAATTTAAGTTTCATTCCTTCTGGATCTGCTTCAGGATATTCGTAGAATAACCACATTCCTTTTGCAGCATCTATTGGGCTACCTCCACCAAGTGCAATTATTACATCTGGTTGGAAATGTCTCATTTGTTCCACACCTCTATTAATTGTATCAAATGATGGATCTGGCTCTACTTCTGAAAATATCTCTGCGTGAACATATTGTTGTCTCTTTCTTAAATGATATAATATTTTATTTACATATCCTAAATCAACCATTGATTTATCTGTTACTATGAATGCTTTTGATATATCTGGCATTTTCTCTAAATACGCTATTGAACCTGCTTCAAAATATATTTTTTCTGGTACTTTAAACCATTGCATATTAACTCTCCTTTTTGCAACTCTTTTTACATTTATTAAATTAACTGAAGATACATTATCTGTTGTTGAATTTCCTCCAAATGTTCCACATCCTAGTGTTAATGATGGTAAATTTGTATTATAAATGTCACCAATTCCTCCGTGTGTAGATGGTGAGTTAACAAGCACTCTTCCTGCCTTTACAACTTCTGCAAAATTATTTATTACCTCTTTATTCTCTGAATGAATAACAGCTGAATGTCCCATTCCTCCAAAACGTATTAATTCATCTGCTAATTTTATTCCTTCTTCTGGGCCCTTAACTGTATAGTATGCAAGTACAGGGCTTAATTTTTCTTTTGAAAATGGATAGTCATCTCCAACTCCTGTTTCAGCTACTACTATAACTTTCGTATCAGCTGGAATATCAAATCCTGATAGATCTGCTATTTGTTTTGCACTTTGTCCTGGTATTGTGCTATTTAATGACCATTTTCCATCTTCTCGATGTGTAAACATTGCATTTTGCAACTTTTTAGTTTCATCTTTATTTACAAAATAACATCCTGCTTCTTTCATTAATTTAACAAATTCTTTTTCTATTTCTTTATCTACTATTACTGCTTGCTCTGAAGCACAAATCATACCATTATCAAAAGCTTTTGATAATACTAAATCGTTTACAGATGTTTTTAATTTTGCTGATTTTTCTATATAACATGGCACATTTCCTGGTCCTACTCCAAGTGCTGGTTTTCCACATGAATAAGCAGCTTTAACCATTCCTGTACCACCTGTAGCTAATATTAAATTTACTCCAGGGTGATTCATTAGTGCGTTAGTTGCATGAATTGATGGTTCTTCTATCCATAATATACAATCTTTTGGTGCTCCTGCTTTAACAGCAGCATCTCTTAAAATTTTCGCTGTTTCTTCACTACATTTTTGTGCAGATGGATGGAAACCAAATATTATAACGTTTCTTGTTTTAGCTGATATTAAAGATTTAAAACATACTGTAGCAGTAGGATTTGTAACTGGTGTTACACCTGCTATAATTCCAACTGGCTCTGCTATTTCTTCATACCCTTTTTCCTCGTTTTCGTTTATTACACCAACTGTTTTGTCATACTTAATGCTATGGTATATATATTCAGATGCAAACATATTTTTAGTTATTTTATCTTCATATACTCCACGCTTTGTTTCTTCTACCGCCAATTTTGCGAGTTTCATATGATTTTCAAGTACAGCCATAGACATTTTCTTAACTATATTATCTACAGTTTCTTGGTCTAGCTTCATGTACTCTTGTGATGCTATTTTAGCTCTTTCTACTAAAGAGTCTATCATAGCATTAATTTTTTTTTGTTCTTCTTCATTAATATCTTGTGCCATTTCCTTCTCTCCTTTACTTTAATTGTTAGATATAATTTATCCATTTATATTATATATTATACGTGATTTTTGTCAAGGTAAATAAATAATATTTTAATACATCTTCTATATTTTGCTTTACCTTCTAACTTTCAAATTTTAATGTATAAATTTATTTATATTCTTTCTCTAATTTTTCATTTAAATAAATTTTAGATATCAATTTATATTCTTTTATACAATCTTCTGTTATGTTGAATCCATATAACTTCTTTGCCGGTGCCATTATAGTATACTTTATTGCATCTCTTGTCCCATCACTCATGGTAATCGCTCCTGTATCTGTCTTACTGCAATTTTTGCACTTAAATCCATTATCTTTAATACTAAAATGTGTTATATTTTCAGTTGTTCCACATTGTACACATTTTTCAACTTTTGGTGTAAAACCTAATATTGAAGCTAATCTCATTTTAAAAATACTCGTAATTAATTCTCTATTCATATCAGTTTCTGATATCATATATAATGTATTTAACAATAATTGAAGAGTTCTATAATTATTTTCATTTTCTGTTGACACATCATTAATTATTTTTGTAATATTGGCTGCACATTCAAGTTTGTCTAAATCTATTCTTAAATTATAAAAAACTTCTATAACATCACATGAATTTATATTATATGTATTGTTTCCTTGGAATAGTATATAGTCAGCAAAACATAAATATTGAGTACCAGCAAGAAGTGCACTTTGCGGTTTTCTTGCACCTTTTGCTGCACACCCAATTTTTCCGAAGTCCTGGTGTTAATAATGTCACCATTTTATCAGTATCTCCCATATTACTTTCAACTAAAACTATTCCTTTAGTTTTTATTATCCCCATCTATTTCACCTAAATTTTGTTCTATATCTCTTATTTTCATAAATTCTAAAAAAGTATATATATTTCCTGTCTTTTTAAAGGTATTCCACGCTAAATCTTTTAACATTGTATCACTCTCCCTTTAATTTTATCTTTTGTTATTTTAAAATTTTTATTCTTATTATTAATAAAATTTATTTGTAAAATTTCACCAGTTATTAAGATACAATATTTATATAAATTTCTAATTACTCCATTTAAACTTTTTTACTATACTATCTGTGTCTTGCCAATCTTCTTTTACTTTTACCCATGTTTTTAAATTTACTTTCATTCCAAGTGTGTTCTCCAAATCTTGTCTTGCATATGTTCCTATTTTTTTTAGCATTTGTCCTTTTTTACCTATTATTATTCCTTTATGTGATTCTCTTAAACAATAAATCGTTGCCTCTATATTATAAAACGGTTTATTGTCTTCTCTTGACTTTGATAATTTCATTTTTTCTACTTCTACATATAATCCATGAGGAACTTCATCGTCTAATAATTTTAAAGCTTTCTCTCTTATTGTTTCTTCTGCTAATTGCCTCATTGTTTGATCTGTATATTCCTCTGTATCATAAAATGCAGGTCCTGGCTTTAATAATTTTGTAATTTCCTCTAAAACAAGCTCTGTACTGTCTTGTTTTAATGCAGATATTGGCAATATTGCCGAAAAATTATATTCTGCTGAATATAATTCTATTAAACTTAACAATTCTTCTTTTTTTACTAAATCGATTTTATTTATTATTAAAATTGTTTTTTTGTTTGCTTGCTTAATCTTTTCTATTATTTTTCTGTCTCCTGGTCCTATATTTTTGCTTGTTGCTTCAATTAAAAATAAAATAACATCAACATCTGAAGTAACCCCAAATGCAGTATCATTCATTGTTTCACCTAGTTTTGATTTTGGTTTATGTATTCCAGGCGTATCTATTATTACTATTTGAGAATTTTCTCTATTTACTATAGCTCTTATTGCTGTTCTAGTTGTCTGTGGTTTATTAGTCATTATCGCTATTTTTTCACCAACTAGCGAATTAATTAATGTAGATTTTCCTACATTTGTTCTACCTATTATTGATACAAAACCAGATTTAAATTCTTTTTCCATAAATTCTCCTTTTATTTATTTTATAAAAGGGCACGGTGCACCGTGCCCCATACATTGGTTATATATTTATTCAAATGTTACATTTGTATCTATTGGAACTATTTGTATATATGTATTTCCATCATTTACTTCTATTTCTTTTCCATTTTTATCTTTATATACAGTCTTTGCATTTCTTGATGCTTTTGAACATACAATTTCTATTGCTTGTCCATTAGTTATGTAATAACCTTTTAAGTTACCAACATTTTCAATTTCTTGTCTACCGTATCCAGCATCTTCATCCGTTGTATAATTATGTGCAAAAGTTACAATTATATTTTTAGCAGTTCTTATATCTCCACTTAACCAATCTTTCTCTTCTTTTCCATTTACATATCTTTCATATAATTTTGTTTCTTGATTATATTTGAAAGATACTTTATGGGTTGATGTGTATGGCATATTAACTGTATTAGCTGTTTGGCCATTTTGTATTTCTACTTCATCTGTCACATAATTTAATACGCTTCTTTGGCTAGTTGTCGTTCTATATTCTTTCTTTTCTGCATATTCAAATATTTTATTCATATTTGTTAAAACATTGTGTGGTGCTGATTTTTCCTTTGTTCTCCAAAATGCTGAATCTGTAACTAATCCATTTACATTATTTATTTTTAATTTTTCTATGTCATTTTGAGCTCTTGTACTGTATCCAAAATGAACAAATATACTATCGTTCTCTAAAACATAATCTATGAATACTGGTCTTGCACTTCTTACCGGCCCTATTGTTTTTTCTTTATCTACATCTTTATATACTGCAAGAAGTCTTGTAAGACCTCCTTCTACTGTAATCTCATATACCATAGCTGCATCATTTAATCCTGTTTGTGGTTTTGCGTCTCCAACATTATCAATTACCACTGCTACACTTCTTGAATTTCCTGACCAAGTATTTATTTTTTTAGTTTGCGTTTCTTCTGGTTGATCAACATTTGTTTGTTCTGTATCACTAACATCTTCTGTCTCTTTATTACTAAATACCTTTACTCCTACTAATACTGCCAAACCTATTATTACTAATGCTAGTATAACTAATAGTACTTTATTTTTCATATTAATTCTTTCCTTTCACTCTGTAATTTTTACTTTTTCTAATATGTTTTCTTCTTTCTCTCTCATTACATTTTTTTCTTCTTCTGTCATATGATCATATCCCATTAAATGATAAAAACCATGTACTAGCATGTATGCTAATTCTCTTTTGAAACTATGGCTATATTCTATTGCTTGTTTCTCAACTATTGGTATACAAATAATTATATCACCTAGTACATCTTCTATTCCTGTTTTTGTTTTAGGAATTTCTTCTTTTTGAAACATAGGAAAAGATAATACATCTGTAGGTTTATCTACATCCCTAATCTCTTTATTTATTTTATGTATATATGCTTCATCTGATAGTGTAATACTAAGATATAAATCTGTGTTATCCAACTTTTCTTCTTTGAAGCATGCTTCTGTAACTATATTTATTATCTCTTCATATTCATTATTTTCTTCTATTCCTTCATAATATACATCTGCTAATTGCCTCATTGTCATCCTCCAAATAAAAATAGAACTTATATTAAGATTATTTATTTTTTTAAAGATTTTTTATTCTTTTTAGCTATTAATTTTATATTTGAACAATCTGCATATGAATTTTTTATTTGCCTCATTGCTCCTAATTCAACTAATTTACTTTTATAAAATTTAATTATAAGCTTTGCTTGTGCACCCTCATTATCTATTTTTTTCATATCACTTTTTAAGAATAAAATTTGTTTTTTCTTTGATTTATTTTCTTCTGTATCTTTTGATTTTGTTATTTTTTCATACTCGTCCCAAAATTTCTTATATTCATCTCTATCTGTTGGAACTTCCCAATAAATTTTTGTTGATAATAATTTAACATTATAATCTTCTATTAGCGTTATTAACATTTGATATGCCATTTCTTGCTTTTTTAGGCTTGGACTATTTAATATTAAATGTCTATTTTCTCTTAATAAACTTTCATAACATTGTTCTGCAACTACTAAAGGTAAACTATGAGTAAATAATTTTCTGCTAATTCCTAATAAGGTCATTTTCTTCTCTATCGTATCTCTTTTGTCTAATTTTCCTGCCAAGAAAGAGTTAAACTTATCATACTCATATACAATATCTTTATAAGCTGGTTCCGTTCCAGCTTCAATTTTTATTGGTAATATGCTAACAACATATTTTTCTAGACATTCAAATATATCATTATATATTTTCTCTTTGTTTTCAATGCTATCACAAATAACCTTATCTGCTAACTGAACTGAATAGTTTTTTAATAATCCTTTATAAAGTGTATTCATTCTGTCAGCATAAAAACTCTTATATTTTTCCAGTACCTTTTCTTTATTATTATTTTTTAAACTTTCATAGTCTAATTCTAATAAAAATTGTTGTTTTTTATATTTATATTCTACATATTGAGTTTCCTTTAGATGTACTACATTATAATATCTTGATAAAGCACTCTCTTCATAAGCAGTAGCTGTTCTACTTTTGACTTTTTTGTATACTGATTCCATTATATATTTATCTAAAGATTCTAAATATAATACTACCGCATTCTCATATTTTTTTTCTAATGTTTCTTTATTCTCTTTACTCTTTTGATTATGGTTAATGTATTCATTATATGTTTTTATCACATTATTTCTCTTAATAGAAATTAACATACTATTAATTCCAACTTTCGTCGGTATCAATAATTTAGTAATGGTTGTTGTTATTTTTGAGAAAAATGCTCCATCCGTTTTTGCCAATCTTAACCCTTTTTCTGGCATGCTAATCCTCCCTTTCTTTTGCATTTATTGTATATTGATGTCTATCTTTTTTTCTACTCCAATATTTTCCAATCTTTCATATATTAATTGAACTTCTATTCCTCCATCAATTTCTTTCTCATTGACTCTTTTATTTATTATATTCGATGTATCTCCTATTTCTTCGGAAAGTTGACTTTCCAATTCTTTAAGCATGTTTTTTTTCAACTCGTCATAATTATATACTTTTTTCACACTAGTAACTTCTTCATATTGGTCAATCCCTAGTTCAATAGGCAAATAAAAATCAGAAAATATTCTTAATTTTTTTCTTTCATTTATTGTATCATATTTTTCAAAATTTGGAATACTTTTGTATAAATTTATTCGAAAATTATTAAATTTTAGAAAATATCTTTTTTCAGAATTTCCTGTATATGTGTCTTCATCTTGTTCATATTTCATGCTTTTAGAGGTTTCATACCAAACTCTCGCTTCTATTTCTGCTTCACTATGTACATATCTTGTTCCTGTATATTTACCTTCCATCCAACCGAGCCACAAGAATAGTTCCTTCTGTTACAACATCTCCTATTTTTACTAGGGGAGTGCCACTTCTAGCATTTATTTTTGTTATTACTCCTGCTTTATTTGCTACTATATTACAATAGTCATTTTTATCTATTATCTCTGGTTTTTCTGTATTTTCTACTATTTTTACAATAGCATTTGTACCATTTAAATCTATACTCATCCATGCAATATCATTTCTTTTTAATCTTATTTGTCTTATTATTTCATCAGTATCAATTTTTGATTTTAGTACTCCGATTACTATTCCTTTTTCATTTAATTCTTCTAAAATTTCTTTTGTTTCTATTTTTTCATTTCCTAATATCTCAATATTCCATATAAATCTAGAAGTAGTAAATATACTTAAAATAATTATTAGTAATGCTATTACAAAAATCTTTCTCTTTTTATATCTATTTAATATGAATGGTAGTCCCTTTTTACTATTTATAGCTACTCTACATTTAGTTTTTCTCGCAATATTTTTAACCTTTTTAAAATCCTTTATGCTAATATTAGTTTGTAAATATGTTGATTTTTGTCTTCTCATGTTCCATAGAAGTATTCCTTTACTTATGCACATATTTATAAACCTTTCAATAAAATATCCTTCTACTGATATATTAACATATCCACTAATATAACCTAATAAGATTTTAAATATCACTTATTTTTCCTCCATCTCATCATCTTCGTAACTTTCAAAATTTATACTATCTATTTTTCCAGTAATTTTCATATCATCTTGATTCATTTGTATTAATTTTAAATTAAGACCATTTACATTAATAAGCCCTATATGTGTATTTACTTTTATATAAAAATCCTCATATTCCATAATGTTTTTATAATTTTCAATTAGCATCTCTTCAAATCCCAAGATTGAAATTTTAGGTATATTAGAAACAACTTCTGGTGGCATTTCTAATAATTCATTTATTCGATTCATACTCCTAGCTATTTTTCTTTTTTTCAATTATATTATCTCCTCACTCTTAATTATCTTTCGAAGTCATTTATACTTCTAAATTCATATCCCATTTCTTTTATTTTTTTTATTACTTCGTCCAATATTTCTGAATTATCTTTTGATGTAGAATGTAATAATATTACACAACCGGGATGTATATTTGATAATATTTTTTCTTTTCCATATTCTGTTCTTCCTTGTTTCGCTTCATCCCAATCGTCATATGCGAAACTCCACATTACTGTTGTATATCCTAAATTATTTGTTATAGCTAGTGTTCTTTCACTATACTCTCCTTTTGGAGGTCTTATATATTTCATTTCATACCCTGTTTTTTCATATACTGCTGTTTGTAATTTTACTACTTCTTGCTTTATTTCTTCATCTGATAAGTCCGGCATACTGTGATGATTTACAGTGTGATTACCGACAATATGTCCTTCGTCAACCATTCTCTGTACAATTTCTCCTGCTGTGTTAAGATAGTGTCCTGTTATAAAAAAAGTTGCCTTAACATCGTTTTCCTTTAAAGCATCTAGAATTTTTTCAGTATATCCTGCTTCATATCCTCCATCAAATGTAAGATACACATACTTTTTATCTTTATTTCCCATTGCAATACCATTGTACTGCTCCATTAATTTTATATTAGTAGCTCCTAAATCCGGTTGTTGATTATTATTTGCTCTTTTTACTCCCCATCCAATTTTCGTATTACTTAAAGTTGTACTACTAGTCATAACACTTTCTTTATAGTGATCATTAAAAGTAATTATAAATGCAATAGTAAGTATCACTACAATTCCTGTTGAGATTCTTATTATTCTTTTTTTCATAATATCTCCTTCCTTTTTCTATTTCTATGATTTCTATTTAGATATTATTACTTCAATATAAAGAATCCTCACAATTATTATACAAAATATAGATAGCTAATTTAGCTATCTATATTTATATTATTCAATTTTACACTTTTCAATTTTAACGAAATTGGTTATTGCTATTAATGCTCCTATTAAAAATATTAGCATATGTCTATAGACAAACCTATAATGTAATACTGTATGATTCGATAGTACTATATACCACACAAATGGCATTAACAAAATAATAAATATTGGTATATTTTGTTTTATATATTCTGATTTTTCCCTTATTTTAATCTTTATCCTGTTAAAGTTAAGCATTATAATATATGAGCTTATAACAATAAATACCATAATATAAGCAAAATTCTGCACACAAAATACTTTTATCATTTGCCCTATTGTTACATCTGTTAGAGGATTATTTAAAGTTGTTCTATATATAACTTGTGTTATTGCTGAATTTATTATCTCTGGATCATACACTATTGAATACAATATCCATTTGCTTATCCAAGTAGTGGCATATCCAATTAACCATACTATACTAGATTTTACTATTAATTTTATATAAAAATCATAACTCAATTCTTTATTTGTTTTTTGATTATACAATATATAAATATATAATGGAATAGCCAATGTTATTAGTGGTACTGTTAAATAATCTATAAAATTGGTTATAGACGCTACTATAAATGTATATATATATACATTCTCTTTCTTTATGTTATCTATATATTTTAATAACATTATACTTGTTATCATCATTACTATAAATACAGGTGCACTTTCTAATGAATAGGATGCAAGAAAATAATTTTGCACTATTAATGCAAATGCATATATTATCATTTCTTTTATTCCTATTTTTTTACTTATCAAATACATTAAATAAGTGAATAATGCTATAAATACTAAAAATAATATTGCTCGTATTTCACTAATGTTAAAGAATATTAGTAATACTCTCAAAAATGGCAAATAACCATGCCAATATCTCGCATAAGTAATTGATGTTTCTATATTTCCGTTTAAGAATTCGCTTAACTCTCCAACTGGATCATACTCTTCTTTATTAATAGAAACAGCCTCATTCACCGTATCTGATATTGTTTCTTTTGTTAATCCGCTTTTGTAATTTTTCCTTGCACTCATATATGAATAAATTGGATTCTTATTATCTATCGAATATGCTTCATTTATCATTAATGCATCAGTATAATTATTATTTACTATGTCAAATTCTTTGGAAAAGTAATAAAAATTTCCTTCTCTCAATAATACTTCTGAAGATTCTTTAACGTTTTCCTCGATCCAACTAGATGGAAATAATGAAGTTATAATGAGCAAAAAATTAAATGCAAAAAATAATATAATGAATACTATTATATATCTAAAAACTTTTTTCATCTTTAATATTATTCCTTTATAATATATTTTTCTTTGTTTATTTTTAAGTCAATTATCAATCCTAAATGTCTAAATCCATCTCTTATAGTTCTCAAATGTGACTTTTTATTTCTTAAATCTTTTCGTAAACTTGTTTTTACTTCTAATAACTTTAAGCCATTAATTTGAGATTTGATTATCATCTCACTTGCGTACTCCATCCCACCTTGCGAAAGATTTATTCTTTTTATACTGTCTATATTGTATGCTCTTAATCCACAATGGTAATCATGTATAGGAGTATGAAAAAAAGCATTTGCAAGTTTAGATAGAAAATTTACTCCTATCTTATGTGACAATGACATAGCATTTTTATCTATTCCTCCTGCAAATCTGTTTCCAACTACTAAATCATAACCTTCTCGTAACCCCTTTACGAATTCATCTAAATTTGAAAAGTCATAACTTCCATCACAGTCTCCCATTATGCAATATTTTCCGTTTGCATTTTTCGTGCCATTTATTAGTGTATTTCCATATCCCTTTTCCTTACATATTACTACTCTTGCCCCATTTTTTCTTGCAATTTTTAAACTGTTGTCTATACTATTATTATCAGCTACTAATATTTCAGCATTTAAATGTTTTCCATGTATATATTCTTTTATCTCTTCTATACAATATTGCAATGTATTTTCTTCATTTAAACATGGCAATAAAAATGTTATTTCGTATTCCATATATTACTCCATTCCTGCTATTTTCGCAATATATTTATAATAGTAACATAATTAATTTTTCATGTCAAACTTTGTAATGTGCTTAGATTTTATACACTTTATAGCATTTCATTTTTGTTTTTATATTATTTTTACGTATGTATTATTTACTGATAATTCCATGTATAAGAAGTTAAGTTTTACCAACTGTTTTAATTCTTCTGATTTATTTATATTTTTATATCTTATTCTTGACATTATTGTATTTTTAGAATAGTATTATTGAAGTTAATTGGAAAAATTAGGTAAATTTTATATTTTTATTGGGAGCGAAAATATGTTGAATTTTGTATTATGTGATGATAATCCATCTTTTCTACACGGATTGGAAATCATGCTTTCTAAATTATTAATAAAACATAATTTAGATGCAAAAATTGGTTTTAAAACTGACTCCACCTCTAAATTGTTGGAGTATGTAAGTAGTAATTCCGTTAATGTACTCTTTCTTGATATAACTTTAAAAGATAAAAATGTTGGACTAAATGTAGCTGAAGAAATAAGAAAAATCAATAAGAACGTTCAATTAATTTTTACTACTGCTCATTTTGAATTTGTAATGGAGGCTTATAAAGTTAATGCATTTGATTATTTAGTAAAACCTATTTCACAAGATAAACTTGAAGAAACTTTATTAAGATTAATTGATTATATTGATAATTCTAATTGCCGTTTTATAAAAATTAATGGTTCAACATTTGTTAATCAAAATGATATTGAGTATATCAAAAAAGAAGGAATGAAATTAGTCTATTGCACTAAAGATGCAGAATATGAATCATATAGTTCTTTTACAAAAATTATGAATGTGTTGCCTCATGATTTTGTTAGATGTCATAAATCATTTATAGCAAATATTTCAAATATTCAACATATTGAAACTAACACTAATACTATATTCTTTAATAATGGTAGCAAATGCTATATAGGACCAAGCTATAAAAACAATTTTATGGAGGTGATAAAATTTGGAAATTCTTCAAAAAATTTGGACATCACTAATCACGCCTAATGACGGTCTAACTGCTATAATATTTAATAAATTTGGTATACCTTTTATATTTATCGAATTAAGTGTTAATGTATTACTTTTTACAACTATTTTAGATATTAAGTGCAATAAAAAGCAAAAAATTTTATATATTATACTATATGCTCTTTTGGTTGGTATTAATAATACAGTAATAGAAAAGCCCTATAGCTCTTATATAAATATGATTGTTTGTCCTATCTTAATATACTTTATATTTCATGCAGGTTTATTAAAAAGTATACTCGCAGAAGTGATTCCTACAATTATTTCACTTCCTATAGAATTAATCTTTACTAGGCTTTTTCTAATAATTTTTAATATTCCATATGAAGCTGTTTATAATACTCCTTTACTTCGAATAATATCAACTTTATTTATATACCTTTGTGTTTTTATAACTTATTTAATAATTAAAAAATATAAGTATTCAATATCAGTAACAGATTCTTTGAGTAAACGTAATAAGCTAGTTATATTCGTAAATTCAATAATAGGAGCAATTACTATTGCCACTCAATTCTATCTAATAGGATATTATTATGATACTCTTCCTTTAGGAATAATTCTTTTAAGTATTCTTACATTAGTAGCTTATTTTTCTATTAGCATTTTTAGCTTATTTAAAACTACAAAACTAGAAATAACAAGTCAAAATTTAGAACAAGCTCAAGATTATAATATGACTTTAAAGGTTTTATATGATGATATTCGTACTTTCAGACATGACTTTGGCAATATTGTTCAAGCAATAGGTGGTTATGTAGAAACAAATGATATCAATGGTTTAAAAGAATATTATAAGCAACTTAAAATAGACTGTGAAGATATTAAGAGTTTAGAGATGTTAAATCCAACATTAATAGATAACCCTGCTGTATACAGTTTACTTTCTGCAAAATATCATAAAGCTGCAAGTTTAGGTATAGAAATGAAAATTCATATATCGCTTAAATTAGCTGATCTAAATATGAAGATTTATGAATTCACTAGAGTACTTGGTATTCTACTAGATAATGCTATTGAAGCATGTGAAAATTGCGATGAAAAAATTATTAATTTAGAAATTAGAAGAGATGAAAAATGTCCTAGACAATTATTGTTAATTCAAAATACTTATTTAGATAAAAATGTTGATTTAGATAGAATTCGTGAAAAAGGTTATACTTCTAAAACAAGTAGTGACGGTAAACCTCATGGATTAGGCTTATGGGAGGTAGATAAAATCTTAAAGAAATCTAAAAATCTAAATTTATATACAACAAAAGATTCATATTTCTTTACACAACAGTTAGAAATATATGATAAATAATTTATATTCTTGAAATGACTCAAAAGACTGGAAAATAAATTCCAGTCTTTTAATATGCAATAAATAAAAGGCCACTTGGATTCTTCCAAATAACCTTATATTTATTTGTAAGCTTTTAAGTTTATGATAGGTTGCTTCTATCACTTTAAGGAAATTTTTTTACTTTTAAATTAATAATTTATGTATTATTTGTCTTTTTTTATTAAAGATGCTGGCATTTTAGGTTGATGTAACATACCTATTGCCCAACAACTTGCACTTGCATTCTTTGCAGTTTTTTCTGCAATTTTAGCTAGCGTTTTTACCATATTATATCCCTCCTCTTTAGTAAAATTTATATAATTAAAAAGTTTCTTGCCGGCTAAGATACTTTTAAATTATCAAAATTAATCTACATAAACTTCATATCCGTATTTATTATGATATAATTTATACATAGGTCTTGTTATGAAAATTGAATGAATTAAACAGCCTATAATTAGTATATTTGAGATGATAATATATTTATCCTGTAGTATTATTGCTACACCCAAAGTTAAAGTCATAGTTATATATGACATTATCTTTTTTAATCTTCTTTCCTTTTTTCTCAAAATTGGTACATTTTCTGTATCTGCTGGGGCGTATATGCTTATTACTATCATACTAAATATCCATACCAAAATAACGGCTATAAATCTATATTCGCTTTGTATAAAAGGTAAGTTTTTACTTATTAATGCATTTCCTGAATAAATTAATGGTGTTGTAATCATACAGGCTAAATGTGTTTTTGCATGTACTCCTCCAACAAAATACTTATATGGAAGTAACATTATATAAGCCAATACTGTTAATTTTAGTACTCCTAGTAATTGTGCTATAAGTAAAGTTATAAATAATTTAGGAATTTCTCCTATAAGCATTTGTAATCCATAATTTATTGCTTCTATACGTTCTTCATCTAGTTCTGGCATTTCTTTTTTTATTTTTGTTAAAATAAAATCACAAATTTTATCAATCATGTTCTCGTATTCCTTTTATCAAATTTAGCATAGTAATTTTACACCTTTGTTCACATTTTATTATACTTTATTTATAAAAAGCAAAAAATCATTTACGAAATTTGTCGATTTTTATTTTCGTAAATGATTTTTAATTTATTATGAACCTTATTCTAATATTTTCCAAGTCCCATTTTTTTCTGGTAAACATTCAAAGGTTAAATCTTCTTTAGTTATTGGATGTCTAAAACTTAACTTATATGCCCATAATGCTATTTGCTTTCCATGACCTCTTGTGCCATACTTTTGATCTCCATATATGCTATGTCCAATATTAGCTAATTGCACTCTTATTTGATGATGTCTTCCGGTATGTAAATCCACTCTTACTACTGATAAGTTAATCTCTTCATTATATTTTAATACTTCATAATCTAAAATTGCTAATTTTGCATTTTTAGTTCCCTCTTTTACTACTTTACTTAAATTGTTTCTTTCATTTTTTATTAAATAATCTTCTAAATGTCCTTTTGCTTCCTCAAACTTTCCATCTGCTACTACCAAATATTCTTTTTTTAATTCCTTATTTCTAACTTGTTCACTTAATCTTGCAGATGCTTTTGAAGTTTTCGCAAATACCATAACTCCACCTACAGGTCTATCTAATCTATGTATTAGTCCTAAATAGACGTTTCCTGGTTTATTGTATTTTTCCTTTATATATTGCTTTATAATCGTTAACATGTCTGTATCGCCTGTTTTATCTCCTTGTGATGGTACATTAGGTATTTTTTGTACTACTATTATATGATTATCCTCATATAAAACATTTAAATCCATTTTATACCTTCCTATCTTATATTTGTTCCCAGCGACCATATATTCCTGCTGGTAATACTAATTTAGAATTTGACATTGGTAGTCCAATTTCTCCTGAAGAGAATTTTCCTTTATGTTTTGGATTTATACAAAGTCTTAATATATTTTCTAAAACTGTTGATGATATACCTGTTGTATAAGAATTAATCAAGAAAAATAGTGGTGTATCTGATAACACATTTGTACATAACTTAACTAAATCTGCAATGTCATTTTCAAATTGCCATACTTCTCCATTCGCTCCTCTACCATAAGAAGGCGGATCCATTATTATTGCATCATATTTATTTCCACGTCTTATTTCTCTATTCACAAATTTGTTTACGTCATCTACTATAAATCTTACTGGTCTTTTTTCCAATCCTGAAGAAATAATATTTTCTTTTGCCCAAGTTACCATTCCTTTTGAACTATCAACATGGCATACACTAGCTCCTGCATAGCTACATGCAACAGTTGCACCTCCAGTATATGCAAATAAATTTAATACTTTTATTTCTCGTTTAGATTTTTGTATTTTATCTATCATCCAATCCCAATTAACAGCCTGTTCTGGAAATAGACCTGTATGTTTAAATCCCATTGGTTTTATATTGAAAGTTAATTCTTTGTATTTAACTTGCCATGCTTTAGGCAAATTATTCACATACTCCCAGCTACCCCCACCTGTCTTACTTCTATTATATCTTGCATTTATATTTTTCCATTTGCTTGGAAAAGTCTTTTCTTTCCATATTATTTGTGGATCTGGTCTTACTAAAAATACTTTTCCCCATCTTTCTAGTTTTTCTCCATCCGCCATGTCTATAATTTCATAATCTTTCCAATTATTTGCAATGTTCATATTTTCTTTCCTTTCAAGTGCAATAATGTATTTATTATACTACTTTCTTACTATTTTAGCAAATTTGTGCTATAATTAACTCATTATGGAAGAAATAGAAAGATATAAACATTTAAATAATTATTTAAAAGAAAAGTTTGGCGAAAGAACTTTAAAAATCTGCATTGATGGAGGTTTTACCTGTCCAAATAGAGATGGAAAAGTATCTACTGGTGGATGTATTTTTTGTAGTGAAAAAGGCTCTGGAGAACATATACATTATATACAAAATATAAGTAAGCAAGTTGAAAATTATTTTAAAAGTTATAAATCAAAAAGAGCAAATAAATTTATTCTATATTTTCAAAACTTTACAAATACTTATGATACTATTGAAAATCTAAAGTCTAAATACGATGCAGGTTTAATCGATAATAGAATTGTCGCACTTGCAATTGCAACTCGTCCAGACTGTATAAATGAAGATGTGTGCAAGTTATTAAAAAGTTATTCAGATAAATACTACGTTTGGGTCGAATTAGGACTTCAAACTTCTAACGATAATACAGGCAAACTTATTAATAGAGGATATACTAGTAGACAATTTACTGACGCAGTTAAATTGTTGAATAAATATGATATTGATATAGTTGCTCATATTATGGTCGGCTTACCTAATGAAAGCAAAATTGATCTAGAAAATACTGTAAAGTTCATAAACAAACATAAATTACAGGGGATAAAAATACATTCTACTTATGTAGTCGAAAATACCGTACTTGCTAATATGTATAAAGCTAGAGAGTATAAACCAATTACTAAAGAATACTATGTTGATTCATTACTTTATATATTGACACATATATCCCCTAACCTCGTAATTCATAGGATTTCTGGAGATGCTCCAAAGGATCTTTTAATTGCACCTGAATGGAACTGTCATAAAAAATGGATTATGAATGGCATTGATAAAATCATGCGTGAAAAAGATTTATATCAAGGTATGTTTTTTACAGAAAACATCATATAAGATTTTTTCAACAATTTCTATTGATATAACTTATTTGCTCTAATAGTTCTTTGGCTTCTTTTAATCCTTGATATTCTTCTACTTCTTTCATTAATATCTCTGCTGGTTTGTATATGAATTTTACTCATATATCTAGTTTTTTAGTTAATATGTAAAAGAAGATAAAATAAAATTTTATCTTCTTGCTTTTGCTCATTTTGACGTACTCCTACAGTTTTATATTATTTTTATTTTTTTGCATCTTGACTGTCCCATAAATCATAATAAAATTGAGAATTTTTTAAACTATATAGATTATTTCGTTATTTGGAAAATATTTTTTTAATTGCTCTCTAAAAAATTTCTCTCCTTCTTTTCTTATTTCTTCTTTGTACCAATATTTTCCTCTGCCTCTACCTGTCATTATTTCTTTATTATATAAGTTTATAGCATTTGGAAATGCCTCTTCGTTAATTTTAGTGTGGACATAACTGTATGTCATGAAAATTACTTCGAAGAATATATCTTTTTTAGCTTTTTCAGATAACTCTTGTTCTAATCTTTGTATTAATTCCAAATATAGTTCTTTCCAATTTTCTACAAATATTACTGGTGCAATTAAAATTCCTACCTGATATCCAGCTTCTTTTAATTTATTTATTGCTTCTATTCTTCCCTTTAATCTTGAAGTTCCAAATTCTACTTTATTGATTATTTCTTCAGGGTTTACACTCATTCTTACAATCATTTTTCCTTGATGATTAAGTGGCAAGAGGTCATCTACCATGTCAAACTTCGTAGGAAAAGTTAACTTTCCTTTTTCACTATTGAAATTTTCTATTGTCCAAACTAAATTATTTGTAATTGTATTTTCTAGAATAAGATCGCTATTACTTCCTATTTCAAATGTGAGATTCTTTTCAGATTTATTTGCCACTTTAATTATTTTTTCTAACATTTCTTCTCTGTTTACAAATAAACGTAAATAAGCACATTTATTATAATTACATACTAAATAGCAGTACATACATGCTGCAATACACCCAGATGAGGTATATGGTACTAAAAAATCAGATATTTTATGATTTTCCACAAATTTATGTGTTTTCCTAACCCCAATTATTAAATTACTTTTCATGTTTAGAAATTCTTTGTTTTCTTTTTTACGCATTTCTTCTATAGCATTATGGCTTTGTATTTCTATCTTTGGTATTTCTTTATATTTTTCAAGCAACTCTTTACCTAGTTGATAGTTTTCAATATCTTTTTCATAATAAATAGCTTTTGGTTTGAACATACTAATTCTCCTTTTATATTAATGTTTCCAAGATTTATGAATTTATGAGAATTTTATATATTATTCAGAAATAAAATGGGCAGACCCATGTCTGCCCTAAAATTTAATTTTCTTTTATTTTTATTACAGCGAATATTATATTAATTATAATTATAGAAAGTATTGATATAAATATTATTTCTATATTGCTTCCTGTTTTTGGCAATTTTCCAGAAATTGTTGTTTTATCTTCTTTGTCCTGTTTATCTTTACCATTAGAATCTGGATTTTTTTGTCCATCTGAACTATCTGGTTTTTCTGATTCATTTTGATCTTCTGAACTGTCTGAATCATCTGTATGATCTGTATCGTCTAAATCATCTGTATCTGCTGGTGGTTCCTCTATTTTTTTCTCTAAAATATTGACTTTTCCAATATAATTTGCTCCTATATCTTCTTTCCAAATATCTGCGTTTGCTAGTTTAATGCATTTATAATTATTATCTGATTCGATGTCTCCTTCCTGTGATATTCTTAAATATATATTCCATTCACCTAATTCTATATCTTCTGGTAATGAAACTTCTATATTTATGTTAGAATTTTCTTTAGAATTCCATGTAGTTGCATCTATATTTGTAAGTATTTCGTGCATTTGTCCTTCTTTTTCTAAAACTAATGTAACTTTCTTATCATTAATTAAATTAGCAAATCCTACATTTTCTATTTGTAATTTTACCTTTAATTTATCATTTTGTCTAATTTCGTTTGTAACTTCTGATTTTCTTAAAACGAATCTATATCCTAAATGATTTGCGATATACAAATATCCTGTTTGCCCTTTATAAAGTTCATCACTTCCATTGTAAGTTTCCTCTTTCCATGCATTTATAACATTTCCATTCCATTCTGAATTTAAATATGTAGTATGGGTTTTAAATGCTTCTTCTGACATATATGCAACAGTATTTATAGCTGGCTTGCTACTGGGATTTGCATTAGCAACTACTTCTCCTCCATAGAAAGTATGCATTGCTTGTTTTTCTAACCAAGCAATTTCTATTTCTCTATTTGCAAAAGTTCCTAGATCATTATTTGAGCCTAAATACCCATCATTAAATAATCCTACTCTATATGCATTTGTTCCTTTTACAGTAATATTTTCATTTAAAGTGGCTCTATCGATTCCTGCCCATTTTGCGTAATAATTAGGAGTTCTTACTCCTATTTTAATATTTTCAGGTACCGCATCCAGCATTACATCTATAGCTTTGCTAACATTTTCGGTAGAACTTATCTTACTTGAATGCATTTCTCCCCATGGTCCAAAAAATCCTAATTCTACATATGCTATTACATCTTGGTTTTTATAAAATACTGGTTTTAGTTGAGAAATGTGTTTTAGTATCATATCTAATGATGGTTCTAAATCTTTTTTTCCATTGAACCCATCATATGCAAATCTTAAAATAACACTTCCTCCTCTGCTCTTAATATTTTGTAATGTTTGATCTAAAGCATTTAAAGCATCTGCTGTAAGTTCTAAATCACCTGTACCATTAACTGCTCCAGAGAATTCTCCTATACTTATTCTTAAATGTACCAAGTTTGCACCTGAAGTTGTAGGTTTAGTTCCTGTTGGCATCATTTTTAAAAATGCAGTACTATAAAAGCCTCTTTCTGGATTTTTAATGTCATCCAATGTTTCAGTATAGTCAATATCTTCCATTAAGGTATATTTCTGTGTTTCTTCTGCTTTTACAGTTGTAGTGCTACTTGTAATGAAAAAAGTTATTATAGTTATTATTAAAATTATTTTTAATATTATTAGACTTTTTCCTATTTTCATTTTTTCTCCTTTTAAACTATTTTCTAAATTACTATACATAATTATTATACACTTTTTTTTACTAAATTACAATATTTTACTATAGTTTTATACATATCAATATTCATTTTTCCTCTAAATAAAAAAAAGAAAGAGATATTTTATCTCCTTCTTCATTAACATCTATGCACTTTTTAATTCTAATCTTAATTTATCACTAATCATCGCAATAAATTCTGAATTTGTTGGTTTTCCCTTTGCTGCAGATACAGTATACCCGAATATGCTTTCTACTACATCTGTTTGACCTCTTCCCCATGCAACTTCTATTGCATGTCGTATTGCTCTTTCTACTCTTGATGGTGTTGTATTAAATTTTTTTGCAATATCTGGATATAATTGTTTTGTTATTTGATTAATTACATCAATATCATTGATAACCATCATTATAGCTTCTCTTAAATATTGATATCCTTTAATATGTGCAGGAACTCCTACTTCATGTATTACATTTGTAACTAATGCTTCTAAATTATCTTTTTCATTTCTACCATTTTCTCTAATTGCTATGTAAGGTGCTTTTATTTCTCTTGATTGCATACCTGTCCCTGTTCTAAATTGAGATACTTTGTAGTTCTTTATTTCTCTTACCCTTTTTATCAAGAGATTTATGTCAAAAGGTTTTACAACATAGTAATTTGCTCCTAATTCAAGTGCTCTTTGAGTTATCTTATCTTGTCCAACTGCTGATAACATAATACAAGTTGGTTTTTTTGATATATCTAATTCTATAACTTTTTCTAATACTCCTAATCCATCTAAATGTGGCATTATCACATCTAATAATGCAATATCTGGTTGTGTGTTTTCAATCATTTTTACTGCTTCATTACCATCTTTAGCCACTGTTACAACTTCCATGTCCTCCTCTTTTTCAATATAGTTTGTCAATGTTCTAGCAAATTCTGCATTATCATCTGCTATTAAAATTCTAATTTTTTCATTCACTTTTAATTCCTCCTAAGTATTTTTATTTGTAAAATTTTTACATTTCCGATTATAGTACTTTTTATTTTACAACGCAATACTTTTTGGAAAATTTTTCAAGTTATTTTTCTTAAGCCTCCTATTCTACCACTTTTTTCGATATAATTTTTTCTTTTTCAATTTTAATCTCCAAATTTTCAATTACATTTTTTGGAAATTCCTCTGTTATTTTTTCATAATCATTTTTAGAAAATTCTGCAATAATAATAACATTATCTAAAAATTCTTTTTTTATTACTGAAATATTATTATTTTTTAGAAAATACTCTATTTTCTGCATAGCTGTATATGGTAAGGATATTTGTACTTGGTAGCCTAACTCTTTTTCTATAATTTTGTTACTTGCTAAACTTTTTAATGTAGCATCTGAATAAGCTTTTACTAGTCCTCCTGTACCTAATAAAATTCCCCCAAAATATCTAGTTACTACTACTAAAACATTTACTATATTATTTTTTTCTAATATATTCAAAATAGGAGCACCTGCTGTACCACTAGGTTCTCCATCATCACTACTTCTTTGTACTATATGTTCCTCTTCTAACACTCTATAAGCAAAACAATTATGTCTTGCATCATAATATTTTTTCTTAATTTCTTTTATTTTATTTAAAGCCTCTTCTTCATCACTAACATAAATCATATTACAAATAAATTTTGATTTTTTTTCGATAATTTCTTCACAATTATCATATTGAATAGTCTTAAAATTTTCTAACATACTTATCTCCTTACAATGCCCGTGATCCCTATATAATATTAGTTTAATTGTTTTCCATTTTATTAATTCCTGCCGTATACCCTGTTGAATATGCTATTTGTAGGTTGAATCCACCTGTATATGCATCTACATCTATTATTTCTCCTGCAAAATATAGATTCTCAATAATCTTTGATTCCATAGTTTTAGGATTTATTTCTTTTATAGAAATTCCTCCAGCAGTAATAATTGCCTCACTTATGGGTCTAAATTCTGATATTGTTAAATTGAAATTCTTTAATAGCTCTACAATTTTATTTCTTTCTTGTTTAGTTATTTCATTTACTTTCTTTTCTTTATCAATTTCCAGTCTTTCTAATGCAACAGGAATTAGCTTTTGTGGTAATAGCTTATCTAGACTATTTTTAACTTGTTTATTTTTTAATTCTGCAAAGTCTCTTAGTATTCTATCGTCTAGTTTTTCTTTTGTTAATGCTGGTTTTAAATCTATAGATAATTCTATTTTTTTATTCTTTAATAATTCCTCAATGTTTTTATATCTTATAAGATGTGCTGATGAGCTAATTATTACAGGTCCAGATACCCCAAAGTGTGTAAATAACATTTCTCCAAAGTCTTCATAAATCAACTTATTTTTTTCTTTGTCTGTAATTTTTATTCCTATATTTCTTAAACTTAAGCCTTGCATTTTCTTGCACTCATTTTTTTCATATGCTTCTAATGGAACCAATGATGGCTTTATTTCTGTAATAGTATGTCCTAATTCTTTAGCCATATTGTAACCATCTCCTGTTGAGCCAGTAGCTGGATATGATGCTCCTCCTGTTGCTAATACAATCTTGTCTCCATAAATTTTTTCTTGATTATTAAAAACAATTCCTATCGCTTTATTATTTTCTACTATTATTTTATTGACTTTTGCATTTAACTTGATATTAATTTTTAATTTCTTTATTTTTTTTAATAAAGCATTTAATACATCTTGAGCATTGTCAGTAACAGGAAAAACCCTATTTCCTCTTTCTACTTTTACTTTTAACCCTTCTTGTGCTAATAGTTGTATTATATCTTTATTATTGAAGTTATCGAATGCACTATATAGAAATCTTCCATTTCCAGGTATATTATTTATAAACTCTGATATATCAATTGAACTGGTAATATTGCATCTTCCTTTTCCAGTTATTAGAAGTTTTCTTCCAAGACTATTATTTTTTTCTAGTATGGTTACAGAATTTCCTTCTTCTGCAGATTTTATTCCTGCTATTATTCCGGCAGGTCCTCCTCCTATTATTAGAGTTTTCATATTAGTCTCCCTTTTAAATTTATTATATATATATTTATTCGAAAAAAAGGGGCTAATTGCCCCTAAATTAATTATTTTTCATTAGTATCCTTTTTTAATTTTCCTTTTATATCTTCTCTAATTTTTTTTATATCACTTTTTCTTTTATTTCTTGTCTCACTTAAATCTTTTCTAATTATATTTTTTATAAGTATTTTCTTAAGGGTATCTTCGTTAATATCAGCAATTAAAGTTCCATCTTTTGCAATAGAAATCTTACCTGTTTCTTCTGATACAACTATTGCTATAGCATCTGATTCTTTTGATATACCAATGGCTGCCCTATGACGAGTTCCTAATTCTCTTGCGATGTCATTATCGTTTGCTAATGGTAACATACATGCAGAAGCAGTAATTCTGCCACCACTTATTACAACTGCTCCATCATGCAATGGTGTTTTAGGTGTGAATATATTTACTAATAATTGTGGAGATATTTCTGCATCCATTATTATTCCTGTTGATATTATATCTTTTATTTTTATATCTCTTTCAATTACAATTAATGCTCCTATTTTATCCTTTGCAAGTTCTGAAGCTGCAATGGCAACTTTGTAGATTTCTTCCTTTGTTTTTGTTGCAAAATCTTTATCGAAACCAAAAAATCTTGCTATTTTATTACTACCCAATTGCTCCAAAACTCTTCTAAGTTCTGGCTGAAATAGCACCACAAATACCACACCATATGTCATTAATGATGTCAATATATAATTTAATATGTATAAATGACATATAGAGCTTAATGCCATTATAATTATTAATAAGAGTATTCCTTTTAATAATTGCCATGCCCTAGAATCCTTCACAATTTTAAATACTTTTATTAGTACAAAAAAGACAATAATTATATCTACAACAAACATCATTAAATTAAACGGATTGTTATGTAGTGTTTGAATATAATTATCCATATTAATCCAAAAGTTATTATTTAGATTCATATTACTTTCTGACATTTATTACTCCTATCCGATCATACTTATTATGGCATATATGCAAGTTGCTGCTATACTTAATACCATCATAGCTGCAAGTACACCTGCTAATATTTTGCCAAATAACTTTGTCTTATCTGTTTTCTTTAGTTTACTACTTAAACTCTCTTTTACCTTTTTAGCTGATTTTGGCTTATTATCTTTATTTTCTGACATTTTATTTTATATTCCTTTCCTACTTTTGTTATATTAATCTTATACCATAAAATCAATTATTTTTCAATATTTTTTGTAACATATTTTACAAATTTTCATAAGCTATATTAGGGTATTATGAAATAATGCTCATTAAAAACGAAAGGAAATGATTTTATGGAAATGGATATGACAAAAAGATGCCCTGTAGTGGAAGTTAATGGTTTCATTGAAAAAGGAAAACAATTTGATTTAGATATAGAATTACCTGAGGATGAAAGAAATGTAATTTATGGAATTATAAAAGATTCTTGCAATGATCCTGTAGCTGATGCAGTTGTAAAACTTGTTGAAGTTTCTTATGAAAAAGGTGAAGAAGTTAGAAAGCCTGTATCTCATACTTTTACTGATGAATATGGTGAATTTGTATTTGGTCCTCTTTGCCCAGATAGAAAATACGCTATTGATGTATGGGTAAACAAAGTTAAACATGTTAAAGTTTGTGCAAAATGTAATCATAAAGGTAAATGTCTAAAAGGAATAGATGTTGATTTTTGTGATAATAAAAAGCCATCTTATCCTTGTGATACAAGAGAATGTTTACCTGAATGCAAAGAAGATAAATAGTTAAAATTACTAGAAGGGCACATTAAATGTGCCCTTACATTAAGGAGACAATGTTCGTCTCCTTTTTTATTACATTATTCCCATTTTCTTTGCCATCTGTTTTCCTTTTTTTAATACGTTCTTTTTGTTCATTCCTTCATTATACATCATCATAATTCCGGCAGATATCATTGTACCAACTACCATTCCTTTAACAAAATTCATTATTGTTCCTCCTTTTTTATATCTAAATTATCCATGTTTTTATTATTTCTAATTCTACTAATTATATACGGTTTTATTAAGGAATATATTTCATATAATGCTATTATTGCCAAAAAAAATCCAAACATTTTTTTAAGAATTGCAATGTCTATTTTAGTAGCAAGTTTTGCACCTATTGCTGAACTTATTACTCCTGATATTATTACTGGAATTGCAGTTTTCCACTTTATTAATTTTCTTTTTGAGTTTAGTATTATTGCAGTAATAGATGTAGGTATGAAAAAAAGTAGATTCACAGATTGTGCTATACGTTGTTCTACTCCCAAAAACAAGTTAAGTCCTGTTATTAAAACGGTTCCTCCTCCTGACCCTAGAGCTGTTATAATACCAGCTACTACTCCAATGATAATTGCCATTTCATTATCCTTTCTATTTGATTTATCCCAAATCAAGTAAGCAGGTTTAACCTACATAATATATCTTATAGATGCATAAACTAAAAAAATAATAAAACAAAGCTTTAATATACTATCAGGCAATTTGTTTAAAAGTGTATGTCCAATTATTGCACCTATTATTCCTCCAATTGCAACTAAAATCCCTAGTTTTATGTCTATATATTTATCTTTATAATAAAAAAGAAAACTAATTATTGTGAATGGCAATATACAACATATTGTGGTCGCTCTAGATTCTTTTTCAGACAAATTTATCAAATATACAAGGGCAGGTAATAATATCGTTCCTCCTCCTGTTGCAAATAGACCTGTTATAAAACCCGATACTAATCCAATACTAATTTTTTTAATCATGATAATAGTTTGTACACTTTGCTATTTTTTTATTCTGATTTTATTTATTTTCTCCTGTGCAATTTTAGTAAGGACTTTGTCACATTTTAACATTTGACTTATAATATCTTTTTTTAATTTTTCATTTTCTATATTGTCTGCCTTATCTAGAAAAATTTGAAGTTCGTTCAAGTATTCTTCACTTTTTAACTTCCAGTCAGGAAACTGCTCTATGAACTTATTTCTATTAATCATTTTTTTCTCCTTGATTACCATATTTTGTAATATTTTTACTGATAGATAACTTTTTATTACCTTTAACGTTATATTCTTGTTTCAATATACAATTTTAATACACAAAATGATAAAATACAACTTAAATAGTTAATTTATAACATATTTTTACATGATAAAGGTTTTAAATTACAAATAACAAGCGTTTGACATTTTTACAGCTTTACTGTAATTTGGTTTATAATTTATTGGGAGGTTTATATGATTAAAATAAAAATATCTGATTTATTAGGGAAACATAAAATGACTCAATCTGCTCTTGCGAAACAAGCACATATCAGACCTGCAACAGTCTCAAAAATGTATTATGAAGAAATAAAACGTATAGATGTTAAACATCTTAATAACATTTGTAAAGTTTTTAATTGTGAAATTTCAGAATTATTAGAATATATACCAGATAAACAAAAAAACAAGTAGATATATAATACTTGTTTTTTTGTTAACTTATTACTTTAGTTTTACATATTTATATTTTCATCTTTGATAAAATATTTTGTTCCCAGCATTTTATCTGGTAAATACTGTTGTTCTACCACATGTCCTGGATAGTCATGTGGATATTTGTATCCCTCTCCATAGCCGAATTGTTCCATGCCTTCTGCAACAGAATTTCTTATATGCATAGGTATTGTTCCTGTATCCTTTGTCTTCACATCCTCTAAAGCTCTATTTATTCCTAAATAAGTTGCATTTGATTTTTTAGATTCTGCAATATAAACTGCCGCTTCTGCTAAAATTATTCTTGCCTCTGGCATTCCAACCATATTAACTGATTGCATAGCAGAGGTTGCAACAACTAGCGCATTTGGATTTGCAAGTCCAACATCTTCTGAAGCACAAATTACAATTCTTCTAGCAATAAATACTGGATCTTCTCCCCCATTTAAAGCTCTAGCTAAATAGAAAAGTGTAGCATCCGAGTCTGACCCTCTCATAGATTTTATAAATGCACTTATATTATCATAATGAGAATCTCCATTTTTATCAAAAACAGCTTTCCTATTTTGAATACTCTCTTTCATAACATCATCTGTAATATTAATTTTTCCATCTTTATCCATTTCAGTAGTTAAAACTGCAACTTCTAAACCATTTAGTGCTGTTCTGACATCTCCATTCGAAATTTCTGCTATTTTCATTAACGTACTATCTTGTATATTCACATTAAAACTAGCTAATCCTTCTGGATTCGTTAATGCATTTTTTAGAATTTTAAATATATCTTCTTTCTTTAGTGGATCTAACTTAACTACCATAGACCTAGAAATAAGAGCTTTATTGACTTCAAAATAAGGATTTTCAGTAGTAGCACCAATTAATATTACTGTTCCGTTTTCTACAAATGGTAATAAGGCATCTTGCTGTAATTTATTAAATCTATGAATTTCGTCTATGAACAGAATACATTTACCACTAGGATTTAAAAATGGATTTTTTGCATCTTCTATTGCTTTTTTTATATCTGAAACCCCAGCTGTTACGGCATTTAATCTAGCAAATTGATATTTCGTAGTATTACTTATAACTTTTGCTAGAGAAGTTTTTCCACAACCTGGCGGACCCCATAAAATTATACTAGATAATCTATCTGCTTTTATTGTTCTATAAAGTATTTTATCTTTTGCTAAAATATGTTCTTGTCCAACGTAATCATCTAAAGTTTTTGGCATCATCCTATATGCTAGAGGTTGTGATAAATCCATACTAATTTTCATTCCTTTCTCTATTGTAAACTATAAGCTACATCTTATATTGCTTATTTTACACTATTTATTTTCCTAATAAAGATAGTCCCTTTCTAATCATATCTTCAACAGTCATATCCTCTAATTTTATCTTATCGAATGCTTTTTCTATTTCTCTCTTACCATATCCTAATACTTGTAAAGCTGATATTGCTTCCTCTATATTTTCATTATAACTTATTGCTTTATTTAATTCATCTTTCTGTTCATTTTCCTTTGATTCTAGTTCTTGTTTCTTTAATTTGTCTTTTAACTCTAATATCATTCTCGCTGCAGTCTTTGCACCAATCCCCGGCAATTTAGTAAGTTTATGTGCATCTTCATTTATAACAGCAAGTGCAAAACTAGATGGTGAAATATTTGATAAAATCGTGATTGCTGATTTTGCTCCAATTCCACTTGTAGATATTAATATTTCGAACATTCTTAATTCTTCCTTGCTTGAAAAACCATATAAGCTAATATTGTCTTCTCTTACCCAATAATATGTATGTACCTTTACAATATCTCCACACTCTCCTATAGTCTCAATTTCTGGTTCTGGCATAAAAATTTTATATCCTACTCCACCTGCTTCAATAACAATGTACCCACTAGATTTTTCTTCTATACTACCTTTTATAAATGCAAACATATTTCCTCCATTAATCAAACAAATTTTCTCCATCATTTTATCATAAATTTTAAAAAAAGCAAGAGATTTTATTAAAAAATCTCTTTTATAAATTCTTTTCTAATAGAACATATTCATATTTGTCAATCATTAATTCCTTATAATAATTGTTTGTAACTTTTCCTTCATGTATTAAAGCACCTATAGATTTACATTGCCTATTTGATAATTCCTGTTTAATAATTTCTGCCATCGCACTTCCTAAGCCTAAATGCTCTTTTCCAATACCAGTATATAATAGTATATAATCTTTACAATTTCTTTTTATTTTTTTTATTTTAATTAAATTTATCAAATTTATATTATATAACAAGTTTCCGTAATTTGGTATAGCTATAAAAAAACCAGCAAGTTCCTCATCTTTGTATACAACTTTAACCATTTCAAAATCTAATACATATCTTAAAGGTCCAAATATTTTTATAAATTGATCTTTTGATATGTTCTTGTATAATGGAAAATTAGAATATACTTTAGTTAATAATTTATAAATATTTTGTATATCAATATCAAATGTTTTTGATGTTGTATTTCTAATAACATATCCCTTTTCTTTTATCATCTGCAATCTATTTTTGCATTTTAAATTAATATTTTCTTTTTTGGGAATATCATACCTATTTGAAAAATATCTATCCTTTACATTAAACCCAAAATCCTGCCAAATCTTTGTGTAATAGTCTCTGCAATATGGTTCAGCTGTGTATACAGTATCAAATCTATCTAGCTTAAATCTATACCCTATCCAAAATGATGCATTTAGTGGGCCTATTAATGTCCTCTTTCCATCACTTTTTGCTTTTTCTTGTACAGTTTTTAATAATAGAAAACTTGCTTGAGGTATATTAAAACTTTCAAAAAAACCTATATATGCATTATCATCATTTGGATAATATGTTAGAATACACCTACTGACTATATTGTTCTTTTTATCAATAACAATAAATGGCATTATTTCAAAATTATTGCTTAAAATATGTTTTTTATCAAGTAGACTTTTCTCAAGTTTTACATCTTGTGTTATTATTTCTTTACTATATAGTTTTGACGGTAATTCTAAAAATAGCTTTTTTACATATTTATCAAATCCGTTTAATACTTTATACTCCACCTTTTTCTCCTTTTTTTAGTATTTTTATGGTTCCACTAAAAGCATCTAATTCAACAATATAGCCTGATTTTAAAATTTTAGTTGCATCTTTTACATTTACAATTGCTGGCTTTTTTAGTTCTCTACTTATTATTGCTGTATGACTTAAAATAGACCCTTGCTCCGAAATAATTCCTAAAGATTTTTCTAATAAAAATACCCAACCTGGATCAGTTGATTTAGTTACTATTATTTTTCCTTTTGCATCGATGTTCTTGTCCACTCTATCTATAACTATAACTTCACCAGTAACTTTTCCTGTTGATGTACTAGTTCCTTTAAGACTCTCCATTTGTTTAAATTGTTCTAAATAAACTTCTCTTTTTAAGTTTTTAATTATTTTATTCACAAATACAAGTCTTTTAGGATGATGCATATCTTTATATTCACGATACTCTTCTTTTCTTCTATTTACTAACTCGTGATATTTATTTTCTTCATTTATTTCCTTTAAGTACAAGTAAAAAACATCTTCTTTTTTATCTAATTGTCCATTCTCTACTAAAATGTTTCCAACTTTTAAAAGAATTGTTCTGGCAAGTCCAAATAGCCTACTTCTATTTAATCTTGATATTTCTCTATTGGATATACCTTTTTTTGCGTTCTTAACAAACACATTCGTTCTTTTATTTGGTTCTTCTGTTTTATTTTCTTCTGTAATATCATTATTTAATTTACTTTCAACATATTCTATCAAGAGTTCTGGATTACTTCTATATGTTTTTGTTTCTAGTTTTAATTCTCCTGAAATTCTATCCCCATATAACTCAATATATTCCTTCTCTTTTTCTTTGTATTTTTTGCTTTCCATTCCTTCAGATTTAGCTAATCTTACTAATTCATTTATAGCCTTGACTGGTTTCATGCTTTCAATATTTTTTATATTTGATATTTGGGGATTTTTCTTTCCGCCAGCTAAATGTGTAAAAATAAATGCATACATATCATTAATTAAAGTAATATCCCATACACTTGTAATAGTTTTTTCTATTTTATAAAATAAATCTATCAATTCTTTTATGTTATTAGTTTCTTTTATCTGTTTTTGATATACTGTATATACTTTAGAAAAATATTTATTTAATTTTTTCATAGAACTTGGGGTTATAAATAAATAATATAGAAATGAAAATAATATTTTGATTTTCAATAATGCAGAAATTTTTGTGGTTTCATTATTTACTAACTCGTTTTCAATTCCTAACATTTCTTGCCAAATCTTTATTATTTTCTTTGAAAACGGTAATAGTTTCAAAATAGTATACCAATTTCCAATTTGATAATAAATACTGCCATTATATGTTATAACCATATTTTCAAATACATTTGACATTTTTTCTATCAATTTTTTATTTTTAGTAACTCTATAAACACAACTTATAAAAATATCTCTGTATATATTATGAACAAAATCTTGTGTAGCTGGAAGTGATACACCCGGATAACTTTCTATAATATTGCTATTATCAAGAATTATTATTTTTCCTGCATTTAGAGTCGTTATTGGTCTTGCTTGTAAGATATATACTTGTTCTCCTTTTATTGCGAATTCAATATCCATCTCTTTTGTAAAAATATTCTTAATCTTTTGTGATATTTCTATTAAGTTTTCTAAAATCTTATTATCTAAATTAATATTTGATTTTGTATCTTTTAAGTAAAATAGCTTCTCATCGTTATTATAATAATATGTTGTTGTTTCTACTTTATCTTCTACAACACCGCTTCCAAGTCCCTCTCCTACTGTAATAACAGTCTCATTTAATATTCCTATTGGATTTGCAGTAAATATTACTCCTGAATAGTCTGCTTCTATCATCTCTTGAATTATTACTGAATGTTTTCTCTGATTTTTAGTATGCTTAATATTTTTTATTTTTTCATATTCTAATACATTATCATAGCTTTTTTTAACTTTGGAAATTGCTTCCTTTATGTCTTGCTTTGGAACATTTAGAAATGTATTAAATTGACCAGCATATGAATCTCTTTCTCTATCTTCAAACTCAAAAGAAGATCTCACTGCAAAGTAATTGGTCTTACTAAAACTTAAATCCACATTATTTTCATCTGTTACAACTATAAATGCTGGTACATTTATTTTATTATCTCTTAAAATTTCTAGGTTCTTTGCTTTCAATATAATTTCCTCCTATATTTGTCCAAATATTAAGAATGAAATTATTGTAAGTATCATAATACTTTCTTGTATATATGTATATCTTTCAACCTTTGATACAATTTTATATTTTGTTGGATCTTTTTTAAATTCTATAAATTTATAACTCATCCATAAAACATTTAACAATAATAATACAATTGATATTTTATTCAAATTCCATACTAATATAAAGTTAGTAATAATATCAATCCAAGTGACTATAAACACAAAATTTACCGCTTTTTTATATCCAAATAGCTTTGAATATGTTACGTACTCTGTTTCATCTTCTGGTGCTCTAATCTTTCTAGAGACCTCCCAAATAAGTGCTGGAAAATAAAGTGTAAATGCTGCTAAAATATTTGTTAAATCTAAAGCTGGTATTTTATATTTAATTACAACAAAAGATATAATGTATATATTCATAATCATTTGAACTGGATTATGAGTAACAAGCGCTTTTGGAAGTGAATTCTGTATTTTGTGTTTTTGGAAAAACCATACTGCCATTAGAGAACCATAAGTATACAAAAATAAACAGAATAAGAAATTATTCATAAATATGAAATTTATAATCAAAGTGAATGTTATTAATATTGAAACAAAGATTTTTAAATCACTTTTCTTGACTCTTCCTGATGGAAGTGGTCTTTCCTTGAATAATCTGCAGTCTAGTTCATAGTCTTTAAAATCATCTGCAATTCTAAGCCAACATAGAAAACTGAATACAGTAAAAGCACAGACTACTTCTTGTATTCCTATATTAAATTCTGTTACTCCATGATTTAGTAGAACTATAAAATAAATTTCCAAAAATATTAATGCTCCCAAAAATAAACGTGGGATTATTGGATACATTTCCTTAAAATATATATTTAATCTTTTTAACATATTAATCATTCTCTATTACTCCTATTTTATCACCTATTTTAACTTTTGTTTCAATACCTTTTTCGCTGTTTTGTAATATATCTTTGTCTATATTAACATTATCTTTTAATAATAGTATAATAGTTGAACCACCATATTCGAAATAACCTTTTTCATCAAGTTTTTTAAATTCTTTTACATCATTATTTTTTATACACCCAACTAATAATGCTCCTACTTCTATTTGAATAATTTTACCTAAATTTTTCGTACGCAATAAAGAGATTTCCCTTGTGTTTCTACTGTATACCCTATATTTACTAGAAATTGGTCTTACAGTATGTAAAGTTCCATTTATATGATACCTTTTAATATACTCTCCATCATCTGGAAATACATATCTATGATAATCATCTACACTTAATCTAAATATCAAGCAATGTCCATTTTTATACATATTTATATCTATTTTTTCTTTAAGTAGTTCTTCTAATGTATAAACACTATGTTTTACATTTATTTTCAAATCATCAGTTATATTATATACTAACAATTTGCTATCAGCAATGGATACAAGTTCATTTTGTTTAGAATTATTCTTAATTTTTCTTTTTCTTATAAAAAAATCATTGAAACTTTCATATTCTTCATCATATTCACTCATATCGATTCTATATTTTTCTATAAAAGGTCCTATTTGTGCTTTACTTTTTGTACTCTTTTGTCTTCTAGATTTTATCTTGCTAAATGCGGGTCTTGCAATAAATAACTTTAAGATAAATCTTCCTAAATATGTTTCATACAAAAAATGTAACATCTTTTCTTGATATTCCTCTTCTTGTTCTATTTTCTTTGTTTTCCTATTATATATTAACATTTTTATCACCATATTATAATTATACCAATTGTTACTACAGCTAAAATTCCAAATATTATATACCAGATACCTCTTGGTTTCTTCATTCTAACATTTAAAATAAATAATAGACCCATAAAACAATAAATGATTGGAAATATTATTTTCATAAGTGAAGTTCTTTTGAATATTGCATAAAGAATTGGTATTATTAATGCAGAATAAGTTACTGGCAATCCTTGATAACTATCTTTGTAATCATCTGAATTTATATTAAACCATGCTAGTCTAGTAATTCCACATATCATATAAAATACAGATACAAGAATGAATAAAAATGAAGTTGTATCCCATATGTAATACAAAAGAATTACAGGGTATACAACAAATGATATAACATCAACTAAAGAATCTAACTGTATTCCAAATTTTTTTTGTAACTCGTTCCTTTTACATTTTCTTGCAATAACTCCATCAAATAAATCACAAATTCCGGCTAATATAAAATATATAATGGAAATATCTAAATAACCGTTTAATGATAGATTGAATATTCCTACTAATGTGAATATCATTCCAATATATGTTAGTGTTACTGACTTATTTAAACAACCTATAAATTTCATATGTTTCTCCTAATTTTTAAAATATATAAAATTACATTTATTATTAAGTGTGTTATACCTCCAAGTAATACATATGCAAGATATTTTGCAAAACTTATATTAGACACTATATAAATCACAAACATTACACCGATAAGAGAATCAATTTGATCTATTATTAAAAATATGTATCCTATAAGTGATTTCTTTGTTTCTCCCGGTTTTATATCAATTCTTCTTTTTATAAAACTATTAGGTAATTCTAAAAGCATATAAATAAAACCAAAAAGAAATCCTAATAATAAATTATATAAAAAGCGATTTTCATAAATATTATATAATTCACTATAGCTTTCAAAATTTAATAAGTTTAAAACTAATGAATAAATAAGTTGAATAACTATACTAATAATTATCATAGATATAAATCCGATATATGTTTTGTTATCTCCAAAAATTCTTCTACCATCTTTTAAACATTTATTTCTATCTATTGGATATCTATAATTTTTATAAAGATTTGTTTTAGTAAAAAGCATATTTAGTATTCCTGAAATAATAATCGGCATAGCTGTTATATACATATTTATTATCATATTAATGCCTTCCCTATAAATATAAATTCTATTATAAAAAATGCACATCCCCAAAATAGTACACTTCCTGCACTAATATCTTTAATTAGTTTAATGTCAGAATCTTTATCCATCGTTATCTTGTTGCAAGCATGCTCTATTGCTGTATTAGTACATTCAGTTGCAAACACACCTATAGCAGTTACAATATAGAAAATGTATCCGTACAATTCTATTTTTAACACTATATTTATCACTAAAAAAACAAGTGCTATAATAATATAATATTTATAATTTTTTTCTGTTCTTACTGTATAAATTAATCCTTTAATTGCACATTTTACACTTTCTATAAATGTTTTATTTTTCAAGGCGTATATCTCCATTTCTTACTTTTTCTTAATTATACTATTTGTAATTAATTATTGTCAATTTACTACCTTATATATGTAGTTTATATTTTAATACAAAAATGTGAGGAACATATATAGTTTCCTCACATTTTTCATACTATAAATTATAATTTTTTATTTTACTTTTTCTGCAAAACTGTTATCAACTACATCACTAAAAGCAACTCTTTCATCTAATTGATCTGCTTGTTGCATAATAGTTTGTAATAAGTTAAATCCGCTTTCAGAAACAACGGGAGTTGTATTCCATGGATCTATGTCTATATAGTTTTGAACAACTTTTATTAGTAAGTCTCTATCTGTATCTGGGAAATATTCTGCTATTGCATCTGCTATTTCTTCTGTTGAGTGATTTTTAACCCATTGTAATCCTTTATTAATAGCATTTGTAAATGATTGAATTACATCACTATTTTTTTCGATATAACTTGATGATGCAAAGTATGTTGTATATGTTACTTCGTCAGTTTGTGCACCTATAGATGCTACAATGTATCCTGCATTTGCATTTTCTGTAGCTGAAGCAGTAGGTTCAAATAGTGAAACATAATCTGCATTTCCTGCTGAAAAAGCACCTGCCATTAGATCGAAACTTATACTTGTATCAAGAGTTACATCTTTTTCAATATCGATTCCATTTTGTCTTAATACATATTGTAGAGTCATATTAGGTACTCCACCAACTCTTCCTGGAATAATTACAGAGCCTTTTACATCAGTCCATTTGAAATCATCATTCTTTTCTCTACTGACCAAGAAAGATCCATCTCTTTTAGTTAATTGTGCAAAAACTTTTGGATAATCAGTACTTCCTTGATTATAAACATAAATTGAAGCTTCTGGTCCTGCAAAACCAATATCTACTTGATTTGACAAAACTGCTGTCATAACAGAATCTGCTCCTGAACCTGTTGTTAAATCAATTTTTAATCCTTCTTCCTCAAAAAATCCTTGACTTAACGCTACGTACTGTGGAGCGTAAAAAATAGAACGTGTAACTTCCATTACGCTTATTTCTTTTAAAGGCTTTTCAGTCTTTTCCTCATTTGTTACATTATCATTTGCAATATTGTTAGTAGCAGTATTATTAGGAGTAATATTATTAGAAGCAACTGCCATACCTATAAAGAACCCTATAACGCCTGCTAAAATAGCTATAACAATCATTATTGCAATAATCTTACTGTTCAAGTTAAAACCTCCTTTTAAAAAGTATTCTTTAATATAGTATGCTTGTGTTAATAATGTGTGCCATAAATCCACATTATAATTGACATTAAAATAGGCAGGAACAAGCCTGCCTATAATTTTATAATTTATTTCTTTTCTCTTAAAATAATTTTTTCTAATATTACAACACTCTGATACATTATTGCTGCTACTATTCCTAAAATAATTACACTAGTCATTACTAGATCTAACTGGAATACTTGACCTCCATAGACAATTAGATAACCTAACCCTGCTTTTGATACTAAAAATTCTCCAGTTATTACGCCTACTAATGATAGTCCTATATTTACTTTTAATGTATTAATAAAAGTAGATATATTACTTGGTATTACTATTTTAGTTAATAATTGCATTTTAGTAGCATTAAAACTTTTTGCCATCATTATTTTTTCTTTATCCGTATTAAAAAATCCATTAGACATATCAAGTATAGTTACTACTAAAGAAATCGCTACTGCCATAACTATTATTGCTGGAGTGCCAGCTCCAACCCAAATAATTATTATTGGACCTAATGCTGTTTTTGGTAGACTACTTAATACAACTAAAAAAGGTTCTAATACCTTTGACAAAAATTCAGACCACCATAACAATATTGCAATTACTACACCTAAAAGCGTTCCTGCTATAAATCCTATTATTGTTTCATATACAGTAACGCCTATATGCATCATCAAATTACTATCATTCATATTTAAAAATGTATTTAATATTCTACTTGGACTACTTGTAATAAAACTATTGATTATCTTTGCATTTGCTAATACTTCCCATAATACAATAAATGCTACTAATAATAAAATTTGTGTGATTAATATTGTTATTTTATTTATTCTAATTTTTTTAAGATATTTTTTTCTATCTTGTGAAATATTTTTATTATCCATTTATATCCAACTCCTTCCATAAGGTGTCAAAATATGAACTAAATTCTGGTCTTTCTCTACAGTTTATAGGAGTTCTATTTGGCATATCAAATTTAATTTCATGTATTGCCTTTATTTTAGCCGGTCTCTTTGTTAAAACAACTACTCTATCAGATAAACTTATACTTTCAGATATATCATGAGTTACAATTAATGCTGTTATTCCTTCTTGCCTTAAAATTTCATATACATCTTTTGTTACCATTATTCTTGTTTGATAATCTAATGCAGAAAAGGCCTCATCTAACAGTAGAATTTTAGGTTTTACTGCCAATGTTCTTATTAGTGCTGCTCTCTGCCTCATTCCTCCTGATAATTGAGTAGGATATTTATCTTTGAAATCATATAATTTATATTTTTTTAATAAATCATTTACATACTCTTCATTCTCTTTTGTTTTTATTCCTCTTATTTCTAATCCTAAAATAATATTCTTATATATAGTTCTCCATTCTAACAAGCTGTCCTTTTGTAACATATAACCTATTTCGCTGGATATTCCATCAATTTTTTTACCATCTAAATAGACTTCGCCTGTATTTTTTTCTTCTAGTCCGGCAATTATAGAAAGGAGAGTTGATTTTCCACATCCACTTGGACCTATAATACTAACAAACTCTCCTTTTCTTATATCTAAATTTATATTATCGAGTGCTGTAGTTTCTCCATTTTTTGCTTGGTAAATTTTAGTTATATTTTTTAAACTCAATATATTTTTACTCATTTAATGCCTCCTTTATTTCGACTTAATATTATTATATTCGGCATTATTAAAATGGTGCACCCAAGTAATTATTAGTGTTTGAATAATAAAAAGGACAAGCAATGCTTGCCCCCTAGATTTTATCTATTTAGGAATTTTATTTTATTTATGTTTGGTTCGTTTTTCCTATTTTTTATAATTTTAACTATTACATATCCACATATTCCTAATGATACTACCACAATTACAATAATTATAACACTTACTATCATTCCTGTTTTTATTCCTATGACTATTTCTGCTTCTGACCTGTTGTTTTCCAAGTTTGACTCTTCAAAATGTAATTTATTGTCTGTCTCTTTTATTTCGGCTATCGTTTTGTTTAATCCAAATGCTTCTTGTTCATTCTTCCATCTTAATACTACATCCATATATACTGATTCATTTTCTTTTAGTTCTATTTGTTCTATCGTTTGCATAATCACTTTTCCGTTTTTTTCTTGACAGTATTGTGTATTATCTTGTGGATAAAATCTCATACAACCTGGTATGTTCATTTCTAATCTTGTTACTTTTCCTGCTACTTTACTTGGATTACTTACTTGAACTCTATAGGTTATTCTTATATCGTCTGTCTTTATGTTTTTACTGCTTACTTCTATTTTTAATGCTTGATCTTTCGGCTGTGTACTTTCATATTCAACTTGTCCATTTCTTTCTATTTTTTGTATCCAATGCTCTATTTTTAAGTCAAATTCGGCTCTTTTTAATTTTATTGTCATTTCCTGTACGTCTTCACTATCTTTTACTTCTATTGTTGTTGTTTTGGCTTCATATCCATGTGGTGGATTTAATACTTCTACTGTATATTTTCCTTGTGGTAATCCTTCTATTATATTTTTTATGTCTTCTCCTTTTACATCTCTTACTATATTTCCTTCTTCGTCTTTTACTACTATCTCTAAATCCACTAAATCTTCTATGTCTCTTTCTGTTTGTTCATCTACTAGTTTTAGCTTTATTTTACTTAATTCTTGTTCTAGTATAATTTCTTGTACTTTATTTACATCATCTACTGTAAATTTCATTTCATGCATTGTTACATATCCTTTTTTTATAAGTTCTTCATCCGTTATTTCTTTTTGCCTTAAAATATACTCTCCTATTGGTAATCCCTCTGTATAGTAACTTTCTTCTTCGGTTGTAAATTCTCTTACAACTTCCTCTTCTATATTTCCTTCTTCATCTTTGGTTTGTTTTATTATTTCAAACTCCATTCCTTCTATCTGCTCTCGTGTTTGTTTATCTACTATTCCTATTTGTATTTTTGTTAATTCGTCTACCATTGTTATTTTGTTCTCTTCGTTTCCTTCTATTTTGCCCTCATCGCCTAATCTGAAATTAATTGGTTGTGCAGTTACATATCCTGGAGCTGGTGTCTTTTCTACTAGGTTATATGTCTTGTTATATTCTATTCCTTTTATTGTATGTGCTTCATTTGTTGTTGTCCATTCTTCTATTATTTCTCCATTTTCATCTTGTAAATTTAGCACAGCATTACTTATTGCTTCTCCTTCTATATTAGTTTTTTCTATGCTTATTTCATCTACTTCTTGCTCTATTACTATTTCTTGGACTTCATTTACGTCCTTTATGGTGATTTCGACTCTATCCATTGTTACATAGCCTTTTTCTATGAACTCTTCATTTGTAATTTTTTCTTGTCTTAATACATAGTCTCCTATTGGTAGACCTTCTATATAGTAGCCTTCTTCTCCTGTTGTAAACTCGCCTACTACTTCTTCTACTACATTTCCTTCTTCATCTTTGGTTTCTTTGATTATTTCAAATTTCATTCCTTCAAGTTTTTCTTTTGTTTCTTTATCTACTACATCTATTTGTATTTTTGTTCTCTCGTCTACCATTGTTATTGTGTTTTCGTTGTTTCCTACTATATTTCCTTTATCATTTAATCTAAATACAATTTTTTCTGATGTTACATATCCCGGAGCCGGTGTTTTTTCTACTAGCTTATAATCTTTGTCATATTCTAGACCCTCTATTTCCTGTGGATTTTCTTCTGTTTCCCATTCGTGTACTACTGTTCCTTGTTGGTCTTGTATTTGTAGTACTGCTTGGCTTATTAGCTGTTCTTCTATATTGACTTTCTCCACATTTATACTCGTTTTTGTATTTGTATAGATTTCTTTTATGCTATAAATTTCTCTTTCGTCTGTTTGATAATTTCCATCTATTTGAATTTGGTCTTCTCTTAATATATATCCTTCTGGTGCTTTTAGTTCTTTTATATAGTACTCTCCTAGTGGTATTTCATTGTTGAATTTTGCTATTCCATTTTCATTTGTCGTTACTTTTTCTACTAGTCGATTTTCTCTTATTACAGTTGTTCCATCTTTTCCTAGTATGTTTTCTTTTGAATATATTCCAAATATTGCTCCCGGTAATACTGTTTGAGTATTTACATCTTGTTTTTCTATTTCTATGTCTAGTCTTTGTCTTTCGTTTGTGAATTTTGTTGTTTTATATATTACTGGTGTTTTTTGTGCTTCTTCTCCATTTTCTCCTTGTTCATAACTTATTGTTATTTCCTTTTCTTCTGCATTATGTGCAAAACCTTCTCCTGCTACAATCTGTTTTACAATGTATGTTCCTATTGGTAAGTTTTCTGCATATGCAATTCCTTCACTATTACTTGTTACTGTTTGTATCACTTCTCCCGCTGTATATAGTGTTGTTTGGTTGTCTTGAGATATTATATCTTCTTTTGCTATTATTTGATATTTTGCTCCTGACACTACTGCCTCTTCATAAGTCGTTGATACTGTTCCGTTTTCTTCTGTTGTTACTTGCTTTAGATATTCTCCTACTGTTTCTATTTTTATTGTTCCTACTTGTGCTTCGTTTTCATTCTTTTGTACTATTACAATATCTTCTATTCGTTCATCTACATAGTATGCCGTGTTACCTTTAATTTCAAATTGTATTTTTGTCTTTGGTGTTGAGATTGTTTCTCCATTGTTGCTACTTCCTTCATATCCATTTAATACATATCCATATGGTGCTTCTACTTCTTCTATCTCATAATTTCCTATTCCTAGTTTTGTTTGAGTTATTAAAAATCCTTCTTTTCCTAATTCATATGGTGTTTCATATGTTCCTTGTTGTATGTATCCGTCTACTGTCCATGTTTTGTTTATTACTAGTTCATTTGTGTCTAGGTTTCTTATTACATATTTTGCTGTTTTTCCTATTACGTTTTGCTTTGTTTCACTGTCTTGTTTGTATATCTTTATTCTCGTTTCAAAATTTGGATCTACTATATATCTCATACTTTGAGGTTCTTCTGAATCTATCTCTATGTTTACTAAAAATGGGGTTGCTGCATCATAATTTAGTGGCACACTTGTTTCTAATACTATGTATTCTCCATATGCTAGTTTTGGACTTATTAGCTGTCCTTCCTCGTTTAGTCTTATTTCCTCTATTGGTACTCCTTCTCTGCTTTCCTCATAGTTCATAATTAATGGTTCGTCTTCCATATCATATGGATTATATACTATTCCGTCGTTTGGTAGGTTTTGCTCGAATCCTTCATGTGTATAATTTATTTTGTAATAGTAATCTACTAAATCCACTAGTCTATATATTCCTTCTGATTGTTCCTTTATTTTTAGTATTGGATCTTGTAATGCTTCTTCGTCTAGTAACTGATATCTGTCTCTTGTAACTCTTTTGATCTTTCCTTCTTTTACTATACTTAACTTATTTATGTCATATATTGTAAATCCTACCTTGCTTATTGTTTGATATTCATCATCTTCTTTTTGTACTAATTTAGTTATTTTTATTCCTTGTTTTTTTACTGTTTCTTCTAAAGTTCTTTCTTCTGTTATTAATATGTTCTCTTCATTTCTATATGTTAAGTCTACATCATATTCTGTTTCATCTATTAAATATCCTTCTCCGGCTTCTATTTCTTTTATGTAATATTTTCCACATTCTAGGTCACTAAACGTTAGCTTTCCTTCTGCGTTTATTGTTTGTGTTTGTACTAGTTCTCCTTGTCTATATAATAACGCTGTTTCATCTCCTTTGGTTGCTGTTACTCCATCTGCATGATGTATTTTCTCTCTTGCATATAGTCCATATATTGTTCCTTCTATTTTTGCATCTCCTTGTGGTGTTGTTTGCTTGCTTTGACTATCTATTTTTGTTACTTCTATTTTATTTTTTACTCTTTGGTTTTCTAATTTTTCTCCATTGTTTCCTACTTTTAATGTGCTCTCATTGCTTACGTTTTGTCCTTTATAATTACTGTCTCTTATGATTTCTAATATGTTTATGTCATAATTTCTCTTTTGTTTTGTTTCTCCTTCTAAATAGTCTCCATAGTATCCACTTGGTGCTTTGGTTTCTATTATTCTGTATTTTCCTTCATTTTTTGCTGTGTAATATAACCATTCTGTACTTAAATATGTTCCATCTTCTTGTCTTTGCATTTTTACTTCTTGTCCGCTTGTATGGCTCATATATATTTCATATGTTTGGTTTTCATTGTTCCATTCATATATTGTATATTGCGTGTCTACTACTATTTGTTTCTTCGTTTCACTATCTATTTTTTCTATTTGCGCTTTTAATTTATATGGTTCGTTTTCTACTGTTCCATTTTTGTTGTCAAAGTCATCTGGGTGTCTTATTCCATATGCTATTTTATATTTATTATTATTATAGTCCGGAGTTATTGTATAGTTTTCTGTTTTTAATTGGTCTATCCTATATTCCATGCTGAATTTTAAGTCCTTATGGTTTTCTGGTACTTTTGTTTCTACTACTTTATATTTTCCGTCTGTTGTCTTGTCCCATTCGTAATATTTACTTTCATAAATTCCATCGCCATTTACATCTGTTATTCTTTCTTTTTCTATATAGTTACTTCCATTCCATTCATATAATGTGAATTCTGCATCTGTTAATTTTCCTTCTGTTATACTATCTGTTTTTGTTATGCTTATTTTTGCATTTGGCATTTGATATTGTACTGTTATTTGTTGTGATGCTTGGGTTACTGTTCCTAAACTTGCATCCGTATTTACTCCTTTGTACGTTCTCAATTTTCCTGTTACATTTATGTTTGATGTATATGTCCCTATCTTATTTAATGTTCCTTGTACTTCTATTGTTATTGTGTCTTTTTTCTCACTTATTCCATTATTGTCTTTTCCAAACTTTACTACTATTTGGTTGTTTTGACAGCTATAGTTTGTTATTGTTGTTTTCTCTCCTGTTTCTCCATTTGTATATACTATCTTTATACTTTGTGCATCTATTAATATATCTTGATCTATATTAAACGTTACTGTTCCTTCATTTAAACCTACTTTGTCTCTATTATTTTCATTCGCTTTTGCTTGAGCTGTTACTTTTACTTTTCCGTTCTTTAAATATGCTCCATCTAAACTATCTACTGGTGCATATTGTATACTTGATGTATATGTTGGCAATATTAGCGTATTTGTTATATTAAAGCCTGATACTTTTGTTTCATAGCCTATTGCTTCATTCTGGCTTACTGAATATGTATATTCTCTTCCTGTTGTTGTATCTATAGACTGTACATTACTAAATGTATATTGTGCTTGATTTCCTGATGATGGTTTATTTACTGTAGCTGGATTTGGTAATTGTGTTACTGTACCTGTCTCTGGTGTTCTATCTAATGTTACTGTTACATTTTGTGGTCTTATTCCGTATTTATCATTTTCATCATTCCATATTACTGTTCCTGTTATATTCTTTGTTATTAGCTCCCATTTTGCTGTAATAATATCTGTTACATTGTTGCTCTCTCCAAAAGTATATTTCCATCCATCCGTTACAGAAACTAGATTTCCATAATTATTTGTTCTCTGCCATCCATTAAAAGTATATCCTACCCTTGTTGGATTAGGAATATTTTTTACTGTATTATAACGTTGTGTAAAATTTTGTTCTTGTGTAGAACCATTCCAAACTCCTTCGTTAGGATTTACTTTTAATGTTGACTGATTTCTTGTATATTGATAATCTATTACAAGCTTATTGTCTGCTAATACAATACCACTCTTCTTTTGTGGGCTTGTAAATCCAGGATAATTATTCGTTTCTGCAATAATATTTGTACCTATAATTTCAGTATATACATTTGAATCTTGTAAATAATATGTTACTCCATCTTCTTTCATTAGATAATGATTTACTGTATAATTAGAAACTGGTATGATTTCATAATTATAAGTTTGTGATAAATTTTCAGCTCCATCTACTGTTGCAATATGAATGTATTGTTTTTGCTGACTTCTTTCAATATTTGTATAATTAACTTCTGTAAATTTAGAATTTTCCTTTGTAACTGTCCCATTAGCATTATTATCAATATAATAATACCAGCCTTTTACTCCTGCTATAATATAATCTTCTGTTATATTAGAAGTGTGAAGTTTCGCACCATTGTCACTATTATATGATTCTACCATATGGTAATAGGTTGATCCATTGTCTCCATTATCTTGCCATCTAATTAAATTTGCTTCTCCAATTAATTCTCCATTAGAAGGTTTGTTAGGGGCTGCTTTATCTTTTATATTAATAGAAAGATCTGAACTTTCTTTAGTTGAATATGTATCATATTCAATTTTTACATATCCATTTCCACTACGTGAAGATATTATTGTTGTTCCGTAGTCCATTCCTTCTATATATCCTGAACCACCTCCGCCTGATGATCTACCACCTACATTTTCTCCATATCCTCCAAACCAGCCGTCCTCCGGCCTCCGCCTACACCATCACTATCTGCACTCCCATTTCCATTTTGTCCTTGTCCAAAGGCATATCCTGAATTTTGATTAGCTACTTTTCCCGTTCCACAGGCTCCTCCAGATAATCCTCCACCTGATCCTGCACTATAGTTAAAGCTTCCTCCGCCACCTCCTCCTGCGACTGCTACTACTTCATCTCTATGTGCATTAAAATTAGATAATACTCCTCTATTTTGAGTAGTAATAGATGTGGCTCCTCCGCCACCTCCACTAGCTTCATTATCATCACTTGCTCCGCTACCACCGGAATCGTTACAACCATAACCGCCACCATTGTATCCACCAGATGCTAATCCTCCAAGATTTCCTCTACTTCCTTGTCCTCCAACACATATATATAATGTTTCTCCTTTATTTAACGTCTTTCCTCCTTGTGTGTATCCTCCTCTGCCTGAAGTACTTCTACTATCTCCTTGTGCTATAGAGTCTCCTCCTTGTGCTCCATAAAGATATAATCTATACTCTGTGTTATATGGTGCAACAAAACTTTCTATACGACCTGTATAGTTATATTCTCTTGTTTCTACTTTCTTACTTATATTTTCTGTATCAAGACTTGCAAAATACCAATTTTTTCCATCTAGTGACTGATAAATTTGAAATTTTTTGTTAAAACTATCATCTTCCTTAAAAGACAAAGTACATGTTCCATCAAATGTTGTAGATGTTAGCATTAGATCTGCATCATAGACAACATCAATATTAGAATTACTAAAACCTACTTCAATTCTATTTTCTTTAACCTGTGCATCTCCATATTTTACAACATATGCATTTATTCTATAACCACCTTGACAAGTAGGGTTTAATTCTATAAATTCTCCAGCATATTTCGAAATAGTAATCTTATCACTTTTTCCATCTATTGTAGCTTTTCCATACAAATTTATGGTAATGGTAGATTGTACTTTTCCACTATAACGTATTGAAACACTTCCATTTCCAATTTTAGTAGATTCTTGACTTATTGTATCATACATTTCTTTACTTACATAACCTGCACCGCCAAGTCCTCCTCCTCTTTCAGTACGATTTCCTATTCCGCCATAGTAGCCTCCTCCTCCAGAGCCACCTCCATTTTGTCCTGATTCTCCTTTTCCAAAAGCATATCCGCTCAAATAAGTTGCTTGTTTATACCAAGATGGCGTGAGTTCCTCTGTCGTTCTAAACTGACGAATTGCACCACCTGTTAATCCTCCGCCACATCCTATAATAGGCATATTCTCACTATTTGTAAGCATGTTGGTTCCTGCACCGCCACCGCCTCCGGCAACAGCTATTACTTCTTCTTTATATTTTTCGAAATGATCCAAACTACCCCTATTTGTTTTAGTAATAGAGGTAGCTCCTCCACCTCCATATGCTCCTGATGCTGGTGAACCTCCTCCATTATATCCTCCTTTGCTATTTGTTCCTTCTCCTCCAACACAAATATAAATTTTTTCTCCCTGCTTTAAATTATAATATCCTGCTGTCTTTCCTCCTGTTCCACCTTTTACCGTACTAGCATTTCCACCTGAAGCTCCATATGCTTCTATATAATATTTTCCTGTATATGGTGCTACAAATTCTTCTACCCCTTCTGTATAAGAAAATCTCCATATTTCTTCTGCATTATTTGTTGATTTATTCTGTTTAGAAGAAATAGATATTACATAAGTAGTAATAATGTGTAATATTAATAAAACAGTTAATATAGAAAATGTTATCTTTATATATTTTCTCATACTTATTCCTCCTTCAATTGTGTTTTTAACATGATATTTTTAATTAAATTTATATCTATGCGAAATAAGGATACATTAAAAATGTATCCTTGAATCTATATTATTTAAATTTTTTATCTATTAATGAATACTTGTGTGTGTGTGTGTGTGTGTGTGTGTGTTACTCTCCCAACGGTTTTAGCGTTTTCTCCCCTTGCTTCATTTCTTTTCATCTTGTTTACCTCCAAAATATGATATATTATTTATATCAATATCAATTTTAATACTAGAATATATAAAGTCAATGGAATATTTTATTTAAAATTGCTATTTTATTAATGTTTTTGTTTACGGATATTTATGATTTATGTGTTTATTTATTGTTGTTTAAATTTTATGGACATTTTTGTATTTTTTTGTCGATTTTACTACGGAAATGCATTTTTGGGGTGGCACATTTTTACGTCCCCTATGTGTATTTTCTAATATAAAATGAGTTACATAAAATGTAACTCATTTTAATCTAATATTCAAATTATATCTTAATATCTTATTTAAGTTTTTCTATTTCTTCTTTTGCTAGTCCTGTGCATTCTATAATCATTTGAATAGATATGCCTTTTTTGAGCATGTTTTTTGCAATTTCAATGGATTTTTCTTTTTCCCCTTTTTGCATTCCTTCTTCTACTCCTTTTTCATATCCTGCTGCTTTTATTGCCTTTTTATCCATCTCATACAATTGTCTTCGAAATGCTAAATCTTGCTCATATTCATCATCACTTATTTCTTGTAATACTTTATTGGCTTTCTTTAATGGTTCATTACTATTTATATCTTCCATATTTATTTCTCCTGGATTTGTTATAAATTTTACCCATGTGCTTAATTCTTTGTTTTTACTTGCATATCTCTCATATTTGGGTAATTCAATTATACATCATCTCCTATTTTATTCTTTTTATTTTTTGTGGTGTTTTGGTTAGATTTTAACCTTTTGATTTTAAATTTTTCGAATGAAATATAATTTTAATTATTAAATTTTTTCATATTAACATATAAATCTGTTGTTTGTCAAATGTCAATATTCTCCGTCCCCATTGACATTTTATATAAAAGAGCACATGCAATGTGCCCCTACAAATAATTATATTTATTATTTTAAAGTTCTTCTATCGCTTTATATTTATAGTTTTATTGCTTCAAATCTATCTTTTTCAATTTCTCCTGGTACTGGTATAGGATATTTTCCTGTAAAGCATCCCGTACATAATCCTGCTACATTACATTGTTTTGTTATTTCTTTTAAACTGTCTAAACTTAAGTATTCTAATGAGTCTGCACCTATTTCTTTTCTTATTTCTTCTACTGATTTGTTATAAGCAATAAGTTTTTCTTTATCATCTATATCTGTTCCAAAATAACATACATCTACAAAGGCAGGTGCTGCAATTCTTAAATGCACTTCTTTTGCTCCCGCTTCTCTTAATCTTGTTATTATCCTTGTTATTGTGGTTCCTCTGACTATTGAATCATCTATTAGAACTATCTTTTTATCTTTAACAACAGTTTTTATTGGATTTAATTTCATACCAACTAATCTCTGTCTTTCTCCTTGTGAGTTTTGTATGAATGTTCTTCCAACGTACTTACTTTTTGTAAATACCATATCATAGTGAATACCTGATTCCTTTGAAAATCCTAATGCCGCATCTAAACCAGAATCTGGAACTCCTGCTACTATATCTGCATCTGCTGGTTTTTGACGAGCTAACATTCTGCCTGCATCTTCTCTGAATTTATGTACGCTTATTCCATCAATTACTGAATCTGGTCTCGCAAAATAAATATATTCAAATGAACATAAGCCTTTTGGCTCATTAATATTTGTTTCAATTGATTTCATTTCATTATTTGTTACAACTACTATTTCTCCTGGTTTTACGTCTCTTATGAATTCACTTCCAACTAAATCTAAAGCACAACTTTCAGATGCAAATACATATTCATCTTCGTTTTTACCAATACAAAGAGGTCTAAATCCTTGTGGATCACGAACTGCAATTAATTTTTTTGATGTCATAATTACTAATGCATATGATCCCTTAAATCTTTTCATTGCATTTTGAATTGCTTCTTCTATTGAGTTTGTTTTTAATCTTTCTTGAACTATTATATAGCTAATTACTTCAGTATCGCTAGTTGTAGTAAAGATTGCTCCTTTTTCTTCTAATTCTTGTCTAAGTTCATAGGCGTTTACTATATTTCCATTATGTGCTATTGCTAAATTTCCTTTTTTATGTCTTATTACCATAGGTTGAGCATTAGCTTTTCTAGCTTCTCCTGTTGTAGAATATCTAACATGACCTATTCCCATTTTCCCTTGTGGTAACTCTTCTAATACATGTTCTGGAAATACTTTAGAAACCAAACCCAAATCTTTATGATAAGAAATAAGTCCATCTTTATTTATAGCAATACCACAGCTCTCTTCTCCTCTATGTTGTAATGATGAAAGTCCCGCACTTATAATTCCAGCTAAATTTTCATATGAATGTTTAGAATATATACCAAATACTCCACATTCTTCTTTTAATTTTCTGAACATATCGTTCTCCATTTCTTTTATAAAAATAAATATATACAGTTCATAATTACAACTGTATATATTTATTATACCTTGTTTTCCATAAAAAGTATATACTTTTCCTAAAAAAATTGACTTTTTTTCGGTAATGTATTATAATATTGCCATAATTTTTAGGTTTTTATTAATTAAATTTTTAAGCATTTAATGCTATTTGGAGGTTAATGTGTATAATTTAGTTGTTTTTGCTTCTGGAAATGGTACTACATTACAATCAATTATTGACAATATTAATTCTGGAAATCTAAAGGCTAAAATTCAATTAGTCATATCTAATAATCCTAACGCCTATGCACTTTCTCGTGCTAAAAATGATAATATCCCAACTTATGTGATTAAAAATAAAAATAATACTGATATTGATAATGAATTATTAGAAGTTCTTTCACATTATGAGGTTGATTTAATTGTACTTGCTGGATATTTAAAATTAATAGGTTCTGGGCTTATTAATAAATACAAAATTATAAATACTCATCCTGCATTACTTCCAAATTATGGTGGTAAAGGAATGTATGGAATGAATGTACATCGTGCAGTTGTGTCCGCTGGTGAAAAGAAAAGCGGTGTTACTCTTCACTATGTTAATGAAAAATATGATAGTGGTGATATCATAAGTCAAACCGTAGTTGATGTGTATCCAGATGATACTCCAGAGGATTTATCTGCTCGTGTTCAAGCGGCAGAAAAAATACAGTTAATTAATGTTTTAAAAGATTTTTCAAATAATTGTAAAAAATAAGAAGAAAGGAAGATTTTTATGGAAAAAAACGTTGATGTTGCGATTATTATGGGCAGTGATTCTGATTTATCTATAATGCAAAATGCAGCCAAAGTTTTAGAAGACTTTGGCATAAGCTATGAAATGACAATTTTATCAGTACATAGATGTCCTGAAGAATCTGCAAAGTATGCTCAAAGTTTAAAAGAAAGAAAAGTAAAAGTTATTATAGCAGGTGCAGGAGGTGCAGCACATCTTCCAGGAGTATTCGCAGCACAAGTACCAGCTCCTGTAATAGGTGTTCCTATTAATTCTAAATTAAATGGTATTGATTCTTTATATTCAATAGTTCAAATGCCTTCTGGAATACCCGTTGCAACTGTTGCTGTTGATGGAGCAAAGAATGCTGGAATTTTAGCAGTTACAATACTTGCTACTTCAGATGATAAACTTCGTAATAAACTTATAGATTACAAAAAGTCAATGGAAACAGCCGTACTTAATAAAAATGAGAAATTGCAAAAATTAGGATATAAAGAATATCTAAATCAAATGTAGTTTATATAAAGAAAGGAATTGATAAAAATGAACAAAATAAGTAGTGGTAAAGTTCGTGAAATTTATGCTGTTGATAATGACAAATTAATGATGGTAGTATCTGATAGAATATCAGCTTTTGATGTTATTCTACCTTGTATGGTTCCAAACAAAGGACAAGTATTAAATAAAATATCTGAATTTTGGTTTGACTATGTAAGTGATATAATTCCAAATGATATTATTGCAACAGAATTGAAGGATTTTCCTGAAGAGTTTAGAACTCCTGAATTTGAAGGAAGAAGCATGTTGGTTAAAAAACTTAAAATGGTACCTGTTGAATGTATAGTTAGAGGATATATAACAGGTTCTGGATGGAAAAGTTATCAAGAATCTGGTGAAGTTTGTGGAATAAAACTTCCAGAAGGATTAAAAGAATCTCAAAAATTACCTGAACCAATTTTTACTCCAACAACAAAAGCAGCTGAAGGTCATGATCAAAATATAACTTTTGATGAGATGTGTAATTTGGTTGGAAAAGATTTAGCTGAAAAAGTTAAAGCTAAAACAATAGAAATCTACAAAAAATGTGCTGACTATGCATTAACAAAAGGTATAATAATTGCTGATACAAAATTTGAGTTTGGTTTAGATGAAAATGGAAATCTAGTTTTAGGTGATGAAGTTTTAACTCCAGATTCTAGTCGTTTCTGGCCAGCAGATGAATATGAAGTTGGACGTTCTCAAAAGAGTTTTGATAAGCAATATATGAGAGATTGGTTAAAAGCAACTAAATGGGATGCTGAAAATCCAACACCTATTCCTCAAGATGTTATAGATACAACAAGAGCAAAATATATTGAGGCTTATGAAAAACTAACAGGAAAGAAATTCTAATAATATGAAGATCCCGCATTTGTGATAATCAAATGCGGGATCTTTTTGGTTCATTCTTCTTTTTTCCACTCTTCGTTAAAGAGCCGCTGGTATATCTCCCTCTTGTCGAAGTCGAATCCAGCATAATCCAACAGAGATTCCAGATCATGCGGTCCTGTACCGTTGTAGCCAGAAGCCAGCATACATATACGAATTTCGAACTCGTAGAGTCCTTCTAACTCGGATACGCACTTCAACCTCACCGGCCAGTCTTCAGAACTGTCAAGCAGATCAGGTGCTTCCTGTTTGGTATTCAGAATCACAGATTTCACGCAGTCCCTGCCTCCGAATCCATCGATTATGGCTATTGCTGCACTCCGTGCTCCATAACTGGTTGGTGTTCGTACTTCAATAATATTGCTCATATAAATGAACCTCCTATGTTTTTTTTGCAAAAGCTCTTGAGCCTTTACCTATCTTATATTATATCATATTTTTGCATATTAGTCAAAATTCTAATTGAATATATTGTATGCATATAAAAAGGGCACATTGCAATGTGCCCTACATTATTCTCTATTCGTAATTAGCATTTTATAAACTAAATTAGCAGTATTATTTAATAAAATTGCGATATGCTTTGTAAATTTCTTATTACAAAATTATACATTAACTTCTATATTTTCAAATTTTAATAAATCTGCATATTTTTCTAATACAGGATTTACTTTTTCTTTTATGAAGTCATCTACTTGATGAGGTGCTCTACCACAAAGATTATCTGGATTTAATGCTGATAGTATTTCTTCTTTTGTTAATCCAAAAGAACTATCTCCTGCTATTCTATCTACTAAATCATTTGGTCTACCAAATTCTTTAACTTCTCTTGCTGATTCCATTGAGTATACTCTTATTTTTTCATGTAGCTCTTGTCTATCTCCACCTTTTAAAACTGCATTCATTATTATTTCTTCTGTTGCCATAAAAGGTAATTCTTGCATTAAATTTGTTTTTATTACGTTTTCATATACTACTATATTTTTACTTATATTTCCATAAAGTATAAGTACTGCATCTATTGCTAAAAATGCTTCTGGTACACAAATTCTTTTATTAGCTGAATCATCTAGTGTTCTTTCTAACCATTGTGTAGCACTAGTTATTGCTGGATCTTGTGCTAAAATCATAACATGTCTTGATAATGAATTTATTCTTTCACTTCTCATTGGGTTTCTCTTGTATGCCATTGCTGATGATCCGATTTGTCCTTTTTCAAAAGGTTCTTCTAATTCTTTTTCATGTTGTAATAATCTCATATCGTTTGCAAATTTTGAAGCACTTTGTGCAATGCTTGATAAAACATTTAGAACTCTTGAGTCTAGTTTTCTTGTATATGTTTGACCAGATACTGCATAGAATTTATCAAATCCCATTTTTTCTGCTATTTTAGCGTCTATCTTTTTAACTTTTTCTTCGTCTTTAAATAATTTCATAAAACTTTCTTGAGTTCCTGTTGTTCCTTTGCAACCTAACAATTTCATATGTGATTCTACAAATTCTAATTCTTCTAAATCTTCTAATAAGTCTTGCATCCAAAGAGTTGCCCTCTTTCCTACTGTTGTAAGTTGCGCTGGTTGAAAGTGTGTATATCCTAAACATGTAACACTTTTATTTTTTTCTGCAAACTCTTTTAGGTTATTTATTACTACGATTAATTTTTGCTTTACAATCTTTAAGGCTTCACTCATTAAGATAACATCTGTATTGTCAGTAACAAAGCATGAAGTTGCTCCTAAATGTATTATTGGTTTTGCTTTAGGACATTTTAATCCGAATTCATATACATGGCTCATTACATCATGTCTACATTCTTTTTCTCTTTCTGCAACTATATCATAATCTATGTTATTAATATTTGATTTCATTTCATTAATTTGTTCGTCAGTAATATCTATTCCTAATTCTTTTTCTGTTTCTGCAAGTGCAACCCATAATTTCCTCCAAGTTGAATATTTTGCGCTAGGAGACCATATTTTGTTCATTTCTTTACTTGCATATCTACCACTTAAAGGTGTTACATATATTTCATTTTCCATTTTTTATATCATTCCTTTCTAAAGAACAAATCTAATTTGAGGATGCTGATTATTTTTTTTACTTAACAACCGATATCTATTTTATCACATTATTCCTCATATTACAATTACTATTGACTTTTTTCTCAATTTATTAGATAATATAGGCGGTTTTTTTATTAAAAACAAATAATTTTTAAGATAAATTTGTTTTATCTAAAGGAGGTCCTATGTCTAAAGTTGACGTCGTTTTAGGCGCTTTTTATGGAGACGAAGGAAAAGGAAAAATAATAGATTATTTATCAACAAATTCTGATGTTTCAATACGTTGCACAGGTGGTAATAATGCTGGACATACTATTGAAGTTGATGGTGTCAAATACGCTTTTCATTTAATTCCATCAGGAATTTTAAATGAGAATACTTTGGCAGTAATTGGTAATGGTGTAGTTATTGACCCAAAAGTTTTGATTGAGGAAATTGAAAATTTAAAAGCTCATAATATTTCAGTTTCAAATTTAAAAATTAGTGATAAAGCACATATCATTATGCCATATCATATAGCTATGGATAAATTATTAGAGGAAAATAGAGGTGCAGGAAAAATAGGTACAACTGCACGTGGAATAGGTCCTACTTATTGTGATAAGTATGAGCGTTCAGGAATACGAGTTCAAGATTTTGTAAGTCCTGAAAGATTTAGAGAAGCAGTTATAAGAAATGTTGAAAGTAAGAATAAAATCTTCTCATTATATGGTAAAGAACAAATGGATGCAGAGCAAATTATTGAAGAATACTCTAAATATGCTGAAATACTTAAACCTTATGTTGTTGATACTGTTGTATTGTTACATAACTGTATAAAAGATAATAAAAAACTTCTTTGTGAAGGTGCTCAAGCAACTTTACTAGATATTGATTTTGGTTCTTACCCATTTGTTACTTCATCTAACCCATCAATGGGCGGAATTTGTGCAGGTTCTGGTATAAGCCCTAAAGATATCGGAGAAATTTATGGGGTTATTAAAGCATATTCTTCTAGAGTCGGAGCCGGGCCATTTTTAACAGAGCAATTAAATGCAACTGGAGATAAAATTCGTGAACTTGGACATGAATATGGAACAACTACTAAAAGACCTAGACGTTGCGGTTGGTTAGATTTAGTTGCTGTAAAATATTCCGTTATGATTAATGGAATAACAGGTATAGCAATAAATCATATGGATACAATAGGAAAATTCGATAAAATTCAATTATGCGTAGCTTATAATCATAAAGGAAAAGTTACAACAGATTTCTCTACAAATCCAGATTATTTAAATAATTGTGAAGCAGTTTATGAGGAATTTGATGGAAATTTTGGTGATTTATCTAATTGCAAGACAAGAGAAGATCTACCAGTTAATGCGCAAAAATATTTAGCGAAAATCGAAGAAGTTCTTGAGGTTCCAATTAAGTTTATAGGAACTGGTGCTGGACGTGAAGATCTAATTGTTTGTTAATATAGGTTAAAAAATAAGCTATTGTTTAATAATAGCTTATTTTTCGCACTAAATTTATCTTTGAAAGGAATGATAATCTCTTATGAATAAAACTAAAAGAAAAATTTTTGAGACTTCTATGGCTCTATTCGCAAAAAAAGGATATGAAGCTACTAGTATTGAAGAAATAACCTCTGTTGTCGGAGTTGCAAAAGGTACTCTTTATTATCACTTTTCTAGTAAAGATGAAATTTTTAATTTTCTTGTTGAAGAAGGTATAAATCTTCTAAAAAATAGTATTATCATTAAAACTTCTAAAGTGGATAACGTTGTGGATAAGTTAAAAGCTATAATATTAATTCAAATTAAAATTATGCTAAAATATGAGGATTTTATTACTATCTTACTTAGTCAGATTTGGGGAAATGAAGCTAGAAACATTGCCTGCAAAAATTATGTTTTTGATTATATAAATATTATTGAAAATATTATTCAAGATGGCTTAAATAATGGTGAACTTAAGGATGTTGATCCTCAAATACTTGCTTCTAGTATTTTTGGTTTTACTTGTTCAAGTTTGTTATACAAAATTAAAACTCAAGAGCAATTAGATATTCAAACTCTTTATAATGAATATGTTAATGTTCTTTTGGGTAAGTATTTTAAATAATTGGACGAGCAAAACTCGCCCCTACATAAAAAAGATTTTACTATTTCTAGTAAAATCTTTTTTTTTACTGGTTGCGAGGGTAAGACTCGAACTTACGACCTCAGGGTTATGAGCCCTGCGAGCTGCCAACTGCTCCACCTCGCGATGTGCTCAACATAATTATTATAATGCTAAATTTATTAGATGTCAATACTTTGAGTTAATTTTTTGCTTTTTTGCCTTTTCCATTATGTATTATATTCACTTTTTTCTAAAATATTCCTATTTTGTATATAATTATTATAGGGTAGACATGCGGTCTACCCTATATTTTATTATTAATAGTTTTCTGCTTTTATTTCAAAATATGCTTGTGGATGTGCACATACTGGGCAAATTGCTGGTGCTTCTTTTCCTATACATATATGTCCACAATTTCTGCATTTCCAAATTTTGTCACCATCTTTAGAGAATACTAATCCGTCTTCCACATTTTCTAATAATTTTTTATATCTTTCTTCATGCTCTTTTTCTATCTTTCCAACTGCTTCAAATAAGTATGCAATTTTATCAAAACCTTCTTCTTTTGCTGTTTTTGCAAATTCGTCATACATGTCTGTCCATTCATAGTTTTCGCCTTCTGCAGCTGCTTTTAGGTTTTCAACAGTTGATGGTACTTCTCCATTGTGTAATAATTTAAACCAAAGTTTTGCATGTTCTTTTTCATTATCAGCTGTTTCTAGAAATATAGCAGCTATTTGCTCATATCCTTCTTTTTTAGCTTTGCTTGCGAAATATGTATATTTATTTCTTGCTTGTGATTCTCCAGCGAAAGCTGTCATTAAATTTTGTTCTGTCTTTGATCCTTTTAATTCCATTTTTATATCATTCCTTTCTTAAAATATGTTACTAGTTTTAAAAAGATTTTAATTATTTTTGAAACTAATACTCTTATCGTTTAATTGGTCATATTATACCATACAGATATTAAAAAGTCTACAAATTTTTATTTATTAATTACCTCAAATTCTATGTCTTCTTTCTTATATTCCTCTGGTTTTAAACCAAATATTGATATTTTACCATAACTTTATGAAAATACAATCTGCTTAACTCACATTTTTTATATTTAGTCATATTATATACCGTAAGGAGGAATATTTATGTACAGAGAAAAGAGTAATAATTGTTCATGTTTATTTAATATCATTTCAAGCCTTATAGTAGCTGTTGCTGTTGCTGGCGTATTTTTTGCTGGACTTATAACTTCAATAGTTGCTTTAGTATATATAACATTAATATTAGGTATTCTAGGATTAATTGGTCTAATTTTAGTTGGAATATTCTGCAAGAAAAGTATTTGTACTTGTGTTAGCTCAACAGGTTTCATTACTAGCATAATTGGTTCAATAATTACAAGTTCATTTGCTTTAGCTGTAACTGCTTTAGCAGCTGCTTCTCTTCCTGCAGCAATTTTAGTCGGTGCAGTTGCATTTTTCTTGGTATCATTCTTAATAAATGTTATAGATATAATAATATGTATATTCTGTAATACAAAATCTTGCTGTTATGATGATTAATTAATATAAGGGCACGGAATCCGTGCCCCTTTTTGAAATTTGTTTTATAGCATATTTATATAGAAAGGATTTTATTCATGGAAATTTTAAAATTAGGTTCAACCGGACCTTTAGTTGAATTGTTGCAAAGTACTTTGAATAAATTAGGTTTATATGTTGGAAATATAGATGGTATTTTTGGAAGTGCAACTGAAAATGCTGTTAAAATGTTTCAACGAAATTTTGGACTTACAGTTGATGGAATCGTAGGTAGTAATACTTGGAATGCTTTGTATCCATATATATATGGTTATAGTAGCTATAATATTAAAAATGGAGATACACTATATTCCATTGCTCAAAGATTCTCTACAACTGTTAATAGAATCTTATACGCTAATCCTAATATTGATGCAAATAATTTATATATAGGTCAAAATATAATAGTCCCTTTTGGCTCAATCGTTCCTACGAATATAAATTATACCTACAATATATTACAAATGAATATTTTTGCTTTTACTAGAGTATATCCCTTCTTACAGATAGGCTCTATAGGTAATAGTGTAATGGGTAAACAGATACCATATATTAGGATTGGTACTGGTAATAAAGAAGTATTTTATAACGCTTCTTTTCATGCAAATGAGTGGATAACAACTCCTGTTCTTATGAAATTTATTGAGAATTTTTCAAAGTCTTTTGTAGACAATGGATATATTTATGGATACAGTACAAATTATATTTTTAATAATTTTTCAATATATATTGTACCAATGGTAAATCCTGATGGTGTTGATTTAGTTACGGGTGGTATGGATCAAAATTCTTCTTTTTATACAAATGCAAGAAATATTGCAAATAGTTTTCCATCAATTCCTTTTCCTTTAGGATGGAAAGCTAACATCTCTGGTGTGGATTTTAAAATATACCAACTAGTGCATAAAGTCTTGTAATACCTAAATTACACGGCTTTGCGTTTTTGATTGTTTTTATTTATTATTTCCTCAATTTTGATAAATTCATCCAGATTATCATTAATAGAATTTAGTTTTGAAAAATTAAAATATATGTATACATTTTTGTCTTTATCTATTTCAATTTTATTAATTAATCTATATAAATATATTTTATCAATTTTCTCTAATTTCAAAAAATTTTCTATTAATTCATCTACTTCTTTTTCTTCTGTTGTCTTGTTTTTCGTAATAATTCTTTTTTCCGTTTGTGTTAATTTTTGTTGTGATTCTTCCTTTTGTTTCATTAAATTTGTTCTCTCAAAAATGAATTTTTGTGAATATCTTATATAGTCTTCTTCCAAAATAACACCTTTTAACTTATCCATATACATCTTGTCTAAATTATTATTTATTTCAAATATTGCTTTATCTAATTGTTCAATTTTTTTCTTAAAGCCTTCTCTAATATCAAGAGTTTTGTTTTGATATTTTTCGTAAACTGAATAAAAAACTTCTTTATCAGCATAAATTTGGGCAATCTTTTTTACTATATAAAAAAGATGTTTTTCGAACTTTTCATAATTGATACTTAATGGGTAGCATCCTCTTGATTTATAACCTGCACAAGTTATATACGAATGCAATGTGCTATTCCTTTTTGTGTTCTTTTTAAGTACTATTTGCAATTTTCTTTTACAATGATAACAATAAAGCAGACCTCTCAATAAGTAGTCGTATTTGAGCTTTGTATTTGTTCCTCTCTTTTCAAGAATACATTGCACTTTTTGAAATATATCTTTATCTATAATTGGCTCGTGCGTATCATTTACTCGTATTTGATTTTCCTTTTCTATAGTTCTAATTTTCTTTACCTTATATGATACAACTGTCTTTTTATTTTGTATTGTATTTCCGATGTATACTTCATTTTTTAGCATATTACATAGAGTAACTTCATTCCAATTATAGTTTGTTTTGTTTTCATCTTGTACTAGTCTAGTTTTTCTATAGCCAGTTGGAGATAAATAGTTATTCTTATTTAAGTAATTTGCTATCTCTACTGTGCCATGTTCATTTGCATACAGCTCAAAAATTTTTCTTACGATATTAACTACATTTTCATCAATCACTAGCTTATTTTTAATACTTGGATGCCTTTGATATCCGATATGCTGGTGTGCTACACAAATATTCACCTTGCTTTTGTTTTTCCTTATACACGCTTCTTATTTTCTTTGAAATGTCTTTTGCATACATATCATTCATAATTGCCTTAAAAGGTGTTATATCGTTATTTGTACTATTAATATAAGTGTCTATTCCATCTGTTATTGCAACATATCTTATATTATTTTCTGGGAAATAATTTTCAATGTATTCTCCAGTTTTAATATAATCTCTACCAAGTCTAGATAAGTCTTTAGTAATAACCATATTAATACTTTTGTTTTCGATATCTTGCAATAATTCATTAAAACCCGGTCTATTAAATGTTGTACCTGATACACCATCATCAACATACTCTTTGATAAATGTTAAATTGTTCTCCTTTATATATCTTTGCAAAATTTTTCTTTGATTACTGATACTTTCGCTTTCCTTATTTTCGCCATCTTCACGAGATAATCTGATGTAAATTCCGAACTCTGAAATTATTATTATCTCCCATTAAGACCTTCTACCTCCTTCGCCAAAGAAGCCTAAATTGATTTATAAATATAAGTGAATTAGATTGTAAATACCTTTTAATAATTACTTATCTTTAATTTTTAAACTTTCTATATAGTCTTTAAACATTAATCCTATGGCTTCATTTACATCTTGCTTTTCTTTTGCAAAAATACAATATGTATTAAATTCTAATTTATCTATCTTCATATTTTGTTTATCCTTATTCACATTGACATCAGCTCCTTTTTGCTAATTTCATCTAATATAAATTATTAGAGAAAACGGATTGTTATTACACTTGTTTGTTTTTATTGCATGTGAAAAAGGATTTTTCTTTATATAATAAAAAAAGTAAGAACTGTTAGTTCTTACTTTTATGTAATAATCTTATATTTCATCGTAAAAAATTCAATGCACTTGTTATCTTTTTATAATTCATGAACATCTAATTTTTATCAAAAATATGCATTTAATTAATCCTTTTGTTGAATATAAGCTATAATTTGTAAAATTCTATAAATTAATTCTAATAATGATATTACCATATCATTAATATATTCAATGTTATACAATTTAAATAATTCTTTTATCATTTCTAATTCATCTTCTGTAGCCATATTATTATTTTTTAATAATTCACATGCTTTGTCTTGCGCTTTTTTTTCAGTTTTTAACACTTTTATTGACATTACAAATGAGACTAAATAAATCAGTAACCCTAATATCATACAAACTGTAGTACATACTAGTGATTGACTTTTAATAATTAAAATATCAAGAATTACACCTATAATGATTAATGGAATAAATGCTAAAGGTCCAAAATAAATAAATGGTGTTAATCTAATTCTAGTTTTCATATCTGGATCATTCTCTTTATCTAATATAGCCAAACATGATTTTTGAGAAGCCATTGCTAAAGATGAAACCGAATCCTTCTTCCAAGTTAATCTTCTTAATCTAACCTTTTTGAAGAAATGACTATAGCTATTACCGAAAAGTAGTGAACCACTTGACTTAACTTTAATATTCTGTAATTCATTTTCGTCTAATATTTTTCTTGCAATATCTTGTCCTGTCATATCTAAACTATTTTTCCTTTTGTTATATTTGTGATATTTAATTGCTAAAACAATTTGTACTCCAAAAGCAAAAATAGAAACGACTACTATTAAGATCAAAACTATTCCTATTACAAAAATTATACTATCTGATACATTATTTAAACTGTACCCCATTTCACTCTCTGCTATTTTCCTAAATGCTTCTATCATATTTTCACCCCCTTTCAATAATATTATTTTTAATTTAATTTATTATAACATATTTAAAAAAAAATATAAATATATGTCGTAATTAATATTTTTAGTTGATTCTAATTTTATATTACAATAAAAGACAAGATTAAATTTTTATGACATAATATCAATAAATTAAAAAATATTAATAGGAGAGTCGTTTATGGAGGTTAAACGTAAAATAGGTATTGATATTGATAATGTGCTATCAAATTTTAATGATGTAACTCATATTTTTATTTTATCCGAATTCGGAATAATGTCAATATTTTATTAAATTTTTTAAATTCATTCTGTTTTTTAAAAATGACAAAAATAAAATTGTTTGATATAATATACGCAAATTATTAGAAAGGTTTGTAATATGGATTTAAAATTAATAAAAGATATATATGATATTCATATTAAAGGGTTTGAAGGTCTAGATTTTAATGTTATTAATAAAAATAATTATGAAATTGCATATAATGAAAATATAAAAGATTGCTATAGTAATTTTATTTCAAATTTTGATGTTAATAACAAAGAAGATTTTTGCAGTATCATTGATGATGCAAATAAATTCTTTAATTCTATTAATAGAAAAACTACAGTTTATTTAATTCCTTATATGAAAGAATTATATTATAACAAAGAAAAATATTTTAATAAAGAAATTTTTGAACTTGTATCAACAGAAGTATGGCAAATATATACTGATTTTGATAAATTAGATAAAATTATGACAAATTGTAATTTTAATATAATACTTGAAGAAACTACTGATATGAAACAATATGCTGATGCTGTAATGCAGTGCTATCAATCAGGAGATGAAGCTGATCCTTATGGAGATTTAGATGATGGTTACCGACAAGGATATATGAATTATAAGCAAATATATAATGATGTAAAAGTAAAATTTTATTATATAAAAATCAATAATGAGATAGTAGGTACTACACAAGGGGTTTATAATGATAATCTTTATGGAATCTATAGTTTAGCAATAAAGAAAGATTATCGAAAAAAAGGAATTGGTAAAGAAGTATTAAAAAAGCAGTTAGAAATATGTAAAGATAAAAACATTCAAATTGCTTATTTACAAACAGAGCAGAACTTTTATCCTTCTAAAATGTATAGAAAGTTAGGCTTTAGAGATTTGTGTGAGGTATATTATTATATAAAAAAATAGGAGCAGAAACAAAATGAAGGTTTTAATTTTAAGTTTTAGTAGTAATCAAGTAAATGAAGATAGTTACATTCCAAATAAAATAGGATTAACATTTTCTTGTGCCCAAAAATGTGAAAAAAATTAAAGGAAAATGGAAATGGAACAGAAGAAACCTTAAAATCTTTCGATATATTAAATCATTTTTTAGAAACAGAAATGGTTGGGCGAATACCTGTAACAAAGGCTAATTTTGAAAGTCAAAAAGAAATAATAGATAAAGCAATGAATCTTGGAGGTAATTGATATGATAATTAAAACTATTGACTTATGGACAGAGCCATATAAAAATTATTACGAATGTTTTAATGGGGCTTTTATTGATGGATTTGAAAATGGAAAAATACCATTTAATAAATATAAGATAGTAAAAAATTGTAATTGTATAATCAAAAACAACAGACAAGACATAAATATAAGTAACAAGCATAATTCAATTATTTTTTATCACAATGAAAACCCAGTAAGATTAATGGTAATAAATAAAGATACCGAAATTGAAAAATGTATAAATATAGCATTAGAACAAAATTTCAATGATAAGTTATTAAAAGATTTATATAAAGATAACAATATAGAATCATATATAGTTGATTTAAAAGAAAATCCTATTTTTAATGAGTCGGATGTTTCTAAAGAGATAGATGTGCTCTCTTGCGATAGATGGAATCTTCTATATAATATGCTTAAAGGCAGTTATACTGAAGATAATACCCATTATGGAAATTATCAAAGTGATAAATATGAATTTATACCTAATATTGAAATAAAATATGATTTAAAAACAGATACGGAGGAATTTATAATTGAGCATAAATGTGCTTTTATTAATGAAATCAGAACTAGAATAATTCCAATCCAAGAAAATTCAAAATTAACACAATAAGCAAATTAGTTAATTTTCTAAAATATTTATAAAAAAGTATAAGAAAGGTTGAAAATGTATAAAGAATTTTATGATAGAATAAATTTAAATACAGATTTAGAAAACATATCAAAAGAAATATGTAAAAAATATAATTTAGATGAGTATATTTCTGATGAATTAATATTAGTTGGGTATGAAGATTTTAATTATATATTAAACACTACAAAAGGAAAATATTGTGTAAAGATTTTCAATAAAGAAAGAACTAACAAGGATGTAAATAATTATATTGATAGAATAGAGCTTGCATCAACATTAAATATAAATACTCCAAAAGTTTATAGAGTAAAAAATAACTGTTTACAAATTATAGATATCAATAATAATCAATATAGACTATGTGTTTTCGAATATGTGAATGGAAAAAGCTTTTATGATTTAAATGAAATTCCAACAGAAAAAGAAATAAAGGAAATTATAAAGCAAATGGTATATATCCATAATGCAAAATTAGATTCAGAATATATATATGATAAGTGGACTATAACAAATTTTATTAAAGAATATAAAGATAAAAAGAATTATTTAGATAAGAAATATATTGATATATTCAATAAACTTACTAATCGATTAGAAAAAGTTGACTTTAATAAATTAGTTTATAGCTTTGTTCATGGAGACATTATAAGCTCTAATGTGATGAAAGATAAAAATAATAAACTATGGATAATAGATTTTGCAGTGTCAAATTATTTACCAAGAATTGTAGATTTAGCAGTTACATCTTGTAATTTATGTTTAAATCCTAACAGTAAAGCAAAAACAATAGAAAGTACAAAAATGATTTTAGAAGAATATCAAAAATATATTAAATTAAATGAATATGAATTAGAAACTTTTCCTTTATTCTATGATTTAGCAAATGCAATGGGAATTTTACAAATTAGTTATTTAAATAGTATTGGAGAAGCATCTGATGAAGATAAATTTTGGTTAGAAGAAAGTGAAAAGGGATTAAGTTTTAGTGATAATAATTTTTGGAATTCAATATTGTATTAAATTTTCTTTGTGGTTGGTATATTTTAAACACGAGAGGTGTGGATTTAAATTTGCAATTTCCTGCTAATTGGGAAACAGCTAGACAAATAAAATTTGCACAAGGTTATACTAAGCCAGCTCCACGCGATTATGTTGGTAGTGCTCCATTGGTCGCTCCCGAATCAGTTGCTGTTTATAATTTTACTAGACAGCATAATTTTAGATTGATACTGGCATATCATACACAAGGAAGAATTATTTACTGGAAATATTTAGACTACCTTCCTAATGCATCATATTATATTGGTGAACAGTTTTCTAGAGCTAGTGGTTACACTTTAGAGGAAACCCCTTATGGTTCAAGTTTTGCAGGATATAAAGACTGGTTTATCCAAGAGTATAATCTTCCTGGATATACTATAGAAGCAGGTTTGGGAGAAAATCCGCTTCCAATAACACAATTCGATACAATTTATTATGAAAATGAAGGAATTTTAGTTCTAGGAGCAGTGTTAGCTATATAAATTTTTCATAAAAACTACACCTCTAAAAATTAGATTTTTAAATCTAATTTTGGAGGTGTATCTCATTTTAAATTATTTACTTTTTAAATGTGTTCATAAACTGCCTCAAATGTTTTATCTTTATCTCTCCATGTAGTTATAATTGTTCTGTCTTCTTCTACCTTCTCTCCTGTTACTTTATTAATCCAGCCTTTAAATTCATATCCTGGTTTAGCTTCAGGAGCAGTTACTTCAAATTGGTGGTCTGCAGTTATTACTGTCTTAAGTATATAACCATCTCTTTCGCCATCAAGTCCAGCACATTTTGTTTTGTCAGCATAAAAACCTACATACCATACTATACGAAATCTGTCTCCACCTTCCAATTTTGCAATTCTTTCCTTAAATTCTTTAAATCCATCATCACTTAATTGATAAATATCTGGTAGACTTCCATTATATTTGGCACCATCATGTTCCTTTTCCCAAATCTCTTCAAATAGTGGTCTATACACATTTACAGCCCAATCATTTGTCCAGTTTGGAGCACTCTGTTTACATTTTATACAATAATTTCCTACAAAGTCTGTAGAACCATTTGGATCAGCCCATGTATGTCCTGTACCTGCAAAGTTATTCGTAAAAGTATTAACAGTATGACAATACTCACACTCACTTGTTGTTTGAGAACCAGTACATGTAGAATAAATAGTTTCTTTATCTATCCATCTATGTCCTGTTTTTGGAAGTATTTGTGTTACTGTATAATCACAATTTTTACAAGTTTTAACACTCTTACCATCTTGTAAGCATGTTGCTTCTACTATGTCCTCTTCAAAATCGTGTTGTTTCTTTGTTCCAGAAATTGAATGAATATCTTTTTCACCACATCCATTTTTACAAATAGCAATTTCTGTTGCATCATGTTCACAATTAGCTTCTTCATATGGCGCATAGTCTACGAAATTATGTCCTTTTTTTGAAATAATTTCTGTTTTAATTATCTTTTTGCACATTGTACATTGCATGTTTTTTAATCCATCCGTTGTACATGTTGCATCCCTTACTATTTTCTCTTGATAATTATGATCTACTTTATTTGTTACTTCTACATTTACTTTTGCATCACAACGGCTACATTTTGTATAGCTTTGCCCGGCTTTTTGACATGTAGCAGGTTCTGTTACTTGTTGAGTGTAATCATGACCTAATGCTTGTGTAGTTAATTTGAAGAACTCACCATGACAAACTGTACATGTACTATATTGTCTTCCTCTTTCTGTACATGTAGCTTCTACTTCATAAGTATCTTGGAAAATATGCTCTCCTAAAGTTGTAAGTTTCTCTTTTTCTACATATTCACATGATGAACAACTTCTTTGCTTTTCTCCATATTGGTTACATGTAGATGGAGTAGTAATTATCCACTCTGTAAAGCTATGAACATGCTCTGGTTTTTTTACTTCTTTTTCGATATTTGGTTTATTATTTGTTGGTGGAACAACATTTTCATTGTTTACATTATTATCTGAATTAGCTTGTGTATCCACACTTGGTGTACTATTTGCCTCATTTTCAGGTACAACATTTGGTGCACTATTTGAACTAGAATCTGGCTTAACTTCTTCTTTATTTTCTATATTAGATTCTAATGCAGGAACATAATCACTTATATAACTTTGACCACATGAACAAGTGTATGTAGTATACCCTTCACTTGTTTTTGTTGGAGCAGTCACTTTTGCTATATATGAATGAATATGTGTTGTAGCCCTTCCTTCTTTGATTCCATAATGCATAAAATGCTCATATGCTGCTTCATAATTTGTTCCAAAAGCACTTTGTAAATCACTATAATTATTAATATAACTCCTTACATCAAATGAATTACTTGAAATTCTTCCTTCTTTTATACCACATTGCACAAAGTGGTCATATCCAGCTTGATAATTGGTTCCAAAAGCACTTGTTAAGTCAGGATAGTTATTGATATAAGCTTTTACATCAAATACTATACTAGCCACTCTTCCTTCTTTTATACCATATTGCGTAAAGTGTTCGTATGCTGATTGATAATTGCTTCCAAAAGCATTCTTTAAGTCCGGATAATTATCTAAATAATATTCTGCATTAAATGTTATATCTGATGTTGTTGCATTAACTTTTACAGAAAATATCGCCAAGAACAAAATCATTGCTAAAATAACTAATAGAAGTTTCCTACATTTTGACATAGTACACACCCCCTTTCTTACTATTCTACTATAATTATATTATATTACATTGTAGTTTTTTAGTCAATTGGATAAAGTTTCCAAATAATACAATTTTTACCATTATATAATATTGCATTTATTTAACCTTTATATTCTCCCCCATTAATATGCATAACTTGACCTGTAACATAAGAGGAATCAGAACTTGCTAGATATATAAATAATGGTGCTATTTCATAAGGCTGACCTGCTCTTCCCATTGGTGCATCTGATCCTAAAGTTGGTATCTTTTCAGCTTCCCAACATGCTGGTTGTAATGGCGTCCAGAATACACCGTGGAGATACTGCATTTACTCTTATATTTTTTTCTGCTAAATTTGTTGCTAGCGATCTTGTAAAGCCTACGATTGCTCCCTTGCTTGTTACATAGTCTATTAATTCAGGTTCTCCTTTAAAAGTAGTTATTGAAGTTACATTTATAATACTTGCACCTGGTAGCATATGTTTTAAAGCTCTCTTTGTTAGATAAAACATAGAATAAATATTTGTTTTCATTGTTAAATCAAATTGTTCATCTGTAATATCTAATAAACTTTTTTGTTGGTATTGTACAGCACTATTATTTACTAAAATATCAATTTTTCCAAACTCTTTCATTGTTTCATCCACAATCTTATCACAAAAACTTGTATCTTTAATATCTCCTGCAAGTAACAGACACGTTCCCCCTAATCTTTCTATAAAATCCTTTGTTTCTTCTGCGTCTTTATGTTCATTATAATATGCTATTACTACAGTTGCTCCTTCTTTTACAAATCCTACTGCTACTGCCCTACCTATTCCGGAATCTCCTCCTGTTATTATTGCTACTTTATTCATCAGTTTTCCTGAACCCCTATAATATGGATTATTAAATATTGGTCTAGGTGTCATTAAGTATTCCATTCCTGGTTGAGTGTCTTGATGTTGTGGCGGAAATTCAAGTTTATAGTCTTTACATATTAGTCCATAACCTTGTTCATTTATGTATTTTAATCCATAATCATCTTGCCCATTATTATTGGAAGTATAATATTTATAATTCATTTTCTTTCACCTCACGTATTTATATTCCTAATAATATCTTTTGGTGAGTATAAAAAATGGAAAGTCTATCGTTTTAGGCGATGACTTTCCTAGATTATAAAAAAGACGAAGTCTCTGTCTTGCAAAATTTCAAGACAAAGCTCCGTCGATCTATATTATTGTTCCGCACTAGATTTAGTTAATACTTCAGAAAGGTCATTCATTTTTATGCTATTTGGCATTTCTAAATGTGCAGATTCTCCTGTGTATTCTGCTGTACTAATTACAGTAGATAAATCTTTTAATATGTTTTTATCAAAGTCGTTGTCTTCGTTAAGTAGTTCAAAATATACTGCATACATTGAATTTAATTCGGCAAATCCAATTAATCTATTTTCTCCACCCATAGAAGCCTCGAAAAGTATATATTCAACACCATTTATTGTATCTAATGAAGGACTTGAAGCAGTTCCTCCGTATTGAGAAAGTAATTCTGACAAATTTACTCCTAAAGCATTTCTGTTTTGTTTTAATTGTTGGAAAGATGCTTGTTTAATACCTAATTGTGCTACCCATGTTTGTTCTTCATCTGCAATAAGAAGATTATGATTTGTAGAATCTACTTCATATATTAATGTATCAGGAATATAAAGTTTGAAACCATCAAAATTTACTTTATATGTTGAACTCTGCTTATTTGTAACAGGTGTTGTAGTTCCTGTACTTCCTCCTTGTGTGTTTGTTTTACCTGATTTGTTCTCATCATCATCGACATTTGCAATTTCATTTTGTGTATTTCCTGTTGGATTATCTTTTTTTTCATTAGAAGATGTCATAAATAAATATCCTATAAACATAATTACTGCTATTAAAGCTAATATCATAACTACGCATAAAAGTTTTGCAACACCATTTGAACTCTTTTGATATGAATTCACATTATTATTTTGTGTATTACTATTTAATGGTTGTCCACCATTATTTGGCTGATTTACTGGTCTTTCATAAGTATACATATCTTCGTTTTTTACTCCAACTTCATTGTTTTTTGGTACTGGTGTTCCACATTTTTTGCAAAACACATCATCTTCTCCTAATTCTGCACCACATTTAATACATTTCATATTTTTTCTCCCTATCTCTTGTATTATATTTAGGTTTTTTAGAGTAAACCTATAAACCTCTATTAGTATTTTTCACCTCCTAAATAACTTTTACATCAAAATTAATTAACTGATTTATTAATTCATTTGCATTTTTATTATTAGCCTTTATTATTATAACCAAATAATTATTATTTTGCAATTCATAAAATAAAACAATTTCATTTACATTATTTCTATACCTATTTCCATTGTCATCTGTTCCATTGCTTAATTCTATATAATCTCTTTGATATACTTTGAAATTCTTATCATTTGCTGTAATATCGTTCAATGCTACAAATCCTTTATATTCTCCATAATTTTTGTTAACAGTGCTATCTAAAATTTCTAGTTGTCGTTGTATATCAGATGACACCCTCTTATATGTTACTTCATAATCATATTCTTCTCTAGTTGTATTATAATTTAGTCCATAATTTCTTTCTTCATATAAATTAGTACCTTTATCTATTTCTTTAAATGTTTCTGGTACTCTCAATGTGATTTCTTCTGTTTCTTCTGCTTTATAATCTATATATGACTTTAGATGTCCTACAATAAATCCTTCTTGTTTTTCTATTTTTATATTATTTGCAATATTTTGTATTTCATTGATTTTAATCATTTTTACAAGTTCTTCTGGTATTCCTACTTTTCTAGAACTTATAACCATTCTTAATATATGGCTTTCATTTAATTCAAATACAATTTCTATATTTTCTGTAGTTTGATTATTCGTTAAATAGTTGTTTTTGTAAATATAACTTAAAGGTTCATCTCCAAACTTGTCTAGAGCCTCATTTGCTTGATTATAAGAATTTAAATTGTAATTAGAATATATATTGGTACTACTTTCTCTATCTAAATATTCATATAAGTTACGATTTAATATACTTGTACTTAATGTTAAACTCTCTCCTGACTGAAGATCCTGAAAAGTGTAGTACGCATATTCAGTATCATAGTCTGTAGCTCTAAAATTACTTGGAATTGAATATTTTACTAAATAATTTAAAGAAGCAATCTGTTCTTCTTTTGTGTCATTTAACAAATTTACTATATCTGGTTGTTCACTATAAACAATCTGTTTTGTCTCTAGATTAATGTTTGTTATAACATCGAATTTTTGCTCATTTAAGCTAAAATTGTAAATAATATTATTAACACTATCTAACAATATATCAAAATACTCATAAGTTGCCTCATATATAAAAGTTACCAGTTTACTTCCTTGTTTATAAAAATAAACTACTGCTTGGCTATTATCATTTTCAAACAATATCTTATATCCTTCGATATTGTTCTTTGTAATAGTTGTATTCTCTTTATATAATAAATTATAAGTTTCATTTTGTTCTTGAATATTATATAGAAGATTATCAAATATCTCATCTAATTCTTTATACTGCATCTCATCCTCTAGTTCATTTATTTGGATATCAAATGTACTTTTACTTTTCTTATGTAATAATGTTACCTCTGTGTCATTCTCTTCGATAATCTTCCATGTACTATCATATTTAAATGAATAATTTTCTTTATTTATGTCATTTATTCTTACATTTGTATTTTGGCTCCATGTGATAAATATAATTGCCCCTATCACAACAAATATAAGTAGTATAATCATAATTAACAATATTTTTTTACTATTTTTTAAACCTTTTTTCATACTCTCACCATAACTATTATTAAATAATCAAATTCTGTCATAATTACTATTTGATTATTTTTATTTTCATAAATTATTTTTGAATCTGATATAATTTTTTCATTGTAGCCTTCACTCTTCAAATTTTCTCTATACTCACTAGCAAAGCTCATGGTATCTATATAATTTGGAATGTCATTTCTATATCTTAAACTTATAACATTATCAGTATAGAATGCCTTAACTAATTCTAGTCCTATTGTATTTTGCAAATTTTCTGCTTCTATATACTTCTTCCATTTCTTTTCTGAAATATTGTTTACAATGTTTTCATCCTTATAATTTATATAATAATTTTCCTTTAATTCTTCAAATGGAATAGATTTTACATCATCTGAATTAGTATTAGCAAATTTATTATAATATTCATTTAGAATATCAAAATTTGTAGCATATGATATACTAGAATTCATTATTTTAGAGTTTATCATTCCTATTAATTGTCCTTGAGCATTAAATAAAGGGCTACCTTGTATTTGTTCACTTACTGGTAATGATGTTTGCATATTTGAATCTGTGGATATAACAATTCCTTTTGCTGTAGTTAAACCAACTCCTGTCTTACTATTTAGAGTAATTACAGCATCTTCTTTTTCTAGCTTATTAATCTCTACTGGTTTTATATATTCTGGGTTTTTATTTTTAACTTTCAAAACAGCAATATCATTTTCTAAATTTATAGTTACAACACCATCTAAATCATATGTATTTCCTAGACTATCGCTAATAATAATATTTTGTGCTTTCATTAATGAATTTTCAATATAGTTATATGTGGTTAATATTAAACCTTCATTTATAAAAAATCCATTTGCTGATGTAACTATTCCTGTGTTATATGTTGAATCTAAAAATACAATTTTAGATCTATTTGCATTATAAATGCTTAGTAAAATATCATCTGTAATAGCATCTGCTTTACTAAAATTATATATGTCCCTTAACATAGAATCGTAGTCTGAATCCTTTGATAATTGCCCTGACTGTTCATTGCTCTTTTCTATGTATTCTTGTACATCGTCATTACTTTCTCCATATAAATATAATAGCTTATATTCGTTATCTAATTTTTTGAAATAATAATACATTTTAAGATCAGTTTTTACTGTATTATATTTCATTGGATCTTCCTTATCTTCCTCTTTTATAGTAACTCCTGAAAGAGTGATTGTGCTTATTACCTTACTTTCATCTATTACAGATACTCTTATTTCTCCATATGAATTATAATTTATTCCAAGTTCATTTATTTTTAAAAACATTCCAGGAACTGACAATCCTGATAAAAGATCATCTTTATATTCCTGACTATTCTCGTCCAATCCTGAATTAGTACTGCTATCTGCTGGTACTTGTGGATTATACCTTAAATTTAAATAATCTTTGTGTCTTTTATAATAATCTTCACTACTCTCACCATTCTTATTGGGCTCACCTAATAATAAATATGTTGTTTTCTTTGTAAGTTCTGTGATATTTTCTTGTATTGTTACATTTTGATCATTATTACTATTAGATGTAAGTTCATAATTGCTATCAAAATTAGCTGATAACTTGTCTTCTTTATTAACAAATGAAAAAGTATCTTTATTAATCTTAATTCTTTCTGTTTGCCCCAATGATACTGTTACTATCGCTATAAGTAATAGCATAATTATAATAATTATAAATACTTTATTTTTCACTTTTTACTCCTATCCTTCTATATATTTTTTCAATACGTCAACTATATATTTGCTTACAATATTTGCATTATCATTATTAAGATAAACATCATGAAATGCCTCGGCTACTGTTTCATCATATATATAATTTCCTTCTTCATCTTTTGCTAATGCATATCCAGATATTTGTCCTCTCCATTCATCAAAATCAATATTTCCGTTGTCTCTAACATAGTTCTGATGTGCTTCATCCAACATTCTTTTTGAAAATGTACCGATTCCAAAATCCTTAAATATACTATAGTAATCTTGCAACTGTTGATCATCTATTACAGTAATGGATTCAGTATTATAATGATTTAACATAGCTATAAATGATAAATAATGTCCTAATTCATGTGCTACAGGAGAATACTTTGTTGCATTTTTAGGAAAATGTCCTGATTTTGAACTTGTTTCTACCGCAGTATCAATTCTCTCTGGATTAAGAAAATATTTAGCATTTAACTGTATTTGTGTTTTTATAACCCATGGTCTTGTTGTATTTGTATTTGATGTACCAAACATAAATATTGGCATAAACAATGCTATTACACCTGATTGTGACATATCCAAGTTTGTTAATGTCAAATTAGTTAAATACCCTCTTGCATTTGGATAATCTGTATAAATCTTTCTAATTACATTTTCTAGTTCTTGTGCAAATTCTACGTCCATTTCTTTCAAATTAACAGCCGTTATTGAGTATTTTTGGATTATATCATTCTCTATTTGTATAATCTCTTTTGGATAATCTGTTTTTTTCTGATCAGTTGAATCCTTACTGATTAGTTTTTGAGCATCTGCTATACTATTAACTGAAATTCCTGAATATACGTTATCTGTTATAATCGCAGTTTTATACTTTCCTTTTTGTGTAGTTTGTCCAGTTGCTACTGGTTGAGTTGTTGTAGTTCCTTCTTCATTTACTACATTTTCTTCACTAAAATAATAATTTTTTTTATTTTTAGATATAACTACACATGCAATAAGTATTAATATTATAATTGCTATTACAATAACTACTGGTATTGTTATACTCTTGTTCTTTTTAATTGTATAATCATTAGAATTAAATCTTTGATTATTAATCTCTTCATTTGGAATATTGTATATTAAACGGTTTCCGCATTTATTACAATATTGCTGATTATCATCTACTTTATTTCCACATTTATTACAATACATAACTACTCCTAATCTCTATACTATGATAGTTTTAATTACCAATTTTTATCTTCCATATTATAGTCTCTATCAGAATGATTAAATCTATTCTCGGTCTCTCTTTGATCTTTTATAGCCTCTTCTTTTATGTTTTGTATTTTCTCTTCAATTGATTCTACCTCCTCTTCTGATTTGTTATTTTCCTCTGGTTGTTCCTCTTGCCCAGTATTTCCATCATCTTTTAATAATTTTTTTAATCTATCTATTTCATTTTGTATATCTCTTTTCAATTTTTCCGCTTTTTGACTATGTCCATTATTATCATTTTTATTTGCACATCCTTTTTCAGTTAAAATGTTTATAGCATTCTCATATGTTTCTATTGCACTCTTAATACTTTCTTGATCTTTTTCGTTAACTTTAACAGTCTCACAAACAGCTAGTGCATAATTAATTCTAATGCTACATTCTCTATCCTCTGGAGGATTTCCTTTTAACGCCTTTTCATACTGTTTTATTGCTTCTTCATACTCTCCTTTTTGGTAAAGAATATCTCCATAATTGTAATATGCTACATAACTCTGTGGAAAATTTAAAATTGTTAACGCTTTAGCTTGTTCTTCTGAATATTCGCCTTTATTATATTTACTTATTAAAATACTATTTACTACATTACTATATACTAGCTTTAATGTGATAAGTATTAAAATAATGTATACTGCAATTAATACTTTTCTTTTCATTACTTTCTCCTTATTGCATTAATATCCATATTTACATTCTTTTCTTTTTTAATATGAAATCAATTATTAATAAAATTGCTAATGGGATTGCAAAATAGTAATATATATCTTGGTAGTCACTTATTTTTTCTTCATTTGATTGAGAATTAGAAATCTGTTTTTTTATATCATTTAATTTATAATCAATATTAGATTTTTTACTCATTTGAATATAATCTACTTTTAAATCTGATGCAATTTGCTTAAGGTTTTTTTCATCTATCTTAGAAAGTGCTGTTATTCTGTTATAATCACTATCATAATAGTAAATATAATAATAATCACTAGTTGGGTCTTCCTCATTTATGCTATATACCATTTTTCCACCTTTTTCAGTTCCATACCCCATTACTGCACCATTAGCAATATATTGTCCTATACTTGAGAAAGATTCTAATTTTTCATCTTCCTTGGTTATTTCTCCATCGCTTATAAAAAATACTATAAATTTTGCATTTCCTTCTTTTCTTTCATTTTCTTCTTTCAATGTTTTTTCAAAAACATCCTTTACTAAATTCATGGAGCTACCTTTAGCATATAAATCATCTTCTACAGCTATTGCTTTTAATTCAGCTTGTACCATGTCCGTATCATTTGTAAAAGGAATTATTCGTTGTGCATTATTTCCAAATGTAATAATAGAAAACCTACAACTTGATAATTCATCTACAATATAGCAACAATCATCTATCACTCCCTGAACTCTTTCATTATTTCCATTGTAATCTAATGCTCTCATACTAACGCTTTTATCTATTACAAATAAAACACTATAATCAGAATTTATTGCTATACTATCGCCATTTAGCACCATAAATCTTAAATTGATAATAAATAATAAGATAATTATACAAACTTTTATACATGAATTAATTATATATCTTATTACTAATTTTTTCTGCCTATCTGTTATCTTTCCTTCTTTCTTATTAGAAATTATATCCTTTATTTGCTTGTTGTATATTACAAATATAATTGCTACCATAGAAAGTATTGTCATCAACCAAATAGGTATTATTGGATTTGTAATCATAGTTTAATCCTTTTCTCTATAATAATTAAAATAAAAAATAATATTATAGTACTTACTACAAATATTTCTGGATGATCTGTAATACGAGTTTTTTTACTTGTTTTTAATAAGGAAGTTTTTGTTTCTTTTATTTCCTCAACTATACTAGATGCCATTTGACTAATATCTCCCGTATAGAATTTTCCTTTTGCCGTTTGTTCAACTGATTTTTTATATGCTTCTATCTTATCTTTTGATGTGTACATATTCATTTGTACCGTTGGGCAATATGCATAAAGATTTATATTATATTGTTTACAAAGACTACATGCCTCATCAAGTGATACCGCTTCTGTACCTGATACAGCATTATCTGTTGCAAATATAATTATTCTGGTTCTTTCTGTATCTTTCTTCAAATCAGGAAATGAAAACAATGTTCCGAGCTAATCCATCACCAACAAGTGAACTTCCTCTTTCTTCATTATTGACAACAGTTCCACCATTCCAGAAAATAAATGTTTCACTGTCTTCAGAGGTTGCTGTATATGGAACATATCCGTTATTCTCCACTACTATTTGTAATTGTTTTTCTATTGTATCAAGACATTCATTTATATAATCATAATCATCTGTTAGAGGACAGTATACAACTGGTGCTGTATTAAAAATTACTATACCAATCCTATCTCCCTCTATACTAGGAATTATTTGTTTAAATCTTCTTACTAATTCCAAGTTAACTTCGCATTGTGAAGTAGATATATCTAATCCCATAAGAATGTCTCTATTGTATTTGTCTTCACTTTTACTTTGAAGTGTTATTGGTCTTGAAATAAGTATACCAGTTATAAATATGCATATAACACTTAAAATCTTAACTGCATTAGATAGAAAGTGATATTTTTTTACTTTTTCTTTATAATATTCTGTTTCTTTAATATATTGTGTATTAGCAACCTTCTTACCAGTTGTATATTTAGTTTTATTTGTATTTATAAAAAATATTGCTAACCCAATTATTAAACAAATAATTATTGCAATTGGATACATCAATTCCATTCGTTTATAACTCTCCTTGCTTTACTTATAGAAGATTCAAAATCTCCTATAGACTTACTTGCAAATTCTGGTTCATAATATTCTTCAATCAATTCATAAAGAGTAGGTATGTTAAGCCTTTTAATTTCTGTTAATGAATAGTTCTGTGTAGTAATATCTGTAATTTCAAAAACAAATAACCTTACCTGCTCGCTTATAAGTTGATATGCTTTTCTTAATTCAATCATATTATTTACATATCTGTATTCAATTGAATCTAATTGTTTCAAATATTTACTTTTTATTACAGGTATATTTTTTATATTTTTTTCCGGAATCTCTTTTACCGTAATTTCCTCTATTTTAGATTTCACATTTATTTTCCTAGAATAGATTAAATAAAAAGTTATCAATATAACTAGTAAAATCATAATCATTAGTGAAATTACAGAATATGTAAATGGTCCCTGTAAACTAATAGATGTTTGCATTCTTTCGCCTTTCTAATAATTTTAATATATCATTTACTATATCTTTTTGTCTATTTATTGTAGTTGTAATAATTTTATATTTCTTGAATTTTTCTTTTGTTTCGTTATACAATTTAGTCTTTATTTCTAACTCTATGTCTTTTAATTTATCATCTTCTAAAATATAATCTGGAATATAATCATCTTCATCAATATCAAATGCATTATATCCTGTCATTAGAGCATCCGAAATATTTATAAACATTACGTCATGAAGTAAAGACAAACGTCTTAAAGTATCTTCTGAAATACTACTCATTCCAGATATATCTGTAACAATAAAAATTATCATTCTTCTTTTTATAAATTTTAGAACATAATTTATTAAGCTCTCTAAATTGTTCTCTGAATCAATTTCTCTTTCATAAGAATTCAATATTTTTTCTATATTGTATAACCCTGTTTTAAATGGAAATAATTTTATATTATTCTGTCCATTATAAATTGCACTAATTGAATCCCCATGTTTATCTACTAAATAAGCAATTGTTCCTGTAGCCATTAAAGCTACTTCTTTCTTTGACTCTAAATCTCTTGTATCTGCTAGCATTTTCTTTCCAGTATCTAATATAAACAATATATTATGTTTTTTTTCTGCAATAAACTGTTTTATTAGAATTTTATTAGACCTTGCTGATGCCTTCCAATCTATATCTTTTACATTGTCTCCTATTACATATTCTCTTAAGTCTTCAAAATTCATACTCTTTCCTTTATAAATGGAATTATATGCCCCTTCTAGTATATTTGAAGTCTTCTTTTTTGTATAAATTGAAAGGTTCGCCTTAACTTTAGTAATATATTTCATATTCATAGCATATCTCACCTCAATTTAACTATGGGACTTTTATTGAATTAATGATTGCATCTATTATCGTTTCGACTTTAACCTCATCTGCAATAGCTTCAAAATTTAAAGAAATCCTATGTCTTAATATGCTATGGCTCAATGCCTTAATATCATCTGGAGTTACAAAAGTTCTACCATTTATTAACGCTAATGCTTTTCCTGCCTCCATAAAGGCTATAGAAGCCCTTGTACTTGCTCCATTTGTTACATATCTTGCAAGTTCTGGTCCTATAACTTTATCTGTATTTCTAGTTGAATATACAATACTTATAATGTATTTTTTTACTGCTTCATCTATATATACTTTTTTACTTATCTCTTGCAAATATTTTATATCTTTTATATTTACAACTTTCTTTCCTGTTTCAAAGATATTACTCTCAATTCTATTCAAAACCTCTAATTCTTCATTTGCAGTAGGATAATTTAAAGTTTCTTTTATTATAAATCTATCCTGTTGTGCCTCTGCTAAAGGATATGTTCCTTCCTGTTCTATTGGGTTTTGTGTAGCTATTACTATAAACACATCTGGTAATTTATAGTTTTCCCCTCCTATACTTACTTGCCTTTCCTGCATTGCCTCAAGCATAGCACTTTGAGTTTTAGAACTTGATCTGTTTATCTCGTCTAAAAGCAAAAAATTGGCATATACTGGTCCAATCTTCGTTTCAAACTCTGCTGTTTTAGCATTATAAGTTTGTGTACCAATTATATCGCTTGGCAATAAATCAGGTGTGCATTGTATTCTTGAAAATTTTCCCCCACAACTCTCTGTTAAAACTTTTGCTGCTGTTGTTTTTGCCAAACCAGGTACAGATTCTACCAATATGTGCCCATTTGCAATTAATGATATTAATAATGAAATCTGTAAATTCTTTTGTCCTACTATTCTTGAAGTATAGTATTCTGAAATTGCTTTTATTATCGCATTACTCTGTTGTAATTCCTCATCCGTTATATTATTTTCCATTTCTTATCCCCTCTTTAGTTACTTCTCTTTTCATATATCTATAGTTTATATTATTTCGAGGATAATTGCAATATTTTTTCATATTATTATTTAAATTTAAAACAATAAAGAAACCCACCTATCTACACACGTGTAAATGGGTTGGTTTCTTTCGTACTAGGCCACCTTAAAAAACTCGTACACTTTCGTACCCTCAAATTCCAAGCTCTCTTCTTCTGACATCATTGGTTCAATACCATAGCCTTCATCTTCGAAGAAAATTTGGTTTTCGATGTACAGTTCTCCTACATAAAAGCTGTTACCATTTTCGAGCTGCTGAATTATGTATTCTCTTTGCATATGGAATTCACGCTCAAGCAACATACTTTGTGCAGATGACCTAATTCTCATGGCCAAAACGTTTGATACTATCTGGCCATCACCAAACATTGTCTCTTCTGCACTTAAGTTCCAGCCTTGTTCTGCTAAATGAAGATATGTATCTGCATTTATTCGGCATGGAACTGTAAATTGTACAGTCTTTAGCTCTTTTGAAGATCCTTTTAGCTCCTCATAAATCCTCTCTCGGATTAGTTGCTCCTGCCGTCTTGTTTCGTTTTTCATTTTGTCAATCATCTCGTTGACCTCCTTATTTTTGTTTGGTTATATTACCAAGTCTTATTAGACTTTTGTTAATATTATTTTATCACATTTTTAACAATTTGTCAATTTTGAGCCTCACGTCTTATGTACTTTATATGCTCTATGTTACTGTTTTTGCTTCTTTCCGTCATACAGTTATATACCATATTTCTTAGTTCTTCTTTCTGCTGTTTTTTTGGCAATTCAGCATTTGGATAAAAAGGTCCATCAATGTATGTAACTATTTTTATTTTATCTTTATTTTTACCATAGCTTTGATAAGTATTTGTCATACAAAATACGGGCTTTTTAAGATTTACTGGATATTGAAAAGATACTGATTTGAAAGGTCTAATTTTTGTATAATATGGCCATATATGTGCTTCTGGATATATTGTTATAGAATGTCCCTTTTGAATATGCATTTCTATTATATCCATAAAATTCTTCATAGATTCTTTGTCACCCGGAACAGGTATCGCACCTAATAATTTGACAATAGTTTTTAGAAATTTCATAGATATATTCTCTGGATTTACTATTAAAAAGTTTCTTTTAGGACAAATAGGGATACTAGGTATAAAAGTGTCGGCAAATTCTTGAGTATGATTCACATATACAAAGTATCCTTCTTTTTTACATTTTTTCAATTTTTCTTTGCCTATATATTTAATCCTAAATTTTATTTTAGAATAACCTACCTTTATAGGCATACTTAATATATTCTGTGCTATAAAAGAACAGAAATCCCATAATAAACTATGCTGATATTTATAATTTCCATCTATTTTTATTGGTGTAATTTTCGCACTCGAAAACTCATCATTTAATTCGTCACTATAATAAATTACTTTTTTGTCATCCATTTTTACCTCACAAAGTAAAAAGATATTATCTATTTTGAGAAACTGTTGTATATTCAAGTGGTACTTCATAAAATTCCTCATATATTTTTTTCCATACATCAAAATTCTTGTCTTTCATTTGAATAATGTTCTCTTTATCCGTTAATTTTTTATTTTGGTATATTGGTTTTTCAATATGTACATAATATTCCATAATAGGAAATCCATCATCACCTATCTTATTACTTTCCTCCATTGTTATAAATATCGGAATAATTGGCACATTATTTTTTACAGCAAATTTGAATGCTCCCTCTTTTAAAGGCTTTGGTTTTCTATAATTCCACCACATACTTTGCTCTGGATAAATCAATATAAAATCTTTGTCTTCTAAAATCGTCTTTATAGATTTTAATAAATACTCCATAGTCTTTTTATTTGAACTCAATGGTAAAGTATCACAGTTTCTGAATAAAAAGCCATAAAATCCTGGGAAATTAGTGTAATTTCCCTCACGAATAATTTTATATAATTTTTTTTCTTTACTAACTGTTGACATCCTAAATACAGTTTCTACTGTAAATACATCAAATGGATTAAAATGATTGCAGGTTATTATTCCTCCAGTTTTCACTTCATTTAAGTATTCTATCCCTGTTACTTTTCTTATAATTAGTTTATCATCTTTTATTAGCTTTTCTACAAACTTCTCTGCAACTACATTTGCTACTTTAGTTTTTAATTTACTTGATTTCTTCTCATTAAGGTAATCAACGTTTTCATGAGTTAAAATAACTGTTGGTGGATCATCTTCCACATCCACGTCAAACTTACCTTCTAATTCCAGCTGTTGTATTTTTTCTAATATCTCTAGTCTTTCTCTGGATTTTTCTATAATTTGTTCACTCATTAATATCCCCCTATATTTTTCTGTCATCCCCAACGCAATCTGCTTCTTTTTTAGCTAACTCTACAAGTTTCTTTTCAGTTTCCATGTCAGCAAATCTTTCTTCTTCTGTATAATCGTTTTTTATCTTTTGTATCTCCTTGAAAAACTCTGTTTTTTTAGCATATCTCCAGAAATATTCCTTGTATCCAATACTATCTGAATGCCATGGTTTATAGGTTAAATTATAATGAATTAATTTTAATTCTTCACCTTCTTTAGGTTTTCTTGGTAATGGCATAACATTCCAACTATTTTCAATATATGTCACTCTTCCCTTACAAATTCTATTTAAATAATCTTGATCTTGAGCAACTGAAAATTTTATAGTTTCTAATAAATATAAGAATTTTTCTTGGAACTTAAATTTTCTAAGTTCATCTAAATTCATTACAAGAATTCCTGCATTAAAATAATTTTTATAACTTGATACACCTACTACTTTTTCTGCATATTCTTGGAATTCTTTTCCGTTTTGTATTATATCATCTGGAATAGCTCCTACAAGATTATTTCCTATATCCGTATTATATAAATTAGCTATATCTTCTAGAATTATAATATCACTATCTAAATACAATGCTTTATCATATTGTGGATATAATTCTGGTATAAACAATCTAAAATAAGTTGACTTTGCGTAATAATCACGTGTATATAATTTATCCTTTATTTTATCAATATAATAATTTAAATCGACAAACTCTATATTTATATTATTTTTTTCAAACTTTTTTATTTTCTTTTTATTCTCTTCTGATATATCTGTATTTAATATTTTTATTAAATATTCATATTTTTCAGATGAGTTGTCTACTAATGATTTAAGTGCTACCGCAAAAAACGGAATATAGAAATCATCTATTGCAAAAAATATTGGTAATCTTTCCTTATTCTTATCCATTTAATTCTACCTCTTTTTCTTTTAATTTAAACTCTTTTTTTAATCTTATGTATTCTTCTAGGTCATCATCAAAACAATGACATTTTAATACGCTATGTACTTCTTCTACATTCCATTGTTTATAGTTTTCAATACGAGGATAAGGAAAAATCAATAATCTTTTACAGAAATGGCATACTACTGTATCTTTTCTATTAAATTTTGATTGTTCATTGTATTTTCTAGGTAATAATAACTTTCTCATAGTAGACCTAAATATTGCATCTTGATCTGCAAATAACATCTTTTTTGTTTTTATTAATTGTCTTGACTTCTCAAGTAATCTTGTCTCTTTAATTTTCTTCATATTTAATAGCAACATACCTGCATTAATATAATCCGGTCTTATAAACACACTTCCATACTTCTCCTTAACTGCAGCATATTCATAATCACTAATATCAACATTATATAATTCAGAAATATCTTTAGCTATCATCATATCTATATCTAAATATAGTAATTTTTCAGGCATGTCTGGTACTAAATCTGCAAGCAGTCTCAATAACGTATATGGAGTGCAATATGCTGTTTCATTTGGACAATCTAAAAATTCCTTTTCATATATCTTGGTCACATCCACTTTGCAAACTCTATTTGTTGGATTTTTAGATTTTACTACAGCATCTAGAAACTCTATTTGCTCATTTTCAATACATACATAATCTTTATTCAATCTCGATGCATCCATAGTAAATATGTAACAATTGATAGTTTCATTTGTTCTATTTGTTATCGATATCAGCTGTGTTAATGCACCATCAAATACCCTTTTATTTCCACATAAAAGTAAGTTTATCATTTTATTTATCCCCTATTATCTTTTAGTTTTCTCTAAAATATTTTTTATTATATCATATTATGATAATTATTGGCAACCTATTTAAATAATTGTTTACTTAAGTAGTACTCAAGTACTACAGCCTCCACAAATTCCAAGTTTTGAAAATGACAATTCAGTATGCATATACTTGATACTTATAAAAAGTTGTGTTAAAATGTCGATAATGTTCGATTTTTTTATTTTACAAGGAGATTTTTATGAATGATTTAATCAAAATACAAAAAACAAATTTAAAATGGATTCATATTATGGTATTAATACTTGGCACTATATTTATTTCATTATCAATTTTCCATCAAAATTTGTGGTTTGATGAAAGCTACTCTGTAGGAATTGCAAATCATAGTTTCAAGGATATATGGCTAATTGGTAGTAATGACGTACATCCAGTTTTATATTATTGCTTATTACATATTTTAAATTTGATATTTGGAAATAACATATTGATATATAGACTTTTTTCAGCAGTATGTGTTTCACTATTGGGAATAATCGGATTTACTCATATTAGAAAAGATTTTGGAGAAAAAATCGGTTTAATATTTTCTTTTTTAGTATTCTTCTTTCCTGTTCAAATAGTATATGCTGGAGAAATCAGAATGTATACATTAGCAATGCTTTTAGTAACATTAACTGCAATTTATGCTTATAGAATATATAAAAATAAAGAAAACTTTAATATAAAAAATTGGATAATATTTGCTATCTGTAGTTTAGCTAGTGCATATACGCACTATTATGCACTAATGGCAAGTGGTCTAATCAATTTATTTTTAATGATATATCTTATAAAAAAATGTATTAAAACAAAAGAATTTAACAAAAATATGAAAGCCTTTATAATATCAGCCATATCTCAAGTAGTACTATATATGCCATGGCTAATATCACTATTTATCCAATTAAATCATGTATCTAGTGGTTTTTGGATAGGCTTTACTTTTCCTGATAGTATTATTGAGCTTTTTATATTCATATTTACAGGTAATTTAAGCGGAAGTACTTATTTATCTCCAACTCTAGCAATAATTTGGAGTTTATCAGTAATAATTTATATGGCAGTTCTATATATAAAAGATATTAAAAAATCAAAAGAAAACAATTTAAACTCAACAGTCAATCCTGCGATTTTAGCATTATCATTATTTTTAGGTGTAGCTCTAGCAGCTGGTATAATTTCCATTGTTATGGGTACCCCCATAATATATGCAAGATACCTACTTTGCGTAATGGGACTTTTTATATTCTTCTTATCATATACAATGATAAAAAAAGGACAAAAATATATAACCTTAATAATATGTATAGCTTCTATGTTAATATCATTACATATTAATATAGATTTAATTAATGAAAATTATGATGAAAGTAATTGTAAGCCAGTTCAATTTGTAGAAGAAGCAATACAAGAAAATGATATTATATTAGTAGAAAATGACCTTAACGGATTTATTATTTTAGTAAACTTTAATAATAACCCAGCTTATTTCTACGATAAAGAAAATTGGAATTGTGGAGAAGCATACAAGGCATTTTCAAAGGACTTCACAACAATACAAGATTTAGAATTTCTAAAAGATTATACTGGTAGAATTTGGACAATAAATAGTAATAACAATTTCCTTTATGAGCAATTAAAAGAAAAATATGATGTTAATTTAATCAAACAGGAGACTTTTGATGTAAAATATAAAAATCTTGAATATTCAATTTCTTTGATAGAAAAAAATTAGGAGCACAGTATACTGTGCTCCTACACATATAATAAATTATAATGCTCTACTTTCATGGCAAATGAAATATATAATTTGATAATTCTTGGCTAACTCCTTTACTATTTCTTTTGCCTTTTCAATTTTTTCTTTATCTAAATTTACAAAAGGATCATCTAAAATTATAAAAGGTTTTTCATTTTCAAATAATGCATCAACTAGTGCAAATCTCATACAGATTCCAATTAAATCCTTATATCCTGTACTCAAATAATCTATTTCTTTATTCTCACCATATTCCTGTATTTTTACATTTAATTTAACATCAATATTTGCATTTAATTTTTCACCATTTATTAATTTTAAATATTTTTCAAACCCTTCTGTCATACTCCCTAAATAATGTGATGAAAATTGTTCTTTTGCTTTTAATAAATACTTTTGAGTTTTGTCTAAAATATTATATTTGTTATTCATTTCATTTAATTCTTGCTCCAAATTTTCTATTTCATCTTCTACTTCTTCTACAGATACTTCTGTATTTATTAATCTATTAATTTCATTTTCATCATATATTTTTTGATTAATTAATTCAGAAATATTTCTATTTAATATTTCATTTTCTTTCAATAAATCTTCTTTATTTTCTTTTATATTTTCTTCAGAATTAATTAATTGATTAATATTATTTATTCTCTCATATTCCTTCACATATTTTTCATTTATTTTTTTATTATTAATTAATCCTATTATTAATATTAGAATACCTATTGCACTAATTCCATATAAATATTTTGTTACAAATATTCCTAAAATTAATCCTAATAAAATTATTAATATTGAAATAATTATTTTACTATTTTTTTTCTTTTTATTTTTTTCTTGTAATTTTTCAAGTTTTTTTTGTGCTTCCAATTTTTCATTTAAAATTTCTAATTGCTCTTTTAATTTATTATTTTCATATTCAGATATTTGATTTATTTTTTCCTGATTTTTATTTCTTTCATCTTCATATTTTTTTATTTTAATTTTAATTTCTTCTATTTTTTTATTTCTCTCATTTATTAATTCTTCATTTTTTTCAGAATATTCTAATTCTCTTTTTTTATCATTTAATTTATTTTCAAGCTCATTTATTTTACCTTTATTACCTGTTTTTTTATATTCTTTCATTGCTAATATTATTTTATTTATTGCCTCATCAGAAGAATTAATATCATTATCATTTTCTAAAATATTACTCAACTTAGCACTTAAACTATCATTAATTTCTATAGAAATTGCTTGTTGTGGGATATATGTACTTCGCTCGTATGCTTGTTTATCAATTTTAAATATTTCTTCACCTATGTTACTAGAAAAATCATTACTCTCGTAATTAGTATTTTTATCATATAATTTAAAAGTATCATCTTTCTCTTTTATTCCAAAAAATCTTTCTATTCGATATATCTTTCCATTAATTTCAAATTCAATATTTCCACCGAATTTTCCACCTTGCCAAGGATAATATTTTTTTCTTTCATTGTCTAAAATAGATTTTTTATTTGAATTATCAAACCCAAAAAACATAACCTTAATAAAAGTTGCCAAAGTCGTTTTACCCCATCCATTTAATTCATTTATTATGTTCAATCCATCTGAAAATTCATACTCAAATTGGTGTAACTTTCCGAAATTTTCTATGTAACATTTTTTTAGATGCATATTACAACTATCATCCCTTTCGTTTACACTATAATCTCTTCCTCGCCTGATAATGCCTTAATACCTGTAACAATTATTTCTTTTTTTTCTTCATCAGACAACTCTTCATTTAAAACCATTCTAATAAATTCACCTTTTAAAGATGCATCATTTTCATAATCTAAATAATTAATTTTCAAAGTAGTTTTATCATATATTTTAATAAAATAAAATTCATCACTGTATTTTTTTAATAAATAATTAATATCTCTTTCTGAATTTATATCGACTTTTCCTACAAGAACTATTTTTATTAAATTATTCTTCGATATATTTTCTATCCTTTTATCAATTTCCTTTTCAACATCTGTTGTAGTCATTGTATCAGAAATATCAACTTCTATTTCTTCTAGATTTCTTATTGAATTTTTAATAAATTCTGTCTTTATTTTATTATTCTCTATATCTAATAAAACAAAACCCTTATCTCCACATTCATCAAATCCTCTACCCTCTAGGCAACCAGAATAGCAGTATACTCCTCTGTTATCTAATGATTCCATTTTATATTTGTGAATATGCCCCAATGCTAAATAATCTATATTCTTATTTTTTAATTCTTTTAAATTTATTATTTCTGCCTTATCCTTTTTATCCGCATAATTTGACTCTTGTCCGTGTAATACTACAATATTAAAATCGCTTTGATTTAGCATTAATGACTGATATATTTCATAATTATCTTTTATTCCAAATTCTATTCCAGTAATCACAATATTACCGTATTTATATGAAGTCCAATTATATTCATTAAATAATTTTAGATTTGACGGTATTTCGTCAGTAATAAAACTTTCCTCATCATGATTTCCTTTTAAATATATAAAATCTATATTAGGATTAGCTATTATTGCATCTCTGACGATATTTTTAGCTTTTACTGACACTTTACTTTTATCGAATAAATCTCCTGCTATAATAATAATCTTTACTTCATTTTTGTTCGCAAAATCTATCATATTCTGAAAATTCAATAATATCTCATTTTTTCTCTGTCTTGCTTTTTCTTTATCTAAATTTGCCTCCATTTTAGAATCAAGATGCAAATCACTACAATGAATAATTCTCATTATTTCTCCTTCTTTATCTTACTTAATAAAAAACCTACTACAGATACAATTTTAGTTGATTCTTTATTTGCAATATTCTTTCCTATAGCTTTTCCACCAACTGTCAATGACGCAACTATGGCACTTATTATAAACTGTATATTGTCTGGTAAACCATAATTTTGTGTTAGCTTTACTGCAATCATAGCACTTATAGCACCACTTAATACTCCACAAACATCACCAATTACATCTGCACATATATTAGCCACAATTGATGCATTTCTTATTAATATTATAGAAGTTTTTGAACCCTTTAATTTCTTTGATGCCTTTGCATGAAACTCTGATTCATCTGCAACAGTTACTGCAACACCAATTATATCTGTTATTATTCCAATAAAAATTACCAGTAAAAGTATTAAAACTGCTGGTATTATATTTAAATTTGATATACCATTTGTAGTTATATAAGACATAATAATTGATAATGTAAATGTTAAGCAAAATGCTTGTACTACCCATTTCCACTTTGATTTTTCCTTTTTTTGCAATTATTTCACTCCTTTTATGTAGTATAAACATCAAGGCAGGTGTTACCCTGCCTTTTTTATATAGATGGTAAAAATCTAAGTAAATTTTACGGTTTAGGTCTAGTAGAATTTCTCTATTTCCTACTTTGCATTACTACAAAGCCGTTTCCATTTAAAGGAAATATTTACATACTTTAAAAATCCTATAATTAAGATTTTAAATAAAATTATAAATTTTATACAAGCATGTAACAACCAGATCGCCACTCAAATCCGTACCTTAATCCCTAGATTCTCATGCGATTTAGCAAACATTCTAGAAGTTTTCCTTAACATACTTTATTTATTATTAGTCTCTTTTGCAATTGTAATTTCATAATCAATAATCGATTACTCCCAATACTTTCACTCAAGACAGGCTACGCTATGTATTTTGTGTCTTGGCACTCAACATAGGTTTCACTTAAAATGTTAACATTTAAGCCTCAACGAAAATAGGGAATTTATATATGCCATTATATATTACCCTAAATTCTTTCCTTTATATAAATACACAAAACTGGCATTTCGCGCAAATATACAAAGTTTCAACGGTGTGCCCTTTAGTGGATTTTTAGCCCCACCCTCATAATAAAAAGTACGACTAGAATAATGCACCATCAAAGTGATTATAACATATTCAAAAAAAGTTGTAAAGCAAAAATTGGAAATTATATTCCAATAAATAATTGAACAAAAATTCTTCCATATACAGGGCTTTCTAAAACGTATATTCCAGTATATTCAAATTTTTCCTCTAAAATATTTTCTCTGTGAGAAGTAGACTCTATCCAAGCTTGAACTGCCTTTTCCGGAGTAGTACTTCCTGCTAAATTCTCTCCAGCTATTTTGTAACTAACATTATTATTCTTTAACATTTCAAATGGTGTACCTAAATTAGCTGAAGTATGAGAAAAATACTCATTATTTACTAGATCTTCTGCTTTAAGTTTTGCAACATCTTGTAACTCAGAAAATGGTTTTAATGCAGTCAAACCATTTTCAATCCTATATTCATTTATTAAATCTAAAGTTCTTTGTTCCTCATCACTCAAAACAACTTCTTCTTCAATTTTTGTTTTCATTGCACTTATTGTTTTATTTCTCTGTATTTGACCTAATACTACTGTTTGATAAGTTGCAAATGAAATAACTTCTATAAAGATAAAAATCATAAATACAACTAAAATATCAGGCTTAAATCTTGATATTTTCAATTTATATACATCTCCTTAATATTTATATTTTCATCGATAGAAATCTCTATCTCATAAAAACAAGGAAATTCATTTCCTATATAAATTCTTAAGTTCTGTATTTAGATTTTTTACTTTTGTTTAAAGTTATATACGTATTTTATTATATTTCAGTCACGATAGTCTTATTATACCATTTATTTCCACTTATGTCAACTGTTTATTGTAAACTCATAAAGTAAATAATAAAAATAGACATATTCTCCGTCCCCGTGTCTCTTCTCCGTCCCCGTGTCTCTCGAAGTCAGTATTTAGCTCATCATCTAAATTAGAGTAGGGGCACATTGCAATGTGCCCAAAAAGAAGAGCACGGATTTTCTCCGTGCTCCTACAAGTGATATTTTGTTTGTTGCTTTTTGATTTATATATTGTTTTGAACATTCATATAAAACGGTAATGATCTTACTTCACTAAACTGCCTTTTACTAAATGAGGACAGCGTTTTGTATACCATCTACTTATGCAACTTTTTCAGTATAATTAATTACTGTGATTTCTGTAATCGCATTTCTCACTGAATTTACTAATTTTTCTAATTGTTTTGCTACCTCATTACTATAAGAAACTTCTCCACATTGTTTACATACTTGAGATGGTACATTTTTTATAATTATAATACAATTATCTAATTCAGTCATAAATGTAGTATTTTTATCTTCTAAATCTCCTTTACACATAAAACATTTCATATTATCTCGTCTCCCTTCGCTTTTTCTTATTATCTTCCCATTTTATATTATCTGGATAGTATGCAGTAATAATCCATAGTTCTTCTCCATCTGAACCACATACTATATGTAAAATTTCATTGTTTAAATTCATTCCATACACTAAACAGCTTGGAAATGGATAATCATTTTCATATTCTTCAATTATTTCACCTCTTAAAAGTGCATCCTCAATTTCTTTTTGGGTTATATTTCTTTGAAATAATCTGACCAAAACATGATTAGTCCATCTGATTTTTTTTAGTTTAACCATTTGTTTTATCATATCTACATTTAGTTTTTCCATAAGCACCTCTCTCTATTCTTAATATATTATACCATATTTATTATTAAAATTCTACCTTTAAATTGCATTTATATAATAAATAATAGACACGGGGACGGAGAAAATGTCTGCGTCAACAGACATTTTCTCCGTCCCCATGTCTGAAAGGGCACATGCAATGTGCCCCTACAGTATGTATATTATATCAAAATCATATCGAAATTTATGTATAATTTCTTTAGAATTGTATATATTTTGTTGGATCTACACTGTGTCCTGAACCGCTGGCAGTTCTTATTTCGAAGTGTAAGTGATGTCCTGTTGATGTTCCGTGATTTGGATCTGTTTCTGCTCCTCCTTCTAGTCCTATTACTTCTCCTTTATTTACCTTTTCTCCTACTTTTACTTTTATCTCTGATAAGTGTGCATAGAAACTATATATTGTCTCCCCATTTACAATATGTTTTATTTCTATACAGTTACCGTATCCGTTTTGTACTCCTGCATATGTTACTACACCGTCCGCTATTGATAGGATATCTCCATGGTGTTCTCCTACCAAGTCAATTCCGGCATGTAGTTTTTCTTCGCCTGTTACAGGGTTTATTCTTTCTCCGTATTTTGATGAAATTCTGTATTTAGAGGTTAGTGGTAATGCGAAGGTTCCTGTTGGGCACATGCAATGTGCCCCTACAAGTGATATTTCGCTTATTGCTTTTGGGTTTACCCATTGTTCTACTTCATTTTTCTTTCCATAATTTTTCTGTAATATCTTTCTATCTGTCATGTCTATTGTTCCGTCTTCATTGAAGTCGTATATTCCTTTTTCTTCTGCATTTTCATCGTTTATAGTTGTATTTAGATTTGCATTTAAGTTTACTAAATCGTCTAGCTCTATTTCTCCGTCACTTATTACGTCTCCAGCCTTTAGATTTATTGTACCTACATCTGCCTGTTGTTCTGGAACTAGTTCAATTTTTGTTATTGTATATGTTAGATATCCTGGTTTACTTATTACTAAATCATATTCTATTGAATCTTCTACTTCAATTTTAAATGTTCCATCTTCATTTGTTTCTACTTCTTGTATTACTTGTCTTGGATTCGTTTCGTCTCCTATTTTTCTATTGTCAGATGTTAAATATAACCTTACAGTAGCTTTATGTATCTCATCCACATTTTCTGTTATTACTTTTCCTTGTATTAATGTATGCATCCTTACTAGAACAACATAGTATGTCTTAACTGTAGTTCCATCTGATGCTGTTACTACTATTGGTACTCTTATGTTTTGTTGATCTAAATCACTACAGTCTATTGTCTTCGTATCTTGTTGTCTTACTGTATTGTTATCTGATATTTTTACCATTGCATAACTATATTTTGTCTTAACTTCTATAACTGCTGATGTCGCTGTACTCTTTATTGGTACTGTATATGTATCTCCTTCTGGTTCATCTGGATCTCTTATTATTCCATCTACTTTTATATACTCTAATTCCACATTATTAGATTTACGAGCTATTTCAATTGTGTATTCTTGTACTAAACCTGATTCTGATTTTGCTGTTACTGTTACTGTCATTCCTTCTGTATCTGTATCCATACTTAATATCTCTGTAAATGTTGCTTCATGCTCTGTTCCATTGAATTCAAGTGTTGTATAGTCACTTTCTGCTAATACAAATAATTCAAATTCGGTTTGGTCTGCATCTACTAAAAATCTATAAGTATGTGTTTCTTCTGTATAATAATTTGCTTCTTTATCATTTACTTTTACTGTGCTTAATGCTACTGATGTTGATATTTTATTTATATATAAGTTTACTACATCACTTGTTCCTGCTTGTGATTTTACAGTTATTGGTATAACAGTAACTTTGCTTTCTTTTAACTCTACAACTTGTTCTGCTATATGTAATTGCTCATTTCCTAGTCCAATTCTTACCTTTGCATTATTATTTGTTGCTATAGCTTTAACCTTTGGTTTAATATTTGTATCTAATACATTCGCTGTATAATTTCCTTCTGAATCTGGCAATATCTGTTTTTCGTCTACATATACTGCTAATAATGATGTATCTGTACTCATTTTATCTATATGTAGAGTATATACCTCTGATGCTTCTCCGCCTTCTGAAATGATCTTAAAGTAAATTAATGTTGAATCCTCTGTTGTTGGTACTATCATTTCTAATTGTCCTTTTGCTTTTACTTCTTCACTATTTTCGTCTGAATATGGCTCTCCACTTTCATCTGTTCTTACTATTGTTGCTTTTTCATCTTCTGCTGTTATTATTACTGTTGACTCTTGTATAGAATCATAAATATATGAAATATATGCATTTTCCTCATCTTGTAAAAGTTCTGCTTCTTCATAGTTTACTTCTACTGAATGAATTCTATTATCGCTTGATAATTTTTCTATGTATATTGTTGTTTTATATTCTGTTCCTTCTTGTGATGTTATTGTTACTGGCACTTTAGTTATTCTTTCTTTTAATGCTATTGTTTGCTCTAAACTGTTTAGTGCACTCTTTGAGTTGAATTCTACTGTTGCGAATGCATTATTTGCTACTACTCTTACACTAGCTGTATCCCCAGTTACAGCTATATAATATGTATTATCATCATATGTTTCATTATCTTTCAATGGCTCTAATTTTGTTTCATTTACAAATACTCCTCCTATTGTATTATCATCTGATTTTCTTATAAGTTCTATTGTATATTCATGTTCTTCTTCATCTTCTGCAATTATTGTGAATGTTGTTGTAAATGTTTCTGTATCTAAATCGCTTGTATTTACTTTAAAGCTCAATTTTTCTACATCTGATACTTCTGAGCCATCTTCCATCATATGTTTTACTGTTGAATATGGTACTCCTGCTATTATTTCAACATTTGCTTCTTGCTCGTTTCTTCCAATATATGCTGTATATTTTCCCTCTACATATTTTATTACTTCTCCATCAACTTTTACTTCTTTTACTGTTGTATCATGTGATTTTATATGTATTTTCAAAATATATGTATGACTATTTCCATTTTCTGCTCTTACAACTATTGGTATCGTTAATACTCTCTTATCTCCTTTACTTACTTGGATAGTACTTTCTTCTGTATCTTCTGCTTGTGCATTTATTGAAACTGTTGATGTATCATCTGTAAGTTTTACATATACCTCTGATAAATCAACCTCGTTTGTTACCGTAGTTTCATAATTTCCTGATTCATCTGGTTTTACTTCTTGTCCATCTACTTTCACTATTTTTATTCCTACCTCGTCAGATAATTGTATTATTTCTAGATATCTTGTTTCCTTTGTTCCATCTGCCGCAGTTAGTTCTATCGTAACCTTATTTACTCCAAAACCATTTAAAGATTTAGTCATATTTGCTTTTCCCTTTCCGCCATAAATAGTATCAAGGGCAACATTTGTAAACTCTGAAATTGCTGTAACGTTTATATCTGTTTGATTTAATGATTTATTTACCATTATTCTGTATGTCTTTGTTTCCTCATCATAAATCGTTACTTTTCTTGTAATTAAAGAACTTCCATCTGTATCATAATCTGTTACTGTTATTTCACTTAATTCTACACTACTACTTATTCTTTCAATTGTTAATGTATACTCTTTAACTTCTCCATTTTCAGAAGTTACTACTATTGTAAATTCTTTTGTTTCTCCATCCGGAACTTCTAATTCCCCTTTTAGCGTTCCTGTTTGTTTAGCTATTAAAGTATTACCTTCTGAATCTTTTATTTCTACTTGTGCATTTTCATCTTTTAGTTTTATCTCTACTGGATAACTATCTTTTCCAGCTACTTTTGCAGAATATGTCATTGCCTCTTCATTAAATGTTGCACCTGAAGAATCCACTTTAACATATGTTATTCCTGTTTCTGTTGATTTCTGTCTTATCCATAATTCATATTCTTGTACACCATAATCTTCTCCATTATGTGATGTTATTCTTATTGTGTATTTTGTGATTAACTCTGTGGATAAAGTCTGTGTTGTTGTTATTGTTCCATATCCTGTTACTAATACTGACACTTTTTCATAATCTAATAAATCCACTTTTTGTTTTGTATTTTTAGCTTTAATTTCTATCTTTGGTGTGTTACCATTACTTACTACTGCTTCATATCTTCCTTTTTCCTCATCATATTCTAGTGTTATTTCATTTACAGCCACACTTAATAAACCTAAATCGGCCTGTTTATACACATTTATTATATATTCTTTTTCTGTTCCATCTTCTGCTTTAATTGATAGAGTTATTATTACTACTCCATCTGTATCATAGCTACTAAAATCTACAGTTGTTGTCATGTGATTTACTTCGTATTCTTCACTATCTACTAATTTTAATTGTGCATATTCACCTCTTAAAGTTATTGTTAAATCTATATTTTCTAGATCTTCATCCACATATACATTTGCTCTATCAGCTCCAATTTCTGTTGATAATACGCCATCTCCTTCTATTGATAACACATCTGTATCTGCTGATTTTTTCTCGATAATTAATGTATAATCTTTTGAAGTTCCATCTTCACCTGTTACTGTGATTGTAAATGTATTTTTTTCATCTGGTAATTTTACTTGTGCTGGATTTGATGAATTTCCATTTATCGTTACTTTAGATTTTTCTGATTCTAGTTCTACATTTACAAATGCTGAATCTACTCTATTTATCTTATAGTAATATACTCCGTCTTTGAATTCCACGTCATATAATTCTTCTTGTTTCTCTCCTACTTGGACTTTTATTATATTAGTATTTGCTTCTAATTGCTCTACTGTTAAATTATATTCTTGGCTTGATCCATCTTCTGCTGTTACTACAATAGTATACTCATATACTCTCTTTCCATCTACTACTTGTTCTATAAGTTTTGCAATATAAGAATCATTTGTCATTACATTTTCTTTTGTATTTATTAATGTTTTAGCATAAGTATCTGTTGCTATTGCTTCAATATCTATTTGTTTATCACTATCCTTGATAGTTGCATAATAATGTCCATCTGCTTGTGGATTTATTATTACTCCATTTACTCTCAAAGTATTCAAAGTAGCATCTTTTGACTTTTCTAATATAGCTATTGTATATTCTTCTGTTTCTAGGCCATTTTGTGAAGTTACAACTACTTTTACTATTGTTTCTGGTCCTGACTTCTTAACTGTAATTTCATCTTTTCCTATTGCTTTTTCTCTTCCACCAAGTACCATACTTGCTAATAGATCACTTAATGTAACTTCTACCTTGAACTCTTCAGCATCTAATCTTATTTCATAACGATTCTTTCCTTCTATATACTTTGCAAGTTCTCCATTTACTTTTACTTCAGCTATTGTAGTATCATCAGGTAATCCTTCAATTACTAATATATATTCTTGTGTCTCTCCTTCTTCTGATTTTACTACTATTTTTACTTCCGTTTGTTTAGCAGTTATATCTATTTGTTTTTGTGTCTCATGTAATTCATAGCCACCATTTGCTATTCTTACACTTGCATTCTTATCTTGTGTCTCTGCTCTTACATTTACACTATTTTCAGCAGTTTTTAATTGATAATGATACTTTCCATCTTCTCCAAGTTCTACTGCGTTTCCATCAACTTCAACAGTTAAAAGATTTGTATTATTTGATTTCTTTTCTATTATTAATATATATTCTTGTTCATTTGTTCCATCTTCTGATTGAACCGTTACTGTTACTCTTGTGCTTTCTGTTGCTAATTCTACATTTTCTGTAGCTTGTTTTACTACAAATGTACCGTCTTCAGTTACTTTTACTTTTGCTTTTGCAAATCCGGCAACTGCTGTTACATCTACATTTTCATAATTTGATGGTACTCTTACTAAATATGTTCCATCATCTTGTAAAACTGCATCCATTTGCATATCTTCTTTTGTAACATATATTCTATCTAGGCTTACATCTTTTTCTGCCTTTCTTATTTTTACTGTGTATTGTTTTTCATCACCTGTTGTATTTGTTAATGTTACTGTGAAAACATTCTCTGAATTTGGTATTGCAACTTTCTTCTCATTATCTCCTGCTACTTTTTGGCTATCTTCTATTTGTACCATAGTAGTGCTATCTTCTGCTATTGCTCTTATTGTAGCTTCTGTTTCTGTGCTTGGTAAATAAACTATATATGTTTCTTTGTCACTTTCTGGTGTTATTACAGTTCCATTTACAATTAACATATCTAGTCTTAAATTTGGCTCTATTTTATCATCTTCTGCTCTGTATATATATAATGTATATTCTTTTATATCTTCATCTACTTTTACTCTTATAGTTACTTCTGTTACATCCTTATTTATACTTACTTGTCTTGTGCTTATCTTTGCTTGATATTCCATTTCAGCTATACTTATGCTTGCTAACTCGCTTTCTATACTGGCTTCTATTGTTGCTAAATTACAATCTTTATCTACAGTTACTGCATATACCATTTCTGATACTTTCTTTGCTTCTTGATTGTTAACTTTTACATTTAATAAATTCATTATTTCACTCTTTTTATGAATAATTAATTTATACTCTGCTTCTGTTCCAGCTTCTGTTCTTACTGTTATTGTAACTTCTCTGCTCATGTGTTTTTCCATTACTATGTTTTTATCTTGTTCATGTTTTTCATATTCCAATCCATCTATACTTACTTCTGTATATTCACTACGTGCTATTACATCAACTAATGATATAGTTGTAGGTTCATCTACTACTACTTCATATACTGTTGAACTTACTGGAGTTGCTTGTATTGTATTTGTAGCTCCTTCATTATCTGTTGATGTTACTGTTACTTTTTCAAGTTGTATATCATCTGTTATTCTCTCTACAATCAATGTATATGTATGCGCTACACCTGTATATTCTCCATTATTGTTTTGAGCTTCTACAGTTATCGTAAATTTTGTAACCTTATCTGTTAAATCAACTTGACTGATGTATGATCCATTAATACTCCATTCAGCTTCATCAATATCTTTATCCTGATTTACTTTTATTCTATCTGTTCCTACTTTTGTTCTTATTTGTAATTTTCCATTTGTATCATTAGTTACAACTTTAGCAATATATTTTATATCATTTTCTGTTGAATCTGGAGATACTGTTGCTTCAGTATCATTTACTTTTATCTCTAGAATTCTATCCTTATCTTGGTCTATTACTACCCTTGTAAGTGTTACTGTTTCTTTTGTTATTTTATCTTCTACAGTAATATGTGCCGTTCCTTTTGATAATGCTTGTATATGACCATTGTTTACAGATACTACATTATCTGCATCACTTGTCCAGTTATACTCATCATTTGACATTACAATATCATTAAATACATTAAATGGATTTCCTGTTACTTTGATGTCTTCTTCGTCTCCAACTTGCATTGTTGCTGATTCTGGCTCTGCTTTGAAAGCTCTTTCTCCTACTAATATATGTTCTAGACTTTCAGTTCTTGTTCCATTTCCTAGACTTCCATACTCATTATTTCCTGATGCATACACACTTCCTACGTTTTCTATAATATAAGTATTTGTATATCCTGCTCCTATTCCAAATGTATCCTCACCATGATTATTTACTTCTTTTGGAGTATTTACTGCTGTCTTACTATTTACTCCTAATTCTCCATATGTATTTTCCCCTGATACATATGTCTTTTCATCTACTGTTTGATACATTACATTTCCGCTTTTTGCTGATATATCTATTACATCACTTATACTAATCTCTGATACTTTTCCATTCTTATACTCATATACTTTACTTTCAGAAGTTAAAATTATAATACTGTTATTTGTAACCTCTGCTTTTATTGCATTCTCTATATTTGGTATTGTTGTATTTAATATAGTACCCATTCCTAGTACTGTTCCTTTAGCAGTTACAAATGCTACTTGTCTATTTCCTGCTGATATGTCTATTATTCTTTGACTTCCTACTGCAATTTCAGTTGGTTTTAAAACATTTGCTCCTATATTTCCTAATTGTCCACTATTATTATTTCCCCATGCATATACAATTCCTAGGTCATCCATTGCAATCACAAAGTCATCTCCTACTGCTATTTGTACTATGTCACTTAATCCTTGAATTTGTGATAATTTATTATTAGAATTTCTTGTTCCATCTCCTAATTGTCCATATGTATTATTTCCTGCACTCCATACTGTTCCATTATCCCTTAATGCTATTATAAAGTCTTTTCCTGCTTTTACATCACTATAAGTTGATATTATATTAGTTTTTTCTGGTATATCTTTTGTTATACTATTTCCTAATGCTAACCTTCCATCTGCATTATAACCAAAGGTCCAAATTTCTCCGTTTGCTTTTAATACTGCACCGAAGTTTTCTCCTCCTTCTACTTTTGGAGCATATTGACCCTTTTCCTTTACTACTTTTACTAATACACTATATACTTTTCCGTCTACTGTTGATGTTGCATTTACTCTTGTTGTTCCTACTCTTTCTCCTGTTACTACACCATCATCATCTACTGTTGCTATTTCATCTTTTAAACTCTTAAAGTCTAAACTATCTGCTAAATTTTCTTCTAGTTTTATTAGGTTAAATTCATATGCACAATTATCTGCTATTTCTTCTTTTTCGCCTACTCCTATTGTTATTTCTGTCTTCTCTAATCCTGTTTCATCATTTCCTACTTGTACTGGTACTATTGATTTTGTCTTGCTCTTTATATCCCTATCTCCATGTGTATAGTCTCCACATGCCCATACTGTTCCATCTTCTTTTAGGAACATCGTGTATCCATTTCCTGCTGATAATTGCATTACATCACTTATTGATGTAAGTTTCTTATAACTATTTGCATTTATATTTGAATTATCTCCTAACTCTCCACTTGAGTTTAATCCTATCTCATATACATCATTCTTGCTATCTATTGCTAATGTGTATCCTTTTCCTCCATCTATGTATTTAATATCTTTTAAGCCTGTTACCAATGTTGGTTTATCTACATGTAAGCTATTGCTTCCTGTTCCTAACTCTTTATATATATTAGAACCCCAAGCACGTACTTTTCCATCTTTTCCTATAACTATATTATTTGAATCTCCTGTTGCTATTGATACAATATCTTTTAATTCCTCTACTTTTGTGAAATGTTTTACTCTTCTTGTACTATCTCCTGTTCCTAGCTCTCCATATAAGTTAGAACCTGTTACATACACTTCTCCTGTACTTCTTAATATCATTGTATGGTTCTTTCCTGCTTTTATATCTATTGCATCTGTTATATCTAATGCTCTATTAACTGTTATCTTGCTTGTATAACTTCCTATTCCACCTTCACCATTTGCATTTAAGCCCCAACTATATACTTCTCCTGCTTTTCCTATTGCAAATGATGAATAAGTTCCGCATGCAATGTCTTTTATGTTTTTCAATGTAGTTATCTTCGTTGGATTAGCATTAATTTCTCCTACATTATTTATACCTAGTTGATTATAGTCATTTCTTCCCCATGACCATACATTTCCATCACTATCAAGTGCTAAACAATGGTTTTCTCCTGCTGATATCTTTGTTATTATTGTTCCTGCTGGGATTTTTGCTTGTACTGGTTGATCTGAATTTTTGGTAGCTCCATTTCCTAATTCTCCATATGTTCCTATTCCATAGCACCATACTGCTCCATCTACTTTTAACATTATTGTATGCTGTCCAGAGGTAACTACTTGTGGCTCTACTAGAATTTTCATTGAACTTGGTTTTGTTCCTTTTTCTAGTACTCTTACACTTATTACCCCTATTTTTTCTGTTCCTACTTCTTTTGCTATTACTGTTGTTCTTCCTTCTGATAATGCCATTAATTCTCCACTATTTGTATCTATAAATGCTATTCCTTGGTCTAATACCTCATATTCTATTGTGCTTTGTTTATCTTCAAATAGGTTGAAATAATCTATCCATGAAGTTATATCGAAAGTATCTCCTTTTTCTATTAATATCTCGTTTGTATTTGATTGTATTATATTCTTTCCTACTAATTGTGCCTCCCAATAGCTTGAGTTATCACTATTTCCTAATTGTCCGTTTTCTCCATTACCCCATGTATATACATTTCCATCTTCTCCATATACAGCTGTGTGTGTATATCCTGCTGATACTCTTTCTACCTCTGTAGAAACATCTTTTGGTATTGCACATGTACTTTCTTGTATTCCAACCCCTTCTAATTCATTACTATAACCTAATTGTTGTTCTCCATTTATACCAAAAGTATATGCTTTTCCTTCTTGTGTTACTGCTATACTATATTTATCTCCTGCTGATACTTCTACTATATTTTCTAATTTTTCTCCATCTTCTGTTCTTACTACTGTTGTTATATTTCCTTTTCTTTCTTCCCTTGTTTTATCTCCTAATTGTCCATATACATTTGAACCATAACTATAAACTTTTCCTGATTCTCCTAATAACAATACATGGTCTGTTCCTTCCTCTATTTGTACTACTTTTTCTTCTACTATTTCTGGCTTTGTTCCTGGTTCATATTCATTTAATGATAGGTTTATTTCTTTTCCTTCTGTATCTTCTTTTTCTGTTGGTATTGTTCTCACTTTTCCATCATCTGCTAAATAATATGTTTTTGTTATATCTATTACGTTTTTATCCATGCTTAATAGAACTGGTGATTTGCCGTATCCCGCTCCCCATGCGTATACCTTGCCTTCACTAGTTATTGCATATGATTTGTTTTCATTTGCTACAACTTTTACTATATTTTCTAAACTTATATTTGTTGGTACTTTAAATGTAGTATTATTTCCTGTTCCTAGTTGTCCTTGTCCATTGTTTCCAAAACTATATACTTTTCCTGATCTTCCAAGTAATAATGTATGACTCGTTCCACTTGAAACATCTATTATTTCTTCTGCTACCTCTAGTTTTTCTGGTCTATTTCTGCTTTCTGAATCTCCTAATCCTAATTGTCCAGATGTGTTTGTTCCCCAACTCCAAACTGTTCCATCTGACTTTAAGGATACTGTAAATCCATTTCCATTTACTACTTTTGCTGGAACTTCCGCTGTTTCATTATTAACTACATTTATCCATATATTCTTTGATGTATTTCCTGCTGTAGCTATAACATCTACTCTTCCTATCTTATTTCCTGTAATTTGATAGTTTGGTATAAATTTGTCTATGTTTGTTGTTTTACTATTATCTACGTTTGGTATTTCTTGTATTGTAACTTCTTTTTTGTTTGTATTTAGTATTTCTGAATTTTGAGTTTCTGCTATGTCAGTCTTTAAGTTAAATGAATTGCTTAATATTATTGATACATTCTTTGTTTCATGTATTGCTACTTTTAATTCTTCTGGTCTAGTTACAATGTCTATTTTACCTATTTTAGTGAATACTTCTCTATTTTTATTATCTTCTGTTCCTAATTGTCCTAATGTATTTAATCCTACGCTGAATACGTATCCATCTATATCTGCTACATATGAGCTATTATCTCCCGCTTCTACTATTTCTATTGATTTTAACTCTACTTCACTTTCATCTTTTTCTTGAAGTTGTGTAACTTGTTCTGCATAATTAATATTTTCATCTGTTATTCCTAATTTTTTATTAGTATTATCTCCCCATACATATGCTTTTCCATCATAAGTTGTTGCCATAGATGTAGTTTTTCCAGCAGATACAGTTGATGCATTCTCCAAATAGCCTTCTTGTGTTCTCACTAATGCTGGCACTTTAGATGATACACTCTTCCTATTTCCTATTTGTCCTTTTTCGCCTTCTCCTAAACTATATATATTTCCTTCTAGGTTCACAAACAAGTAGTGTTCTGACCTACCGGCAATTTCACAAATACTATTTAAATAGTTAATTGGTGTCATTGGTTCTTTTGTAAAGTATGTTCTTCCGTCTTGTCCTAATAAAATGTTTCCTGATACATCATCTATTGCTACCTTTGTTTCTACTATTGTTGGTCCTTCATATCCTTCTCCCCAAATGTATAAGTGTCCTTCTGAATCTATTGCATAGAAATTATTTTTATAACTATCTACTTTTTCTATTTTTGATAATCCGTTTACTTTTGTTGCTGTTAATATGTTATCTTCATAACGTACTATTTCGGTTTTTGGCTCTGTTTCGTCTGTTGAATCTTCACCGTGCCCCTACATCTGAACCGGTATTTCCATCATTTTCTTCATCTTGCTGTATTTCCTCTTCTACGTCTCTCACATTTAAGCCCCATGTATATACTTCTCCTGAAGCATTTAGAGCTATCCCTGAACTTTCTCCTGCTCCTATGTCTATTATATTTTCTAATGCTTCTGAATTGCTCATTATTACCTGTACTGGTTCATTTGAATTTTCTTGTGTATTATTTCCTAATTGTCCATTTTCATTCTTTCCAAAACTCCATACTGTTCCATTTGCTTTTAATGCTATTGTAAAATCTGTTCCTGCTTTTATTTGTGGAGTTGTTAAACCAGCTTTAGTTACATTTACTATTATGTATGTACTATATCCATTTTCTTGATCTGTAATTTTTATCTTTGTTTTTCCTACAGCTACTGCTGTAATATTTCCTGAATCGTCAACCGTTGCTATATCTTCATTTAGTGTATCGAATGTTATTACATTTCCTAATGTTATATCTTCTGTCTGTATTTCATTTAATTTTGTATATGATAATTTTGTTTTATCTATATTATAATTTTCTTTTTCTTGTAAATTTATAGTTTTCTTTGGATAGTTTAATACTGAACCTAGTTCATTAATTGTTACTGTTCCATCGCCACCATCTGGTCCTGATATTGCACCCATGTTAGCTCTAGAAGCAGCAATCTTTCCACCTTTTCCTCCAGCAGCTGATATATTTCCTACTTCTTTAACTAGTTTGGCAAAGATGTTAATACTTCCTCCACCAGAGCCAGCTCCTCCTACAGCTCCGTTATATCCATATCCAAAATTAAATGTTCCACCTGCTCCGGCTGATCCTTCTGCTGTGATATCTCCATTATTTCTTAATTCATTACCATATATTATTAGTAGTCCACCTACTCCTTCACTACCTTTTGCATCACCTAAAGAGGTTGATATTCTTGACCTAGAAGATGTTCCACCAGAAAGTAGTCCTGCTCCTCCTCCTGCAAAATATGAACTATTTGAGTTAGAATCAGTAGCATGTGCATTTCCTCCTGATGTTTTAGAAGCCTCTGTATAACTTGCTGGTAATGCAGAAGTATTTGCCCTTACAACTCCTCCTGTTCCATTTCCACCAGCATAAGAATTACCACCTGTAGAAGAACCTACCCAACTGTTTATCGCTCCATTATTTTGATTTAATATTGCTCCTGCTTGTCCTCCTCCACCTGTTTGTCTTCCAGTACCAGAGTTTCCTTTAATACCTTGTACAGACTTTTTTGGTTGATAGGCTTCTAGTCCAGTTGCTCCATCTTTTTGTACATATTCATAACTATTATCTATGTTTTTCCATAAGTATACATCTTGTCCTTCCTCTACATTTGCTCCTCTTGCTGTCATTGTGATTTCTCCAGAGTTATCTATATCTCCTAATACACATATATACATACCTTTTTTTCTGACAGTCGGTGTCAAAGTAACTCCTGCATCAATCGTCAAATTCTTATGATATTTAACAACTAACATTGTTTCATCTGGTGTGTCATCTCCTAGATAAACTGTTTTTGAAGTTTGAGGTTCCTCTCCATCTTCAACTTCATCTAAACTATACCTCATATCTTCTTCATGATTATATAATTCTATTTTATAAATTTCTCCCTGCACTAAAATTGTATATTTTCCGTCTACTAGATTACAGTCTCTGATTCCTTGAACAATGCTATCCATCTTCATGATGACACATATTTGTACTTCTTTTGTTGTTCCTGTTTGTGTATGTGTGATAGTTATAGATGTTTCTCCATAATTCTGTGCTGTTATTGTTTTGTCATTTAAAATTAACCTACCATCATCTTTTAAATCAATTTTAAAGTGACTTTGATCTTCATCAATTACATCTATTATTAAATTGAATGTATTTTCTAATTTACTAGTTATTGTTACTTGCTCTTTTAAGTCTAAATATATTAGGTCGTCATTATCTATAGTTATAATTGTATCTCCTGTTTTAATAAATGATTTTTGAGCTGTATTATCACCTATTCCTAATTCACCATTAGTATTTGTTCCAGAATGCCATACAAAGCCCTCATTATCAATAACACCAGTATGTGTACCTTCTCCTGCTGAAATTGCTTTTATATCAACTTCTTCACTTAAATTTATTTGTGTTAATTCTGCTACACTTGCAGTATTTGATAATCCTAATTCTCCATTAGCATTATTTCCTAATACATATACGTTGTTTTCTCCATCTTGTATCATAGTTGTACTATTTCCTGCTGAAATATTATACATATCATATCCTATTTCAGTTACGCTTGTAGCTCCTGATGTAGCTATTCCACATTCTCCATGAGTATTTGTACCCCAAACAAAAGCAATTCCATTAGTTGATAATGCTAAATTATGATTTTCTCCACAAGATATTTTGGCTACACAATAAAGTTTTGGTATAGGATTTAATGTATCTGATATATCATATACTTCACTCTTCTCTGTAAGCATTAATGTTCCTGATATATCTACAACCTTATCAGCAAATACTATTTTAGAAGGTATTACTGAATTTCCTTCTCCCCAAACATATACTTTTCCTTCACTATCTAATGCAATACTTATATTTTTATATGCATCTATTTTTACTATATTTGGAATCCCATCTATTTTTATAGGTACATTACTATTTTCTTGCTCTCCATTTCCTAGTTGTCCATTTTCACCAAATCCCCATGCATACACTTCCCCATTTTTCGTTAATGCTAGTGCATGTGAATATCCTGTTGCTATCTGTTTTATGTCCTGTAATCCTTGTATTTGGACTGGACTCATTTGACTATCATTATTTCCAATTCCTAATTGTCCATTATCATTTAGTCCATAGCTCCAAACAGTACCATTTCTTTTTAATGCTACTGTAAAATTCTTTCCTTCCTGTATATCTATCTTTATATTATTTATAACTTCTACATAAATATATGTACATGTATCGTTTGTTGTATCTGTTATCTTAATTCTCGTTTGTCCTTCTTTAAGTGCTGTTATTTTTCCTTGAGTACTTACTGTTGCTATTTGGTTATCTATCACACTATATTCAATATCTCCAACGGCAATATTTAGTGCTTGTATTCCATTTTGATTTATATATGAAATATCATTTCTGTTTATATCATAGGTTTCATTTATATCTAATTGCAAATATTTTTCTGTGTAGTTTAAGTCTGGCTTTAATTGATTTAATGTAACACATCCATCTCCACCATTTCCACCATTATATTTTCCCATATTTGCATTGGTACAGTTTTGTACATTTCCACCATTTCCACCGTTTGCAGTAATATTTCCTAGACTCTGTTTTGTATTATAAAATATGTTTACACTTCCGCCTCCAGAGCCTCCGCCTCCTGCTGCTCCTCTATAAGATCCTGGCAAATTACAACTAGCTCCAGCTCCAGCAGAACCATTTGCCACTATTGAACCTTGATTTGTTAAATCATCTGTATAAATGATTAGTAATCCTCCTGTACCAGTTTCTGCTTTTGACTGGGTATTACCAGAACCTAGTCTACAATATGATGAACTACCTGCTATATTTCCTGCTCCACCACCTGCAAAATAATAAGTGCTTGAACCTGAATCATAGGCGCTTCCATTTCCTCCATTTGTTGTAGATGCTTGAGTAGCGCTTGCTGCTAATGCACTAGTATTACATCTTACAGCTGCTCCTGATGCGTTTCCTCCACTATAAGAATTTCCTTGCATAGACGCTCCTACATAACTTGTTGCACACCCTTTTTCTCCATTAATTATGGCAGCACCTTGACCTCCTCCTCCTGTTCCTCTTGCTGTACCATTTCCTCCTTTTGTTCCAACTCTATCACCGTAATATGGTTGTCTTGCTCCAATACCTGCACCACCTACTGCAGGTATGTATTCAAAACTTTTATCTATGTTTTTCCATAGATATACATTTTCTCCTTCTACGTTATATGTTCCCCTTGCTGTCATACTTATAGTACCATAGTTTTTTAAATCTCCCATTACACATAGATACATACCTTTTTTGTATGTCAAATTATTTACGTTGGTTGCTGTTAAAGTTACTCCTTTATCTATGGTTAAGTTTCCATGGTATTTTACAATTAGCATCTTGTATATTGTGCTACTGTCTCCTAAACTAATTGTTGTAGCCTCTTGTCCTTCTTCTAACGTATAGTGTTTATCTGTATCATCAACATTTATTAATTCTACGTTGTATTCTTTTATTTCTTCTGTTCCTTCACTATTTCTTCCTGTTATTTTGAATCTATAATTTCCATCTGATAATGTTTTCTCTTTTACTCCTTGCACAATGCTTTCACATTCTACTACTGGCCAAGTTGATGGGTCGTTATCATCTACTTCTGCTATTTGCATAATCTCATTTTCATTGTTTATACTATCTATCTCATCACCTGAAAGTGCTGTTGAAATATAGTTCTTGATACTTGCTAATGTGTTTACAGGCGTGTTTAATAATGCTAATT
>CANRNC010000002.1 GCA_947631915.1 uncultured Clostridia bacterium
CATATAATATAGCTTTGGTCATAACGCGCAACCTTGTTGCGCTCACACACCGAGTAAAATTTGCTTTGCAAATTTTTCACGCTGTGTGTCATATAATATAGCTTTGGTCATAACGCGCAACCTTGTTGCGCTCACACACCGAGTAAAATTTGCTTTGCAAATTTTTTACGCTGTGTGTCATATAATATAGCTTTGGTCATAACGCGCAACCTTGTTGCGCTCACACATCGAGTAAAATTTGCTTTGCAAATTTTTCACGCTGTGTCTTATATAATATAGATTTGGTCATAACGCGCAACCTTGTTGCGCTCACACATCGAGTAAAATTTGCTTTGCAAATTTTTCACGCTGTGTGTCATACCAATAAAGAAAATAAAAAGAGAGAGAAAGTAAACTTTCTCTCTCTTTTTATTTCTTTATTGGTATTCTTATGACCACTTCCGTCCCCTTGTCTTTTTCACTTTTGATGTCGATGCTTCCTTTGTTTTTGTCTAGTATTTCTTTTGCTATTGATAGGCCTAGTCCTGTTCCTCCCATTTCTCTTGTTCTGGATTTGTCTACTCTATAAAATCTTTCAAAGATTCTATTTAGGTCTTCTTCTGGTATTCCTAGCCCGTTGTCTATTATTTTTATGTATGCATCATTGTATACATATCCCACATACATTTTTATTGTTCCGTTTTCTGGTGTGTATTTTATGCTATTGGATAATATGTTTAGTACCACTCTCTCAATTCCATCTTTGTCTGCATATACTGACGGAACATTTGCTGTGACAAAACATTCTGCATTGTGATGTTTTTTGTCTATTTCTATTTGTAGTTTTTCTTGGCATTTTTTTACTAATTCTCCTAAATCAAATTCTACTTTCTTTGTTCTGTCTTCATCATTATCATATTTAGATAGTGTTAGTAAGTCAGTAACAAGTTTTGCCATTCTTCTTGCTTCTGTTGCTATTACGTTTAAGAATTTTTCTTGTGTTTCTTTATCATATTCTCCTTCTAGTAAAGTGTCTGCATACCCCATTATTGAGGTTATTGGAGTTTTTAATTCGTGTGATACATCTGCTACAAATTCTTTTCTCATATTATCTAGCTTTACATGTTCTGTAATATCCTGTATAACTACTATTACTCCGCTTGGAGTTTCATCTTCGTTTCTTAATGGTGCAAAGAACATATATATGTAATTGTCTCCTATTGTTGCTTTTTGTGCTGTTGATGTCCAGTTTTCTAAATATATTACTTTTTCTAAATTTACGTCTATATTGTATTTTCCAAATATCTTGTCAAAGGTATCATCTTCTGGCATTATTCTTAATAGCCTTGTAGCTGCTGGATTTGTTAATGATATTTTTCCATCCATGTTAAATGCTAAAATTCCATCTGTCATATGTAATAACATTGTTTCCATTTGCTTTTTTTGTGTTGATACTTCTTCTGCTACATTTATTAATTTTTCTGCTGGTTTCATTATTTTTTTTGATATAAGTATTCCAACGCATATTGATAGTATCACATAAATTAGTGCTATGATTCCTAATATAATTTCAATTTTTATAATGTCCATTCTTATAGTGTCTGCTTCACTTCCAGCAGTTGCTAACATGTTTTCTAACATTATTATTGTCGTTATTCCTATTGACAGTATTCCTATAAGTCCAGTTATTATCAATGTTACTGATAGTTTTGTTTTTGCATTTTTTAACATGTTGGTTTCCCCCTATATTTTTGTTTACTATTTGGTATTTTTTAGTCTACATTTCACCTATTAATTATATAAATTTTCGAAAAGGGCACATGCAATGTGCCCCTATGATAATTAATAAATTTTATTTAATATAAAATTTGTTATTTTTTTATTCTGGTTTTGCAATATAATATCCAATACCTCTTTTTGTAACTAATATTTTTGGATCTGTTGTATCATTTTCTATTTTTTCTCTTATTCTTCTTACAGTAACATCTACTGTTCTTATATCTCCAAAGTATTCATATCCCCATACTTTTTCAAGTAATGCTTCTCTTGAAACAACCTGTCCTGGTTGATTTGCTAGATATCTCAAAACTTCAAATTCTCTAACAGTTAAGTCTACTTTTTTTCCTCTAACTTTGACTTCAAATTTATCTAAATCTAATTGTAAATCTCCTATTATTATTTTTCTATCATTATCCTTTTGCTCATTATCATTTATTAATTCTTGAGATATTTCATACTTTCTAAGGTTTGCTTTTATTCTTGCTATTAATTCTCTTACGCTGAAAGGTTTTGTTACATAGTCGTCTGCACCAAGTTCAAGTCCTAATATTTTGTCTATTTCTTCTTCTTTAGCAGTTAGCATAATTATTGGAATATTCAAAGCTGTTCTTACCTTTTTACATACTGCAAGTCCGTCCATCTTTGGTAACATTATATCTAATAATATTATGTTTGGTCTTTTTTCTAAAGCAATGTTTACAGCTTCAAGTCCGTCATTTGCAATTAATGTATTATATCCTTCCTTTTTTAAATTGTATTCTAGTATGTCTACAATTGGTTTTTCGTCATCTACTATTAATACTGTTTTTCTATTTTCACTTACAATATCTAATTCCATAATAGTCCACCTTTCGTTATAAGGTATTATAACATATATATATCATAATAATTTTTTTTTAACAAGAGTTTATTAAAATATTTTTTTATATATTATTTTCTTATACGTCCTATTAGTTTCGTTATTTCAATTATTGGTACTATTAAAAATGCAAGTCCAAAGGCTGTTAAAAATTCTATAAATGAGATACTTGAAAATCCAAATATATTAACAAAGAATGGTATATATATTACCCCTAGCGTAATAATAGTGGTTAATACAAACGCTCCAACTAGCCACCAGTTCATGTTTTTCATTGTGAAAATTGAATTTCTTTGTGAACGCATACATACTGCATGGAACATTTCTATAAAGTTCATTGTTAAAAATGCCATTGACATTCCATCTCCTGAAGGTGCTAATCTCCATATTCCTGATTCCATATATTCGCCTATAAAATATGATAATATAACTAAAATTCCCATTATTAATCCTTGTACTATCATATCTCTTCCTGCACCGTCTGAAAAAACACTATCATCTGATTTACGAGGTTTTCTTTTCATTACGTCACCTTCAGCTTTTTCCATACCTAATGCAAGTCCTGGTGCACTATCTGTTACCATATTAATCCATAATAAGTGTGCAGGTGTTAATAATGTTACACCTAATAATGAAGATGCAAATACTACAACAACTTCTGCCATATTTGTAGATAATTGAAATTGCAATACTTTTCTTACATTATCATATATTTTTCTTCCTTCTTCTACTGCATTTACTATTGTTGCAAAATTGTCATCAGCTAAAACAACATCTGAAACTCCTTTTGTTACATCTGTACCAGTTATTCCCATACTAATTCCTACATCAGCTGATTTTATTGATGGAGCATCGTTTACACCATCTCCTGTCATTGCAGTTATTAAGTTTTGTGATTTTAATATTTTTACAATTCTAGTTTTATGCTCTGGTTGAACACGTGCATATACTGAACATTTTTTTACTACTTTTATTAGTTCTTCGTCTGATAATTCTTCGATTTCTGCTCCTGTTATTGCTTCTTTTTCATCTTTTATTATTTTTAAATCTTTTGCTATTGCTACTGCTGTATCTTTATGATCTCCAGTAATCATTATAGGTCTTATCCCTGCTTTTCTACATTCTTCAATAGCACTATATACTTCTTTCCTACATGGGTCTATCATTCCTACAAAACCTATAAAAATCATATCTTTTTCTAGTAGTTCTGATTCATAAATCTCTGGTTTATCTGTGTATTCTACATAGCTTGCACCTAAAACTCTATATGCTTTATCTGCAAACTCCTTATTTTTCGCCATTATCTGTTTTTTTACTTCTTCTGTTAAATTTTCTACTTTTCCATTTTTAATATATCCTGTGCAACGCTCTAATAGCATTTCACAAGCGCCTTTTGTATATTGAATATATTTTCCATTTTCTTCATGTATTGTAGACATCATTTTTCTTATTGAATCAAATGGTACTTCACCTACACGAGGAGTTTCTTCTTCTAATTTTGATTTTAATAGTCCCATTCTTTTAGCATATTCTACTAATGCATTTTCTGTTGGTTCTCCTTCTGCGTATTCATCATTTTCTCCTATTTTAGAATCATTGCATAATGCCATTGCTTTTGTTAATAGATTTTCATCATCTGTATATTTATCTACTACAGTCATTTTATTTTGAGTTAAAGTTCCTGTTTTATCTGAACATATGACTTGTGTACATCCTAGAGCTTCTACCGCTGTTAACTTTCTTACTAATGCCTTGCGTTTTGCCATTGATGTTACACCAATTGATAATATTATTGTAACAACTGCTGGTAATCCTTCAGGTATTGCTGCTACTGCTAATGCAATCGCTGTTAAGAATGTATCTAATATTACTTTTCCAGTAAATACTCCTTGCCTTACTATTCCAAATATAAATACAAATATACTTATTGCAAGAACTACTTTTGTTAGAACTTTTGAAAGTTCTGTCATTTTCTTTTGTAAAGGTGTTTGTTCATCATGTGCCATATTTAGTGCTTCTGCTATTTTTCCTATTTCTGTTTTCATACCAGTTTCTACTACTATTGCTTTTCCTCTTCCATATGCAACTGTACTACCACTATATAGCATATTTCGTCTATCTCCTAGTGGAATATCTTTTTGATTTTCATTTAATTGTAAAATATCTATCATTTTGCTTACAGGTACTGATTCTCCTGTTATTGCTGCTTCTTCTATCTTTAAACTATAGCTTTCTAATACTCTACAGTCTGCAGAAATTGCATCACCTGCTTCTAATATTACTACATCTCCTGGTACTAGTTCTTCGCTTTTTAAAATTTGCATTTTTCCATCTCTTAACACTTTCGATGTTACTGCTGTCATTTCTTTTAATGAATCTATAGCCTTTTCTGCTTTATTTTCCTGTACTATTCCTAATATAGTATTAATGATTACGACAAATAAAATAATAAAAACGTCTGTAAATTCTTCATTTTGAATTATAGCAGTAACTGCAGATATCCCTGCTGCTACAAGTAGCATTATAATCATAGGATCTAATATTGATTTGATTACCTTTTTAAAAATACCTTCCTTTGGTGGCTCTGCTAATTTGTTAGCTCCATATTCTCCTTTTCTCTTTTCTGCTTCTTGATTTGTTAATCCATCTTCTGTGGATTTGAGTTGTTTTAGTACATTTTCTTTTTCTTCCAAATAGTATTTCATTTTTTCCTTCCTTTCTATTCATATTATTTTTATTTGCAGATTAAATTATTCTAATTTTTGCTTATTTTTCCATATTAAAGTTTATAAAATGAAAAACGAACTTTAAGAATCGCTAAGCATCGTAACTGCAAAGCAATTCTACTATATGAAAAGACTTATCTGCAAAATAGAATTGCAGATAAGTCTCATTATTTAAAATAAAGCCAGATAATTCTTTATCCGTGTTGTTGACTTTATTACATATATTATATGTTAATTACTCCCCTATCTTTTAATATTATATACGATTACAAATTTTTTGGCAATATTTTTTTATAAAATTTAATATTTCAAATGATAGGCAATTTATCCATACTGTTATTTTCCAATTTTATACTACATATAATAGAATACATAAGAAATGTAATAGACTACCTATGCAAATACAAATATGAAATACTGAATGTATATATTTATGCTTTTTTCCTACCACATATAACACTGCTCCAATAGTATAAACTATTCCTCCTGCTACTAATAAACTAAAGCCTTTTATTCCTAAAAGTGCTGGCAATAAATTTGCTTTAACTATTATGCACCATCCCATTGCTATATAGCATATCATTGAAAATATTTTGTATTTCTTTAGATCAATAGAATTTAGTACAATTCCTAAAATTGCCATTGCCCATATTATTCCAAATATAGTCCAACCTAATGCTGTGTTATAACTTCTTAAGGTGCATAATGCAAACGGTGTATATGAACCTGCAATTAGTAAAAATATTGAACAATGATCTAATATTTGAAATACTTTTTTTGCTTTTAATTTTGGGCTTAACCCATGATATATACTAGACATTGTATATAAAACTACCATTGTAGTTCCAAAAATAGCACTACTTACAACTCCATATACGTTAGAGTGAATAGCAGACATTATAACACAAAGAACTATTGCTACAATCCCCATTACTCCACCTACTATATGTGTTGTCATGTTAAAGATTTCTTCACCTTTTGTATATTTAGGTAATATTCTATCTGTTAGTTTTATTCTATTCAATTTTATCCTCCTTAAAAAATCAATTTTTGTCGTTTTTTGTCTTTATTGACAATACTGTTTTTTTATATATATCACAGTAAGTATATTTAGTCAATATTTTATTGCTAGTTTTCCACCACATTTTCCACATCTGTACTTTTTTATAAAATTTTTCACTAATCTCTGTCTATAAAAAGTTTGTGCACATTTTTCACACATAATTTTGTATTTAAAGTTTATCTTCTCATTATATTCTATATTGCTTTTTGCATAATCTAGTTCTTTATTTCCTACTCTTGTAATGTCATAATGTAATTTTTCATTAATTATACTTGCATACCTCTTAAATTCTCTACCATGGTTATTACAATATGGAAAACAGTGAATAATCTCATGCATAATTGTATTTTTTATTATATCTTTGTCTAAATTCATAACCCATTTACTTATTTCTATAGTATGCTTATTAAATTTTGCATATCTTAAATATCTTCTATTCCCTATTCTCTCATAGTATTTGGTACATTTGTCTGGTTCCTCTTGCTTGCAACATCCATACCTCTTATTATTCCTTTTTGATATTTGTATATCTATTGTTCCGATATCAAGATTTAATATATCAATTCCTATACTATTTAGTTCGTATATACATTCCTCATATAATTTTTGTAATCTTTCTTCCATCTTGTCTCCACTAGTATTTAAATAAAATTTTTAATAAAGGTGCTTCTATGAATAGGACATGGTCCTATTTCTTTAATTTTTGCTATATGCGCTGATGTTCCATACCCTTTATGTTTTTCAAATCCGTATTCTGGATATATTTCATCATATTGTCTCATTATTCTGTCCCTAGTTACTTTTGCAAGTATTGATGCACATGATATGCTATAGCATTTTGCATCTCCTTTTATAATTGACATATAAGGAATTTGCAAAGTATCTATTCCTTTTAATGCATCTACTAGTATTAAATCTGGTCTTACTTTTAATTCTTTTAGTGATTCTGTTAAACCTTTTTTAGTTGCATTTAGTATATTGATTTCGTCTATTTCTTTTTCATCCACAATTCCTATTCCATATGAAATGGCTTCTTTTTTGATAATTTCATATAGTTCTTCTCTTCTCTTTTCTGACACCTTTTTTGAGTCATTTACCCATTCTATCATAGAGTCTTTTGGCATAATTACACTTGCTACTACAACTGGTCCTGCTAATGGCCCTCGTCCTGCTTCGTCAATACCGCAAATGTATTTTATTTTTGAATCATTTATATATAGATCATTTTCTATTTTTTTTAATTCTGTTAGTCGTTGGATTTCTTTTTCTTTCATGTTTTTCCTTATATAAAAAATAATATTTAGGTTTTTATAAGGTTACCTATAAACCTTTATTATATTTTGGGCACGGTGTACCGTGCCCCTAATTTTATTCATCCCTCTGAAATTTAATGTCCTTCTAATACTTGTGTTTCTGGATTTAATGACTCTTGTTGATTTGTTTCTTCTGTTGCATTACTATTTTCAGTTGTTTCCTGTTGCTGTATTTCTGTGTTTTGTTGTTCTTGCTCTTCTTGCTCTTCTTGTAATTCTACATTTTGTAAATCTGATAGTCTGTAATAAATCTCTTTGTCTCTCTCTATTCCTTTTGCATATATAATATCTTCTTCTTCATAATTAATTAAATATCCGTCTTCTGCTTTTAATACCCCTATTCCCATTTCTTCCAAATTTTCTTGCGTTAGCTTATACCATTTATCACTTTGTGATACGATCTTGTTTACTTCTTCGTTTTCTGGATATTCTTTTATATTTTCTCCTAGTAGTTGTTGGTTTTCATCTATAATGTGTTTATCGTTAATTACTTTGCATTTTGCTTTAATATATAATAAATCAGTTTCTACATCTTTTACACTAGTGTCCTCCCATAATCTTTGCACTAAAAACACTATTCCAGTTATGAATACTGCTAATATAGCTATAGTAAAAACTAATTTTATAGCACTTATTCCATATTCTCCATTCCCCATATAAATACTTAATCCCTTCTTTAAAATTTATTATAATTATTATATCGTAAAACTTTCTATTATTTCAAGTTATATTTCAAGAATTACATTTTTTTCACATTTTCTTCACATTAATATTGTAATATTTGTTTATAATAATTATAATATTTATTAAGTTATATTGGAGGTTTTTTTAATGGAAGACGAAAATAATGATTTAAAAAATGACAATTTTGAAAATAATTTTCAAATTCAACCAGAAATTAAAGTTCAACCGGAAGTTAAGGTTCACCCAGAAGTCAAAGCTCACACATCACCTAAAAAGAAAAAATCTAATTTTTCTTTTTCAAGAAATATATTGGTTCCATTCTTATCTGGTGCTGTTGGTGCTTCTTTAGTTCTAGGTGCTTGTTTTACAATTCCTAGTGTGAAAAAGGAATTTAATAATGGCAACTTGCCTACATTAAATGTTACTTCTGGTGGATCAAATACTGCTATTTCTCTTGCAAATTATTCTGATACAGCCATAGATGTTGCTCAAAAAGTTTTACCATCTATTGTTGGAATTCAAATTGAATATTCTGTAACAAATTTAATGTTTGGTGGATATTCATCAACTGCCACTGCTTCAGGTTCAGGAATTATAATTAGTGAAGATGGTTATATTTTGACTAATAATCACGTTGTAAGTTCGTCATCTAGTTCTTCATATTATAGAATGAGTGAAGCACAAAAAATAACAGTTAGCTTATATAATAGTGAACAAACTTATGAAGCACAAATCATTGGTTCTGACTCTCAAACAGATTTAGCTATTATAAAAATTGATGCTACAGGTTTACAGGCCGCAGAACTAGGTGATTCTAATAGTGTAAAAGTTGGAGAATTTGCAATGGCAATAGGTAATCCTTTAGGATTAGATTCAAGTGTTACTTGTGGTATTATTAGTGCTATAAATAGAGAAGTAAGTGATGAAGACGGTAATAAATATATTGCAATACAAACTGATGCTGCTATAAATTCTGGAAATAGTGGAGGCGCATTAGTTAATAGTGAAGGTAAAGTTATTGGAATCAATACTTTAAAGTTGTCTGGAACTGGTGTTGAAGGTATTGGTTTTGCGATTCCTATAAGTAATACTTTAGAAGTTACTCAACAACTTATACAATATAGTAAAGTTCTACGTCCTCATATTGGAATTTCTGGTAGAGAAATTACTGAAAGTTTATCTAAAAAATATAATTATCCAATAGGTATATACATTACAAAAGTTGAAGAATTTAGTGCTGCTGAAATTGCTGGTCTAAAAACAGGAGATGTTATAGTTTCAGCTGACGGAACTGCAGTATCAACGATGGATGAATTGAATAAAATAAAGAATTCTCATAATATTGGTGATGAGATGGTCTTAAATATATATAGGGATGGTCAAAATCTTGATGTTACATTAAAATTAAAAGAAGCTAATTAATATTTAACACAATTTGCACATTTTGTTCACAAAATGTGCAAATTGTATATATATACTTTAATTACACTATGAAATGTGTAAAACATCCCCTTTTATTTTAATGAAATTGTAGTGGAGGTATTTATAAAATACCTCCACTACATTATTTTTATTCAAAAGTTACTATATCTTCCTCTGTTGTATAACTATTATTTCCATATGCAAAAATTACATATAACACTCCATTTGGTCCATAGAAAAAGTTGTCTACATTATCTATTTTATACATTTCGTCTTGTAAATTTCTTTCATATACTTCATATCCCAAGTCTATTAAATTTTGTGCTTCCTTTGCTTTTTGTGCAACTATATTATTAATTTCATTTTGTACAGCTGTTTTATTTAATTGCTTTATAGATAACATTTCATCAATATCTATTAGCTCATTTGTAGTTAAATTATATGTATATGATTTTATTAATACTCTTTGAGCATTTGATCCTTCTTTTAAGTTTGATCTTATTACTAATGATAGAATATTTGCATTTATATATGCTGTATATTCAACTGTGTATATTGTTTCCTTTTCTTCTTCACTAGTTATTATGTTTCGTGCTTTTTCTATAAATATTTCATCAATTTCCTTATTTATGTCATCTATTACTGAATTATCAATATTTATTGCTGGTATTTTTATATCAAGTTCAAATTTTCTATCTACCTTTTCTGTCACGTCAAATCTTGGATATATAATATCTTTAGTTTCATCAAGCTTTTCTAAAGTTTTAATTATATAATCCTGCTGATTTAATTTATTATCAAATACCAAATTAAAATCTATTACTTCTTTTTCCTCTATTTGCACAGGTTGAGGTGTAGCTTGTTGCAATACTTGAAACACTACTGCTAATATAATTGAAATAATACATATTATTCCTATTATAATGAAAATTATCTTTCTTTTAGTATCTATTTTCTTGTCATTTACAGGCATATTGTTTAACACTTTATTTTCAGCTCCTTTTATTTTTTTATAATCAATATATAATTTTATTAAATCAAATTTATTATAACATTAATACTTATACTTGTCTATCTTGACTTTTAAGTTTTTTTAGTGTATGATAGACTTTATCTAATAAAAAACTAGAAAGGAGTAATTGAATTTATGTTATGTTCAATTTGTAATAAGAAAAAGGCTGTAATTTTCACTGAAGATCCTAATAGTCCAGATCCTCACAAGTTAATAGGTTATTGTGCTGATTGCGCTAAAGAAAAAGGTATTACTAATTCAGATAACTCTTCAAATAATCTTAATATTAGTGAAATGACATCTCAAATTGAGTCAATGTTAGATGGTATTTCTTCTCAATTAGGCGAATTGGAAATGAATTTAGATGTGAATTCAGTTGACTCTGAAGACTTACAAGATGGTAATATGAATGGTGCTATTCCAATAGGCGCAATCTTTGGGAACTTCTTTACCAAACCTTCAGATAATGATAATTCTTCATCAGATAGCACTTCTTCCGATGGTAAAAAACGTATTAAGGTAGATAAGAAACAAAATAATAAAAAACGTAGAACTTTAGATATTTATGGAACGAATCTAACAAGTAAAGCAAGAAATAATCAACTAGATACTGTTATCGGTAGAGATAGAGAATTGCAAAGAGTTATTCAAATATTAAATAGGCGTTCTAAAAATAATCCTTGCTTGATAGGAGAACCCGGTGTTGGTAAAACTGCTATTGCTCAAGGTCTTGCTATTAAAATTGCAGAAAAAAATGTTCCAACAAAACTTTTAAACAAGGAAGTATATCTTTTAGATATGACTTCTGTAGTTGCTGGTACTCAATTTAGAGGTCAGTTTGAGTCAAGAATGAAGAGTATTATAGAAGAGTGTAAATCTCTTGGAAATATAATATTAGTAATAGATGAAATACACAATATAATTGGTGCAGGAGATAGTGAAGGCTCTATGAATGCTGCCAATATTTTGAAACCATCTCTTGCAAATGGTGAAATTCAATTAATTGGAACTACTACTCTTAAAGAATATAGAAAATATATTGAAAAAGATACTGCACTTGAAAGACGTTTTCAGACAGTTATTATTGATGAGCCAAATGTTGATTCTACTGTTGAAATACTAAATGGAATAAAAAAATATTATGAAGATTATCACAAAGTAAAAATCTCTGATGATGTTATTCGTCAAACTGTATGGCTTTCTGAAAAATATGTTCATGATAGATTTTTACCAGATAAAGCCATTGATATATTAGATGAGGCTTGTTCTCGTATTAATTTGAATAATAAAGAATTATATAATCTTGAAACTTTAAAAAATGAATTAAAATTAGTTCAAGATGAAAAAAATGAAGCTGCACAAGCTGACTCAACTGAAGATTATCAAAAGGCTGCAGATTTGAAAACTAAAGAATGTCAATTAATAGAACAAATTAAGCAATTAGAATCTGTACTTAAACCTAAAGAATTGACTTTACAAGATATTGCGATTGTAATAGAGAATTGGACAAAAATACCTCTTACTAAAATTACAGAGGAGGAAACATTTAAACTACTACATTTAGAAGAAAGATTACATGAGAAAATTGTTGGTCAAGAGGAAGCAGTTGAAGCTGTAAGTCGTGCAATTCGTAGGAATAGAGCAGGTTTAAAATCTACAAAGCGACCACCTTCATTTATGTTTGTAGGTCCTACAGGTGTTGGTAAAACTGCCCTTGCTAAAGCTCTTGCCTATGAAATGTTTGGTGATGAAGATGCTATTATAAGAATAGATATGTCTGAATATATGGAAAGTAACTCAACTGCAAAATTGATTGGTGCACCTCCTGGATATGTTGGATATGATGATGCTGGTCAATTAACAGAAAAAGTAAAAAGGAAACCTTATTCTATTATATTATTCGATGAAATAGAAAAAGCACATAATGATGTATTTAATATATTGTTACAAGTACTAGATGATGGTAAACTTACTGATTCTCAAGGAAATACTGTAAGTTTTGAGAATACAATTATAATTATGACTTCTAATGCTGGTTCTAATTTAAATACTAATGCTATTGGATTTAATAATCAAAATCAAGCAAATAAGAATAAAATCCTTGATATCGTAAAATCTTCATTTAGAGCAGAATTTATTAATAGAATTGATGAAATTATCGTATTTAACAGTTTAAATAAAGAACAATTATTAAAAATAATTGATTTGATGTTAAAAGATACTATAAGTGCTTTAGCTCAAAAGGATATGACTTTAGACATAGAAGCTCCTGCTAAAGAGTTTATTTTAGAAAAAGGAACTGACTTAAAATATGGTGCAAGGCCTTTAAGACGTGCTATTCAAAGGTATTTGGAGGATGAAATTGCTGAAAGAATTTTAATGTCAGAGTTTAAAAATGGTGATAATATTCATGTTAAATTAGAGAACAATCAATTAAAATTTAATTAAAAAGAAGGCACATTTACAAAATGTGCCTTCTTTATATTTAATCATTGCTAAATGTACGTATTATCATTAATACCAAATATCCTATTAGAACAATTACTATTATTGTCATGATTATTATCATTTTATTGATTTCTACTCCTGTTTTTATACTTATAACTATTGTTGCTTCTGATGTATCGTCTTTTTCATTCGTATCGTCATAATTTGCTATGTTGTTTCCGCCTATTAACTCTGCTTTATTAGATTTTGTTCCGAGATTTTCCTCACTATTTACCCATTTCAATGTTAAGTTTAGTTCCTTACTTTGTCCGATATCTAATTCTACATCTGTTTCTAGTGTACCGTCATCTTTTTCTTGCCAGTACTCTGGAAGTTCAACAGTTTCAAATCCTTTTGGTAATGTATCTAATACTTTTACTGTTCCTAATAATTCTCCTTCGTTTGTCACTTTTATTGTATAATTTACAATTATTTCGGTCTTGTCAACTTCTTGTGTTTTTAATTCTACTTTTGCTAATTTTTTATCTTTTACGTTAATTGGTTCACCATTTAATGTAACTCCTGTTAATGTTTTATCTATTGAGAAGTTAAATATTTGCTTTCTATAATAGTAAATTACTGTATCTTCCTTTGTTAATTTTCCTTTTGTATTTTTTGTGCTATTTGCAAATATATAGTATGGTATATCTTTTAGTATTGTTTCATATTCTTCGCCTAAATTTCCTGTTATTTCATAATTATAAATTTCTTCAGCTTGATTAGCACTACTTGCCCCTATGATGTCTTTTTGTGTATCTATGTCTACATATTTTACTGTTACTGTAATTTTTGGAAGTTTTCTATAATAGTATATTATTTCCTGTTGTTTTTCTTTTATAACTCCTGTTTCGTCTCCTAGTATTTCAGTATATTCATATCCCTCTATTTCCTTTTGTTGTGTAGTATATTCTGTTCCTACTTTTCCTGTTATTTCATAGCCATATACTTTTTCTTCAACTTGTCCTTCTTCATTTTCTTCTGTATATTTAATTTCTTCATTAGTATCTATGTCTATGTATTTTACTACTACTTTTCCTTGTACATTAAAACTAGTGTCTGCTCCTGTAGATTCTACATCTATTTCATCTGATGAATCTAGCTCTATTTTTCCTTTTACCTCATTTGTTATCTTATCTTGACTTAAATCCATCTCTTTATATAAAACTGCGATTTGTTTTTCTATATGTATTTTATGACTTTCTCCTAATTTATCAGTATTAATATTTTTTAAATTTTCTACCCAAGTTATCGTATTTGTGTCCTCATCGTAGTCTCCACCATCTAAAGCAGAATTGTCCTCGTCTATTGGGAATGGTAATGTATCTACTATTGTTACTTTTCCGTCACCTATGTAATTTGATATCTCTGAATTAAAGTTTATTGTATAATTTACTTTTTCATCTTTATTAGTTATTTCATTAGGTCCTACTTTACTTATATGTGTGTTAAAATCTGCGTTTTTTAATTTATATGAATTTGTTACTAAATAAGTATATTTGGTTCCTTCATCTGTTTCTGTCTCTGTTTTTTGTATATCAGCTTCATTGTAAAATTGTAAATCATCTGTCTGTGTTTCAGTTTCTGTTACAATATATTCTATCTTTTCTCCCGTAATATTATTATATTTAGGAAGTGTCGTTTCTTCATATGTCCAGTTATTTTGTGCATTTAACACTTTTGTAATCGTTTGATCATTTGGCATTATTCTAACTACTATTGTTACACTTTCTGGTCTTTTTCCTCTTGAATTATTATTATCATCCCAGACTTTTACAACTTTAAAATTAACTTTGTGGTTTTGTTTTACTGTTATTCTTTCTTCTGTTGCTTGTTCAACTAGCTTTTCTCCGCCTTTTGTTAAGTAATCTGTTGGATAGTATGTAGTTATTTTTCCATCTACTTTAGTTACCAAATCTCTTATTACATCTTGACCTTCATATACAACTTGAATTTGTTTTGTAATTTCTTTCGTAAATGTCTGGTTTTCTTGTTGTGTAAATGAGTTAATATCATTAATCATTTCTACCCACTTTATTGTGTGAGTACTCTCTGTATAGATTCCATTAGTTAGCTCTGATTTATCTGTATTTATTCCTGTTGGTAGTTGAACTTCTATTTCTACTTTGGCATTTCCTATATAATCCTTAATATTTACAGTATAACTTATATTATATGTTACTACTCCATTTTCTCTTGTTAATACTGATATTCCATCTTCATCTACTTCATCTGCTGTTGCACTTATTTGCATATTATTTTGTATTGTTGGTCTTATTAATTCATAATAGAAACTTACTTCTATTCCAGCTTCTGTTAAGTTTCCTGTATAATTTTCTGGTTGTGTATCTTTGCATATATAGTTTGCTGGAATCATATTTGATACAGTTGCTGTATACCCATCTCCTACTTTTCCTGATATCACTACATCATCTACTAATCTTGTTGTTGTATTTCCACCTTCATCGCCATCATATATATAATGATGTACTGTTACACTTGCTTCTTTTTTAGTATAATATACTGTAATTATATTTTCTCCCGTTGTTATAGTTAGTTTATCTTCAGGATTTATACTAACAAAATCATATTCATCTATAGTTTTAATTTCATTATTAGTTGTAATTTCGCTTCCAAAAGTTTGTCCTGGAACTACTTTTTCATCTTCTATATCTGTTTGTGAATCATTATCTATATATTTTACTGTATAACTTAAATCTGTTCTTCTAGTATAATAGTAGTTTATAACTGTTGAACCATCTGCTGAAATTGCTACTGTTTGTGCATTAGGTGAAACAAATCCATCATATTCTTCTACTGGTGGCGTTACTTCTTCTCCAGTTGTTCCTTTTAAATCTTGTGATTCATAAACTAAATCATAATTTGTATCATTTTTTGGTTCTATATGTCCTTCTAATTTTTGTTGCCAATGTTTTACTACATATTTTATATCACCTTTTGGTGTCCATTTTGCATAGAATATCTTGTCATCTGTATCTGTGTCAGTTATCTTTGTTTTTTCTTCTCCATCAAAGTTCTCGTCTTCATACCATCCTTCAAATGTATATCCTTCTCTTGTTACATCTGTTGGAAGTTCTTTTTCTACTCCATATACATACTGTGTTATATCTCCTTCTTTAATTGTTCCTTGGTTTGGATTTAATGTTACATTATATTTTTTTCTATCATAATATAATTTTAATATTAAATTTCCATCTCCAGTTATATTTCCTTTATCTACTCTTTCTCCATATTGTTTATTTTCTTCAAATCCCGTGTATTCTTTTGGTTCTGCTATTGCTTGTGTATCTGTCTGTCCTTGCTTGACCTCCACATCTGCCTCTTCATATCCATCTAAGGTTTTATTCTGTTTATAATGATATACTTTGTATTGAGTATTTCCTTGTGCTACCCATACTGCATTAACTACCATGTCTTGTGTTACATTTTCGAATTCTGCGTCCCATGTTAGTGTATAACCGTCTTTTTTCCAATCTGGTGGAGTTGCACTTTGTCCATGTTCTACTTGTTGTTGTTCTTGTTTATCATCCCCATCTTTAAAAGTTACAGTATGTATATTATTTAAATAATGTGCTGTATATGTTAATTCTCCTTTATGTTCTCTACCATTTACCTCTACTACTTCTTGTGGTTCTTGTTCTTCTCCTTCTGTCCAACCTATAAATGTATATTTTTCCTTTGTAGGGTTATGTAATGTGAACTTTTCTAAAGCATTGTAAGTTCCAGGATTTGCTGGACTTACAGAACCATTATCTAGATTATAATGAATATTATAGTCTACAAGTAAAGTCAAATGAACTGAATTTTCAAAAGTGTTGCTTGAAAATTGTGAATAAATGTTACTATCTTCTTCATTGTCCACATTGTACCAACGCTTTCCTTCCGTTGGAATTTCAATAGTTTGCTCTGAATATTCTTGCGGTGTATATATATCTGTTAATGCATTATCTTTATATAACATATCTGTAGTGTCTGTAACTGAACTCATATCCCAATTACACATATTTAGTTCTGTTAATTCTTCACAATAATAGAACATACCATACATATCTGTTACTAAATGTGTATCAAAATTTTGCACGTCTAATTCTGATATATCACTGCATTTATAGAACATATTCTTCATGTTCGTTACTTTTTGTGTGTCCCAAGTGCTTACATTTAGTACTGTTAATGCTTGACAACTATAGAACATCTCATTCATATCTGTTACTTCGCCTGTTTTCCAATTATCTACCTGTAGCTCTGGTAATAGATCACAATGATAGAACATACTATGCATATCTGTTACTTTGCCTGTTTCCCAGCCACTTACGTTTAATGTTGGCAATTTCTTGTCGTTATAAAACATTCTGTTCATATCTGTTACTTTCTCTGTATTCCAAACGCTTACATCTAGTTCCTGCAATTTAGCACAATTACCAAACATCTCATGCATATCTGTTACTTCTCCTGTTTGCCAATCACCTACGTGTAGTTCTGTTATGTTATCACAATGATAAAACATATCATGCATATCTGTTACCTTTGCTGTACTCCATTCTCCTACTTCTAGTACTGGTACCTTAGTCACTCTAGCAAAAGTATTATGCATATTAGTTACATTTTTAGTATCCCAACTACTTACATCTAGTTCCTGTAAGCTACCACATTTAAAAAACATAGCATGAATATCGGTTACTTCTCCTGTATTCCATTGACTTACATCTACTGCTGTTAAATTACCACATTCGTAAAACATTTGATACATTAGTTTTACTTTACCCGTATTCCAATTTCTTACATCTAGTGTCTGTAAATTAGTACAACCATCAAACATATATGCCATTGTTGTTACTTCACCTGTTTGCCATTCACTTACATTTAATTCTGTTATTAACTCACAATGATAAAACATTGCTTCCATATTCTGTGCCTTGCTAACATTCCAACTACCTACATTTAAAGCAGTTACTTTTTCGCAATTCATAAACATACGGTCAAAATTTAATACCTTTCCTGTATCCCAATTATCTATACCTATTGTTGTTAACTTTTTACAACCATTAAAAGCATAACTCATATCTTCTACATTTTGTGTCTTCCAATTTTCTACATCTATTGATTGTAGATTTTCGCAATCTCTAAATACTGAACCAATATCTGTTACGTTTCCTATATTCCACTGGCTTACGTTTAATGTTGTTAAATTAGTACATCCTGAGAACATTGAGTGTATTATACTTACATTATCCATTGTCCATTTTGATATATCTATTGTTGTTAAGCCTGTACACCCACTAAACATATAGTCCATTTTTTTGCAATTTGCAGTATCCCACTCTTCTACTTCTAGCTCTGTCAGACTACTACAACCATTAAATAAATAGCTCATATCTGTTACTTTTTCTGTATTCCAACCGCTTACGTCTAGCGACGTTAGACTACTACATCCAGAGAAGAATTCCCACATTCTTTCAGAATTGCTAACATCAAAGTTTTTTGCATTATTAACAGTAGTAAGGTTAGATAAGTTCTTAAATAGTCCTGAAGAGCTTGCTGGTGCATAAACATGATCTTCAAATGTGATAGTTGTAATATTCTCATGTCCTTTTTCATCATATAGTGCGATAAGTGAATCAGCGTCAATAGTTCCTACGACTAAATTAACTGATTGTTGAAATGTATGACCATTAAACTTATCATATGTATTAAATCTATTAGATATTTTTAATTCTCCCGTTTCTTGTGTAAATGTTGCTTTTGCTCCTCCTATTATATATGTTCCTCCTTCTCTTTGTTCGGTCTCATCAGCTTGATTGTAGAACATTGTTGGAAGTTGAACATCTTGTTGTGGACATTGACTTGGTTGTGGTGTATTTATCAACTTTAGAAAAATACATCTATTCAACATTCCTGTTGTATTAACAACATTAGTCATATTCCACTCGCTCATATTTAAAGAGTCTAAACTTATACAATCAGAAAACATATTGCTAACATTTGTCACATTATTCATATATAAATGGTTAATGTTATGAACACTTTTAAGCTGACTTAATCCTTTAAATAAATCACTTGAATCTACTGGTGCATAAATATAATTTTGAACTGTAATTTCTGTAATATTATCATATCCACATTGTTGGTAAAAGGAGAATAATGAATCTTTATCAAGAGTAGGAGTATCTGTATCTACACCTGTAGTAGATATTGTTACAAATCCTGTAGTGCTGTCAAAAATTGCAGTTATATTGTTTCCAACACTTGCTGATTTCGTATCTCCTAATATCTTATTCTCAACAACATCCACGATTTTTTGTTCAGTATTTTCTATAGAATGTGTAGCTATTATCAGCATTATAAACATTGCAATCAAAACTAGCATTGCTATACTGGTTATTAATAATTTTATACATTTTACAGATGTCTTAAAGTTTTGTTTCTTTTCTTCTTTCTCATTTGTTTTTAATTTCATGCTACTTCCTCCATTTTTATGCATCAAAAAAGTCCTCTTGTTTTCTACCCTTCTACTCTTTTATTAATATTTTTCCTTCTTAATTATATTAATTAATATTATTGTTGTAAATGCCTTAAATTCCCATAAAGAAAAGAGTTTCCGTGTTTTGTTACGGAAACTCCCTTTGGTACATTTATTTTATATTTATTAAATTTGTGTTTCTTTTTAGTTATATATTGCTGTATTTTGTAGGGAAACACTAATTAATATCAAATATGATTATTTATTTAGGAATTTTATTTCCTTTATGTCTGATCCTTTTCTAAATGTATGTATTAATATTATCATTAAGGATACAGTTATAATCATTGATATTATTGTCATAACAATAATAGTTGTATTTACTTCTAATCCTGTCTTTAGACTTATTACTATTGCTGCATCTGATGTATCATCATCTTTATTTATATCACCATATTTTGCCATGTTGTCTCCATCTGTTAACTCTACAGCATTAGATATAAATCCTAGATTTTCTTCACTATTTATCCATCTGATTTTCAAAATTAAGTCTCTATTTGAACCTGAACCTAATTCTAGACTTGTTTCTATAGTACCGTCCTCGTTTTGTTTCCAGTATTCTGGAAGGTCAACAACTTCGAATCCTTCTGGTATTTTATCTAATACTCTTATTGTTCCTGCTAATTCTCCAGTATTAGTTACTTTTATAATATAATCCACTATTATTTCTACATTATTTACTTCCTGTGGTTTTAGTTCTATTTTTGTTAATTTATTATCTTTTATATCTAAACCTTTTCCATTTAATGTAACTCCTGCCAATGTCTTATTAACCGAAAAGTTAAATATTAGTTTCCTATAATAATAAATTACTGTATCATCTTCTTTAAGTTTTCCCTTTACATTTGCGGTACTTTTTACAAATGTATAATATGGTATATATTTCTGTTCTGCTTCGTATTCTTCGCCTATATTTCCTACTATCTTATAATTATAGGTTTCACCATCTGGATTTGTAATACTCGTAGCTACAATGTCTTCTTCTGTTTCTATGTCTATATATTTTACGGTTATCGTTATTTTAGGAATTTTTTTATAATAGTATATTACTTCTTGATCTTTTTCTTTTACTATTCCTATATTATCGCCTAATGTTTCAACATATTCATATCCTTCTATTTCCTTTTTGTCTGTAACATATACTCTTCCTATTTTATCTGTTATTTTATATGTATATGATTTATTTGTTTCTTTGTTAATTATCTCTTCATTTGTATCTACATCTATGTATTTAACTACTACATTTCCTTTTACATTTAAATTAGTGTCAGATCCTGTTGATTCTACATCCATTTCATCTTCTGAATCTAACTCTACTTTTCCTTTTACTTCATTTGTCATTTTTTCTTGAGCTAAATCTATAGATTTATATGTCAATTGTATTTGCTTTGTTACATTTATAGCAAATACTTTTCCTTCAGCATTATCGACAATTGTACCTACATCAGGAGTATTTCTATTTTCACCTGTGTTTGTATTAAACTCTAATAATTCATATGCCCATGTTATTGTATTTGTTTCTTCATCGTATTGTCCACCGTCTAATACTGAATTTTCTTCATCTATTGGAAATGGTAATGTATCTACTATTGTTATCTTTCCTGTTCCTATATAATTTGATATTTCTGAAGTAAAGTTTATAGTATAATTAACTTTTTCCTCTTTACTAATTATTTCATCAGGTCCTACTTTACTTATTGCCGTTTTAAATTCTGTCTCTTTTAATTTATATGAATTTGTTACAATATATGCATAGTTGGTTGTTTCATCTGTTTGTGTCTCTGTTTTTTGTATGTTTGCTTCATCGTAGTATTGTAGTTCGCCTTCATTAGTTTCTTTTTCTGTTATTGTATATTCTATCTTATCCCCTGCTGTAGTATATTTAGGAAGTTCTGTTTGTTCATATGTCCAACTGTTTCCCTCATTTAACACTACTTCAACTACTTCACCATTTGCTGTAGATGTAATTTCCATTGTTACACTTTCTGGTCTTTTTTGTCTCTTGTCTTCTCTATCATCCCATACTTTCTCTACTTTTAAATTAGCCTTATAGTCTTGATTAACAGTTATTGTTTTATCTGAGACTTTCTCATTTAGTACTTCTCCACCTTTTGTTAAATAGTCCTCTGGATAATATGTTGTTATTTTTCCATTTACTTTACTTACTAAACCTTCTGTTACATCTTGTCCATCATATACTATTTGTATATGCTTGCTTATTTGTTTTGTATATGTTCCATTTGGTTTTTTAGTAAATGTATCAATGTCATCAATTACTTCTACCCATTTTATTGTAAGAGAACTTTCTGTATAAATTCCATTATCTAATTCTGATTTGTCTGTATCTATTGCTGATGGTAATTGTACTTCTATTTCTACTTTTGCATTTCCTATATAGTCCTTAACCTCTAAATTATAGTTTATATCATAAGTTACTATTCCATCTTCTCTTGTTAATATAGGTGTTCCATCTTCTTCTACTTTATTTGCTGATACATTTACTTCTACATTTCCTTTCAAGGTTGGTTTTATTAATTCATAATAGAAAGTTACTTCTATTTTATCCTTTGTCATGTATCCTGTATATCCTGTAGGCTGTGGATTTTTACATGTATAGTTTGATGGAATATCTGTTGCTACATTTGCTGTATATTCTTTTCCTACCTCTCCTGGAATTTCTACATCATCGGATATACTTGTTGATGTTTGTCCTTCTTCTTCATCATATATATAGTGATGTACTATTACACTTGCTTCATTTGCTATCCATTTTGCATAATATGTCTTGTCTTCTGTTTCTGTTGGAGGTATACTTGTTACCATTTCTCCTTCACATTCCTCATCTGCATACCATCCTCCAAATGTATATCCTTCTTTTGTTACATCTGTTGGTAACTCTTTTTCTATTCCGTATGTGTACTCTGTTACATCTTCATCATTTATTATTCCATCGTTTGTGTCTAATGTAACTTTATATGTTTTTCTATCATAATATAGTTTTAATATTAATTTTCCATCACCTGTTATTGTTCCACTATCTTGTCTGTCTGTATGTTCTTTATTTTCTTCAAAGCCTTCATATTCTCTTGGTACTGCTACTGCTTGTGTATCTGTTTGTCCTTGTTTAGGCTCTATGTCAGGCTCATCGTATCCGTTTAGTAATGTATTTTGTTTATAATGGTATATATTATATTGTGTATTACCATTTGCTTCCCAGTTTGCTGTGAATGTCTTATTTCCTGTACTTCCATGTGATATTGTTACATTCTCCTGTATGCCTTCTTTTCCTTCTTCTGTCCATCCTGTAAAGTTATATCCCTGTTTTGTTGGATTTTTTAATGTTATATCAGCTGATTCAACGGTATATTCATTAGGATTTCCTGGTTCTTCTACTTGACCTCCACCTAGTACATATTCTATTGTATATGTATTTATCGTTGCATTAGCTGTATAATCTAAATCCTTTGAAACCATTTCAAATTGATAACGATTATCAGTTGTTATATCTGCTTGACTTTGAGTATCTGTCCATTTTTGCCATGTATAACCATTTGATGTTTGTGCTGATATTGTTACTTGTTCTTCATATAAGTATCCTTCTTCATGTGGTTCAGATGTTACATTACCTTGTATACTTGTACTTTGTATTCCTGTTCCTGATGTTACAGTAATTTGATATCTGTTTCTAGTATAGTAATAATTTACTACTGCTGTTCCATCTGATTTTATTTCTACTGCTTCAGGAGTAGGGGCTGTAAAACCATCGATACTTGTTACTGGAGGTGTTACACTTTGTCCTGTTGTTCCATTTAATTGCTCTTCTTTAAACATTTCATAGTTATCTTCATTTTTTTGATCTGCTTGTCCTGTTAATCTTTGTTTCCAATGTTTTACCTTATAAGCTGTATCACCTTTTGGTTCCCAGTTTGCTGTAAATTTTCTGTCTCCTGTACTTCCTTGTGGTATTGTTACAGTTAATTTTTTCTCTTCATTACCTTCTTCTGTCCAACCTGTAAAGTTGTATCCTTCTCTTGTTGGATTTTTTAATGTAATTTCCTCTGATTTTACTGTATAAGTTGTTTGATTATTTGGGTCTTGCACATCTTCTCCATTTAAATTATATTGTATAGTATATGTGTCTAATGTTGCTTGTGCTGTGAATGTTACATTCTTTGTTTCCATTTTTAATTGATGATTTTGTTCTTCAACGTCCTCTCCTTCTTCTCCGTCTGCTCTTGCCCATTTATCCCATGTATATCCTTTTGAAACTTCTGCTGATATGTTTACTAATTCTTCTGCTCTATGTTCTCCTGCCCCATTTACTGTACTTATTCCTTCTCCCTGATTTAATGTTAATGTATATTTTTTTCTATTTACAGTTACTTCTGTTGTCTGTACTCCTGTTACATTGTAAGGTTCTATGCTTTTTGCTTCATATATTGGTGTTTCTTTAATACTCCAAGTTACTTGTGCTCCGTATTCATATTCAGCGTTAACTTCATCTTTATAATCTTCAAATGTTCCGTCTGCTTTTTCATATTGTACTTTTACTATTTGCATATATTTCTTTTTAGTTTGTGTTCCATTTGCTTTTAATGTTACTGCCTTTGCTGGCATTTTAAATGTATATATTTGTTGATCAGAATCATCAACATCTTCACTTGTCCAATTACTCCATTCGTAATCAAATTCGTCTGTATCTGCTAATAAAGTTGCTGATACTGTTACTTGCTCTTCATACAAATATGTATGTTCTACTCCTTCTGTTGTTACACTACCTTCTATACTTGTGCTTTGTATTCCTGTTCCTTGCGTTACAGTAACTTGATAACTATTTCTTGTATAATAATAATTTACTTCTGCTGTTCCGTCTGCTTCTATTTTTATTTCTTTACCTGTTGGTGCTGTAAAACCTGGGTATTCTTTTGTAGCTGGTGTTATCATTGCATCTGTAGTTCCTTTTAAAGTTGTCTCTTCTTCTACCATTTCATAGTTTGTATCATCTTCTGGAGATACTTTTCCCTCTAGTCTTTGTTTCCAGTGTTTTACTGTATATTTTGTATCATTTCTTGGTGTCCATTTTGCTGTTAATATTGTATCTCCTTGTCCCATGGTAAATTCGTTACCTTTTATTACACTTCCTGCTTCAGCTCCAGCTCCTGAAATATCCCATCCACCAAATTCATATCCTAATCTTGTTGGTTCTTCTAAAGTTTTAGTTTCTTCTGATGTCAATTGTTCTGTAGAATTCTCTGTTTGTCCATTATATGAACCCTCATTAGGGTTTATTGTTAAAGTAAATGCATTCATTCTGTAATGTGCTGTATATTTTAAATCTCCTGTTTTTTGTCTTCCATCTATTTCAACTACTAGTACTGGTTCTTGTCCTTCTACTTCTTCACCTTCTGTCCAACCAGTAAATGTATATCTTTCTAATTCTGGATTGTTTAGTTTAATATTACTGAAAGCATTGTATGTATTAGGATTAGTTTTTTCTGGACTTATAGTACCTGAACCTAATTCATAACTTATATTGTAATCAATAAGTATAGTTAAATGAACTGATTCATCAAAGGTGTCATTTATGAATTCTGTATAAATTGTATCATCATTTACATCATCAACATTATACCATCTCTGTACTTCTTCGTTTGGTAGTACTATAGTTTGAGTTGAATATGTTTTAGGTGTATATATATCTGTTAATTTTTTACAGTTATATAACATTTCTTCTGTGCTATCTGTATTAGTAACTAGGTTCATATCCCAATTACTCATATTTAGTTCTGTTATTTTCTCACATCTGTAAAATAATCTATACATATTTGTTACTAGATGCGTATCCCAATTTGATACATCTAGCTCTGTTACATGAGTACATTTATAAAACATTTCACCCATGTCTGTTACATTCTCTGTATTCCATCCGCTTACATCTAATGTTGTTAATGTACTTAAACTATAAAACATTTGCTTCATATTTGTTACTGCACTTGTTTTCCAATCACTTACATTTAATTCTGCTAATACATCACAATGATAGAACATCTTACTCATATTAGTTACTTTTGAAGTGTCCCATTGACTTACATCTAGAGTTTGCAATTTTTTACAATTATAAAACATCTCAGTCATGTTTTTTACTTCGCCTGTTTTCCAATTGCTTACACTTAATTCTGTTATTAAATCACAATGATAGAACATCTCATGCATATCTTCTACTCTTGATGTATCCCATCCACTTACATCTAGTTCTGGTACATTAGAGACCTCATAAAAAGTACTATGCATATCTGTTACATTCTTTGTATCCCATTGACTTACATTTAGCGTTGATATACTTGTACATTCAACAAACATAGAGCTAATGTTTTTTACTTCTCCTGTTTGCCAATGACTTACATCTAATTCAGATAAATTAGTACATTTATAAAACATCTCATGCATGTCTTCTACTTTTGATGTGTCCCATTGGCTCACATTTAATGTCGTCAAATTATCACAATACCCAAATGTAGCATACATATTTGTTACACTACCTGTTTTCCAACCACTTACATCTAATTCTGATAACATACCACAATTATAGAATGTAGCTTCCATATTTTGTACATTGTCAGTTTTCAACTTACTTACATCTAGTGTTGCTAATTTTTCACAATTCATAAATGTACGGTCTAAATTCACTGCACTTTGTGTATTCCAACTACCTACATTTATTGTTGTTAATTTTTTACAACCATAGAACATATAACTTATGTCTTGAGCATTTTGCATATCCCAACTTCCAACTTCTATAGATTGTAAATTCTCACAGTTTTCAAATAAGGCACACATATTTACTATATTTTGGGTATCCCAATTGCTTACATCTATTGTTTGTAAATTTGTACATCCTGAAAACATTTTTCTCACAGCTGTTACTGTATTCATTTCTAAACTATCTACAGCTATTGTTGTTAATGAACTACAATTCATGAACATTTCTTCCATTTTTTCACAACTGCTTGTATCCCATTTGCTTATATCTATTGTCGCCAAATTAGTACAACCACTAAATAAGGCACTCATAAGTCTAACCTTTTCTGTATCCCAGTTACTTACATCTATTGTTGTTAAATTAGGACAATTTTCAAACCATTTATACAAGTTTTCTGTATCACTTACATCTAAATTTCCTGCATTATTAACAGTAGTAAGTTGTGGTAAGTTCGCAAATAAACTTTCTTCACTTTGTGGTGCATAAATTTTATTTTCAAAATCTATTACATGAATATTTTCTTCTCCTTTTTCATAATATAAATCTTTAAGAGATTCTCCATCAAGAGTTGCTACTTTTAATCTAGTTGATTCTGGAAATAAATCTGTTCTTATTTCGGAATATACTGTAAACCTATTATATATTTTTAAAGTACCAGTTCCATCATCAAAAGTTGCTTTTGCTCCACCCAGTTCCTCATATCCTTCTCTTGCTTGAGCAGTTTCATCAGACTCTTTATAAAATTCAGTTGGAAGAATTATAGGTTGAGCTGGACATGCATTTGGTGTATCTAAAGAGTCTAATGAAATACATCTATTCAATATTCCTTCTGTTGTAGTAACATTAGTCATATTCCAGTTGTCTAAGCCTATAAAAGTTAGACTTTCGCAATCTGAAAACATATAACTCATATTTGTAACTATACTTGTATCTAAATACCAAGCTCCTTGGATTGTCGCCATGTTATGTAGTTTGTTGAATAAATAGCTTAAATCTGTTGGTGCTTTAATTCTATTTGGAATTGTTATTTGAAGAATATTATCACGTCCACATTCATCAAAAAATTCAGAAAGTTGTTGTTTGTTTAATGTTCCTATAATTTCAGGAGTTTCTGAATCCTCACTAGGAGTAACTGTTTCTCCATTTTCATCAACACTTGCTATTGTTAATATTCCTGTATCTCCATCGAAAGTAGCTTTTACACTATCTCCTACATCATCTAATACTATTCCTGTAGCTCCTAGTATTTCATTTTCAGGAACATATGCAATTTCTTGTTCTTCATTGTTTTTAGCATGTATACCTATTATTGTCATTACGAGCATCGCAATTAAAACTAATATTGCCATACTAGTTATGCACATACCAATACAATGTATGAATGTTTTGTTATTATTCTTATCATTTGTGTTTTTTGATTTCATATTGTCTCCTCCATTTTTCGTGCACCAATAAATTTGTTTTTTATTTGTTTAAAAATCTTATAGTATTAATATTAGTTTCCTTACCATATGTACGAATTATAATTATTACTATATATGATGTTATAATCATTGATATTATTACGGTAATAATCAATATTGTACTTACTTCCCAACCTGTCTTAATACTTATTACTACTGTCGCTTCTGATATATCATTTTCTTTGTTTTCATCATTATAATTTGCTACGCTTTCTCCCCCTATTAGTTCTGCTCTATTTGATTTTATTCCTAGATTTTCTTCTTTGTTTATCCATTTTAAAGTTAAGTTCAATTCTTTGCTTTGTCCTACATCTAATTCTACATTTGTTTGTAATGTACCGTCATTGTTTTGTGTCCAATATTCTGGAACTGTAACAAATTCAAATCCATCTGGTACTTTATCTACTACTTTTACTGTTCCTGCTAAATCTCCCTTATTTATTACTTTTATGCTATAGCTTACTATTATGTCTGTTTTACTAACTTCTTTTGATTTTAGCTCTACTTTTGCTAATTTATTATCTTTAATATCTACTGCTTGACCATTTAATGTTACTCCTGTAAGAGTTTTTTCTATTGCAAAATCAAATTCTTTTAGATTTATATTAGTATCAACTCCTGTTGATTTAGCATCTTTTTTATCTGATGAATCTAGTTCTATTGTTCCTGTTACTTCATTTGTCATCTTTTCTTGAGTTAAATCAATATCCTTATATAATACTACTATTTCTTTTACAATATTTAATTTGTAGCTTTCTCCTAGTGTATCTGTATTAATATGTGGTAATTCTTCTACCCATGTTATTGTTTTTGTTTGTTCATCGTATTTTCCACCTGCTAGTTCTGAATTTTCCTTATTGATGTGATATGGTAGTGTATCTACTATTGTTACTTTTCCACCACCTATATAATTTGATATTTCTGAAGTAAAGTTTATTGTATAGTTTATTTTTTCATCTACACTTGTTATTTCATTAGGTCCTACTTTAGTTATTTTTGTATTAAATTCCGTTTCTCCTACTTTATACGAATTTGTTATTGTATAAGTGTAGTTTGTCTGTTCATTTGTCTGTGTTTCTGCTTTTTGTATATTAGCTTCTTCGTAGTATTTTAAATCTCCTTCTTTTGTTTCTCTTTCTGTGACTGTGTATTGTACCCTCTCACCTGTTGTAGCATTATACTTTGGAAGATTAGCTTCTTCATAAGTCCAATAATTTTCTTCATTTAATATTTTTGTAATAGTCTGTTCATTTGGCATTATGGTAATTTCTATTGTTACACTTTCTGGTCTGTTTCCTTTTATGTTGTTATTATCATCCCATATTTTTATTACTTTAAAATTAACTTTGTGATCTTGTTTTACTGTTATTGTATCTTGTGATTCTTTTTCAGCCAGCTTTTCTCCGCCTTTGTCTAAATAATCTTCTGGATAATATGTTGTTATTTTTCCGTTTACGTCAGTTACCAAGTCCTCTATTACATTTTGATCTTCATATACTACTTTAATTTGTTTTTCTATTTCTTTTTCGAAGGTTTCACCTTCTGTAAATGTGTCTATATCCTCAATTGTCTCTACCCATTTTATCGTATGATTGGTTTCATCATACACTCCGTCTCCTATCTCTGATTTCTCTAAATCTATTCCCGCAGGTAATTTAACTTCTATTTCTACTTGAGCATCTCCTTTATAATCATCAATATCAATTGTATATTTTATATCATATGTTACTTCTCCTCTTTCTTGTGTTAATACCGGAATTCCATCTTCATCTTCTTCATTTGCTGTTGCAGTTACTTCCATGTTTCCTTCTAAAGCTGGTGTTAGATCTATTACTCCTTCTTTATCATAAAATACTTTAATTATATTTTGATCTTCTTGTGTGCTTATAGTTAATGTATCTTCAGGTTCTGTCCTAACATGTTTATATCCGTCTATAGGCTTAACTTCATTACTTGTTGTGATTTCACTTTCAAAGGTTTGTCCTGTTACTGTTTTTGGCGTTTCTATATCTGTTTGGTCTTCATTATCTATGTATTTTACTGTATAACTTAAATCTGTTCTTCTAATATAAAAGTAGTTTACTTCTGTTGTTCCATCTCCTGAAATTACTACTGTTTGAGTATCTGGTAATACAAATCCATCATATTCCATTACAGGTGGAGTTACACTTTCTCCTGTTGTTCCTGCCTTGTTGTCTGTTTTTGCTAATTCGTAATCTTCTTCTGGATTTTCTGTACTGGTTCCCGCACCTAGCTTTTGTTTCCAATGCTTTACTGTATATTTTACTCCAGTTACTTCAAAAGATGCTGTATATGTAATATCTTCCTCAAATTCACTAGAAGTATATGGTACTCCTATTAATTCTTCATCATGATTAGAATTCCAACCAACAAATTTATATCCTACTTCGCTTTCTAGTGTTTCTTCATCCCATAATATAGAAGCATTTGTAATACTTTCACTATAATTATTTGTTGTAATAGGTAAAATATCTTTTCCATGACCTTCTGTTCCACCACTATTACTTTCTTCTTCAACTATGCTCCATTGTGTTTGTGTATGTGAACTATGTTCTGGTAATATATAATCTTCTGCCATGTCCAAATCGAATGATATGAATACTCCTCTAAATAAATGTCTAGGTTCTGTAAATTCTGTATTGTTTATATCATCATAATAAATACTTGCATTTTCTGGTTCATCTGTATCTCTATATTTATCATCTGGCAATGTAATTGAATTATTAGATGTATATATTGGAAGCCAAATTTCATTAAGTTTTTTACATTCTGTAAGACAATTTTCATAAGTTTCTATATTACTAAAATCAAAACTACTTAAATCTAGTTTTCTCAATACAGAGCATTTATTAAACATTTGTCCCATGTCTGTAACTTGTTCAGTATTCCAATTTTTAACATTTAATGTATCTAATTTACTGCATCCATAGAATGTGCTATTCATTGTCGTTATCTTTTCTGTATGCCATTTACTTAAATCTAGTTCAGTTACACTAGTACATCTATAAAACATTCCTGATATGTCTGTTACATTTTGTGTATTCCAGTTGCTTACAGCTAGTGGTGTTACGTTGCTACAACTTTTAAACATCTCTTTCATATTTTCTACTTTTGATGTGTCCCATTGGCTCACATCTATTGTATCAACAGTACAATTTTGGAACATTTTACTCATATCTTTTACATTTCCTGTTTTCCAATTAGTAACATCTATTTCTGGTAACAATTTACAAGTATAGAACATACTTCCCATGTCTGTTACATTTTCTGTATTCCAACCACTTACGTCTAGTGTTGTTAACTTTTCACAAGATGAAAACATTGCATGCATGTCTGTTACACTTCCTGTATCCCACTCACTGACTTCTAGAGTTGGTAATACATCACAATCTCTAAACATAGCATACATGCTTTTTACATTACCAGTCTGCCATCCACTTACATCTAATGTTTGTAGACTTGTACAATGTTCAAACATTATTTTCATACTTGTTACATTTGCTGTGTTCCAATCACTTACATCAAATGTTGTTATTTTATTACAGTCGTAGAATAAAGCATACATACTTGTTGCACTTTCGGTATTCCATCTACTTACATCTAATTCTGTTATACTAGTACATCCATAGAACATTGCGTCCATATTTTGTGCTTTGCTCATGTCCCAACTACCTACTTCTATAGGTGTTAGTTTTTCACAATTCATAAATATACGGTTTATATTTGTTACACTTCCTGTTTGCCAACGGCTTACATCTAATGTTGTTAGTTTTTTACATTCAGCAAACATATAACTCATGTCTTGAACTTTTTCAGTATTCCAATTTTCAATATTTACTGGTGATTGTAAATTCTCGCACTCTTTAAATGCTGAACCCATGTCTGTTACATTGTCTGTTTTCCATTTACTTACATCTATTGTTGCTAAATTAGTACAACCTGAAAACATGTCGTGAATTATTGTTACATTATCCATTGTCCAATCAGCTACATTTATTGTTGTTAATGTACTACATCCGCTAAACATAAAATCCATTTTTTCACATTTTCCTGTATTCCAACTACTTACATCTACTTGAGTTAGACTAGTACAGCCATTAAATAAATAACTCATATCTTTTACTTTTAAAGTTTTCCAATCTTTAACATCTATTGTTGATAAGTTAGTACAACCACTAAACCATTTATACATACGTTCTGAATTACTAACATCTAAATTTTGTGCATTGTTAACAGTAGTAAGTTGGGTTAAGTTCTCAAATAAGCTTGCTGAACTTATTGGTGCATAAACATGATCCACAAAAGTAATTTTTCTAATGCTTTCTCGTCCATGTTCTTCATATAATGTGTTAAGTGCTTCACTATCAATAGTTCCTAGTTTTAGTTTGACTGATTCTTGAAATGTTGTATTGTTAAATTCAGAATAAGTATGAGTAAATCTATTAGATATTTTTAATTCTCCTGTTCCTTCTTCAAAAGCTGCCTTTGCTCCTCCTATAGCACTAGCACCTGCTTCAACAACTCCTGTATCATCAGCTTCATTGTAAAATGTAGCAGGAAGCTTGATAGTTTGACTTGAGTATTGTGAAGGTGTATGTACTTGTCTTAAGAAGATACAACCAGTAAACATATCTGTTGTATCATTAACACTACTCATATTCCAACTACTTAAATCTATTGAGCCTAGGTTTGTGCAACCATAAAACATACGACTCATATTCGTTACAGCAGTTGTATCTATATAGTTAGGATCATAAATGTCTTGAAGTTCGTATAATCCTTCAAATAGTCCACTTAAATCTGTTGGTGCATTAATATCATTTGTGAATCTAATTTCTATAATGTTTTCATACCCACAAGTTTCAAAAAAGTTGCGAAGTTCTTGTTTATTAATAGTTCCGGGAGTTTCTGGGATTTCAGGTGTACTAGAAATTGTTACAAGCCCTGTGCTACTATCAAAAGTTGCAGTTACACTTGTACCTACATCACTTGATTCCAAAGCATTAATATTTTCTGGCGTTGTTTCCTCTAGAGCGTGTGCAATTTCTTGTGTTCCACTATATTGGGCATTTATTCCTATTAATACTATTACTAGCATTGCCATTATAATTAGCAATGTTATAAGTGCTATACGCAACCCCACATAATTTCTAAGTACTTTGCTGTTTTTCTCCTCTTTTGTGTTTTTGTATTCCATAATAACTTCCTCCATTTTTCAAATACCAAAGTCAACTTTCTTACTTCTTGTTTTATAGGTATTTTTAAAATTCTTCCTTCCTTAATTATATTAATTAATATTATTCGTGTAAATGCTCTAATCTACTATATAAAAGGAGTTACCGGTTTTTCTATTACGGTAACTCCATATTTTGGATTTATTTTATATTTATTAATTTTATGTTTCTTTTTAGTCATATTTTGCTATTTTTTCTAGGGAAATGTAGTTTTATTCAAAATCCTGTAAGATTTCATTTAACTCACTTTTATTATATACATGTATTCCTTTTTTTAAACTTTTTTTATCTGTTTCTGGTAAATACTCTGTTGAAATATCTGTTGATAAATATAATTCCTCTTTGTCACTATCATCTAGAATATATACTTTTACATATTTATTAACTTCTCTTAATATATAGTGCTCTTTATTTGCTTTTTCTTCTGATACTGCCTGTTCAAGTTCGTCCCCTTCTTCATTCTGTTCAATCTCATTTCCTGCATGCATTTTTTCTGTTGAGGTACTACCTATAATATTCTCTTCTATTTTATCGGGTATCTTGAACTTAAAACCTATGTAGACAGATATTAAAAATATTATTATTATACTAATTATATATATGATAACTTTTTTCATATAAAAAAACACTCCCTTTTGATGTTAGTATTTACCAAAAAAGAGTGTTTATACATTTATTTTTGACTTACGATAGTCTTTTTTTCTATTGCCGGTTCTATAATCTTACCGTGATTTCTTATACTAATGTAGTCTTCTATTCCTAATTTTATTACTGTTACAATTGGAACTGCTAAAAACATTCCTATAATTCCAAAATAAGCTCCAAATAATGTTACTGAAAATATTACTAATATTGGACTGATATTTAGTGATGTTCCAGTTATTCTAGGATTTATTATATTTGCATCAATTTGTTGTAATACGATTACAACAACTAGCATCCAAATAGCTTGTGAAATACCTCCTGTTAATGCTGTTATTATTGCTGAAATTACAACTGCAATTACCGCTCCTAAATATGGTATTAGATTAAACAATCCTATCATGAAGCCTAATAATACTGCATACTTCACATGTAATATGCTCATTGCTACAGATACCAATACACCTACAACAAATCCATCTAAAATTTGGCTTGATAAAAATTTAAAAAATACTTCATTTGTTCTTCTAAAGTTTTTACCAATTACCTTATATGTATCTGTTTTGAATACTGCCTTACAGAATCTTCTAGCAAAGTTTAGTATTTCTGTTCTTTCTGCTAATATGTATACTGAAACAATTAATGTAACAAATATATCAAATAGTGTAGTAGCAAGTCCTAAAACACCTTTTATATATTGTCCTAAATTTTCTAAATTTAGATACTGGGTTAAGTCTACATTTCCTAATCCTTCTATTATTTCAATAGCATTTATTCTATTTAAAATAGAATCTTCTGGCATTTGCCTTATTGCTTCTTTTGCTCTATTATAATATGTTGGCAGATTATTTACTAAATCTACTATACTTTCTGATATACTAGGGATTATGAATTTTATTATTAATACACAAATAAGTATTGCTATTAGATACACAATTAAGATTGATAGCCCTCGTGCCATTTTTTTTATGCCTATCTTTCTTAATCTTGATTCTATACCTCTACATGGTATGTAAAATAAATAAGCTATAATTATCGCCATAATAAATGGATATAAAACTCCTATTAACCCTTTTAGCCAGTTTGTAATTTCCGCAAATTGGTCTAGTATTTTATATACGGCAATTACTGCTACAGCAAATGTAAACCAATACAGCCATTTAGTTACTACTTTTTTTTCTTTGTCCATATTACCATTCCTTTCTTTAATAAAACTTGTATGAAATGCGCTTTACAATATTAGTCCTACTGGGCAATGATCACTTCCATACACGTCACTATAAATAATTGCTTCTTTTATTTGTTTTTCTATTGATTTAGAAGTGATGAAATAGTCAATTCTCCAACCAACATTTTTTTCTCTAGCATGAAACATATATGACCACCAAGTATATGCTTCTTCTTTGTTAGGATATAAATATCTAAAGGTATCTGTAAATCCTGAATTTAGTAATTCTGTCATTTTACCTCTTTCTTCATTTGTAAATCCTGCGTTACCCACATTTGTCTTGGGATTTTTTAAATCTATGTCATTATGTGCTACATTTAAGTCTCCGCAAAGTACAACTGGCTTTTTCTTGTCTAGTTCTAATAAATAGTTCCTGAATGCATCTTCCCAAACCATTCTATAGTCTAGTCTTTCCAGTTCTCTTTTTGCATTTGGCGTATAGCAATTTACTAGATAAAACTTCTCGAATTCCAAAGTTATAATTCTTCCTTCTTGATCGTGTTCTTCTATCCCCATTCCGTATGATACTTTTAATGGTTCTATTCTAGTAAAAACTGCTGTTCCTGAATACCCTTTTTTTACAGCACTATTCCAATATTGCTTGTATCCTTCGAAATGAATTTCAGCTTGTCCTGGTTGCATTTTTGTTTCTTGCACACAAAATATATCAGCATTTTCCTTTTCAAAGAAATCATTAAAGCCTTTTGTTAATACTGCTCTTAATCCATTTACATTCCATGAAATTAATTTCATTAATTTTTCCTTTCTTATGAAGTAGGGGCACATATAATGTGCCCTTAACAAATTATCTATTAATTATTTTACGTAAATATAGCATTCCAAGTTTCTTCTTCCGAATATTTGACATTCATTAAATGTATCCATATATACATCTAATTTATTATCTTTTATTGCTCCACCTCTATCTTGTACTACAAACCAACCTCCATTAGGTTTATCTGCAAAGTATGGTATATATACTATAGTTCCTATTGGATATGATGGACCAGCAGCAACTGTATACCATGCTGATGCCTTTGCTCCTGATGCTGTTATACCATAACCTGGTGATGATGGATCTTTTCCACACGTTGATGCTGTATATGCTGATGAATTTAACGTTTTTACTTGTGGTTCAATTCCTTCTACTAATTTTGCTAAAGAAGTTGCATTTTGTACTGACATATTTCCTGTTCTATAAGATTCTGAACTTCTGCTTGATACTTCTGTTGTCTCAACTACTATTTCATTTACAGGTTCTTGAATTATATTTTCACTTATTATAATTCTTTCTATTTCCACATCATTTTGATATTTAATTTTGTACACTGCTTGTTTTCTTCCAACTTTACCACTTTTTTTAGTTTTATAATTCTTTGTTGTATTATCTAAATCAATAACATTTCCGTCTTCATCTAAAACTTCATATTGTATTATTTCACTCTTTGTTATTTGTTTTTCTACAATAGGTGAATAATTTGATAATATTTGTTCTATATTTATATTTTCACTTTGATCTGCTACAGTTACTAGTTGAGCAGGATCTTCTGATGAAGTTATTGTTATTGTTGAGTTTCCATTTGTTATTTCTGCATCTAGTGCAGGAAATACGTTTTCCGTTGGTAAAACTATTATATGGTTTTCTTCTAATATCTCTGATACAACAGTTTTTGTTGTAATTACTTCAATTTGATAATCATCTGATAATATTATTTTTACTGTATTTATGTTAGTTGTAGTAGCTCTTACACCTATTCCAAGCATAAAGATTAACATGATGGTAATTAATGCTATTTTCTTTATAGATAAGGATGCTTGTTCGTTTTCTTTCATACGATTTACTACCTCCCATTCATACTTGCCATTATACTATTAATTACCATATTTGTCAAATTTTTTCGGTTTTCTTTTTTCTCTTGTATTTCTAGGGAAACACCATTTTTTGCAGTTTTGTCCTTTAAAAGTTGTCGAAATATGTTACAAAATTCAGTATATCTTTACGGAAATGTAAATTTTTAGGGACACATTGTGCTGTGTCCCTATTAGCATTTATAAGATTTTATTTGCTATGTTTGCAAAATCTTGTAAAGTTAGTTCTTCTCCTCTCACTTTTTCATTGATATTTAAATCATTTAATATATCTTTTATTTCATCTTTTCCTTTAAATAATTCACATTGTGATAATGCATTTAATAATGTCTTTCTTCTTTGCATAAATGCATATTTTATTATTTTGAATAGTTTTTTCTCATCGTTGATTTCTACTGGTGGCTTCTTTCTTATCTTTAGATTTATTACTTCTGAATCCACCTCTGGTTCTGGTATAAATGATGTGTGTGGAACTTCTAAAACTTTTTGTGCTTCCGAATAATAATATACAGAATATGTAATCGCTCCACCTAATTTTCCTCCTGGTGTCTCACAAAGTCTTTCTGCAACTTCCTTTTGTATCATTACAGTTATGCTTTCAAATTCTCCTTTTTCTTCTAATAATTTCATTATTATCGGTGTCGTTATATAGTATGGAAGATTCGCTACTATTTTTGTGTGCTTTATTCCATTTTCTTCCTTCTCTTTTTTTATTATTTCATTTAAATCTACTTTTAAAATATCTTGGTTTATTATCTCTATATTATTATATAATGAAAATCTGTCCTGTAGTATTTCTATCATTGTATTATCTAGTTCAATAGCAATTACTTTTTTGGCTTTTTTTAGTAATTCATTAGTTAACGTTCCAAGTCCTGGTCCTATTTCTATTACTAAATCTTCCTTTGATATATCTGCACTCTCAACTATTTTTGATACTACTTCGTCATCAACTAAAAAATTTTGTCCAAGTGATTTATTTGCAGATATTCCATATTTTTTCATTATGAATTTTGTTTCTTCGTATATATTCATGTTTATTCTCCTTTGGACGAGCAATTTCATCCTACATTTTTTGTGATTGCTATTTTTGTTTTTGGTACATGTAATGTGATCCTACATTGATTGATATTTTATTCTTCTTACATATTCATATGCTATTACACTTGTGGCTACTGCTGCATTAAGGCTCTCTGTCTTACCAAGCATTGGTATTTTTGCTTTTTCATCTGATATGCTTAATATTTCTTTTGAAACTCCATTTGCCTCGTTTCCAATTACTATAACTTTTTTGTCGTAATCAATGTCATATATAGAATTGTTTGTGTCCAATGATGTTGCTACTATTTCAAATTTATGCTTTTTTATATTCCTCATAGTTCTAATTATGTCTTGTGATTCTATTACTTTTACTCTAAATATTGCTCCCATTGTTGAACGAACAACTTTAGGATTATAGGCATCTACTGTGTCTTTAGATACTATTACTTGTGTAAGTCCTACACTATCTATAGTTCTTAATATTGTTCCTAAATTTCCTGGATCTTGTATCCCATCTAATACAAATATAATATCTTCATCATATTTTATTTTTTCCTCACTATTTTCCATTTCTATTATAGCTAACATACCCTGTGGATTTTTCACATCTGTTATGCTAGCAAATATTTTTTCAGATACATAAATGCAATTATATTTGGCTATTTGATATAATAGTTTTTGGTCTATACTCCCTTCTTCTACACAACCTTCACATACAACTATCATTTTAATTTTGGCATTTTCTTCTATTGCTTCTTCAATTAATTTTATACCCTCTATGATGAACTCTTTTTGCTGATTTCTATATTTTTTGTCTTTTAATTTCTTAATGTTTTTTATGATTTCATTGTCTTTACTTGTGATTAATTGCATTTCTATCTTCCTTTCTATAAATAATTTTCGGTTAGTCTATTGTCTTTTTATTCCTTGATCAGATGCAATGTGTCCTTAAGTTTGAAATTTTATATATTAACCGATTTTCATTAAAAATTCTTTTGTTTCCTTTATAATGTTTTCTTCATTTTTTATTCTATAAGTTATATATGGACTAACTCCTGATGAAAACTTAATTCTATCCTTATACTCTTCAATTAATTTAGGTACTATGTCCATATTAAATTTATTAGGATTTAAAGTAAATAATATTCTACTTCCTTTTTGCATTATTTTTACTATATTGGCTTTTTTTGCAAGTTGTTTTATTCTAGTTATTTCTAATAAACTTTCAACTTCAACTGGCATATTACCAAATCTATCTGTAATCTCATCTATTACGTCTTCAATATCTTTTTCATTCCTGCATAAAGCAATATCTTGATACACCTCGATTTTTTGACTACTGCTTTGTATATATTCATCTGGAATGTAACTTGAAACATTTAAATCAATTTGAATTTCTACTTCTTCTTCTACTTGTATACCTTTCATTTCTTTTATTACTTCATCTAGTAATTTGCAATACATATCATATCCTACGTCTCCCATATGTCCATGCTGTATTTCTCCTAAAATACTTCCTGCTCCACGTATTTCCAAATCTCTCATCGCAATTTTAAATCCAGAACCGAATTCTGTAAAATCTTTAATTGCCCTAAGTCTTTTGTCTGCAATCTCAGGTAATAGTTTATCCTTTTTATAAGTAATATATGCATAAGCCTCTCTATCACTTCTTCCAACTCTACCTCTAATTTGGTATAGTTGTGCTAGACCAAGTCTATCTGCATTTTCAACTATGATAGTGTTTGCATTTGGTATGTCAATTCCAGATTCCAAAATAGTAGTACATACCATTACATTTGAGCTTCCCCATATATAATCTTGCATTATATTTTCCATTTCTTCTCCACTCATTTTTCCATGAGCATAGACAACTTTTGCATTTGGAACTAAATTTTGAATTTCAGTTGCTTTCCTCTCTATTCCTTCAACATTGTTATATAAGTAGTATACTTGACCGTTCCTTTCTAATTCCTTTGTTATAGCTTCTCTTATAACTTCTTGATCATACTCTAATACATATGTTTTTACTACTTTTCTGTCTTGTGGTGGTTCGTATATAACAGACATATCACGAACTCCTACAATTGACATGTGTAACGTTCTTGGTATTGGTGTTGCTGTCATAGCAAGAACGTCTACATTGGTTTTATATTCTTTAATTTTTTCTTTATGTTTAACTCCAAATCTGTGCTCTTCATCTATTATTAGTAATCCTAAATCATTGAATTCCACATCATTACTTAATAATCTATGTGTTCCAATTATAATATCTATTTGTCCTAATTTAAGTTTCTTTATTATTTCCTTTTGTTCTTTTGCTGTTTTAAATCTGTTTAATAGTTCAACCGTTATTGGATATCCTCTCATCCTTTCCTTAAAAGTCTCATATTGTTGACTAGCAAGAATAGTTGTTGGTGCTAGATAAGCCACCTGTTTTGAGTCCATGCATGCTTTGAAAGCAGCACGGAGTGCTACTTCAGTCTTTCCATACCCGACATCTCCACACAAAAGTCTATCCATAGGTTTTTGCATTTCCATATCTTGTTTTACTTCTTGTATACATCTTAATTGGTCATCTGTTTCCTTAAATGGAAAATCATCCTCAAATTGCTTCTGCCAAGGAGTATCTTTGGAGAAGGCATATCCTTTTATTTTTTCACGTTTCGCATATAACTCTATTAAGTTTCTAGCTACTTCCTGTAAATTGGATTTTACCTTGGCTTTTGTTTTTGACCACTCTTTACCTCCAAGTCTATTTAATTTTGGAGTTTCAGTTTCTCCACCTATATATTTTCTAATACTATCCAACGCATCAGTTGGAATATATAAAATATCACTATCTCTGTATTTTATCTTAATGTAATCTTTTATTATTCCATCTGCTTTAATAGTATTTACTCCAATGAATTGTCCTATACCATTAGTTCTATGAACAATGTAGTCTCCTATTTTTAAATCCGAAAATACTACCGTTTCTCCTTCTCTAAATTCTTTACTTAATCTCTTATTTTTTTGCCTTAAATATCCTTTTTTATTTTCTTCTTCTACTTGTTCACCGAATGTTTTATCTATCTCCTTTAATTCATTATAATTAAAGGTAAATACTCTCTCTTTTTCTGCGATTACATCTTGTTTTTCTAGATATATTTTATTAAATTCATTTAGCATTTTTGAAATTTCATTGTAATCATACATATTTTGCAGTATATATGGTATTTTTTTATTCTTCTCTATTAGGTCTTTTACTATTAATTCATTATTATTTAATATTGCTTCTGCTCTTAATTTTATTTTATTTGCTTCATCTAAAAATATAATGTAATTATCGTTAATATATTCAATTACATTTGATGTAGTTTCTCCAAGTTCCTCATTTGCAGGATATATCTCAACTTTTTGGAGGTTTTCTATAGATCTTTGGCTAGAAATATTAAAATATCTTATTGAATCAACTTCATCTCCCCAAAGTTCAATTCTTGCTCCTTCTGTTTCAGATACAGAAATATCTATAATATCTCCTCTTACACTAAATTGTCCTCTTCCTTCGATAAGTTCACATCTTTCATACCCAAGTTTGACTAATTTTTCTTTTATTTCTTCTATATTATAAGTCTTTGATACTTCAAATTTTATTATGTTTTCATATAAAATATTTTCAGAAATTATTGGTTGCATAATTGCTTCTATTGGTAGTATTACTATTTCAGCTTCATTTTTATACAACTTGTTTAATGTTTCTATTCTTTCGTATAATAAGTCTTTACTTTGTGCTTCAACATCATAAGTAGTAATTTCTTTTTTAGGAAATATTACTGTATTATTAGTAAAATATTTACAGTATTTAAATATATCCTTTGCTTCTAACTCATTATATGTGATAATGCATATTGGTCTTTTTATTAATTTTAGAGTAGTTGCTGGAATATAAGATTTAGACACGTCAGTTAAGCCCAATAAATATATTGGGCTAGTTTTCTTTTGAGTTTCTTTAATATATAAATTAAATTGCTCACTATTCAATAATTTTTCAGTTATAATTTTCAATTTAATTTGCCTCTTTCTTTAGGAAATTAACAGGTCAATTATACTACAGATTTGGTTAAAAATCAATACTTTTCAGACAAAGGAAAGTTTTTAAACAATGGCAGACAAGGGGACGGAGTTTTTGTCTTGCCATTTTCGGGCATTTTAGACAGAGGGACGGAGTTTTTGTCTGGGCACTTACAGATTTTTATGTATTATACTATTTATTTTATCTTTACTACAATTAAATAACTCTGCCATTTTTCTTAATGATAATCCTCCATAATGTCTTAATTGTAATAATAAATCACAGAATTGCTCATCATTGGTCACTATATCTGATATACTTATATTTTTACTTCTTGTATACTGTTCTATAATTTGTTTACTCTCTATAAACTCATCTTGAACATCTATAATATTTTCTATATTTTTGTTATTATGGATTTGGTCAAATACTTTATTATAGTTCTCTATACTACCAAATGCTATTTCTATACTTTGCTCTGTAATTAAGTATCTTTTTCCTTTATATTCTTTATAACTTGAATATATATAATCCTCTATATTTTTTATTATCTTTGCTTTAATTGGATTATTGTGAATATACACTATACAATTATATAACTGTTCTTCTGTAGTTATACTTTGAGCATAATATCTATCTCTAAATACATATCCAACTCTATTTTTTATTTTATTATATAGCTTCGCATAGCTTGTATTTACTTTTTGCATTAGTTTTGTTAGTTCATTGATTTCATTAACATGAAGTAAGATATGTACATGGTTATCCATTATACAATAGGCTAGAACCTGTATGTTAGTTTCAATAATTTTGTTTTTTAAAATGTTTCTATATGCGTTCTTTAAATTTGTTTCCTTAAATATATATTGTCTATCTATTCCTTGAACAATGATATGACAATATGGACTTTCTAAATAATTTCTTGCTAAACGGGGCATTTTTTATCTCTCCTATCCATCTTTTTTTCCTATTGCCCCCATATATATCTATTATCATATTATTCTTTTTTTGTCTAGATCTATTTATAATCAGACAAAAACTCCGTCCCTTTGTCTGAAATGCCCGAAAACCGCAAGACAAATTCTCCGTCCCCTTGTCTGAATTTGATGAATTTTATTTTTTTTACGTTTTTACTTGCATTTTGTTCCTTTTCGTGATACAATAGTTTGCGATATTGTTTAGACTTATTAAGAGGAGGTGCATTAAATGCCAAACATTAAATCAGCTATAAAAAGAACTAGAGTTATCGAAAAGAAAACATTAAGAAATAATATGATAAAATCTGAATATAAAACAGCTGTTAAGAAGTTTGAAGCTGCCGTTGAAGCTGGAAATGCTGAAGAAGCTCAAAAACTATATAGCGAAGCTACAAAACAAGTAGATATGGCTTGCTCAAAAGGTGTTATTGTTAAAAATACAGCAGCAAGAAAAAAATCTTCAATGTCAAAGAAATTAAATGCAATGAAATAAAATAAAAAATTCCCCTGCTATCGCAGGGAAATTTTTTTATAGGGCACATTGCGATGTGCACCTACAAGGATTTTAATATTTTATACTAATTTTTACTTTTGCAATCTAGTTTTAGCTAATTTTAAGTCATTCCAAAAATCTATTTTCTTATTTTCGTCTCTTAATAGTGCTGCTGGATGCCAAGTTGGTATATATGTAATATCTTTTTTCTCTATTATTTTTCCTCTTGATGCTGTTATCCCATATTCTTGACCTAAAATATTTTGTAAAGCTATTCGTCCTAATAATACTATAACCTTTGGTTTTACAAGTATTACTTGATTTCTCAAATAATCCATACATGCTATTGCTTCATCTTGTTCTGGATCTCTATTATTAGGAGGTCTACATTTTACTATATTTGCAATATAGACTTCTTCTCTTTTTATTCCTAGTCCTTCAAAAGCTCTATTCATTAATTGACCTGCTTTTCCTACAAATGGTATACCTTGCGCATCCTCGTCTGCACCAGGTCCTTCTCCGATAAACATTAAATCCGCTTCTTTATTTCCAGTTCCAAATACAATATTTGTTCTGCCTTTGCATAATTTACATTTGTTACAGTCTTTTATTGCTTCTTCTAATTCCTCCCAATTATCGTACATATATTACCGCCACCTTTTTGTTCATCTTATATTACACAATTTTCAATTAGTTTAATTTTTTCCTTTTCATTTGTATCTATTTTTGCTTTAACACCTATTGGTATAACTGTTTTAGTATCTATATGTCCAAAATTATTGGATTTTATTATTGGAAATTTATATTCATTTCCTAAAGTATCCATAACAATCTTTTCAAGTGGAATTTCGCCTTCGTAATTACCTATCCATAGGCCTTTTATATTATCAAAAACTCCATTTTGTTTCATATAATATAAATAATTACTTGCCATTCCTGCTGGTGATTCATATGCTAATTCTTCAATGAATAATATTTTATTTGAAAAATCTAGTTTATACTTTCCTGCAACTAAATGTGATAATAAACTCAAATTTCCTCCTACAAGTATTCCTTCTGCTTGTCCTTCTTTTATTGTTATATATTTATCTTCTTCTGTGCCTAACTGTAAATCTCCTCCAATAAATCTTTTAATTACTTCTCCTCTTGAGTATAATTCTATTCCTTCTTCAGTAGTTGCGAGTGAGCCAAAGTTAGGTCCATGGAATGTAACAAGTCCTGTTTCAGCGTATATAGCATTTATTATAGAGGTAGGGTCGCTATAGCCACATATAATTTTAGGATTGTCCTTAATGCATTCAAAATCTAAATAATCAAATACTGAATTTACATTATATCCTCCACAGGAACAAAAAATTGCTTTTATTTCTTTATCTTTAAACATATTGTTAAAGTCTTCTGCTTTGTTTTGTGGTGTAGTTCCATAACCTAGCTCATTATTTTTTAGATATTTTCCTAGTTTTACTTTAAAACCCAATCCCTCAAAAAATTTGATAGAACTTTCAATATCTATTATTCTATCTTCTAGTATTGGTTCAGAGCTACTTACGACACCTATTGTATCTCCCTTTTTCAATCTTTCTGGTTTCATATTGTATCCTCCTTGTCAATTTATATTAAAGCTATTATTCCTGTATTTCTTCCTGCTAATTCTTTATCTACCCTGTATGAATGGAATTTTTCCCTATTACAAACAGTACATAGTCCACAGTCCACTATATTCTCTTCTTTCAATCCCATTTGCATTAATACAGTTTTGTTTATTAGAATTGTATCTATATTATATTTTTGTTTTTCATTTTCTATTTTTCCTTTAGATATTATATCATCAATATTAGATAGATGCTTAAATTTTTCATAAAATTTGTCTGATACATCTCTTTCTACTTCAAAATGACATTTTCTTATACTTGGTCCTATACAGCAAATTATATTTTTTACGTCACATCCATAGTTATCCACCATTTTTTCCACAGTCTTGTGTGAAATTAATTTATATGTCCCTTGCCACCCTGAATGTGTATTTGCAATCACATTTTTTACTGGATCAAAAAACATTAAATCTATACAGTCCGCGACCGATATTGATAATATTTTGTTCTTTTTGTTTGTTATTAATCCATCAATTTCTCTAAATTCATCTGTAAAAATTCCCGGTTTTTCATTCTCTACATTTTTTACATTATCTGTATGTGTTTGATATGGTCTATATATGTTGTTATAATCTAATTCTAGACTAGTACACATTTTTTCATAGTCTTTGTATACCGCTTCTTGTTTGTTATAAAATGTATCATTACTCCCAATATCTATTGGTTTTAAGCTAATTGCATGTTTTACAATGTCTTGATATTCTAGTAACTTTGTAAATTGTAAATATGAAATTCCATTATCATTTTTAATGATATAATTTTCCATTTTTATTCCTTTCTAAAGTAAAGTATTGTTATAATGTTTAATGTAATTATATTTATTATTTGTTGAATTAAATTGACATATCGATTTATAATTACAATAATCACAGCCTGTTTTTTTGTTCTTATAATAAGGTTTTATCTCTATATTTCCTTTGAAAATTTCTTTAGCAATTTTCTTTATTGTTTCCATTGTAGATTCTTGTAGTTTATTAAATTCTTCTATGCTTGCTACAGAGGATTTTCCTCGGCTTATATCTCCTTTACTATCAATATATGCTGGAATAATATTTGAAGCTCCTTTTTCTAAATCTTTATCCATCTTTTTTATTATATTTATGTCTGATAATACTATTCCTTTCATTTTGAATTGCTTTCTTATTTGTTCTTCGATATCTTCTGCTGTCATATTTCTATTTGCTTTAATTACAGGTTCTATTAAATTGAAGTATAGTACTCCTGCTGGCATAAAGTCTTCTATCTTGGTAACTGCATCCATATATGTTAAAAGTTGTATTTGTAGTCCTGCCATGACTTCATCTAAATTAATGTCCTTCACTGAAGATTTATAATCTATTATTCTTACATATTCTCCATCATTTGTTTTCAATACATCTATCCTATCAATTTTACCTGTAATTTCTACTTTTTTTCCGTCTTCTAACTTAATTTCTATCGCCGGATAGCCTCCTACCCTTCCGAATTCAATTTCATGCCCTAAAACGTCAAAATCGCTCTTTCTTATGCTTTGAACAATATATTTCATAGATTTTATCAATACTCTAGTTAATTTTGAAGTTAATGTTCTAAACTTTGCACTACTTGTAAATATATAGTTTCTACTTAATGATAATTTTTCTTCTATTATTTCTTTTATTATTCTTTCTAATTCTTCATCTGTTATTTCTTTTATATTTATATTTTCATCTTGTATTTTTCCGAAGAAGCTATCTATAACATCATGCATGAACGTACCTGTATCTATGCTTTGAATTTCAAAATTATCTTTTTCATTTATATTTAATCCATATTTTAAGTAGAATGAAAATGGACATTTTCTGTATTGCTCTAGCCTAGAGACACTTGTAAATATAGTATCCCCATACATTTTTTCTAAATTTTCTTTTGTAACCTTTTCTGGTTGATTAGTATAATTTTCTGCTTTTATAGCTTTCTCCAGTTTTTCTCTCCAATTGTTATCTTGAAAATAAATCTTATATATGCTAAACCATATAGGATTTATCTCTTTTCCATCTGCAAATTCTCTTAAATTGACTAATAATTTCTCAAATGTTGCTTTTTTATTTGTTATTATATCCTCTCTTTTTATAATATCACTTTTCTCTTTTAATTTCGGAAAAATCTTTTTTATTTTATAGACTAGCGTTGATGGTTTTAAAGCACTTCCATCATTAGATGTAGATGAATATGACAAATATAGTTCCTCTTCTGCTGTTGTGAATGTTTTATATATATTAAAATTTTCTTCATATATATTTTCTTTTGTTGTTTTAGCAAGTTCTATTCCTTTATCTTTAAGAAGTTCTCTGTCATCATCATTTATAAAACCTTCTTCTCTGTTTGTACTTGGAAATATACCATCATTTAAACCTATAATAAATATTACTTTTGTTTTTTTACTTCTAGATCTATTTACATCTCCAATCACTACTTGATCTATCGAAGCAGGTATTGCACCTAAATCGTTTTCGCTAAATGCTATTTTTAAAGTTTGTGCATATTTTTCAAAATTAATATTTTCATCATTAAATATTAAAACAATTTCATCTAATATTTCAATTAGTAAATTCCATGAAGTCACATATTCTGATTTTATTTCTTCATTATTTTTTGATTTATCTATTAACTTATCTTGAATATTATTTTCTATTAAAAATTGGTATAGTGCTTTTGTAATTTGCTTTACTGTCTTTCTACCTTCTAAATTGTTTTTTAAAGCCAATAAAGGTTCTACTATTAGTTTTCTTAACCTGTTTAATTCTGTTTTGTCTTCATCTCCTAAAGTCCAATCCTTACTATACCATTTATTATATTTTATTCCCCATTTTCTTGCGTAATTTTCAACTTTAAATATCTCCTCATTTGTAATATCACAAAATCCGAGTTTTATATAGTTTATTACTGACTCAAAATTCCAGTTCTTTGCAAAAACATCTAATGTTGCTAATACATATTTTATTAAAATATTTTGGCTTAAGTCTTTTTTTTGATCTATGAATACTGGTATATCATATTTATCAAAAATAGCTTTTACAAGACTTGCATAATTTTCTATATTTTTTGTTATTATTGATATATCTCTGTATCTTTTTCCTTCATCTCTTACTAATTGCACTACTTTTTCTGCAACATGTTCTATTTCTGTATAAGAATTGGTTGATAAAAATAGATTTATGTTTTTTACTTCGTCTGTATATTGAGTATAAGGGGTCTTATATAAGTTTTCTTCTAAATGTTTTAATTCTGTATTTTTAAATCTATAGCAAGTATCTAAATATACTGGATTTTCTATCTGTATACCATTATTATTTGCTAAATTTATAATCTTTGATACTGTTTTTTTATTAGTGTAAAATATATCATTATCTTTGTTCTCGCTTTTTAATAATGAATCTGTACATACAGTAATATTTACTTGCTTTGCTGTTTGTATAAGTCTTAACATTACTTTATATTCTTGAGGTGTAAAACCTACGAATTCATCTATATATATAATAGAATTTTCAAAAATATTTGTATAAGGAAGTTGATTTGCAAGTATTGTTAAAGTGTCATTTTCATCTAAAAAGTTATTTTCTATTCGTTTTTCAAATTCTTTATATATGTAACTTACATCTTGTAATTTTGTTTTTAGATATCTATCTTCTTCATTTTCTATAGCATTATTTATATTATCTAATGAAATACTATGAGTTTTTAGTTCTGTTATAAGTCTAGAGATAACATCTATATTTTTTGCAGATTTTCCTAATAGTTTTAAATCATTTTTACTTTTATCTAAAATGTCATAAATAATCATTGACTTACCATAAGAAGATAGATTTGTTTTAGTAACTCCTCCAACTTCGTTTTTTACTCTGTATGCCATACGATTAAATGTTAAAACTTCTGCGTTTATAACTGAATCTCTACTAATAGTTTCAAGTAATTTTGTTTCTGCAGTAAATGAAAATTGTTCAGGAGTTATAATGTATATTTTTTCTTCTTTGTTTATTAATTTGCTTATTTCTTTGAAAATGTATTCACTTTTGCCTGCTCCCGATTTACCATATATCAGTCTTAAACTCATATACATTATCTCCTTTCTGTTAATTTTTAGCTTAGTTTCCTGTACTCCTATATTTATTTAATCCCCAATCCCATATCTTTATAACTATTATCCATTCTACTATTACAATTAGTGACATTATAAATATTAAGTTTCCTTTTCCTAATTGTAAATATTCTAGAGTCGGATAATATGCTGCAAAAGCAAATGGGAATATTAATGTTATTAATACTTTTATAAATTTATTATATATTTCTATTGGATACTCTGCTAATTTATGTAGTTGGAATACTGACCAAACAACTTCATTTGATTTATAAGTCCAAAAGCCTGCTATACTAAAAGCAGTCTGAATACCACCTATTATAAGTCCTCCTAATATACCTAAATATAATATCTTAAAGACTAATAATGCAGTTATTGTAATTTGTAATTTTATCAACATTGATATAATTAATATAATTGAAAGTACCATATATCCTAGTGAGGTGGTAGTATCTGATTCACCCAATATTGATATTAACGGATGCACTGGTCTTAATAAAATTGTGTCAAATTTTCCTTTTCTTATTAATCTATATCCTATGCTATAGGTAGAGTCAAATAATACGTCTGTTACAGCTAATGATAACATCGTTACTCCATATAATAATAGTAAATGTTCAAAAGTCCAACCTGCTATATTATCTGTATTTTGGAATACAATCCATATAAAAATTAATTCAATAACTTGGAAAGCTATTTGTGAAATCATTCCAATTATACAATCTACTCTATATTCAATCATTCTTTTTAATGATGCACCTAAAAATGAAAAATATATTTTAATATTTCTGATCACTTTATCCTCCATTTATTGTTATATTTTTTACTGCTTTATTAAATATAATTTTTGCAATTATATACAATGCTACTATCCATATACATTGTTTTAGAATAACTTGTAATATTTCTATATTACTTAGTTCACCAAAATAAATGCTTATTGGTGTGTAAATACAATCTTTAAAAGGCAAAAGGTTTGCTATTTTCTGTAAGAACTCCGGAAATAGTGTAATGGGTGCTATCATACCAGAAAATATATTTAATATAGATCTTTTGAATATCTCAATTCCCCAAACAGAATTTGTATAGAAAGCTATCATTCCTATAATTATTTCAAAAAAGTAAACTACTATAACTGCTAAGCATATTACAACTAAAAAGATTAGGAAATTTATTATCCCAGATGGAGGTAAAACTCCAAAAAGTAAAGAACATATAAAAAATGTAATAACCCCTACTATCAGAGCCTCTATCATTTCTCCTATTCTAATTCCGAAGTAATAACAAAAAAATGAAATTGGATTCAATAATTCTTTTAAAATTTCTCCTTCTCGAATTGAATTTCCTAAAGTCTCATTTATCCCCCAATCTATTATAGGGCTAAGTGAAACAACTAGAATATAATAGGTAGTTATCTGTTCAAAACTCATTCCTAAAATTTGATTACCATTTTTGTAAACGGCAAGCCAGATGAATACATACACTGTTATTTGAATTATGAAATTAAATATGTATAAAGCCAAGTCGAACCTATAATATAAGTTCTCAGATGTCTCCTGTTTTGCTATAGCAAGAATCTTTTTAATCATTAATTATTTCTCCTCTATATATTTCTTTTAGTATTTCTTCTAGTCCCTCTTCTTGTATATGCATATCTAATATTTCGCAATAGTTAGATACTGATTTTACTACATCCATAACTGTTAGTTTATCATGATTAAACTTTATTTTAATTGAATTTTCACTTTCTTCTATTACTTCAAATTCTTCTTCACTGGTTTCAAGAGTTATATTTTTACTCTTGTTTTCTATAATAAATTCGGCTATAATGTGTTTTCCATATTCATTTTTAAAGTTTTCTTTCTCTCCATCATAAATGATGTTTCCTTTGTCTATTAATATAATTCTATCGCATACTTCTTCTATATCTTTTAAATCGTGCGTTGTGAGTATTATAGTGGTCTTTTGCTCTTTATTTATATCTTTTATAAATTTTCTAATATTCTCCTTTACTAAAATGTCTAGCCCTATTGTAGGCTCATCTAAGTAAACAACTTTAGGGTTATGTAAAAAAGTAGCAGCAATTTCACATCTCATTTTCTGTCCTAAGCTTAGATTTTTTACTTGCTTATCTAATAAATCCTTTAAGTCTAGGATTTTGGTAAATTTTTCAAGATTTTCCTCATATTCCTTATCTGATAAATCATACATCTTTTTTATCAATTTAAAAGATTCAATTACTGGTAGGTCCCACCAAAGTTGTGTTTTTTGTCCAAATACTGCTCCTATTTGTTTATTATTTTGTATCCTCTTTTCATTTGGAACTATACCGTTTACCTCTATTTTCCCAGATGTTGGTGTTAGTAAACCTGTTAGCATCTTAATTGTTGTTGATTTACCTGCTCCGTTTTCTCCTATATAACCAACAAGTTCTCCTTCTTCTATATTAAAACTTATATTATTTACTGCTGTTACTTCTTTGTATTTTGGATGAATTAAATGTTTTATATATCCTACTACACCATGTTTTTTCTGGCTTATTTTATATTTTTTTACTAAATCTTTAACTTCGATTAATGCCATATTTTATTCCTTCCCTATGCTTCTCTTTTCCAATAAAATAAATATTGTTGTGCTAACCCCGCTAAATTTTCATATTTCTCTTTTGCAAGTTTTTGTAATTCTTTTTTTGACACTTTTTCTTCATCTTCTTTATGTATGTATAATTCATTCATTACTCTTCTTACCCAAACATCTATTGGAAAGACCTCATATCTTTTTAAAGAAAATAATAGTATACAATCTGCTACTTTTGGTCCTACTCCTGGTAATTGTATCAATTTTTCTCTTAACTTTTCTGTATCTTTTTCAGAGCTTAATTCTTCTAATGTCATTTTTTCTGTTAAGAAAATCTGTGTAGTATCATAGATTCTTTTATCTCTAAATCCTAGACCTATATTTCTTAAATCTTCTATGCTTGCTTTACTTAATTGTTGTATAGTTGGAAAAGTATAATAAGTTTCGTTATTCCACGTTATCTCATTTCCATATTTCTTACAAATTCTATCAATTATTCCTTTTATTCTAGGAATGTTGTTGTTTGCTGATATCTCAAAAGATATTATTGTTTCCCATAAGTCTTGATTTAAAATTCTAATGCCTTTTCCATAGTTAATGCTATTGGCCAAATACTCATCAATATTTGATAATTTTTCTTTTATTTTTTCATAACTTGTTTTTAAATCAAAATAATCTTCGCAGACTTCTTTTATATTGCCATTACATATACCTTTGAAAATAATATTGTCTCCTTCCTTTTTTACATTCATAACATTATTTCCAAAGACTCCTGTATACGAACCATCGCTTTGTTCATTCCATCTAAAGCATTGTCCACATTCAAAGATGTGCTTTGGTTCAAAAGATTTACAATTTTTTAATATATATTGTTGTTCTTCCATTTCTTTTCCTCTTTTACTTCTATGGGCATGGTATTCTAAATAAATTTCTTGGATATTAAAAAAGGGCACGGTGCACCGTGCCCTTACATCCACGTGCCCATACAATCTGAATAAAGTATAACACAAAAGCGAATGATTGTAAATATTCACTTGCTCGTGTAAATTGTTGTTTGTATGAGTAACTTAAAATTCTTATTACTGGATGATTTGTTTCCAAAACATTTTATTATCTTTAAATTCATAATTTATTTTATTATCATCATATAAATACGATAAATATGATTTTATTGTACTACCTATAAGAACATATTGATTACTATTCATTGTAAGTTTATATTCATCAAATATATACTTTAAAATTTCCTCGAATGTTTTTTCCTTTTGGCAACTATCATAAATCTTATTTATAATCTCTTTTATTTTATCCTTATTAAGTTTTATCAAATTAGATATATCCTTTGTTGCTTCACAATGAGATGGAATATATAAGTTACCTTTTAATTGACTCAAATAGTCTAAAGTATCCAGAAATCCTTTTACATCATAAATGAAAAATAAATGATATTTTGTAATTGTTTCTTCACTAAATAGAGCATCTGCCAAAAAATACACATTATCACTTGTTTTTATTCCTATCATATCAAAGAAATGACCTTTTAACGTAAAGTATTCAAGTCCTTCGGGTAAGTTATTCTCTATTGGCATTACGACTGATTCTTTTGCTAGTAAAAATTTATTTTTAAGCTCTTTAAATGGATAACCACCATATAAGAATGAAGGCTCTAAAATAGGATTTTCTGTAAAACTTTTTTCAATGTTGTATGCTAGAATATTACAATTTGTTCTATCTTGAATAAGTTTATTTCCTCCAATATGATCTGCATTAGAATGTGTTATTATTATTCCTTTAATTTTCCAACCTTGCTCTTCAGTAATTTTTAATATTTTTTTACCTGCATCTTTATCATTTCCAGTATCTATTAAATAAACGTTTTGATCGTCTACTCTATATATACCAATATTTGTATTATTTTTAATATAATAAGTTCTCTCTCCTACCTTTACTAATTCCATATGATTTCTCCTATATATATTAAGTTTTTAAGAATTCAAATTGTATTTTTATTACAATTAATTTAATGGGCACAGTATACCGTGCCCATGCATTTTTTAATCTATCATTGTTATTTTTTCTATAACTGGTTGATTTTCTTTTAAAACTGTTCCATTGTTATCTTCTACTTTTGTATCTTTACATATTTTATCTACTATCTCTATTCCACTTGTAACTTTTCCAAATCCTGCATACTGTCCATCTAAAAATGTACTATCTTCATGAACTATAAAAAACTGTGAACTTGCACTATTATAAGCATTTGACCTTGCCATTGAAATTGTTCCTCTAACATGAGATATTGTGTTTTTTACTCCATTTGCTGAAAATTCGCCTTTAATTTTTTCACTACTTCCTCCCATTCCAGTTCCTTCTGGGTCTCCTCCCTGAATCATAAATCCATCTATAATTCTATGGAATGTTAATCCATTATAAAATCCTTCATTAACTAATTTTGCAAAATTAGCAACTGTTATTGGAGCAACATCCGCATCTAGTTCTACTTCAATTGTACCATAATTTCTTATTTCTATTTTTGTATGATGTTTTCCTGTACTATACATATCTTTCTCCTCCTTATCATTATTTGTTTGTGTTATTTCTTTATTTGTATTGTTATCATCCTTCTTACCATTATTAGATAATGCTTTTACAATAAAAATTCCTGCTACTATTATTAGAATTATAATTGCAATAATTAATATCATTTTTTTATTCATCACAACGTACCTCCTATAAATTTGTTTAATATAAAGATGTGTCCTATTTATCTTTATTTCTTGGACAATCTATTATATAATAACACAATAGTAAATGACTTTCAATAATTACTTGCCTTTTATTTATACTATTATTTTCAGATTATTAGTTAAATACACTTCTTTTATTTGTGTTGCTTTACTTTTATCCACTTACTTTTTTCATTCTGTATCAAAAGTAATAATCAATATTTTTGTAGACATGATATCGTTATAATTATTCTTTCAAAAAGCCTTAAATATTAGCTGTAATAATGTCAAAAAGATTTTATTCGAATGGTTTTTCTTGAAATCATCAGAAAATTATGTTAATATAATCTTATACAGGGTTAAACACTTTGTGTAAAAATGTAGATAACAAAATACATATTAAAATAGGAGGAATAAAAATGATTAGATGTCATGACTTTATTAATGGAGTGTATTATGAAGATCCTTTTACAGGTGAGAAAATCTCTGAATCAGAGTATTGTGAAATGAAATATGAAGAAGAACTTCTTCGGCAATATCAACACTATATATTAATAGCAGAGTGTGAAAGTTTTATAAACAATACTTTCTTCTATTGTGATTCTATACGATGGAATTATAGAACATCACAGGTCGATTCAGAAAACATTATTATTTTGTCTGAAACTGAATATATCAAAAACGAGGATGGAGTATATTATTATCGATCATATAAAGGCGACGATTATCTTTCTCTGGAAGTTGTTTGTAATAAGCAGATTCATTTGGACAAAATAGATGAATTATACGATTTTATTGTGTGTGTCATAAAAGGCAAAGGTTTTTTATATCGTAAAAATCAGTTTATTGAGACAATTGAGAAATATGTATTTTAAGTTATCAAGACGAATGGAGAATAACTGCTATATAGCAGTTGTTCTCCATTTGTTTATATCGTGTGTTTTATCTATCTAATAAAGGGCACATGCAATGTGCCCCTACAGTTGCTTTTCAATATAGAATTATTTCCTTAAAAATTTAAAATAAAAATTCTGAATTCGCAGGAATTTTCGTGGAATGAAGTTGAATTTCTTAATTTGCCTTATGGAAATAGTTTAGTTTTATGCTAAAAGGGTGCCATAAGGTAAATTTAGAAATTGTATGAATGGAACGAAACTTCACAAGAATGAAGAATTTTATATTGTTAAATTTTTATTTTATATAAAAGGGCACATGCAATGTGCCCCTACAGACCTATATTATCCCTGTAAAATTTACACAGTAAATTTTACAATAGTGTTGCACCTATTATTCCCGCGTCGTTCTCAAATTGGGCTAGTACTATTTCTGGCATTTCACCATTGAATGTTTTTACTTTTTTTAAGGCTTTTTCTACTTTTTCCCCTAATACGTCTGTATGATATACATAGCTTCCTCCAATGCATATTGCTTCAGGTTCAAATATGTTTACTAGGTTGGCTATTCCTTCTGCAAGATTGTCTGCAAATTCATCTAATAAATCTTCTATTTTGTCTGCATCTCTTTTTGCGAGTTCAAATATTATTTCTCCATTTAAATCTCCTGATAGATTTAGTCTTTGTGCGATTTTATCTCTTAATCTCTTCATAGATGCATATACTTCAAAACATCCTTTTCTTCCACAATTACATTGAATTCCATCTTTTTTTATTACCATATGTCCTATTTCTATTCCTACATATCTTTTAGGTACTAACATTTTTCCATTCATAAAAACAGCACCACCTATACCTGTACCTAAACACATAAATATAGCATCATTATAGTTTTTTAATGCTCCATATTTTTTTTCGCATAGCCCTGCACATTTAGCATCGTTTGATAATTTTATTGGTGCAGAAAAGTATCTTTGTAATTTTTCGACAATATGAAAATCGTAAATTCCAAGATTTTCTGCTTTGATTACTACTCCATCTTTGGATGTTCCTGGACATGCTATACCTATTTTTTCTATGTCCTCTGCTTTAATATTATTATCTCTTAAAATCTCGTTTATAGCTATTGCTGTTGTTTCTTCTATGAGTTTGTCTATATTTTTTCTGCCTTCTGAATTTATATTTTTTTCTTTTTTTACTACTATATTTCCTTTACTATCAATTAGTCCAACAGCAATATGACTTCCTCCAATATCTATTCCAATTTTCATATTTTTTCTCCTATATTTATATTTTACTAGGCATAGTATTCATGCTATATAAATTTAAAAAAGAATCGTTCTATGGGTATGTAGACAAAATTGAAATCAATGAGGCGTACTTATATTGTACGTTGATTTTGTTTCAATTGAAGTCTAACGACGCCAAAGAACGATTATATTTTAAATTTTATGCTTCTGGTTCTACTAAACCATAATTATTAGAATCTTTTAATTTAAAGATTACATTTACTTTTCCTGTATCAATATTTATAAATGTATAAAAATTGTTTCCTGGTTTTTCTTGTAATTTTAATTTTGCATCTTCTGGTGCCATTGGTTTTATTTCATAATATAAAGTCTTTACAATTTCATTTTCTATAGGTTTTACTTCTTGTATAAATACTGATTCTTTAACTTTTAAAGAATCATCTCTATTCATTTTATCCTTTTTTGTTTTATATTTTCTAATTTGACCTTCTAATATATCTATGTCTTTATCAATTGCAGCATAAAGGTCTGTATGCTCTGTTACAGCTCTAAACATATCGAATTTTGTATTTACTTGTATTTCTGCTATTTGTGAGTTTTTCTCTGATTTTATTGTTACCGTAGCATTTACTTCTGTTCCTTCAAAATATTTTTCAATTCTGACTAATTTTTTTTCAGCATATTCAATTATTGCATCTGTGACTTTAACGTCTTTTCCTGTTACTTTTACGTTCATTTTAATCTCATCCTTCCTATACCGTAATTCAATTGTATTATATTATAAGATATATTTATTGTCAATAATTGTTGTTAATATTAATATTGGTACACATTCAATAATTATATTGTGCAAATTTTTCTTCTACTACAATAAAAAATTCCTACAATATAAAAAAATGCCATTTATACTGGCATTTTTCATTTGTTCATTTATTTTATTGTTTATCTTTTATATATTCTACAACATCATTTACTGTAGATATTTTTTCAGCATCACTATCAGGAATTTCCATGTCAAATTCTTCTTCTAGTGCCATTATCAATTCAACTACATCTAATGAATCTGCTCCTAAATCATCTATAAAAGATGCTTCTTTTGTAACAGCGTCTTCTGCAACACTTAATTGTTCGATAATTATTCTTTTTACCTTTTCAAAGATTTCATCATTCTCCATTTATATTCTCCTCCTTTTAAATTTAACTATTTTCCTTTATATTTAAAACTTAATAACAAGATAATATATATATTAAATTTTGTCAAGCATTTTTTGGTATTTTTTCAAATTCCTCTATCATTCTTTCGACAGCTTTATTATCGACAAATTTTTCAGCTTGTTTTATTGTAAAATAGAATAAGTAGTCATCACTACTTCCGTGTGCTTTGACAACTGGTTTTTTAACTCCTAAAAATAATGCTCCTCCGTATTCTTTATAATCCATTGTTTTTCTAAATCTATTTATTGCTGGCATACATGGGATTGCTCCAATTATGGATAATATATTATGTTTAAGACTTTCCACTAGAGAACGTTTAACAAACTTTCCTATTCCTTCAACCGCTTTTAGGAATATGTTTCCTGTAAATCCATCTGTAACTATAGCATCAATTTCACCTGAAAAAGCATCTCTTCCTTCGACATTTCCGACGAAATTAATTCCTAATTCCTCTGATTTTTCTTTTAATAACTCATATGATTCTTTGGTTAATTCATTACCTTTTGTTTCTTCTGTTCCTATATTTAATAAACCTACTGCTGGTTTTTCTATTCCAAAAGTATTTCTTAAATATATAGTTGACATTTGTGCAAATTGTAATAGATTTATTGGCTTACAGTTTGTATTTGCTCCAGAGTCTATTAATAATAATCTACTATGATATGCAGGTAAAATTCCTGCTAAAGCTGGTCTATCTATTCCTTTTATTCTTCCTACTAGAAGTGTTGCTCCTGTAAGTAGTGCTCCTGAATTTCCAGCAGAAATGAATACGTCTCCTTTTCCTTCTTTTAATAAATTAAATCCAACAACCATTGATGAATCTTTTTTATGCTTTATTGCTTCTGTTGGTTTATCTTCCATTTCTATAATTTGTGTTGTGTTATGTATTTTTATCTTTGGAGAAATATCACTTATTGAATTTTTTCCAAATAATTCTTTAACACGTTTATTTATAATTTCTTCATTTCCAGTTAATAGTATTTCTGTATTTTCTGCAACTTCTTTTATTGCTCTTACTGCTCCTTTTATTACTGCATCAGGTGCATTATCTCCACCCATAGCGTCTAATATTATAATCACTAAATATCCCTCTTCTTTCTAATCACAGTTTATGCATGTTCTTATTGTATTATTAATATTTCAAAAAATCAATACTTTTTCACCATAAATTATAAATAAAAATACACAAAAAAAGTAGTGTTACACTCTTTAACGACGAAATATTCTTATCATACAAATACCAGTAAAATCGCTTCGCAATTTTTCAGGTATTTATATGATAATGTAGCGTTCCGCTACTCTAACATAATAAAGAAAATAAAAAAAAGAGAATGCTGAAGCATTCTTAAAGATAATTTTTTCATATTATACAAACACCAGTAAAATTGCTTCGCAATTTTCCATGCGTTTGTATAGAGATAGTCTAACACTCTCTAGCGACGAAATATTCTTATCATATAAATACCAGTAAAATCGCTTCGCAATTTTTCAGGTATTTATATGATAATGTAGCGTTCCGCTACTCTAGCATAATAAAGAAAATAAAAAAAAGAGAGTGCTTGCAGCATTCTCTTTTTTTTATTTTCTTTATTATGCTAATATTTCTGTTACGATACCTGATCCTACTGTTCTACCACCTTCACGTATAGCGAATCTTAATCCTTTTTCCATAGCGATTGGTGTGATTAATTCGATAGTCATTCTTGTATTGTCTCCTGGCATAACCATTTCTGTTCCAGCTTCTAGTTCGATTAATCCTGTAACGTCTGTTGTTCTGAAATAGAATTGTGGTCTATATCCATTGAAGAATGGTGTATGTCTTCCACCTTCTTCTTTAGTTAATACATATACTTCTGCTTTGAATTTTGTATGTGGATTAACTGTTCCAGGTTTTGCTAATACTTGACCTCTTTCGATGTCTTTTCTATCAATTCCTCTTAATAATGCTCCAGCATTATCTCCAGCTTGAGCTTGATCTAGAGATTTTCTGAACATTTCAAGTCCTGTGATAACTGTTTTATTTCTTTCTGTTGTTAAACCGATAATTTCAACTTCATCACCAACTTTGATTGTTCCTCTTTCTACTCTACCAGTAACAACTGTTCCTCTTCCTGTAATTGTCATTGTGTCTTCGATTGGCATTAAGAATGGTTGATCAACTGGTCTTTCTGGTGTTGGTATATAAGTATCAACTGCTTCCATTAATTCTCTAATGCATGCATATTCTGGTGCATTTGGATCTGTTGATGAACATTCTAGAACTTTTAATGAAGATCCTTTTATAACTGGGATTTCATCTCCTGGGAAATCATAGCTTGATAATAAGTCTCTAACTTCCATTTCAACTAATTCTAATAATTCTGGATCGTCAACCATATCACATTTATTTAAATAAACTACGATATATTTAACTCCAACTTGTCTAGCAAGTAATATATGCTCTCTTGTTTGAGGCATTGGGCCATCAGCTGCAGAAACAACTAGGATAGCTCCATCCATTTGTGCTGCACCTGTAATCATGTTTTTAACGTAATCTGCGTGTCCTGGGCAGTCTACGTGTGCATAGTGTCTGTTGTTTGTTTCATATTCAACGTGAGCTGTATTAATTGTGATTCCTCTTGCTTGTTCCTCTGGTGCTCCATCGATTTTTGAATACTCAGTATATTGAGCTTTTCCTTCTAATGATAATACTTTTGTAATAGCAGCTGTTGTTGTTGTTTTTCCATGGTCAACGTGTCCGATTGTACCAATGTTAATGTGTGGTTTTGTTCTTTCAAATTTAGCTTTTGCCATTTGAAAATTCCTCCTTTTTAATTTTATATTTTTTTTAAATTTAATAGCGATATTTGCAACCATTTTATACTATTTTGGTTGATTTTGCAATAGTTTTTTCAAATTTATTTTATTTCTAATCTTCCTTTTTAGTTCTTGTTGCAACTATGTTGTCTAAAATTGTTTTTGGAACTTCTTCATAGTGACTTGGTTCCATTGCATAAGTTCCTCTACCTTGAGTTTTAGAACGTAGGTCTGTTGCATATCCAAACATCTCTGATAATGGAATAAATCCTCTTACTATTTGAGATCCTCCTCTAGCTTCCATACCTTCCATTCTACCACGTCTAGAATTTATATCTCCAATAACATCTCCCATATATTCTTCTGGAACTGTTATTTCAACTCTCATTATAGGTTCAAGTATAACTGATTTTCCTTTTTTACAACCATCTTTGAATGCCATAGATCCTGCTATCTTGAATGCCATTTCTGAAGAGTCAACTTCATGGTAAGAACCATCTACTAAAGTAGCTTTAAAGTCTATAACTGGGTATCCTGCTAAAATTCCGCTGTTTGCTGCTTCACGAATACCATCTTCGATAGGTTTGATATATTCTTTTGGAACTGCTCCTCCGACGATTTTGCTTTCAAATACAATTCCTGAACCTGGTTCCAATGGTTCCATTTCAATAATAGCGTGTCCGTATTGTCCACGTCCACCTGATTGACGAATGAATTTACCTTCAGCTCTAACAGCATTTCTAATTGTTTCTTTGTAAGCAACTTGTGGTTTACCTACATTACATTCAACTTTGAATTCTCTTTTTAATCTATCAACTATGATATCTAGGTGTAACTCACCCATACCAGCGATGATAGTTTGACCTGTTTCTTGATCTGTATATGTTTTAAATGTTGGATCTTCTTCAGCAAGTTTTGATAAAGCGATAGCCATCTTTTCTTGTGCAACTTTGTCTTTTGGCTCTATTGCAATATCTATAACTGGCTCTGGAAATTCCATTGATTCTAGTATTATAGGATGAGCTTCATCACATAATGTATCTCCTGTAGTTACATCTTTAAGACCAACAGCAGCAGCGATATCTCCTGTATAAACTTTTGTTATATCTTCTCTACGATTTGCATGCATTAATAGAATTCTTCCCATTCTTTCCTTTTTATCTTTATTAGCGTTCAATACACTTGTTCCAGCGTCTAATGTTCCAGAGTAAACTCTAAAGAAACATAATTTTCCAACGAATGGATCTGTTGCAATTTTAAATGCTAATGCAGCAAAAGGTTCCTTATCGTCTGGTTTTCTAAAAGCTTGTTCTCCATCTGGAGTTTGACCTTCAACTGGTGGAATATCTACTGGTGATGGTAAATAATCTAATATTGCGTCAAGTAATTCTTGAACACCTTTATTTTTGTATGAAGAACCACAGCATACAGGAATTATATTTCCAGCTATTGTTCCTTTACGAAGTCCTGATTTTATTTCTTCTATTGTTAATTCTCCACCATCTAAATATTTCATCATTAATTCATCATCTTGTTCTGCAGCAGTTTCAATCATTTCTTGATGTGCTGCTTCTGCTTCTGCCTTCATATCTTCTGGAATATCTGTGATTTCAATATCTTTTCCTTCATTATCTTTATGAATAAGTGCTTTCATTTTCATTAAGTCTACTATACCTTTAAAATTATCTTCAGCACCTATTGGTAATTGAATTCTTACTGGATGAGCATTTAATCTTGTCTTTAATTGTTCAACACAATTGTTAAAGTTTGCTCCTGTCATATCCATTTTATTTACATATACCATTCTTGGTACTTTGTATTTATCTGCTTGACGCCAAACTGTTTCAGATTGAGGTTGAACTCCACTTTTAGCACATAGTACAGTAACTGCACCGTCAAGTACTTTTAATGATCTTTCAACTTCAACTGTAAAATCAACGTGTCCAGGTGTGTCTATAATGTTAATTCTATGATCTTTCCAGAAACAAGTAGTAGCAGCAGAAGTAATTGTTATACCTCTTTCTTGCTCTTGAACCATCCAGTCCATAGTAGCTTCACCATCATGAACCTCACCAATTTTATGTGTTTTACCTGTGTAGAAAAGAATTCTTTCTGTAGTTGTAGTTTTTCCTGCATCTATGTGAGCCATTATTCCTATATTTCTTGTTTTTTGTAATGATACTTGTCTACCGTCCACAAATTTTTCCTCCTTTATTTTATCTATTAACGTTTTATCTTCTTAATTGCTAAACTCTACCATTTGTAGTGTGCAAATGCTTTGTTTGCTTCTGCCATCTTATGCATATCTTCTTTCTTTTTGTTTTTTCAAGTCAAACAATCAGTTTCACTGCTTGTTTGTCATGAGCTTTCAAAACAAAGCATTTTCTACCATTTATAATGTGCAAATGCTTTGTTTGCTTCTGCCATCTTATGCATATCTTCTTTCTTTTTGAAAGCTCCACCGTTACCAGCTACAGCGTCTAGTATTTCTGCTGCTAGTTTTTCTGCCATTGTTTTTTCATGTCTTTTTCTAGCATATGTTACTAAATATCTTAAACCTAATGTTTGTCTTCTTTCAGGTCTAATTTCTAGTGGAACTTGGTATGTTGCACCACCAACTCTTCTTGCTTTAACTTCAAGAACAGGCATTACATTATCTAATGCTGCTTCAAATACTTCTAGTGGATTTTTTTGTTCTTTCTCTTTAATGATGTCAAATGCACCATAAACGATTTCTTGTGCTACAGCTTTTTTACCATCTAACATAACATTGTTGATTAATTTTGTAACAACTTTGCTATTGTACATTGGATCTGGTAACACATCTCTTTTTGCTACATAACCTTTTCTTGGCACTATTCTTCACTCCTTTTCATAAAATTTATGTGATATCTATATTATTCGTGTAAATTAGCACGACGAGATATCAAAGTTACTCTGATAGGTTTAACCTATCCGTCAAGTGCAATAATCTATTCTAAATTTAAGTACCTTAAATTAGTAATTTATTATTTGCACTAATTTTAGTCCAACTATTATTTCTTTGGACGTTTAGCTCCATATTTTGAACGAGCCTGCATTCTGTCTTTTACTCCTGCTGTATCAAGTGTTCCTCTAATTATATGGTATCTAACACCTGGTAAGTCCTTTACTCTTCCACCTCTTATTAATACAACACTATGCTCTTGTAAGTTGTGTCCTATTCCTGGTATATATGAAGTAACTTCATATCCGTTAGATAATCTAACCCTAGCAACTTTTCTCAAAGCAGAGTTTGGTTTTTTAGGTGTAACAGTTTTTACTACTGTACAAACTCCTCTTTTTTGTGGAGCACGGTTATTTGTTAAAGTTTTGTTTCTAGAGTTATAACCATGTTGTAAAGCTGGAGCTGTAGATTTAGTTTGACTTGTTTTTCTTCCTTTTCTTACTAATTGATTAATTGTTGGCACTTAAATTTCACCTCCTATATTTTTATTATATTTATCCAATGGAGTTTATGTATTGTTCCATTTAATAAACAGCTTTTTTATTATATTACTTTTCTTACGGAAAGTCAACATTTTTACTTAAATTATTGTTTGTATTAATAAAATAGTTGAGTTTCTCAATTTGCTTTTGGCAAATTATGTTTTTCTTGTTAATTTTGCTTTTATTTCCATTTCCTGTTTATTTCTTAATACTTTTAAAGTAACTTCGTCATCTATATTTTTAGTATAAATGTATCTTCTTAAATCATTTATCTTGTTCAATTTAATTCCATCAATCTCTTCTATAATGTCTCCAACTCTTATACCCGCAAGTTTTCCTGCACCTCCTGATACCATCTCTGTAACAAAAACACCATATTCAAATTGTAACGATGAACTTATATATTGTATTGCCTCTTTATCATAAACATATACTCCTAGACTTGCTTCCTCAAATCTTCCTGTCTCCTCTAATTTTTTTATTATTGGCTTTATTATATTAATTGGAATAGAAAGTCCTATTCCTTCTGCCTCTGATATTTTAATAGTTGTTATACCTATTATATTTCCTTGTTCATCTACTAAAGGTCCTCCACTATTTCCTGCATTTACAGACGCATCTGTCTGTATCAATTCTTCCATATAAGAACTTACCTCACCATCTTCATTTTTAATTTTGATAGTTCTATCTAATGCGCTTATTATACCATGCGTTACAGTTTTCTGAAATTCTATACCTAATGGATTTCCTATTGCATAAACTGTTTGTCCAATTCTTAATGAATCCGAATCTCCCAGGTTTGCATATTTAATTTGTTTTGTGGTATTTAGTTTTAAAATACTTAAATCTAAATTTGAATCTGTCCATACTACTTGTGCTGTATATTCTTCTCCATCTTCTAGCGTAATATAGCATTTAGATAACTTATTACCACTAACATGATAGTTAGTTATCAAATACCCTTGACTCGAAACCATAATTCCTGTACCCAAATTATAAGTTTCTACTGCTTCTAATGAGAAAATGGATGAGTCTACATTTTGTAGTTTCGATACTCCCACTACAGAGCTAGAAACTTGTTCTAAAGTATCATATATTTCTTTTTCTGTTTCTTCCACGGCTGTAGTCTTCTCACTATCAATAGGCGTGCTATCTACATTTATATTTAGATACATATCATATAAAGCTATACTTATTGTTGATATTATAAAAACTGCAATTAACTTTATAAGAATTTTTAATACACTATGTTCATTATGTACTCCTGTATAATATCTTTTCATATTTCTCACCATTTAAGATTATTTCCAAATTATCCATTTTTAAACAATGAATATTAATTTGATTTTGATGATTGTATGAATTGCCAATATTTCATTTTATTATTTCTTTTGTATGGAAATAAGGGCACATGCAATGTGCCCCTACAGTTATTTATTTAGAAATCTGATGTCTTTTATGTTTGATTCTTTTCCTTTTCTTGGTGCTACCCAGAAGATTAAGTATCCACTTATTATGCATGATATTGTTAGCATTATTAGGATTATTATACTTACTGTTTCTCCTGTCTTTATGCTTATTACTATTGTTGCTTCTGATATATCGTCATCTTTGTTTGTGTCTTCATAGTTTGCTAGGTTTTCTCCTCCTACTAACTCTGCTTTATTTGATTTTGGTCCTAAGTTTTCCTCACTATTTTCCCAGATTAATGTTATTGTTAATTCTTTGCTTTCTCCTACTCCTAGTTCTACTTCTGCTTCCAATGTTCCGTCTCCATTTTCTTTCCAGTAATCTGGCACTATTAATCCTTTATATCCTTCTGGTAATTTGTCTACTACTTTTGCTGTTCCTGCTAGCTCTCCTTTATTTGTTACCTTTATCTTGTAATCTGCTATTACACTTGTATTTTCTATCTCTGATGGCTTTAATTCTATTTTTGCTAACTTGTTGTCTTTTATTTGTACTTCTTGTCCATTTAATGTTACTCCTGCTAATGTCTTTTCTATTGAGAAGTTAAATACTTGCTTTCTATAATAGTAAATTACTGTGTCTGTTCCTTCTTTTATTGTTCCTTTTGTGTTTTCTGTGCTTCTTACATATATATAGTATGGTATTTCTTTTTGCTCTGTTTCGTATTCTTCTCCTATGTTTCCAGTTATCTCATATGTATAGTTTGTTATAGTAGAATCATCAGGGTTTATTTTTTCAATATCTTTTTCTGTGTCTTGGTCTACATATCTTACTGTTACTTTTCCAGTTGCAATTTTCTCATATACATATATTACTATAGTTTCTTTTTCTGTTATTGTTCCTTCTTCTTCTCCTTTGGTCTCTATATATCTATAGTTTTCGATTTGCTTTGCCTCTGTTTTATAGCTTTCTCCTATGTGTCCTTCTATTATCTTGTCTTCTGCTATTTTATTTCCTTCTTTGTCTTGATATTTTACTATTACTCTCGCTTCATTACTTATGTAATATAGCACTATCTCTTGTTCTTCCTCTTGTATTGTTCCTGTTGCTTTTCCTTCATCAACATAGTTATATCCTTCTATCTCTTTTATTTCTGCATTATATGTACTTCCTATTTTTCCTGTTATTTCATATGTATATGGTTCGTTCTCTGTTCCTAAAATATCTTCTCCTGTTTCTTTGTCTACATATCGTATTGTTACTTTTCCTTCTACGTTTATATTTGTATCACAGCCTGTTGAGTCTACATCTACTTCATCTGTTGCTTCTAGTTTTACCTTTCCAATTACATTGTTTGTCATCTTTTCTTGTGTTAAATCTACTCCTTTATATGCTAGTTCTATTTCTTTTGTCATATCTATTTTATAACTTTCTCCTAGTTCTTCTGTATCAATATCTCTTTCTTCTTCCCATGTTATCGTTCTTTTTGCTTCATTATACACTCCTTCATCTAATGTCGAGTTTTCTTCGTCTATTGCAAATGGTAGTTTATCTACTATTGTTATTGTTCCTTTTCCTACATAGTCTGGTACCTCTGCAGTAAATTTTATCGTATAACTTATTTTATCCTCTTTAGTCGTTATTTCTTCTGTTCCTGTTTTGCTTATTTCTGCATTTAAATCTACTTCCTTTAACTTATATGTGTTTGTTATTGTATAGTTATAATTTGTTACTTCGTCTGTTTGTGTCTCTGTATTTGTTATTTCTGGTTCATTATAACATTCTAAATCTCCCACTTCTGTTTCACTTTCTTCTACTGTGTATGTTATTTTTTCTCCTGTCTCTTTGTTGTATTTTTGTAGTCCTTTTTCTTCATATGTCCAGTTGTTTTCTTCGTTTAGTTCTTGTGTTATTGATTTTTCTGCTTGGTCTACTGTTATTGTTACTGTTACACTTTCTGGTCTATCTCCTCTTAAATCTTCATCATCATCCCATTCTTTTATTACTTTAAAGTTTACTTTGTAGTCTTGTTTTACTGCCACATTGTCTTCTATCTCTTCTTTCTCAAATTCTTGATTTCCTTTGTCTAGATGTCCTTCTGGGTAGTATGTTATTGTCTCTCCTTTTATTGCATTTACTAGCTCTTGTGTTACATCTTGATCTTTGTATACTAATGTTATTTCTTTTTCTATTTCCTCTGTGTAGTCTCCATCTTTAAATGTGTCTATCTCTACTTCTTTTGTCCATGTTATTGTTTGAGTTTCATCACTTTCGTTATAAACTCCCCCATCTAACTCTGATTTTGTTTGATCTATCTTTGCTGGTAGTGTATCTACTATCGTTATTGTTGCTTTTCCTATATAATTTCTTATTGTTGTATTGTATGTTATTGTATATGGTACTTCACCATCTTCTCTTGTTAGTACTGCTTCTCCTTCTTCATTCTTTTCCAATGTTACTACTTTTTCTATGCTCTTTTCTATACTTGGTGTTGTTAGTTTATAATAGTAATTTACTTCTATTGTTCCTGTACCATATGTTCCTGTATAACCTTCTGGATGTTCATCTACACACATATAGTTCTTTGGCACTTCACTTGATACACTTGTTGTATACTCTTGTCCTATTATTCCTATTTTAGTTTCTGCTCCCACTAGTTCTATTGTTGTATATTTTTCTTCTTCTGTGTCTGCTTCTGCATCATAGATGTAATGATGTACTATTACTTGTGCTGGTGCTTCTAATGTTGATTTTGAATATAGGTTTAATATTGGTATAATGTCAGCATTTATATTTGCATTTACGTTGTTCTTTGTCCACTCTTTTGGAGTTGATGTCATTTCTGGGTCTAATGATAATACCTTTTCTCCATTGTTTAATGATAGTGAAAAGGTTCTGTACGCCTCTATAGTACTTTGAGTCCCACCTACTATCTTTCCACTCTTTACTTGTGCATCTTTTCCATTTATTGCTGGCTTTCCTTCTATTCGTGGATATTCTGCATTTGTAACATTATCTTGACCTATTATTAAGGTTCCTTTATTGTCTATTACTGTTCCATTTTCATTCTTTATTAATGATGAGGTGTCTGTAGCACTCTGTGTTGTATCTTCATAAGATATTATTTTTAATGTACCATTATTTGTTATTCCTACGTTTGTATTTTTATAGGTTATTTCATTTCCTTGTAATGCTATTGTTATATCTACTTCTTCTGGTATAGTTATTGCTTCTTCTAAATCTACTATATTTTCATTTATTTCAATTGTTCCTGTTTTGTCTGTTGTGTTTGATATTACTGTTACAGCTGTTGATAATGAATCAACAAAAGTATCTCCTACTTTTATTGAATTGTCAAAATCACCTATAGTACCTAACATTGCAATTTTTCCTAAATCATAATACTTCACTTCATATCCTTCAGGGTATGAAGTAACATCTCCGCTTAATGCATCCCATTCTCCTTTTACTATACCGTCATAGAAATTAAAGGTTCCATCGTTTGATATTCCATAATTTTCTCCTGCTATACTTGGAATTTGAATATTTACTTTTTTATCTTTATCATCACCTAGTGTCAATACTCCTTCATTCTCTATTCCTGTATCTGTGCAATTTATTGTTCCATATTTTACAGTTACATTTCCATTTTCTTCATTATATATTCCTGTTTCTGCACTTATATTTATAGTATTTTCTAAATTTTCAGTATCTTCACCTAAATTTACTGTACCATTTTCAGCATTCCAAATTCCATATGAACTACTTCCAGTTCCAGATATATTTCCTTTTATTAACGTTATTACGCCTGACTCATTATATATTCCAATTGAATCTGTGCCATAAGTATCCCCATAGCTGTCTTCCCATAATGAATTTACATATGTAGATATACTTCCTCCTGACATTTTTACTGTTCCATTTTCATTGTTATATATTCCATATGGATACCAACCATATTTTGGAGAAGTTATGGATAAATTTATACTTCCGCCACTTATTGTTGTATTTCCTCCACTATTATTTATACCATATATATAAGCATAATTTTTTCCTTCAATTTCTCCCATTAATTTTGTTAATTCAGTTACACTTATCTCTCCATCTGATATCTCTAAAGTACCTTTATTTTCTATCGCTTCTTGTGAATTTACATTTTTTAACTCTATAGTACCTTTTTGTATTCTTAATGTAGCATCTGCTTCATTCTTTAATATTTTAGTATTCCCATAAATTTTTCCACTTGGCTCATCACTTGTTTCGTCTGTTAATATAAATTCTCCATTATTAGTTATAGTAGCGTATGTTCTTATCTCTTTTCCATTTAAATTTAATGTTATTTTTTTATTTTCTCCTATAGTTAATTCTTGCAACATTGTAAAGTCTTTAACTAGCGTTATTTTACTTTCACTTTCATCTTCACATGCATTAACTGCTGATTGCAAATCATTGTATAATTGACTTTCTAGATCTCCTACATAAGCTATACCTTCTTGTGTTCCTAATTTTACTTGTTCTCCTGAATCTATTTTTGTTGCTACTATTTCATAATTTTCTTCTTTCTCACTTATTGTTCCTACTATTGCTGCTTTTTCTCCTGTTATTGTTCCATCATAAAATTTTATATTTCCATAAATACCACATGTTGCTCCTGTTATTGTTGCTTTATCATCTTCTACAGTATTCCCTTTCTCTCCTATAGTTGTTATTCCTGTACTCTTATTATATATTCCACATTTGTAAGTTGATGTACCTGTCGCTGTTAGAGAAATTTTTCCTTCTTTAAATACTATTTCTCCTACACTATTATTATAGATTGCATATATTCTTTCACGTGCATTAGTAGATTTAACTTCATCTTTTACTATTATATTCCCTTGTACTGTTACTTTTCCATTGCTGTTATTGTAAATTCCATATATAGTTCCATTAACTGTTATTTCTTTTTCTATTACTATGTTTCCATTGCTATTATTATAAATTCCATAAATACTTGATACGTTAGTATCTGATGCAGGATTATTTAACACTTTACCTCTTACTGTTATAGTGCCTGCACTTTCATTATAAATTGCATATGTTCTTGCTGTTATTGTTATAGTATCACTACCATCTTCTTTACCTAAAACAATGTTTCCTCCATCTTTATTATAAATTCCATATGCGTTAGATCCATAATGTGATGATGAAGAAATAGTTCCACCTTCTACTTCTACTTCTCCTGTTTTTTCATCATATATTGCATAGGAATTACTTGATTGTGTTTTTGTAGTTACTGTTATATTTTCATCATGTATTGTTACTTTACTTGTGCTCGCATTGTAAATTCCATATGCATTTGAATAATTATTAGTAGTATTTGAAGATATCTTTCCTCCATTTATTGTTATTTGTCCTGTTCCTTCATTATAAATTCCATACGTATTTGAATATTGACTTGTAGTACTTGCAGATATAGTTCCTTCTGTTATTGTTGCTACACCTTCTCCTTCATTATAGATTGCATATGCATTATATGGGGTATTATATGTTCCTTCTTTCGCATTTTCTATACTAATATTAGAACCTTGTATATTTAATGTTCCTTTATTTTCAATGGCTTTTCCATAATTTCTTGAAGTTAGTGTTGTGTTTTGTATTTCTAAAGTTGCTTCTTCATTATTTAATACTATAGTTCCCGTTTCGTTTACTATACTTCCTTTCTTATCTGCTGTATCTTTTATGTGTAATTTTCCATTATTTTTTATTGTGTTATTGTTTGAAGCTGTTATTGTGTGTCCTGCTAAGTCTAGTGTAATATCCTTATCTTGACTAATTTCTAATGAATTAGCTCGTTCATTTATTGTAGTATTTAGTATCAAAGTTATTGTATCTGCTTCTCCTGATATTGCTGATATAGCTTTTTCTAATGATGTATATTCTTGATTATTAGAGGTTAGACGTGCTATATAAACCTTTTCTAGTACTGCAATTTCTCGTCCGCTTAATACCTCATATTTTTCGCTTTCCCCATGTTTATATTTTACTATATTATAATCATCTGCCCAATCTGAAACTATACCATAAATACTTTTTGATGTACCACCTACTATTCTTCCATCATAAAAATTAAATGCTCCTGCTGATTCATTATATACTCCATATGATTGCCCTGCTCCATTTGGTTGTCCTTCTATTTTAGGCATGTCCGTATCTGTTTCGCTATCTTCTTTTATTCCTACTTCTATCGTTCCATTATTCTTATTATAAATTCCATATGAACTTCCTGCAGATGAAGAAGAAGATATACTTCCGTCTTTTATTGTTACTTTTCCTATTCCTTCATTATAGATTCCATATGCTGATTTGTTAGATGTATATGCTGTAATGGTTCCTTTATCTTCAATTGTTATACTTCCTTCTCCTACATTACAAATTCCATATGCATTTGAATAAGAATTATCAGCTTTTGAAGATATTGTTGCTGTTGTTATTTTTATATTTCCTTCTCCGCTATTATAAACGCCATATGGTGTACTTTCAGTCAACAAATCACTACGTGTTCTAGATGATGATATTTCTCCTGATTTTATATCTATTTCTCCTTCTCCACTATTATAAACTCCATACATACTACTTGCAGGAGATGTTAAACTTATTTGCATATTTTGCATTGTTATTGTTCCGGCTTCTTCGTTATAAATTCCATATAGTATTTTTGCAGTTCCCTTTGGTTTCAAAACTGAATTCTCTAGATGTATGACTCCTCCTTCTATTGTTACTTGTCCCCCTATGTTGTGTACTCCAGAAGCGTTTGAGACGTCTACACTATCTGCTGTTACATTTATTTTTCCACCTAGTATTTTTAGAGTTCCTCTATTTTCTATTACTTCCTGTTCTTCTTTATCATTTTTTAGGTCTAATGTTATTTCTCCTTTTGTTATTGTTAATTTACCATTTGCTTCATTCTTAATTATATTTTCATTTCCATATATTCTTCCGCTTGCATCCGTTAATTCATCTGTTACATTAAATTCGCCTTTATTAATTATTGCTCCATTTGTAAATGTTCTTACTTCTTTTCCATTTAAATTTAAAGTTATTTTTTTATCTTCTGCTATAGTTACTGGTGTTGTTATTGTTATATCCTTTACTAATGTTATTTTATCATTTTCATTGCATGCATTAATAGCTGACTCTAAATCGTTATAATATGTAGTTTCTTCCTCCCCTACATATGCTACATTTGCTTGTTTACCTAATTCTACTTGCATCACTCCATCTTCTTCTGTTAATAATATTTCGTTATAAGCTTCTTCTGTATCATTTATTGTTCCTTTTATTGCTTCTATTTGACCTTTTATTATACCATCATAATATTTTATGTTTCCAACGACTCCATATTTAGTTCCTGTTATTGCTACTTTTTCATTTTCTAAAGTTCCATCTTTTTCTCCTATAACTACTATTCCGTTAGTCTTATTATATATTCCAGACGATGCTGTTGAAGATATAACTCCTTGTTTTATTGTTATTTCTCCACTATCATTATTATAAATTCCATCTGAAAATGCTGTTATAATATTGTTCTCTCCTTCTGTATTTATTCTTCCTGTCCCTTCATTATAAATTCCATATGCCTCTGAAGTTATATTTACTCCCTTTAGTGTTATACTTCCTAATCCACTATTATAGATTCCTTCTACTTTATAATTAGTTGGCTTCTCTTCTGATGTTATAGTTATATTTGTTTCTTGTATTGTTATATTTCCTTCGCCTGTATTACTAATCGCAGATGCAATTCTTGCATTTTCTGTACCTGTTACAGAAATATCAACTTCCTCTATTGTTATATTTCCTGATCCACTATTGTTTATTAGAGTAGTATTTGTTCCTGTCATTTCTACATTTTTAATTAACATTTCTCCTATTCCATTGTTATAAATTCGACCTATATCTAGTGAATTTTGTCCATCTATTATTACTTCTGTGTTTCCTTCATTTTTAATTGCGACATCGTCGGGTGATATATTTCCTCCTGTTATTGTTATCTTTCCTTGTGTATACTTATCATTATTAATTGCACAATCGCCTTGTATATTTCCGCCTTGTATATTTCCTCTTTGTATATTTCCTCCTGTAATTGTTAGTTCTCCATTTTCACACATGTCAATTCCATATGAATATCCACCATAATTTTGCTCAAAAGATATTGTACCATCTAGCATTATTACTTCTCCACCGTTTTCTATCCCCGCTGTAGTGCCATAAGCTGGATTGTTAGTTATATTTCCGCCATATATCTCAAAAGTTCCGTAATTCATTGTTATTGCATAAGCTTCTGAATTAATTGTTCCACTTGTTAGTTTTAAATGTGCTCCTTCTTCATTATATATACAAGTACTGCTATTACTATATATTTTTCCTTTTATTGTATTTTCAGGATCTTCTTCTTTTATAGCTGAATCTATTATTTCTAATCTACCATAATTTTCTATTACAACTTCTGCTACTCCATTTGTTACTGTAAAACCATTTAAGTCTAATAATATATTTTTTGTGTTATCTACTACAATAGTTTTATCTTTAGTTATTTCCGCTACCACATCTATTTCTATTTGATCTTGTATTGTTCCAACTTTGTTATTTGCGTCTTCTATTGCTTCTTCTATTTTTGTATATTTTGTTGTCCCTATCTTTGCTTCTATTCCTGATACCTTTTGTAATATGTCTTTAAATATTCCATCTTCACCTAATTTTGTTAGTGTTGATTCATATAATAATGGTGTATCTGTTATTTTTCCTTCTACTGGTACTTTTCCTTGTATTTGTCCATCATAAAAATTAAATACTCCTCCAAGATTAAACACACCTTTTAAGCCTCCTTTTATAAATGGGGCTTCTGTGTCTGGTTCTGCTAATATATCTTCATTTTCTCCTAATGTTACTGTTGCTTGTTCTCCTATTTGTATTGCTACATAGTTTTCGCTACATACACTTCCTTTGCATGGTGTAGCTCCATCATCACTTTCTTTTTTGCTTGAATGTTTTCCTTTTAATTGTCCTGATAGAGTTTCATCTTTTATGTAATTTGCTATATCATATTTATTATCTACTATTATTAAATTTCCACTTTCTACTTTTAGGGTTGGTTCTTGTAATTTTGAGGTTATTGTATACCCATTTAAGTCTAATAATATGTTCTTGTTTGCTATCTTTGTTGAATCATTTTTTACATCTGCTACCATTTGAACTACTACTTGTCCATCTTCTGCTGTTATTTTTTGTGTATCTAGAGCTTCCATTAATTTCGTTAATGTATTATATTCTTTTCCTATTAGGTCTTTTCCTTTTTCTGGTGCTTGTAACATTATTGCTACTACTTTTTCCTCTTCCTCTGTTAGTCCTTTGATTTGGAATGTTGCATATTTTGTATTTCCTGCTTTGTCTGATACCCATGCATAATATGTTCCGTCTTTTGTTATTCCTCCTATTTTGGCTGTTATTGGTTCATTTTTGCTTTCTTCTACTAGTATAAAATCATCTGGTTTTTCTGTTGTTCTTGTTATTGCATATCCATATATTTCTGATTTTCCATATGCGTCTGTTGCAGTTGCGTCTTGCATGCTTATTTCGACTGTTGCCTCGTCTTTTGTTTCATTTACTTCTGTTTTTGTTACTGTTATGCTTGGCTCTAGTTTATCTATGTTATTTATTGTTAATGATTTTATTCCACTATATTTTCCATCTTTATATTTTGATTTTGCATATAATGTTCCGTTTTTCTGTATTTCTATCCCTGTTTCTGGGTCATATTTTTTCCATTTGTTTTCTTCCTGTTCTTCTATCTCCCCTTCTATTGGAGCATCATTATATGATATTATATAATATATTTCTACATCTTTGTTTCCTTTTATTTTTATTCTTCCGTTTTCTTCTTCATATGCAAATATTGCTGTATTTTCTTCTGACCCTTGTGCTGTTTCTTCTTGTCCTTCTTTCTCTTTTGTTATGTCTTTTACATATGCTTCTAGTTCTCCTGCTTGTGTTGCATCTACTTCTATCGTTGCTTTTTTGAAGGTTTGTTCATAATCTGTTATTGTCTCCTTGTTTTCTATTTCTATATCGTAGCTTTCGCCTTCCTTTATTCCATCTATCTTTAATTTTATTCCTTCTTCTGGAACTTCTATAACCCCTTGTTCATCATTTATTTGTTCATTACTTTCTGCATTAAAAAAGCTAATAGTTAGTTCTTCACTATTAGGGGTTACACTTATTTTATTACCTGCTAATTGAGTATTGTCTATTGTGCTTAATTCGTTTAGCATCATGTATATGCTATATACTTTTGGCTCTTCTACTTCTTCAATATCACCTTGCACTTGTTGCGTGTCTATTTTTGCAATTTCTGTAATGTTGCCCCATAGTAATCCTAGCGTTGTTATGATTGCTATTAGCGTTAATATTATACATGATGTAATTACAACAGGCACATTACAATGTGCCCATACACATGAAAATACATTTTGTTTTTTTCTTTCGTTTGGTTCCATAGATTTTACCTCCAAAAAAGTTAATTTTATTATTAAGATTTATACAATAATTTTAATATATATATAAATATAAAGTAAATGGAGGTTTCTGTTTAAAATAGCCATTTTAGACGATTTTATTTACGGAAATTCAGGGTTTATGTGTTTATTTTTTATTAATGAAGTTTTATGTACATTTTTGTTTTATTTTGGTGGTTTTGTTAGGGAAATAGTTTTAGTGCACATGCAATGTGCCCCTACAATTTAATATATTTTTATTTTATTATTTTTTTGGTATGGAAATAAGGGCATATGCAATGTACCCCCTACATATAATCTATTTTTATTTTATTAGTTCTTTGGCATGGAAATAAGGGCACATGCAATGTGCCCCTACATAATTTCATTCTATTATTTCTATAGAAAATAGGGCACGGTACGCCGTGCCCCTACAGTTATTTATTTTGTTACGGAAATAGGATGTACAGATACATACGCATTTTATGCTTTATTTGATGTTTCTGGTTCTTCTACTGGTCCAAATATTTCATCAAATTTTGCTTCTAGTTCCTTTGCCAAGTCGACTTCTTTGTCACTTTTTTCTTCTAATGGTACTTCATCTTGCGGTAACATTGGTGTATCATCTATCTGCGGTATTGAATTATTGCTTGTTCCAAAAGTACTTTCTTTAGAAGATGGTGCTTTCTCTTTCGTACTTGATGCATCATCATCAGAAAACAAATCGTCTAATGAATCTATCTTTAAGTCATTAACTGGTTGTTTTTCTGACTCCTTTACATATGGATTGTATGGATTAAATATTCTCCAGTCTCCTTTTTCTATGTCTCTTGCTTCATTATGGCTCATTGGAAATCTTTCTAGTTGTTTTGCCTCATTATGTTTAAAATAATAGTATTTATTTGCTTGAATAGGTCTTATACCTTTTTCAAATATTATACATTTATCCATGTCAAATCTTCTCAATTCATCTGGTGTTAGTAATGCTCTTTCCATTATATTTTCTGAGTAGTTTTCACCTGTTCTAACATATGCTCTGTCTTTACTTATTCCAACACTTTCTCTAGATATTGTTTTGCTTCCTAGTGCTTTTGAGAAGTATTCTACTGTTTTTTGTGAGTTACTTCCTAAAAATAAGTGAGTATCACAGTTACCTATTATTGTTTCAAATGATTTTTCATATACTGCTTCTAGTTGGTCTAAATTTTGTAGTATAACGCTAAATTGTATTTTTCTACTTCTACTGGTTGATATCTTCTTGTCAAAGTCTGGTACTCTACCAATGTTAGCAAACTCATCTAGTATAAAATATGTTGGCATTGGTAAAGCTCCTCCATTTACATCAGCAAAATCGTACAATTGTTGTATCATCTGTGAGAAAAATATAGTAAGAAGGAAATCGTAAGCTGTGTGTGTATCTGAAGATATTACATATACAGCCGTTTTTCTTTTTCCTATTTCTTTAAAATCTATTGTATTTGTTGATGTTAATTCTGCTATTTCTTTTGAATCGAATTTTCCTAATTTTGATTGTAAAGTACTTAAAATAGATGAATATGTTTTTTCTGATGCTGCTGATATTTCTACTGATCTAAAATATTTTCTTGCTGGATGTTCCATTGGTAATTTGTTTATTAATTCTGAAAGCATATTATTATTTCCACTACTACTTGCTGCTCTTACTAATTCTGAACAACTTGCTAGGTTTTGTTCTTCTTCTGGTCTTGTTGCTATTAAATAGTATATTAATGCTTTTAATAACATTTCACCCATGTCTTCCCAGAATGGTTCTGAAGCTGATGCTTCGCCTTGTCCTTTTATTATTGTATTTGCTATAACATCTACATCTAATTCACTTGATATATGCAATAGTGGATTATATCCATCACTATTTTGTGGTCTTAATAAATTTAATACTTTTATCTCATATCCATTGGCCTTCAAAAAACCTGCTGTTTTATCATAAAGCTCTCCTTTTGGATCTGTAAATACATATGATCCTAGCATTTGACATGCATTTGGAATTGAGAATGACGCTGATTTACCAGCACCAGATCCGTCCAACTACTAGAACATTCACATTTCCTCTTTTATCAACTGGTAAATAATTTCCCTCTGAAAGTATTATTCCCTTTTTAGGACTTAAAACTCTATATTGCTCTCCATGCTCACACCAATCACTTGAACCATGTTCGATATCTTGATATTTACTTTTAGGTGCTGTTCTAACTAATCCGATTATAACTATTGCTAAAAATCCTAAGCTATATTTCCAAAATAAACTTATAAAAGGGTTCCAATAACTTCCTAGTTCCTTTATATTCGCAAAAGGTTGTGATATTCTTTCTCCTACTATTCCTGCAAAATTGTTAAGTGATATTGTTCCACCTACTGCTTTTGCATCATTCATTGCTTGATTCCAGCCATAAGCTATAGGCATAACAAATACTATGGCTAAAAATAACCATAGTATGAATGCAAATATAAAGGTTTTCTTATTTTTCTTTAATGCGCCTTCTATCTTATAATTCATAAAGCATCATTCCTTTTCTTATGATTAATCTCTTTCGTTATCTCTTCCAGCTGGCATTTCTGTTATTCCGTATCTTTTTACTTCTTGAACTTTTGCCATTTCTTGTTTTGGTGTTTCTACTGCTTTACATAGTGTCATTACATCATTTCCAAGTTCTTCTAATAATTCTGGTGTCATAAATTCTACTTTTAAATCTTCTTCTTTCTTTTCCTTTGGGGGTATACCTATAAGTTTTTCCCCATCTGTAAATCCTAGTGTAATAACTAATCCAGGACCTTTTGTTTCTTTTAACATCAAAGTGTGCCTCCTTCTATATTTTTTCTCTTATTTCAAATGCGAAATAAGATTTGTATGGTTTCATTTTACATTTTCCTTTTACCTCATTTGTTTTCTGGTCAAAGTATAAAACTGGTTTTATCTCTTCTACTGTTTCTGTATCTATTATGGTAATTGGTCTTTTTAGGTTTGGAGTATATGAAAATTCCTTATACATAGGACTTTCTTCTGTCTTTATTGTATCGAACTTAATAGGCATAGGTTTCTTGGTAATTTTCACCTCGTCATTAATAAGCATTCCTGTGTTAACTACCACTCTTTCTTTACCAAAAGATAAAAATACTAAAGAATTTCCTTCTATTTTTGGATTGTCTACATAGTAAGTCCTTTTAAAATTTTCGCCTCTTATTTCTGAACTTCTAACCAATCTTTCTACAGTATATTTTGGTATATTTCTATCTATCAATTCCTTTTTCTCTGTTTCTACTACCTCGTATATTACTGTGCTTACATCTTTGGGATCTGTTATGCTAAAGTGTCTTCCTTGAACATTTTCCATAATTTTTCCACTCCTTTATGTATGTATAGCTCGTCTTTTGTTACCACTATACATAATTATACTATATTTATTATAATATGTCAACCACATTTGTTTTATCTTCAGAGAGCTTCGTTTCTCTAGGATTAAATTTTGAAATTTTTTGTAGTTCCTTATATTTTTTTGCTTCTTCTTCTGAAGCTTCCTTTGGTATCATTATTTGAACTTCGCAAATTAAATTTCCTCTTCTGCCTTTTCCATCCTTAAATCCCTTATTTTCTATTACTATCTGCTCGCCAGATGTTGTTCCTTTTTTTATTTCAACTTCTTCTGTATCATCAATTCCTTGTATTTTTATTTTACTTCCAAGTACTGCTTCCCACGGTGTTATTAGTGCTTTTGTATATAAGTCATATCCCTTTAAAATAAACCTATCATTTTCTAGTACTTTTACTTTTATAAATAAGTCTCCTGGTTTTTCGTCTTTTGGTCCTTTCTTTCCTTGACCTATTAAACGTATTCTTTCCCTGTTTCTTATCCCTGCTGGAACTTTTACTGTTATTGTCTTTAAATTGCCCTTTACTGTTCTTAACGAAATTTTCTTTGTTTTTCCATAAAACGCTTCTTCCAAAGTGATTTCTATTTGTGTTTCTACATCTTCACCTTTTTTTGCGCCAACTTCTTCTTCCTGCTTTTGTCTTTTATTTTTAGCGGAATATCCAAAAAACATGCCAAATAAAGAGTCTTTAAAAGAATCTGTTTTTTCATTTTTATTTCCTAATTTCTCTCTATTTTTTCTTCTTCCAATATTTACATTCCATGCTCTATCATATTTTTTTCTAGTTACAGGATTTGATAAAGTTCTATATGCTTCATTTATATCTTTAAATCTTTCTTCTGTGTTTCTATTTGCTCCATTAACATCTGGATGATATTTTTTCGCTTGTTCTCGATAGGCTATTTTGATGTGTTCCAAGTCTGCTTTATTATCATCAAAGCCTAATATTTTATAGTAATCTTTAAAAATCATAATATCCTCCATAACTTTAGTTGTATTATATCACTAATTAATGGACAATTCAATTAGTTTATCTAATAATTTTTCATAAGTTATTCCAACCGCTTCAAATAGCTTTGGATACATGCTTATTTGAGTAAATCCTGGTAATGTATTTATCTCATTTATGTATATTTTATTTGTTCCATTTTCTATAAAAAAGTCTACTCTTGATAGTCCTCTACCATCTATTGTTTTAAATGCCTTTATAGCTGTTTTTCTAATTTCTTCAGAAATCTCATTAGGTATTTGGGCTGGTATCAATGTTCTTGAATTTGATTTTTTGTATTTTGCATCAAAACTGTAAAATTCATCTGCTGGAATTATTTCTCCCACACATGATGCTATTACATCATCATTTCCTAGCACTGCACATTCAACTTCTTTTCCTATAATTCCTTGTTCTATCAATATTTTTTTATCAAATTCACTTGCATATTCAATGTACTTTTTTAATTCTTCTATTTTCTTTGCCTTATTTATTCCTACTGATGAACCCGAATTTGAGGGTTTTATAAACATTGGATATTCTATATTTTCTTCAATTCTTCTACATATTTCTTCTAATGTGCTCTTTTCTTCATTAAAATTCTTATCTATATAGATATAATCTTTTCCTACTTTTTTTATATATTCATATTTTGCTTGGTTTAAGTTTGCTTTCTCAAACATTATCTTGGTATATATTTTATCCATTCCTACACTTGATGCTAAAATGCCACATCCAATGTAAGGTTTGTTTATTAGTTTAAATAGTCCTTGTATAGAGCCATCTTCTCCTCCTATTCCATGTAATACTGGAAAAATCACATCACTATCTTTCAGGATATCCACAATATTTTTTATTTTTTCTAGTTCTTTTGGTTTTTCTCCCATAGATAAGTTTTCAATTTTGTCTATGGGTTTGGTGTATTTGTACCATTGTCCCTCTTTATCTATATATATAGGTAAAATCTCATACTTCTTTTTATCTAAATTCCTTATTACAGAAGTACCTGATGCAATTGATACTTCATGTTCTGTTGAAATTCCACCAAAAATAATACAAATTTTCATAATAAAAACCTCTCTTTTACTTAATATATTCAAATATATTAACTAGAAAATAGCTTTATTCATATGAAAATTAAAAAGGACACATTGCAATTGATTAATGCTGTGTCCTAACAAAATATTATTACTCATTCAGACATATAGCCTTTAGAAAGTAAACTGTTTTCTATTTCACCTACTCTTTTTATAACAGAGGTTAAAAGCGGTGCTAATATGTAATTTGGTTTTTTTATAATATTTACAAATTTTAAATCAAAGCCTTTTGATTTTAAAGATAGCTTTATTTCACTTATTTGTCTTTGAATAATTGGTATAAATGCCACTCCTATACAGACCATTATTCCGATTTCTTTGGAATCAATTTTGAATATTTTTAGAGGTTTTAGTAAAGTTTCTACAACATATTGTAATTTTTGTGGTGTAGTCCTTTTTGCATATATATATGTTATATTACAAACAAGTATTAATCTGATTCCAATAAGTATTCCATAGCTAATTCCACTAAAAGCAATATTTATTATTGTTGTAAATATTATAAAAGGCATTATTTTTAATATTGCAAATATTGTATTTCTTATGCTCTCTTTTAATATAATCATTATTAATATATTTATAATAAAAACTATAAGAAGTAAATAATAATCTTTTATAAAGAATATTAAAAAGGTATATATTAAAAATAATATAAACTGTACTACCATTTTAATTCTCTTCCCTTCTAAACATGAATATAGTATACAAAAAAACATACTAGAGAATCTATGTAAAGCAATTCTAGCTTATTTATATAGCATTATATAAATTCTCTAAAATCAATTTCTATACCCTTTTCCTTTAATTTTTTTGCAGTTTCTAGTGCCTTTGGTATTGATATTCCTATGTTTTTAAAAAAATCTATATTTTCTGCAATATCTTTATTTTCAATTTCTTTTATAATTTTTCCTTTTTCTAATATAATAATTCGATCTGATATAAATATTTCGTCTATTATATTTGTTATATATATTATTGTAAATCCCAATTCTTTTAATTTTTTCACTATTGCTTTTATGCTTTCTTTTCCTTCTGGATCTAGCATTGCTGTTGGTTCATCCATTATTATATATTTGGGTTTTATACTTAAAACTCCTGCAATTGTGACTCTTTGTTTCTGTCCTAATGATAGTTCGTATGCGCTTTTATTTATATATTCTTCCATTCCGCACTTGTTTTAGGCTTTGTAATATTCTTTCTTCCTTATCTTCAATTCCCAAATTATTTAATGCAAATATTATATCATCATGAACATTATTAAATATTATTTGATTTTCTGGGTTTTGAAATACTATGCCTATTTTTTTTCTAAGTTCTATGAATTCTTTCTTGTCTTTTGTATCTATGTCATCTACTATGACTTTTCCAGTTGTTGGAGTAATTATTCCTGAAATTATTCTGGAAAGAGTTGATTTTCCTGAACCATTTTTTCCTATAATGCTTATAATTTGTCCTTCTTCTATTTTTAAATTTATATTTTCTAGAACTTGCCCTCCGTTTTTATATTTATAACATACATTTTCTATATTAATCATATAAATCTCATTCCCTTAATTTTAATTATAATTGACTATATCTTTATATACGTAAAAACTACCTATTATCATTATAATTTCATCTTTACTTATACTTCTTGCAAAATTAACTGCTGTTTTTAGCTCTCTTTTATATAAATCATTGTTTATGTATTTTTGCGCTTCTTCATATAAAACTTCTTTTGGCACATATTTATTTTCGTCATTTCCTGTTGTAAAAATGAATATACCTTCTTTGTCTTGAGTTAAGAGTTTTATAACAGTTTTATAATCTTTTGTTTTTAATAAGGATACAATATATATTTTTCGTTTTTTAGGATAATATTGTTTAATTGTTGCCATCAAATTTTTTATTGCATTTTCATTATGTCCTCCATCAAATATTATATATGGATTTTGGTTTAATATTTCAAATCGTGCTTTATGAATAACTGTACTTAATCCTTTTCTAATACTTTCTTCTGTAATCTTGTATCCTTTATGTTTTAGAACTTCCATACATTCCAGAGCAACAGCTGTATTATATATCTGACATTTTCCCTTTAAGTTTATTTTTATATTCTTATATTGCTTATAGTCTATTTGTTGGTATTCATCGTCAAATGAATAGTTTTTTATATCTTGTTTATTTACTATATGTAATGTATTATTTTCCTGTTTGCATTTATCATTAATTATGTCTGTAACCTTGTCTTGAAAACACATTATCGTGTCATTATTGCTTTTTATAATTCCTGCTTTTTGTTTTGCTATTTCTTCAATTGTATTGCCTAAAATATCCATATGGTCTAGTCCAATATCTGTTATTATGGATATCATGCCTTCTGCTACATTGGTACAATCATAGGTTCCACCTAGCCCTGTTTCTAATACTACAATATCACATTTTTTTTGAGCAAAATATATTAATGCTATTGTTGTTACTACCTCGAATTCTTTTACTGGAACCTCATGAGTTTGGTTATATCTTTCTACTTTCTCTGATAGTGTTTCTAAAATATCACTTATTTCTTCGTCTGTAATTTGTATATTATTTACAGTTATTCTTTCATTATATTTAATTAAATGTGGAGAGATATATTTTCCTACTTTATATCCAGCATTTATTAAAATGTTATTTATCATTTCGCAAACACTACCTTTACCATTTGTACCTGCAATATGTATAAATTTTGTTTTATGGTGTGGATTATTATATTGTTCCATAAAATACTGCATTGCATCTAGGCTTGGGTCTTTCGTTACTGAATCGAATTTTTTTAAATATTCTTCAATATCCATTATGTTTTCCTTTCACTTACCTATTCAAATAAATATTTTTTTGTAATAGGTTTAAGTATTTTTATTAAAACAAACATTGTTACTATTTGTACTGGTATCATTATAGCCTCTGTTGTAATTCTAGCTGTTAGTATTGGTAAAAATGCTTTATCTGTAGTTATAAATATCCAAAGTGAGTTCATTAGAAATTGTACTAGTACAACAACTAATGTACATGCTATTATAAGTCTTACTATTAGCCATTTGTCTGTATATTCTTCTTCTCCTTTGTATAGAATAAGCCCATAAATAAGACCTTTTGCTATTGCACTTATTGTATATCCTATAAAAAATGTTCCAAATGGAAATAATAATGCACCTATCAAATCTGCTAAACCTGATATAATAGCTGAATATTTAGGTCCTAACCATATTCCAGCAAGTACTATTGGTACAAAACTAAAACCTATAGAGAAAAATGCTGTGTTTATTGATAAAAATCTTGAAAGTACAATTGTCGTTGCTAGTAATAATGCTGATAAAATTATTTTCTTTGTTTTTGACATAAAAAAAACTCCTTTCTTGTAAAACTAGAGTTTCCAAAAAGGGATTGTACATTTTTTTAATATTGCTTCTCTTTTCATAGCGGAATGCAGAAATAAATAAGCAGATTTTCTCTTTGCCTCATTAACAACTTTCCGTTTAATGAGTCTTAACTAATTATTCCTTACTCTATTTACATTAATATTTTACAATATTATACAAGATTCGTCAATATATTTTAGTTATTATTTGCATTTTTAAAAGGGTTTCATTTAGTTAATAGATTTTGTACAGCAAGAAAGGAGGGCAATTCATATGACTGCATTCGATATTATCTTTTTTCTTATTGTTTTACTATTTGGTAAACAATGGGGACAAGATAATAACAAGTATTTTTTTATTATACATTATAAAAATATGTCGCCTCTAAATCTGCTTCAAACAACAATAATGCTAATGGATATTTTTTATATGCATTTCCTATTGTAGAGTATACTTCTTTTGGTTCTGTAAATCCCATATGCCAACGTATTGCATATTTTTCTTCAGGTGTTAGTTTAATATATTCTGATGCCATCATTACAGACTTTTCTCCATGTCCATATGGTATTTGGTCATCTATTGTGTAGTATGGTACTTTTTCCCATACTCCTAATTCATTCTTTGCGTTTCTATAATCTACTTTGTAGAAATTGGCTTTACATATATCATGTAATAATGCTGAAATAATTATAGTGTCGTCTGATACACTTAATTCTATACTTGCGTGCTTTACCTTTTCTTTAACAATTTCATACACTTTCATGCTATGTTCTACTAGTCCACCTTTATAATCACCATGAAATCTTGTACTTGCTGGTGCTTCAAAAAAATCTGTCTTTTCTAAAAAATTTATTAAATCATCTATTCCTTGTCTATTTGTACTTTTTAATAATTCTATAAATTGTTCCTTCATTTTTTATTCCATTCCTTTCTATTAATAAAGAGACGATTAAGAAAGTGATTCAAATTTTATTGTTCAAACTCGCCTGTAAATACAGTTTTTGCTGGCCCTGTCATATATACAAAATCATCCCATCTTATTTTTAAATTTCCTCCTAACAATTGTATTTCTATTTCTTTATTTGAGTCTACTAAATTATTTAAAATTCCTGCTACACATACAGCACATGCTCCTGTTCCACAAGCTAGAGTTTCTCCTGAACCTCTTTCCCACACTCTCATTTTAATATGTGTTTTATCTATTATTTGTATAAATTCAATATTAGCTCTCTCTGGAAAATGTTCATCATTTTCTAATATTGCTCCATATTTTTGAATATTGAATTTATCTACATCATCTACAACTGTTATTGCATGAGGGTTTCCCATGGATACACATGTGAATATAAATTCTTTATCATCTGCTTTTATTTTTAAATTTTTTACAGGATTTTCTTTTGCTATAACAGGGATTTTTTCTGGTTCTAGTATAGGTCTTCCCATATTGACTGTTGCAAGTGTTGCTTTTCCATTTTCTATTGTTAAATCAATTTTTTTTATTCCTGCTAATGTTTCTATATTTATGTTTGTATTTCGAGTTAGTTTATTATCATATACATATTTTGCTACACATCGTATACCATTTCCGCACATTTGCGCTTCTGTTCCGTCTGAATTAAACATTCTCATTTTAAAATCTGCTATTTCACTTTTACATATTAAAATTAATCCGTCTGCTCCTATGCCGAAGTGTCTATCGCTAATTTTTTGTGCAAGTTTTGATGTTTCTATTACATCTTGTTCTTGCATTTTTGTGCAGTCAATATATACATAGTCATTCCCTAGTCCTTCCATTTTCGTAAATTTTATCATATCTTTCTCTCCTTTTATGTTTGTAATTGTATCATAGTTTTTTTAAAAACAAAATAAAATTTTGTAAAATGTGAATTTTTTGTTGTTTACTTGATTTTTATTACGCATTATAATACAATATTTTTATCAATATTTAAAATAGTACAAGCAATGTTTAAATATACGAAAGGAATATATTATAAAAATATGGATAAAAGAACAAGAAATAAACAAAGGAAGTCGAAAATAAATGGCACTAAATCTATACCAACTAAAAGAATAGCTGTTTTATTTGTATTTATATTTTTATTAATCATGCTATTAGTTGCAAGAATTGGTTGGTTACAGTTTGTTCAAGGAGCTGAACTTAAAGAATTAGCTTCTCGCCAGCAAACTTTAAATGAGATAATAAGCCCTAAAAGAGGTTCAATATATGATACTAATGGAAAAGCCCTAGCAATAAGTGCAGCTGTTGATACTGTAAGTATTAATCCTTCAAAAATAAAAAGTGAAAATAAAGAAAAAGTTGCTAAAGCACTATCAGATATTTTCGGCCTTGATTATGAAGCGACTTTATCGCAAGTAAATAGTGATTCATCTGTTGTAACTATTGCAAAAAAAGTTGAACAAGATAAAGTTTCTTTATTAAAAACTTGGATGAGTGATAATGAAATCAGTTCAGGAATAAATATAGATGAAGATACTAAACGTTATTATCCTTATAATTCTCTTGCAGCTCATGTGATTGGTTTTACAGGAACAGATAGTCAAGGATTATATGGTATTGAGGCTAAATGGGATTCAACATTAACAGGTGTTGCCGGTAAGATCGTAACTGTTGCAGATGTTTATAATAGTGAGATTTCTAATGATGCTAGTCAATATGTTGAGGTTGAAAATGGTAGTGATTTATATCTTACTATAGATGTTAATATTCAAAGTATTATGGAAAAATATTTAGAACAAGGTGTTACTCAAGCTAGTGCTTCAGCAGGAAGTGCTATAGCTATGGATCCTCAAACCGGAGATATTTTAGGAATGGCAACATATCCTTCTTATAACTTAAATGATCCTTTTACACTTTCTGATGAGCAAATAACCGCAATGACAGGAGTCGATGCTTCTACTGTGTCTTCTACCGAAAAAGCAAATCTTTTATATGAAAGATGGTCTGATAAAAATATTTCTTCTGCTTACGAGCCCGGTTCTACTTTCAAAACTATAATGTCATCAATTGCTCTTGAAGAAAACTATACTAAAGAAGAAGTTGCAAATGACTTCAATTGTCCAGGTTCTATAACTGTTGCTGATAAAACAATTAGATGTGCTTCTCATGAGGTACATGGTTCTCAAACCTTGAAACAAGCTCTTGGAAATTCTTGCAACGTTGCTTTTATTCAATTAGGTCAAAGAATTGGTTTTAACACTTTATATAAATATTTTAGAGCTTTTGGTCTATTTGAGAAAACAGGAATAGCTTTATCTGGAGAATCTTCAAGTATTTTCTTTGATGATGCCAATAAAGGACCTGTTCAACTTGCAACTATGTCATTCGGTCAGAGATTTGAGATTACTCCATTACAATTAGTTACTGCTGTATCTTCTATAGCTAACGGTGGTAAACTAATGCAACCTAGAATTGTAAAGCAAGTAGTTTCTACTGATTCTGATTCAAAAACAGTAACATCTACTATTGATCCAGTTACTGTACGTACTGTTATATCAGAAGAAACAGCTAAAACTGTACGTGATATGATGGAATATGTAGTTACAGATGGTGGTGGAAAAAAAGGTGCAGTTCCAGGATATACAATTGCAGGAAAAACTGGTACTGCAGAAGGTACTAGTAAGGATGGAAATAGATATAACGTTTCTTCAGTTTCTTTTATGGCTATTGCTCCTTCACAGGATGCAGAAGTAGTACTACTAACAGTTTTATATGAACCTAAAACTTCTAGTTCATTTGGTAGTACATTAGTTGCACCTATAGTATCTAAAATGTTGTCAGAAATATTACCATATATGGGAATTGTAGCAGGAGATTCTGGAACAAGTTCTCCTTCAACAAATTTAATTTCACTTCCAAATGTTACAAATAAGACTTTGACAGAGGCCGTGAAAATATTGAAAAATTCTGGATTTAACGTTACTTATGCAGATACACCTGATGCTAATTCTGTGCTTGTTTCAGAACAAGTACCACCATATGGTGCATCATTATATACAAATTCAACAGTTGTTTTATATACTAAACAAAATTCTGTTAGAACATCAGTAGTAGTTCCTGATTTAACAGGTTATACGCTTGCTCAAGCTAGATCTGTACTGTCAAATTTGAATTTAAACCTAAAATATGTTGGCAGTGGTACAGTTTCTTATCAAGATGTAGCTAAAGATACTTCTGTAGAAGAAGGAACTATTATTACTGTAACATTAAAATAGTGTGTTAGAGATAAATTTATTACATAATTATTTATTAGGAGGTAATTTTTAATGCTCGAAAGCGTTTTTATTAAATATTTATTTACTATAATTATAAGTATGATTCCAGTTATCGAGTTACGTGGAGCTATACCTATTGCAGTTTTTTCATTTCATTTAACATATATTGAAGCATTTATTTTATCTGTAATTGGTAACTGCATTCCTATATTTTTTATTGTAAAATATATACGTCCATTGTTTGATTTTTTCGGTAGATTTAAGCCTTTTAAAAAAATAATTGATTTTGCAACAAAAAAGGCTAACAAAAAAATTGCCGAAAATCCTAAACTTCAAACGGCAACTTTCTTCGCTTTGTATATTTTTGTTGCAATTCCATTACCTGTAACTGGTGCATGGACCGGTTCATTAATAGCTAATTTTTTGGATTTGCCACCAAAGAAATCATTTTTGCCATTAGCATTGGGGGTACTTACAGCTGGAATTATTATATTAACTTTAACTGCGATAGCAAATGGAGGAATAAATTATTTATTTCAACACATGTAAGGGTTCGAAATCGAACCCTTTTTTATTATAAAAATTTCTATATATAATTATAAAATTATTGTGCAAACCACTCTATTATTCCATTATAAATTCCCCATGCCAGTCTTTCTTGATATTCATTATCTTGTAAATTTTTTAATTCTTCCATGTTTGATAAAAATCCGCATTCAACAATTGTTGTTGGAATTTCAACATTGTCTACAATATAGATATTCTCGATTGTTTTTGCAATTCTGTTATTTTCTTTTTGTACCGCTTCATTTAGATTGTTTTGTATATTTTCAGCTAGTTTTTTACTCTGCTCATCATTCTTTCTATAAAAAGTTTGCCATCCATAATATTGCTCCTGTGGAATTTTATTTAAGTGTATAGACACGAAAATATCTGCTGATGATTCATTACCTATCTTTACTCTATTTTTTAAATCTGACACCTTTTTTTCCTTTATAGAGCCATCATGCTCTGCATCATATATTGCTTCATCAGTTGATCTTGTTAAAATAACTGTAGCTCCACTTTGTTCTAATAAATTTTGCAGTTTTAACGCAATAGATAGATTTATATTTGCTTCAGAAATTCCATTCGAGGACACTGCTCCTCCATCTTCTCCTCCGTGTCCGTGCATCTATAACAATAACTTTTTCATTTATAGGTAATGCTACTACAGGGGTATCGTCATATTTACTTTTTATTAGCGAATATGATAAATAGCATACACAAAATATTATTAAACAATTTAGTAAAATTCTCTTTCTAATGATTATCATAAAATATTTTACCTTTCCTATTTTCTTGTTTAATTTATATTAAATTTTTACTGTAATTATGCTATATAATTAAATAAATATAGGGGCACATGCAATGTGCCCCTACAGATATTATTGTTTTCTTCTATTTATTGCGTATGCACTTCCTTGTGTTACTTTTGCTAAATGCTTTACTTGTGCTCCAACCTCTCCTATTTCTAAAACATTATTAAATCTTCCTTTATCAACTTCTACTATTCCTATTGAAATGGATACTAATGGTATTTCTTCTATTATTCCTTTTCTATTTGGAACTTTTAGATATCCCCTTTTCCTATCTTCTACTGTATAATAGTCTAATATTATTTTATCGAATTCTAATATAATACTTTGGCATATTTCTTCATAATCCATATCATTGATTATTGCTACAAAATCGTCTCCTCCAATATGCCCAACAAAATTTCGAAGAGCTTCTTCGTTATTTATATTTTCTAATATTGTTTTTGCTGTTTGTTTTATTATTTCATCTCCTGCTAAAAATCCATAAGTGTCATTGTATGCTTTAAAGTTATCTAAATCAAAGTATAATACAGCAAATTCTTCTTTTTTTAGTACTCTCTTTTTTATTTCAGCTTGTATTTGCACATTTCCTGGTAACCCAGTTAATGGACTTACTCTCCTATTTGTGTCCATCAATCTTAATAGATTTTTTATAGTATAATATAAATATTCATTGTCTATAGGTTTTTTTATTATGAATTCTACTTGTGTTTTTAATATTGCTAATCTATGTCTCTTACTTTCACTTGCAGTTGTTACAATAATTGGTGTTATACTATTATCTTCATTTTCTCTAATTTTTTTGCATACATCTATTGCTTTTCTTTCTATTGAATCTTCATTTATAATTATTAATGATGGGATATTACTTAAAGCTACATCTATCTGTTCTGTTCTGACTGACTTGAAAATATAATCTTTTTCTTTTGCAAATAATTTTTTTAGGTTAAAAATTATATCATTTTCATCATCAATAATATAAATTTCTCGCTTCATATTTTTTTCCTACTTTCTTCTGTATTTTGCTATTTGTTTAAATGCTTCAGATTTCATTGTTGGAAATGCTTTTCTTATTCTTTCTGTTTGTTTTACTAGTTTATCTTTCATTTTCAATTCTTGTTCTTTTAAATCATTGATCATTAATTGGATTGATTCTTTTGCATTGCTTGTAATTTTTAATTCTTGTAGTTTTTCTTTTATTTCATTTCTAATTTTCTTTATCTCTTCTAATTTTTTAGATATACTATTTAGTTTTATTATACTTATAACAGCATCTATTGCTAGTCCTATTGATAATAATATTGTACCTACTATTAGTAATCTATTGTCTATATTTACTATTTTAGATTCTATAAATGGATGAACTACATATGTAAATATTACTCCAAGAACTCCCCAAAATATAGAATTTAATAAACATACTCTACCATTAATGTTAAATTTCTTATTTGAATAATCCCAATACTTTTCATGAAATAATTTTTCTAATGCCCAAGCAACGATATATTCCCATACAGATAATACTACAAAGCCAGATAAAAATACGGTTACTGGATTATCGCATAGACTTAAGAATGCATACATTATTAATGCTCCTATTCCATATATTGGGCAAAATGGTCCATGCAAAAATCCACTGTTAACTAATTTTCTTTGTAAAATTGTTTTATACACACTTTCTAGTACCCATCCTATAAATGAGTATATCAAGAAAAAGTCTATTATATATAATATTTTAATAAAATTCTCCATCTTACTTCGCACACCAACCTATAAAGGTTTCTTCTACTCCTTCTATATTTATTACACTTATTTCTATATAGTTAAATCCTTCTGGGAACGGTATTTGTTCCTCTATACTCTTTTGTTCTTGTCCTTCTTTTGTTTGTTCTGTAACTATTGTTAATTTATCTTTGAATTCAGGTATTATACTTCCATTTTCAGCTATCTCTGATATTGGTGCATTGCTTAATTTATATGAGTAAGATTGTATTCCTTGTTCATCATTTAGTTTTATTGATATTAATGTCTTATCTGTATTATAGTTTATTTTTATTGTAGGTCTTGATATTCCTTGTACTGGTAATTGTTTTTCCTCTATTTTATTTTCATTGTTTACTGCTCTTACTGTAATTGTATTCTCTCCTACTGGAATATCTGCTGTTACCTCTATAACTGTTGGATCTTCTCCATTTGGATATGCCATTACTTCTTCTTCTGAATTCCATTTATATGCTACACTTTGTAACCCTACCATATCTGTTACAACAATTCTTAATGTCTTATTTTCTACTACTGATACTTCCATATATGTTCCTTTATAAGTAAATTCTTGTGATGCTGTTGCTGTTTTTCCTTCTATGTCTGTTACTGTTACGTTTAATGTGTTTTTTCCTCCTGTTGGTAGCTCAATGTATTCTTCGATACCTGAACTTGAATTTTCATTTAATACGACTTTTTCCTCTCCATTCCATGAGTATGAAATGTCTTTAATCTGTCTGATATGATTTACTTTAATTATAGCGTTGTTTGTTGATTCTTCAAATCCAAACTCTATATTTGGTATTTTTGTTGCTTCTATAGCTTCTGCTCTAGCTACTCTTGCTGATACTATTTTATATCCTCCCATTGAGACCATAAATATTCCAAATATCATGATAGTTATTGCAAAGAATAATATTATATTTTTTGTTTTAGTTTTTTCTTTTTCATTTTCGATTGTATAAAGAATTTGATTCATTTATTTTTCACTCCTTATAATACAGTTGAAATTATATCATACATATATATTGTTGTAAACACTATAATTTTATTATATTGTATATTTTTTTTCAAGATTTTATAAGTTTATTTTTGTAGTGAATTTTTTAGATTTTCTATTGCTCTGTCTGCTAATTTTTCATATTTAATTTTTTTATCTTTTATTTTTTCTTCTAATTGTGGCATTATCCCAAAATTAGCATTCATAGGTTGAAATTTATCATTTGGTGTTGCTATATATTTTGATAGTGAACCTATCATTGTTGTTTCTGGAAATACTATTTTAGTTTTATCTTTAATTCTATTTACAATATTTTTTCCAACTACCATTCCTGATGCTATTGATTCCACATATCCTTCTACACCTGTTATTTGTCCTGCAAAGTAAATATTTCTATTTGATTTTAGGTTATATGTTTCATCTAATAGTTCTGGAGAATTTATAAATGTATTTCTATGCATTACTCCATATTTTACAAAGTTTGCATTTTCTAATCCTGGTATCATACTGAAAACTCTCTTTTGTTCTCCAAATTTTAAATTTGTTTGAAATCCCACAATATTATAGATGCTTGCCTCTTTATTGTCTTGTCGTAATTGAACTATTGCATATGGTCTTTCATTTGTTCTTGGGTCTGTAAATCCAACTGGTTTTAATGGTCCAAACCTTAATGTGTCTATACCTCGTTTTGCCATTACTTCTACTGGCATACATCCTTCGAAAATTTCTCTTTTTTCAAATTCATGTAGTTCTACTATTTCTGCATTTACAAGTTCATTCCAAAACTTTTCATATTCTTCTTTATTCATAGGTAAATTGATGTAACAAGCCTCCCCTTTTCCATACCTATCTCCATAAAATCCAATATTCATATTAATTGTTTCTTTTTCTACTATTGGCGCTGCTGCATCATAAAAATGTAAGCCTTGCACTCCTGTTAATTTCATGATTTCTTCTGATAATTTTTCTGTTGTTAATGGACCTGTAGAAATCACTATTATTTCTGAATCTTCTGGTATTTCTTTTATTTCTTTGTTTATAATTTCTATATTTGGATTTTCTTTGATTTTTTTAGTAACTAATTCTGAAAAATTTTCTCTATCTACTGCAAGTGCTTGTCCAGCTGGTACACTTGTTTCGTCTGCGCATTTTATTAATAAAGAGTCTAGTAGTCTTAATTCTTCTTTTAAAAGTCCACATGCATTTGTGTGTAAATTTGATTTAAAAGAATTACTGCAAACAATTTCTGCAAGATTTTTATTGGTATGTGCTGGTGAAAATTTTTCTGGTTTCATTTCGTATATCCTAACTTTTATTCCTTCTTTTGCTATTTGATAAGCAGTTTCACACCCTGCTAGTCCTCCACCAATAATTGTTACCATCTTTTATTTCCTTTCATATAATATGATAATTCATTGTATCAAAATAATTGGTATTTTTCAATATAAAAAAGAAGAGGCAGGTCTTACACCTGCCTTTTATCTTTTGTTTTTTATATTCACCTATGTTTATTACCCAATTTATCTTAAGTATTTCTCTTAAATTCATTTGTTATATGAATGTGAGTAATACTTAATTGTCATGAGTATATTTTTGCATTTTTATTTTTTAATGTCAATATCATTTTTTTAGACTATATAGTCTACTAGTAAAAGTATTTCTTGTTTTTGTTGGTATTACTATGCTTTTCTTTTTTGTTTTTTTAATATTACATTTTGATTACATTTTCATTTCAATTTGTAATATTTTTTAACATATCTTTATATAACTTGCAACTGCTTGTTTTATGAATTCGTTGATCGATATATTCTTTTCTTCTGATTTGATTTTTGCTTCAGCATGAAGTTCTGGACCTAACCTTATATTTAAAGAGCCTTTGCATTGCACTTCAGGTTGTTCATTTGCATCCATACAGCATTTTAAGTAATGGTCTATGGCATCTTTAAAATCCTTTTTTAATTCTTTTACTGTTTCTCCTTCAAATAAAATTAAGCTATGTTTTAATCCCTCTATTTTACCAAAAAAGCATTCATCTTCATCGCTATATTCTATTTTAGCCCAATACCCTTTATATTTCATTATATTTTTCATTTATATCACTCCTATTTCATATAATCTATTCAATAAATTTTTTACTACATACATTTTTAATATATTATCTGGATGTGGCTTATGTAACTCTATTTTTTCATTCAATTTATAGTTTTTGAATTCTACTCTTGAGCCGGAAGTTTTTCCTTTATTATTTTCAAAAAATTCTAAACTTTCTAATAATTTTTTTGCTTCTTCATATGTAAAATCTTTTGGTTTCTGTTTTAATCTATTTATTAGTTTATCTGCCTTACTCATTAATTATACCTTTTCCTTTCTATTTTTGCAACTATTTTTAGTCGCTATTTTCTATCTTTACTTTTTCCTTTATCCAATTTCCATTTGTCGTTATAATTATTTCTCCGTTTTGGTCAGTTCTGTAAATTTTTACTTTCATATTTTCTAACCTGTTTATAACCTCTTGTCCTGGATGCCCAAATTTGTTATTCTTTCCTACACCGATTAGTGCTATTTGTGGTTTTACAACATTTAAAAATTCTTGTGTTGAAGATGTATTTGAACCATGATGTGGAATTTTAAGAATTGTAGATTTTAATTCATTTTTAGCAATCTCGACTAATCTTTCTTCTGCGCCTTTTTCTACATCTCCTGTAAATAAAATGCTGAAATTTTTATAGCATAATTTTGCTACAATTGAATTATTGTTAATATCATCAAAGTATAATTTGCTTTCGGGGTAAATTATTTTAATTTCCACATTTTTATCCACATTTATCACATCACCTTTTTTTACGATAATTAAATTTATTTTTTTCTTTACTACTATTTCCATAATCTTTTCATAATTGTATACACTTTCTGCTTGTTTAGATATTATGATATTTTTAACTTTTATTGTATCTAGCACAGCAATTAGTCCTTGACAATGGTCTGCATCAAAGTGGGAGATCATTATATAATCTAAATTTTTTATACCTCTATTTAATAAGTATGGAACTAGCGTATCTTTTCCCACATCATAGCTACTAGTTGTATCAGTCGAGCCTCCTCCATCTATTAATATTTTTTTGTTGTTTGGGGTTACTATTAGAGTAGAATCTCCTTGTCCTACATCTATAAAATATATTTCTAGAAATGTAGGTATTTTAATAAATTGATTACAAATTAGTGTTATTATTAATAAAATTACTAGTATTTTATTAATTTGAATTTTGTCTTTGTATGTTGTGATTTTTAATTTATTTACGAAAATAATTAAATAATATAAGATAATTGATATGATACTGGGGGTTGTTATATAGATTTTTGATAATGGTATACTGCCAAATAATTTTGCAATGAGTATTAAGAGTTTCAATGGAATATCGAGTAAAATTGATAAAATATTTGATATTTCCATTGATATTAATGATAAGAATGAACAAATAAATCCTAAAATGATAACTATGCCTATAAGGTAGCTTACTATGATATTAGCAAATAAAAATGTTAAAGAGATTGTATGGAAGTTTAAAATCATTATTGGTATTATCATTGTTTGTGCAGATAAAATTACTGATATTGTTTCTATTATTTTTTTATTTAAATTAGTTTTGCTTAATAATTTAATATAAAATCTATTTAGTACTAAAATTCCAATAACTCCTCCATAAGATAGTTGAAAACTAATACTATTTATATTATATGGGTTGTATATCAATATTATTAGCATTGAAAGACTTACACTATTTATGATATCTTTTTTTCTATAAAATAGACTTGCACCTAATGTAATAATCCCCATTATTCCTGCTCTTACAACTGAAACAGAGGTGTTTGTTATTAGAATAAAAAATATTATACCTATTATTGCTAGAGTTTGTTTTTTTCTTGGACCTATATTAATTATATTTAATAAATATGTAATTCCTAAAATAACATAGGACATGTGTGCACCTGATACTGCTAATATATGATAGATTCCACTATTTCTAAATTCATCTTTTGTTTCTTCGTCTATATTTTGATTGTTTCCTAGTAATATTCCTGTTAATAGTCCTGCTTCTTTTGAAGGAAGTATTTTTTTTATATTTTTTTGAATATTATTACTTATTTTATGAGTTTGTAATTTTATAATATTTATATCTTGTTTTTTTAATATTTGTATTTTATTGCTAGTGCATTTTACTGTTCCATATATTTTTAAAGTCTTTAAGTATTCAGAATAATTAAAACCTTTATAGTTTCGTTGTATTTCTGGTGCACTATATTTTCCCTTGAATTTTATTTTGTCTCCGTATTCTAATTTTATTTTATAATTATTTGGTATATTTAATTTTAATTTTATATTTTTGTATTTTTTATTTATGCTTTCTATTCTTATTGTATAGGTATCGCTATATTGTCCACTATTCACATCACTAATTATTGTTCCTATATATGTTTGTTCTTCTGTTGACGTTTTATATATTTTTTCATATTTATTGTTTAAATATGATGTCATTATTCTTGATATAATCATAAATACTATTAATGTTATTATTGCGATATCATAGTACGTCGTGCCCCTACACACTTTTATTTTTTGTTGTTTTACTTGATGCACTTGTTTTTGTATTTTCTCTTTCTTTTCGTCTATTACTACTGTATGTCCACGGCACAACGTGCTTTTATAAATACAATATAAAATAATTACAATTAAAATAACAGGAGCTATACTCTCTTTTAAGTATAGCTCCCAAATTATTCCTATTATATAACCTATGAGTGCAATTAATATTGGTCTTTTCATTTTTACCTCTCAATTATTATATTGCCCCCTATATTTTTTAAGGGGTACGTTTCAACGTACCCCCTTACATTTCTAATTTGCTATTCTTCTTGCACATACATAAAAATATCCATCTCCATCTATGTTAGATATTATTACTCCTTTTCGTGTATTTGCAGAATGTATAAATTTTCCTCCACCGATATAAATACCTACGTGTGATACTCTCTTGCTACCACTAGATCCAGAGAAACATAGTATATCTCCTGCTTGTAAATTTGACTTACTTACTGCCACACCATCACTTGCTTGACTGCTACTTGAACGTGATAAAGAATAACCAAAGTGCTTATAAACATATTGTGTAAATCCTGAACAATCAAATCCAGATGGAGTATTTCCTCCATGAACATATTTATATCCTAAATATTTTTTAGCATAGGCTACTATTTCAGATGTACTTGCATTTACTACTGTTTCTGTGTTCGTATTTGCTGTAGATGTAGTTTCTGTTGCTGTTTTATTTGTTGTAGTAGTTGCTGTTCTTCTTGATGAGCTTCTTGATGTAGTTTCTATTTTAGTATCTGATATATATTTTGTTGCTACATATCCAACATTTCCTTGATATTCTATCTTAATCCAACCATTATTTTCTTCTAAAATTTCTACTTGATTATTTCTTGATAATGTTGAAATAATCTTTCCTGAAGATTCTGGTTGTTCTCTAAAGTTTACTGAATTAGCATTAATATATCCAACTTTGTTTTTATTATCAGTTTCCTTTATTTTTTCTGTCCTTACCCATCCTTCAAAGCTACTTGAAGCCACATAAGACCAACCATTAAATTCTGTTATTACTTCTACATTTGCATCTTCTTCTAATATTTTTGTTGTATTAGAATTTATTAATGGTATTGTATATACCTTTTCACCTTTATTTATTACTTTAACAGTATTTTCAACTGTTTCTTCATTCGTACCCACTTCTTCTTGAGGTTCATTATTATTTTCCTCTTCTGAAGTTTCATTTTCTTCACTTTGATTTGTTGTTAGAACTGTTTCGCCTTCTTTTAAAGTTATATAGTCTCCACTAACATAACCTTCATATTCTTCTTGCGTATTTACATCTGTATATTTTACTTTATACCAACCATTTTCAGTACGTGTTAAAATTTCAACTTTATCATCTATTGAAAGTAATGTTATTATAGATGAATCTGTTGAGTTACTGCTTCTTAATCTTAATGTATCGGTATTAACAATTCCTGTAGTTCCAAAGCTATATGCTGCCATGCAACATATAATTAAGCCACAAAGTAAAGAAATTATTATACGTTTCTTCAAAATATCACCCCTAAAAATTTATCACGCATTTATTATTATACGCTTATTATTTTTATTTGTCAAATTTTGGACATTAGTTGGAATTTCTCTTTTGTTTTTATCGATGTAATTTCTTGTTCAAGCTTGTTAATATTCTGTTGATTTATTAGTTAAATTAATGTATTATAGTAATTAAGTTTTAACTACATAATGTATAATAGAAAGGAGTTAATATGAAAACATATATTGGAATAATTGTTGCAGAAGTTCAAGAAATGGATGCTGTAAAGGAATTGATGTATGACATACATGAAATAAATATATATAATTTAAAAATTTTTGATGGTAAAATTGCAAATAAAAATTGCTTACTTGTTAGATGTGGTGTAGGAAAAGTAAATTCTGCTAGAACAACTCAAATATTAACTGACAAATTTGATTTAGAGTATGTTATTAATCTTGGCTCTGCTGGTGCTTTAAATGATGATTTGAATATAGGAGACATTGTGCTTGGCAAAAAATTAGTTCAACATGATTTTGACGTTACAGCTTTTGGTCGTGAAAAGGGTTATATCCCCGATACTGCAAAATTTTTTGAGAGCGATAATAATTTATTAAAAAAGTTTCAGAGTATAAAAATTGATAATCAAAAAGTTTTAGTTGGGGTAATTTCTTCTGGAGATATATTTTGTACTGATACTAAAATGAAAGAAAAAATCCGAAAGAATTTTAATGCTGATTGTGTTGAAATGGAAGGGGCAGCTGTAGCACAAGTTTGTTCTTTGAATAATGTACCATTTATAGTTGTTCGTTCTATTTCAGATACACCTAATGGTAATAATCAGATTGATTTTCAAGAGTATTTAAAAATTGCCTCAAGAAATTGTGCTAATTTTATAAAACAATTATAAATTTTTTTAAAATATGGGACGTGCTTTGCACGTCCCTTTGTTTTATTTATTTAGGAATTTTATGTCTTTTATACTTGGCTCTTTTCCTTTTCTTGGTGCTACCGCAAACATTAAATATCCACTTATTATGTATGATATTGTTAACATTACTAGGATTATTATACTTACTGTTTCTCCTGTCTTTATACTTATTACTATTGTTGCCTCTGATTTATCATCTTCTTTGCTTATGTCTTTATAGTTTGCTTCATTTATTCCTTCTTTTAGTTCTGCTTTGTTTGATTTTGAGCCTAGGTTTTCTTCACTGTTTTCCCATATTAATGTTACTGTTAATTCTTTGCTTTCTCCTATCTCTAACTCTACTTCTGCTTCTAATGTTCCGTCTCCATTTTCTTTCCAGTAATCTGGTACTATTAATGCTTTGTATCCTTCTGGTAATTTGTCTACTACTTTTACTGTTCCTGATAGCTCTCCTTCATTTGTTACCTTTATCTTGTAATCTGCTATTATACTTGTATTCTCTATCTCTGATGGTTTTATTTCTATTTTTGCTAATTGATTATCTTTTATTTTTACTTCTTTTCCATTTACTGTTACTTTTTCTAGTGTCTTTTCTATTGAGAAGTTAAATTTCTGTTTTCTATAATAGTAGATTACTTCGTCTTCTCCTTCTTTTATTGTTCCTTTTGTGTTTTCTGTACTTCTTACATATATATAGTATGGTATTTCTTTTTGCTCTGTTTCGTATTCTTCTCCTATGTTTCCAGTTATCTCATATGTATAGTTTGTTATAGTAGAATCTTCAGGGTTTATTTTTTCTATGTCTTTTTCTGTGTCTTGGTCTACATACCTTACTACTATTTTTCCTGTTTCAAGTTTTTCATATACATAGATTACTACTGTTTCTTCTTCTTTTATTGTTCCTTCTTCTTTTCCTTTTACTTCTACAAGTTTATAGTTTTCTATTTCTATTTCCTCTGTTTTATAGCTTTCTCCTATCTTTCCTTTTATTATCTTGTCTTCTTCTATTTTATTTCCTTCTTTGTCCTGATATTTTACTGTTACTGTTCCTTCTGTTACTTCTGGTTCTGTTTCTTCTTTCTTGTAGTTTAGTTTTATTTCTTTTTCTCCTTCTTCTATTGTTCCTGTAGCTTTTCCTTCGTCTATGTATTCATATCCTTCTATTTCTTTTATTTCTGCGTTATATGTACTTCCTACTTTTCCTACTATTTCTTGTTTCTCTTGTGTTATGTATTTTCCTGTGTCTTTGTCTACATATCTTATTATTACTTTTCCTTCTACATTTATTTTTGTTTCAAAACTTGCTGTTGCTTCGTCTGTTTCTTCTGTCTCATCTAATTCCACTTTTCCTTTTACTGTATTTATCATCTTTTCTTGTGTTAGGTCTATGTCTTTATATACTACCTCTATTTCTTTGCTTATGCCTATAGCAAATACTTTTCCATTTTCTCCTTCTTGCATTTCTCCTATACTTGTTTCATTTTTATTTTCTCCTGTGTCTGTATTTATCTGTTTTATTTCTTCTTCCCATGTTATTGTATTTGTTGCTTCATCATATGTTCCTCCTGCTAATTTTGATGCGTTTTTATCTATTTCGTATGGTAATGTATCTACTATTTCTATTCTTCCTTCTCCTGTGTAGTTTGATATCTCTGAATTAAAGTCTATTTTATAGTTTACTTTGTCACCTTTACTTGTTATTTCTTCTGTTCCTGTTTTTCTTATTTTTACTTTTAAATCTGTTTCTCTATAATCTTGTTTTAATGTTACTTCGTCTTGTTTTTCTGCTGTTACAAATTCTTGTCCTGCTTGTTCTTCTATGTATTTTTCTGGATAATATGTTTTTGTTGTTCCCTTTACTTTATTTACTAATTCTTCTGTTCCTTCTTGGTTCGTATACACTACCTTTATTTGTTTTGTTATGTGTACTACATATGTGTCTTCTTCAAATTCACCTATGTTTTCTTGTGGATCTCCTACTTTACCTACTGTTTTTGTAAATGTGTTTATATCTTCTATTTCTTGTGTCCATGTTATTGTGTTATCTTCTGGATTATATGTTCCTTCATCTTTTTCTAATTTTGATTCATCTATTTCCGCTGGTAATGTGTCTACTATCTCTATTGTTGCTTTTCCTATGTAGTCTTTTATTTTTACATCACACTCTATCGTATATTCTACTTCTCCGTTTTCTTTTGTTAATACTGCTTGTCCTTCTTCATCCACTATGTTTGCTTCTACTGTCTTTTCTATTTCGTTTTCTACTGTTGGTTTTGTTAGTTTATAATAGTATTTTACTTCTATTGGTTCTTCACCATATGTTCCTGTCTTTTCTGCTGGGTCTACACATGTGTAGTTTGCTGGTATTTCACTTAATGGACTTGCTGTATAGCTCTCTCCTACTATTCCTTTCTTTGTTTCTTTTTCTACTAGCTCTACTTCTGTGTATTTGTCTTCATCTCTTTCTGCTTCTTCATTATAGATGTAGTGATGTACTATTACTTCTGCTGGTATTTGTATTGTTGTTTCTTTTTGTGTTGTTTTTTCCTCTGTTTTTACTGTTTCTGTTTGATCTGGAATTTCTTCATCTTCTTCTAGTAATTCTATTGTAGATGATACATTGTTTACTATTGGTTCTTTTATGTTTGCTATTCCTGTATAATCATATTTTACACTTATTTGTTTTGTTATTGTTATTGTGTGTTCTTGCCAATTACTAAATGTGTCTATGTCTTGTATTTCTTCTTCCCATGTTATTGTATGCTTTTCAGGGTCGTATTCATATTCTTCTTCCCCTAAGTCTGAATTATCTTCATCTATTGGCAATGGTAGAGTATCTACTAGAGTTACTTTTGCTTTTCCTTGGAAATAGTTTATTTTTGCATTAAATTGTATTTGGTAATCTACATTTTCTTCTTTTGATGTTATTGTTTCTGGTCCTGTTTTTGTTAATTCACTTGTTAATTGTGCTTGTGGTTTTTTGTATTCGTTTTGAGTCTTATTTGTTTCTGCTTCTTCCACAGTTGCTTTGTTTTCTATTGTATAGTCTTTTTGGGCATATTTTACTTCTACTGTGAAGCTTACTTCTGCACTTCCTTCTACAGCTATTTGTGGAATAGTCCAAGTTATTTCTCCGTCTACTTCTTCTCCGTCGTTTCCTATTTCTACTACTTTTGTTCCTTGTGGTACTTCATCTTTTACTATTACGTTTTGTGCTTCTATCTCTCCTTTGTTTTCTACATGTATTGTGTATTTTATTTTATCTCCTGCTGTTACTTGTTCTGTTTCTAGTTTGCTTTCTGTTATGCTTTCTTCTTCTAAACCTTCTACTTGTCTTCTTTCTACTACTGCTGTTTTTGTAGAGCTTAATGGTGGCATGTCCATTGTACTATATAATTCTAATGTTGGTATTATGTCTGCTTGTATTCCTACTCCTACATTTTCTTTTGTCCAGTCTTTTTCACTTGGTGTCGTTTCTGGTTCTAGTGATAATACTAACTCTCCTCCATCTTCTAAACTCATTACTGACGTTCTATATGCACTCATTCCATCAGGTATTGTTCCTATTAATTTTCCGCTACGCTTTGTTGCTGACGATCCTCCTATTGCTGTTTGTCCTTCTATTACTGGTGATTCTGAATTTGGATTATTCTCTTGACCTATAGTTAATGTTCCATTATTTTGTATTACTGTTCCATTTGCATTCTTTATGGTTGATGTAGTTGATGAACTACTTGCATCTGTCTCTTCAAAGTCTATTATTGTTAAGATTCCACTGTTTGTTATTGCAACCTCTGTGTTTTTGTATTCTATTGTATGTCCCTGTAATGCTAATGTTATATTTGCTCCTGCTGGTATTGTTACCTCTTCACTCATATTTGAAATGTCTTGACAGATTTTAATTGTTCCTGTCTTATTATCCATATTTGATATTACACTTATTGCTGTTGATAGTTTATCATAGTAAATGTTTTCTACTTGGATTAATCCTTCAAATTCTGAATCTAGTTCTAATGTTGCTGTTTTCATTGAATTTTCATATTTTAGTTTATATGAATATGGTTTATCACTTATTTGACCTGATATTGCTGATGTTTCTCCTTTTATTACTCCATCATAGAAGTTAAATGTCCCACTATTGCTTACCCCGTATGTTTTTCCTGTTATTACTGGTGAGTCTATATTTACTTCTCCTTCGTTGTTTCCTATAGTTAATGTTCTTCCATTGGAAATTCCTATTCCATTTTCTGATGTTATGGTTCCTCCTAATATTGTTGCTGTTGCAGAATTAGATATTGTTCCATATGATGTTGATGTTCCTTTTGAAGTTATAGTTCCTCCTGTTATTGTTAATATTCCGTTACTACTATTAGATATCGCAGAACTACTTGTTGAAGTTGAACTTATATTTCCTGCACTTATATTTACAGTTCCTTTGCTGTTGCTTATCGCATAGTAATTTGAAGTTATTGTACTTCCTGTTATATTTATTGTTCCAGTACTACCATTAGATATTGTTGTTGATGAACTTGATATTACACTTCCTTCTCTTATTTCGACTGTTCCAGTAGATTTATTATATATTGCAGAATTAGATGATGAAATATCTCCTCCTTCTATTGTTATAGTTCCTGAATTATTATTATAAATACCATATTCTCCACTTATTGTTCCACCTTCTACATTTACCTTTCCTTCTACATTGTTATAAATTCCATATGTATAACTTCCAGTTTCAGATATATTTCCTTCTTTCATTATTATAGTTCCTGTTCCATCATTATATATTCCATATCTTTTTACATTTGAGCCATTTGTATTATTTATATTTATACTTCCGCTTTTGAAAGTCATTGTTCCACTTTCTGTATTATGTATTCCATATATATTTCTATATTCACTTGATGAGCCTGATGCTGTATTCTCTATATTAATATTTCCTCCGTTTATTTCTAATGTTCCTTTATTTTCAATACAACTTGTTGGGTTATTGGATAATATATCTGTTTTTAGTGTTAATGTGCCTTCAGTCTCATTATTTAATATATTTGAACCATATGCAATTATTTGCCCTTTTCCTTCATCTTCTGTTTCATCTATTATGGTTAATGTTCCATTATTTGTTATTGTATTTTCAGTTACGAATGATAATATTTTCTTTCCATTTAAGTTTAAAGTTATATTTTTTCCATTTTCTACTGTTGTAGTTCTTACTAATGTTATATCTTTATTAATAAATATTGTTTCTCCACCGTTACATGCATCTATTGCAGATTGCAAAGTGTTATAATGTGTTTCCTTACCATCTATATATGCTATATCATCTTGATTTCCTAATTTGGCTTGTTCGCCTTCTTCTACTTTTGTTAATACAATATCACTATTTTCCTTTACTTCATTTATTACTCCTACTATTGCTTCTGTTCCTCCTGTTATTGTTCCTTCATAATATTTTAGAGTTCCTACAGCGTTATTTAATCCAGTTGTTCCTCCTGTTATATTTAATTCATCTATTTCTTCATTCTTCTTACCTATCTCTATTGTTCCTATGTTGTTATAAATTCCACATGATTTTAAATCAGTTTTTGTAGATTTTCCTGATATTTTTCCTCCTTCAATTTGGATATTTCCTTTATTATTATATATTCCATATGAAACTATACTTGTAGAAGTAGCTGATGTATTAGTCATTTCAGAAGTTATAGTTCCTCCTTTTATAATTATAGTTCCTCCTTCTGTATTATTAATTCCATAACTTAATGAATTGCTAACTGCCTTTATTTCCCCTTCTTCTATTGTTATAGTTCCAGAAGAACTGTTGTATATTGCATAACAACTTGAGCTACTTTGGTTTGCTGTGATTGTTCCTCCTGTAATACTTATGTTTCCTATACCTCTATTATATATTCCATAATAATCCCCTGAAATTTTTCCATTTTCTATTGTAATACTTCCTCCAGATACATTCTCTATTCCGGTACTTGCTACTATCTCTCCATTTTTTATTACTATATTTCCTGCTTCATTATTATATATTCCATAATATAGTTTATTACTACTATTGCCTATTTTTGCTTCATTATTTATCTCTATGTCTCCTGTACTATTATTATATATTCCATAACTACCAAAATTTGATCTTTTAACTGCATTAATATTTCCTCCATTTACTATTATTTTTCCTGCTCCATTATTATATATTCCATATGCATCATATGCTTGTGAAAACACTTCTTCATTTTCTATTGTTATATCATTTGCCCCATTATGATAAATCCCATATGCTGCATTACCACCTACTTTTAATGATATATTGCCTTCTTTTACTGTCATACTTCCATTTTCTTCATTCCAAATTCCACAGTAGTAACCTCTAGTACCCGTTCCATTTATCGTTGTACTTGTTATGCTGGAATTTCCTTTATTATATATTCCATATGAATATTGACCATTTGTTGCTGAATTTGTTAAATTTATAGTTCCTCCTGTTGTTTGTAATTCTCCATTATTTTCAATTGCTTTTCCTTCAGAAGTTAATGTTATTATTCCACTTTCTATTTTTAAAGTTCCTGATTCATTATTTAATATTATAGCTCCTTTGCTTCCTATTATAGTTCCAGTCCCAACTTCAGTTTCAATTTTTGAACTATCTTTTACTGTTAGATGTCCGTTATTCTCTATTACATTCTCATTTGATGCTGTTATTGTATATCCTGCTAAATCTAATATAATATTTTTACCATTTTCAATTTCTAGTGGTTCTATATTTTCACCTATTGAAACATTTGCTAATAATGTTATTGTAGTTTCTTCTTCACCTGTAATTGCTTCTAGTGCTTTTGGTAATGATGTATATTCTGTATCTTCTATAGTACTAGAACTTACTTTTGCTACATTTACCACCTCTAATACTGAAATTTCTTTTCCTTCTTCAACTTCATATTTGCCTGCTTGTTCATGTGTATATTTTACAATACTATATTCCTCTTCTTTGTCTGATACTGCACCATTTATTGATTTATTTTCTCTACCTATTATTCTTCCATCGTAAAAATTGAATATTCCATTTTGAGAATTATCTATCCCATACGAACCAGAAGATGTACATTCTATAACTGGTGCATCTGTATTTACTTCTCCATTTTTTTCTCCTAATGTTATTTTTCCTGTCGCATTACTATTTTTTATTCCATAACTACTTCCACTTATGCTACCTCCTGTTATTGTTACTGTTCCAGAATTTGATATTCCTCCTGTTATAGTTCCTCCTGTCATTGACATAGTTCCTGAATTCGATATTTCACTACATTTTATATCTCCACTTTCTATTGTTATAGTTCCTGTACCTTTATTGTATATTCCATATCTGTAGCCAGAACCTTCTGCCGTTATAGTACCTCCTTTTAAAATTGCACTTCCGGTACCTTCATTATATATTACATATCCATAAGCAGAACCCCATCCAACATTGTACCCTGTTACTTTTATATTTCCATTTGTCACAATTATTGTTCCCTCTCCCTTATTATAGATACCATATACATCACTTCCTGGAATTGAAGATACATTTCCTCCCTCTACTTTTATTTCTCCTGTAACTTTATTATAAATTCCATATTTATAATTAGAAATAGTTCCTCCTTGGATTATTATATTTCCTGTACCTTCATTGTATATTCCATATATAGTTCCACTTCCTCCTGTTCCATCTATAGTTCCGTTTTTTATAGTTATATTTTCTGTTCCTGTATTATAAATTCCATATGTGCAAGCACTTATACTTATATTATTTATGGTTACATTACCATTATCTATATTGTTTATTCCATATGTATATGATGTATTTGTTAATGCTGTTGATGATAGTTTTCCTCCTTCTGTTTCTATAGTTCCTTTATTTGTAATACATGTTGCATTCATTCCATTTGCTATTATTGAACTACTTTCTATTCTTAATGTTCCATTTGCTTCATTATTTAATATTGTTGAACTGTACCCAGATATTTGTCCTTCTTCTGTTTCATCTTTTATTGTTAATTGTCCATTATTTGTTATCGCACTATCAGTTGCATATGTTTTTATGCTTTTTCCATTTAGGCTTAAAGTTATGTTTTGATTTTCTGCTATTGTTTTTCCTACTATCATAGTACTGTTTTTAGCTAAGACTATTGTTTTTTGTTCTGTGCTACATGCATTTATTGCAGATTGTAAATCATCATATAATTCATCTTGATTTCCTTCTATATATGCTATACCAGTTTGATGTTCTAGTGTTGCCTGTTCTCCTTTTTCTATATCTCCTAATTCTATATTATATCCTTCTTTTACTTCATTTATTGTTCCTTGTATTGCTTCAGTTCCGCCTACTATTGTTCCTTTATAAAAATTTAAAGTTCCAGAAGGATTATATACTCCATAGCTTTTAGCTGAACTTGCTTTTCCTGCTGTTGTTGTTACACTTGCTGTAATATTTATTGAATTATCATGTACATCTTCACTTACTAAAGCAACTTCTAAATACTCTTGTTCTTCATTTTTTTCTCCTATATTTATTGTTCCAGTACTATTATTATATACTCCATATGCTGACCAACTTGTTGATGTTGTATCTACTTTTATTGTTCCGCTTCTTAAATTTATAGTTCCTATTCCATAATTATATATTCCATAAGCATCACTTCCATTTGTTACATTTATGTTTACATCCTCTAATGTAACTTCTCCTCCAGAAGTAGCTCTATCTGAGTTATCTATTCCTCTTTCAGTTGCTGTAATTGTAGTTCCTTTTATAGTAGTTTTAGAATCTGTACCGCTATTGTATACTCCTTTTCTGGTTTCTGAAATGCTTCCTCCTTCTACTTCTATAGTACCGTTATTATAAATTCCAGAACTTCCTCCACTTATTGTTGTATCTGTTATTTTCATATTCCCTGAAGAGTTATTATATATTCCATAATATGTAGATGTTATATCTGCTTCATCAATTGTGATAGTTCCATAATAATTAGATACTGTATATGTTCTACTATCAGTTGAACTTATAGTTCCTCCATTTATTATTATAGTACCTTTTTGATTAATATTATTAGACATATTATATACTGCTGTTTTTGTTGTATTTATCTCTCCTCCTTGTATAGTTACAGTTCCTGCTCCTACATTATCTATCCCTGAACTTCCATTAATGGTTCCAGCTTGCATTGTTACATTTCCTGTTGAATAGTTAAGTATTCCATAGCCATTGGTTGAACTTATTGTTCCTCCTGTCATTGTTACAGTTTCTGTTCCTTTATGATAAATCCCATAATATCCTACACTTATATTTCCTGATGTTATTGTTATTTCTCCCTCATTTATGTTTTCTATTCCACATACTGAAGAACTTGTTGATGTCGTCTTTACATTTCCTCCATTTAGTTCAAATGTTCCTTCGTTTTTGATGGCAGTCTTTGATTGGTTTGTTATTGTTCCTCCTGTTAGTTTTAGTTCTGCTCCTTGTTCATTATGTATCGTGTTATGTGTACTACTTACTATTTGTCCTCCTGTTGTTTCTTCTCCTGTTATACTTGTATCTATTATTTCTAGTTTTCCTTGGTTTTTTATTACATAGTCTTGTATTGTGTTTGTTAGATTATATCCATTTAAGTTTAATTTTACATTTTTTGTACTGTCTACAGTTATACTTTCATCTTTTGCTATTTCTGTTATTATATCTATTTGTGTTGCTTCTTCCTGATTTGTTGCTTTTTCTATTGCGTTTTCTAGTTTTACATATCTAGTTCTTCCTATTAATGCTTCTATTCCTGCTACTTTTTGTAATATGTTTTTAAATATACCTTTTTCGCCCTCTAATTCTGTTAGTGTTGGGTCATATATTATTGGTTTGTCTGTTATTTCTCCTTGTACTGGTACTTTTCCTTGTATTTGTCCATCATAAAAGTTAAATGCTCCCCCATTATTTAGCACGCCCTTTAGTCTCCCTTTTATTAATGGGGCTTCTTTATCTGGTACTTCTGTTAGTAATTCTCCATCTTTGCCTAGCGTTACTGTTCCTCCTTCTTCTACTTGAATTCCTACAAAGTTTACACTATTTACTGTTCCTGTACATGGAGTACTTTCATCACCTTCTGTTTTGCTGGTGTAATTTCTTGCCTGTAACGCTTGTAATTTTTCTTGGTCTTTTATGTATTCTGTCATATCGTATTTATCATCTACAATGTTTAAGTTTCCACTTTCTACTTTTATGGTTGGTTCTTGTAGTTTTGATGTTATGGTATATCCGTTTAAGTCTAGTAATATGTTTTTGTTTGATATTTTTGTTGAATCATTTGCTACATCTGCTACCATTTGTACTACTACTTGTTCATCTTCTTCTGCTGTTACTTCTTTTTCCTCTAGTGCTTCCATTAGTTCTTGTAGTGTGTAGTATTCTTTTCCTATTAGGTCGTTTGCTTTTTCTGGTGCTGATAGTATTATTGCTACTATATGTTTTTCTGCTTCTTGTATTCCTGTTACTGTGATTTCCTTATGGTCTGTGTTTCCTGCTTTGTCTGATACCCATGCATAATATGTTCCGTTTTTGGTTATTCCTCCTATTTCTGTTGCTATTGGTTCTTGTATACTAGATGTGCTTGACTCTACATCTGCTTCTACATCATTTTCTTCTTCATCGTTTACTGGTACAAAGTCTGTTGGTTCTTGTTCTGTTGTTGTTATGGCATATCCATATACCCCTGATTTTCCGTATTCTTGTGTTTCTTCTTGGTCTTGCATGCTTATGGATACTGTTACTTCGTCTTTAGCATCATTTAGTTGTGGATCTTCTACTGTTATGCTTGGTTTTAGTTTGTCTATGTTGTTTATGGTTAGGGTATTTATACTGCTATAACCTCCATCTTTATATTTTGATTTTGAGTATAATTTTCCGTTTTTTTCTAGTTTTATGCCTTCTTCCTCGTTATATAGTTGCCATTCTAATTCTTCGGGCGCATTGGTTTCATCTCTTTCGTCAGTCATAGTGCTAGTTGTAGCAACAGCATCGTTGTATACTATTGCATAGTATATTTCTACATCTTTGTTTCCTTTGATTTTTATTTTTCCATCGGCTTCTTCTTCATATGCAAATATTGCTACCTTTTCTTCTGAGCCTTCTGTTGTTGTTTCTGTTGGTTCTGGATGATCAAGGCTCTCTACTTCATTATCTTTGGTTATTTCTTTTACATATGCTTCTAGTTCTCCTTGTTCTTGTGCGTCTACTGTTATTGTTGCTTTTTTGAAGGTTTGTTCATAATTTTCTGGAGTTTCTTTATTTTCGATTTCTATGTCGTAGCTTTTTCCTTCTTCTATTCCTTCAATGTGTAATTTTATTCCTTCTTCTGGGACTTCTATGCCTTCTTCTGTTCCTTCAGTTATTGGGTCATTGTTTTTTATATTATATAGCTTAATAGTTAATCCTTCACTTTTAGGTTTTATCGTTATTTTATTACCAGCTAAATTAGTGTCTGTTCTTGCGTTTAGCTCGTTTAATATCATGTATATGCTGTATTTTTTTACTTCTTCTACTTGAGCTGTTTCTGCTTGTAGTTGTTGGCTGTTTATTCTAGCGATTTCTGCATTTTTAGTACATACTAATGTTACGGTTGTTATTATTGCTATTAGTATTAACATTATTATGCATGTTGTGATTACAACGGGCACATTGCAATGTCCCCCTACAGATTTGTTTTTAATTTTTCTTTCGTTTGGTTTCATAGATTTTCCCTCCAAAAAGTTATGTTTATTATTAATTTTTATATAATAATTTTAATATATATAAATATAAAATAAAATGGAGGTTTTTGTTAATAATAAAAGATTTCCGCATTTTTGTTTGCGGAAATTTATGGTTTGTTTGTTTATTTTTTATTAGTTAAATTTTATGAACATTTTTGTATTTTTTTGTCGATTTTGTTACGGAAATAAGTCTTTTGAGATTATATGTTGATATTTGTTATGTTATATTTTATAGCATTACAACTATTAGTTTATATAATATAAAATGAGTTACTTTTAAGTAACTCATTTTAATTTAATATTCAAATTATATTTTGATTTATTATTTCAATTTTTCTATCTCTTCTTTAGTTAGTCCTGTGCATTTTACAACTATTTCTATTGATATATTTTGTTTTAATAAATTTTTCGCAATTTTTATTGCTTTTTCTTTTTCGCCTTGTTGTATTCCTTCTTTTATCCCTTGTTGTATTCCTTCTTCTAGACCTTCATAATATCCTGCTGCCTTTATTGCTTTTTTATCCATTTCGTATAATTCTCTTTTGAATGCTAATTCTTGCTCATGTTCATCTAAACTTATTTGCTCTAATAGTTCTTGGGCTTCTTTTAATCCTTCATTTTCTTCTACTTCTCTCATTACTATCTCCTCCGGTTTATCTATGAATTTTACCCATGTATCTAGTTTCTTATTCCTTCCTGCATATCTTCTATACTTTGGTATCTCTATTATAGCAATATCTAGCTTTTTAGTCAATATGTAATTTTCTATATTAACATACTTGTTTTTAATTTAATTTTTTAGGGCACATGCAATCAGTAAATTTTGCTATGCAAAATTTCCAAGCATTTATTGCAAAAATAAGAAGATAAAATTTTTTTATCTTCTTACTTTTGCTCATTTTGACGTGCCCCTACAATTTTATATTATTTTTATTTCAAAGACAGTTTTATATTATTTTTTTCAAAGTTGGTGAATAGTATTACTATTACTTTTTTGGATTTTAAATAGTCTATAGCAAAAATAAGGAGATAAAATTTTATTTTATCTCCTTATTTTGGGCTCATTTCGATGTGCCACTACAAATAATTATATTGTTTCTTGTATAGATGAACTAATTTCCTCTGAAACTTCTCCATCATTTTCTGTGTTTATTTCTATGTCTTTGTATATTGGAAGTCCTGTTCCTGCTGGTATTAATTTACCTATTATAACATTTTCTTTTAATCCTATTAATGGATCTACTTTTCCTTTTATTGCAGCTTCTGTTAATACTTTTGTTGTCTCTTGGAATGAAGCAGCTGATAAGAAACTTTCTGTTGCAAGAGATGCCTTTGTAATTCCAAGTAATACTCTCTTTCCTGTAGCTTGTTGTTTTTTCTCTGCTTTCATTCTTTCATTTTCTTCTGCAAATTCATACATATCAACAAGTGATCCTGCAAAGAATGTTGTATCTCCTGGATTTTCAACTTTTACTCTCTTAATCATTTGACGTCCAATAACTTCAATGTGTTTATCGTTAATATCAACACCTTGGTTTCTATAAACTTTTTGAACTTCTTGTATTAGGTATTCATAAACACCTTTTGGTCCATTGATTAATAAGATTTCATTTGGATTTATTGAACCTTCTGTAATTGGTTCACCTGCTTTTAACTCTTGACCTTCTTTTACTTTAAGTTTTGCACCGAATGGTATCATATATTTTTTAGCTTCGTCTTTTCCTACTATTGTTACTTCCTTCTTGTTTCCTTCATCAGATATTTTTACTGTTCCTGATATTTCTGTTATTATAGCAATTCCCTTTGGTTTTCTAGCTTCGAATAATTCTTCAACTCTTGGAAGACCTTGTGTAATATCTCCTCCTGCGACACCACCTTGGTGGAATGTACGCATTGTTAATTGTGTACCAGGTTCACCGATTGATTGTGCGGCTATAATTCCTACTGCTTCTCCTATGTTTACTGGTTCACGAGTTGCAAGTCCCATACCATAACATTTAGAACATACACCATGTTTTGTTCTACAAGTTAATGGTGAACGAACTTCTGTCTTTGTAATTCCTGCATCAACTATTTTTTTAGCAACTGCTGGAGTTATCATAACATCTTTAGGTGCTATGACTTCTTTTGTCTCTGGATTTACTATGTCATGTAATGGATATCTTCCTTCTAGTCTTTCTTGTAATTTTTCTATTATTTGATTTCCATCTTTGATATCTTCTATTTCAATTCCTTCTGTTGTACCACAATCTTCTTCTCTTACAATTATATCTTGTGATACATCAACTAATCTTCTTGTTAAGTATCCAGAGTCTGCTGTTCTTAATGCTGTATCTGTTAATCCCTTTCTAGCACCATGTGATGATATGAAGTATTCTAGTGGTCCTAATCCTTCACGGAAACATGATTTGATTGGGATTTCAACTGTTTTTCCTGTTGTACTAGCCATAAGTCCACGCATACCAGCGATTTGTCTTAATTGGTTCATGTTACCTCTGGCTCCTGATTCAGCCATCATGTATATTGGGTTTAATGTGTCAAAGTTATTTTTCATCGCTTCTGTTACATCATCTATTGCTTTTTCCCAAATTTTAATTACAGATGTATATCTTTCATCGTTTGTAATTAAACCACGTTTATAGTGTTTTGTAATTTCATCTACATCTTTTTCTGCTTTTTCTAATATTTCTTTTTTTGCTTCTGGAACTTTAACATCTGAAACTGAAACTGTTATAGCTCCTTTTGTTGAATATTTATAACCAAGAGCTTTAATGTAGTCCAGTACTTCTGCTGCTTCATTTAGTCCATGTACATCTATACATTTTGCAATGATTGTTCCTAAATTTTTCTTTATAACAGGAAAGTCTATTTCTAATTGGAACATTCCATCTTCTGTAGTTCTATCTACAAATCCTAAATCTTGTGGTATTCCTTGATTGTAGATTACTCTACCTACTGTTGTTTGAATTGTTTTTGTTTTAATTTCTCCATCTATTTCTTTGCTTATTCTAATAGATATTTTTGCATGTAAGCCTAAATCTCCATTTTGATATGCAAGTAGTGCTTCATCTGTGTCTTTAAAGTACATTCCTTCACCTTGCTCACCATCAACTTGCATTGTTAAATAGTAACTTCCTAATATCATGTCTTGTGTAGGTACAGTTACTGGTTTACCATCTTGTGGCTTTAATAGGTTGTTTACTGATAACATTAGGTATCTTGCTTCTGCTTGAGCTTCTGGAGATAATGGAACGTGAATAGCCATTTGGTCTCCGTCGAAGTCAGCGTTGAATGCTGTACATACTAATGGGTGTAACTTTAATGCTCTTCCTTCTACTAATACTGGTTCAAATGCTTGAATACCAAGTCTGTGTAGTGTAGGAGCACGGTTTAACATAACTGGATGGTCTTTTATAACCTCTTCTAGTATATCCCATACTTCTGGTCTTAATTTTTCTACCATTCTTTTTGCATTTTTAATATTATGTGCAATTCCACGTCCAACTAATTCTTTCATAACAAATGGTTTGAATAGTTCGACTGCCATTTCTTTTGGCACACCACATTGATAAATTTTAAGATCTGGACCAACAACGATAACTGAACGTCCAGAGTAGTCAACTCTCTTTCCTAATAGGTTTTGTCTAAATCTACCTTGTTTTCCTTTTAACATATCTGATAGAGATTTTAATGGTCTGTTTCCAGCTCCTGTAACAGGACGTCCACGTCTACCATTATCAATTAGTGCATCTACTGATTCTTGTAACATTCTCTTTTCATTTCTTACAATTATTTCTGGTGCTCCTAATTCTAGTAATCTCTTTAATCTATTATTTCTATTTATAACTCTTCTATATAGGTCATTTAAGTCAGATGTAGCAAATCTACCACCATCTAGTTGAACCATTGGTCTTATATCAGCTGGAATTACTGGAATAACGCTCATTACCATCCATTCTGGTCTGTTTTTAGAAATTCTAAATGCTTCTACTGTATCTAGTCTTTTTGCAATTTTAACTTTTCTTTGTTCACTTGCTTTTTCTATTTCTTTCTTTAATTTTTGTGATAATTTATCAATATCTATTTCTTCTAAAAGTTTCCTTATTGCTCCTGCACCCATTTCAGCTTTAAATGAACCTTTACCGTATTTTTCAACAGCTTCTACGTATTCTTTTTCACTTAAAACTTGACATTTCATTAAGTCTGAAGTACCTTTGTCTGTAACAATATATGATGCAAAATAGATTACTTTTTCTATGTTTCTTGGAGAAACGTCTAATAATAATGCAATTCTACTTGGTATTCCTTTGAAATACCAGATATGTGCTACTGGAGCTGCAAGCTCAATGTGTCCCATTCTTTCACGTCTAACTTTTGATTTGGTAACTTCAACACCACATCTATCGCACACTATTCCTTTATATCTTACTCTTTTATATTTTCCACAATGGCATTCCCAGTCTTTTACTGGTCCAAATATTCTTTCACAGAATAGACCATCTTTTTCTGGTTTTAATGTTCTGTAATTAATGGTTTCTGGCTTTTTTACTTCACCTTTTGACCATTCTCTTATTTTTTCATCTGATGCAATTCCGATTTTTATCTTATCAAAAACTTCTAATTCGTCCAATTTTCGAACCTCCAATATTAACCTTCATTCTTTTTCACACTAATTTATCCACATTGTTTTCCACATTAATTACACATTGCACGAACAATTCCCTTGAGTTAGTAATTAAATGTCAATGTGATTATTTAATTAATTTTATTTTTATGATAAATCATCTTCGTCTAAAATATCGTTGTCATTGTCTATATTATCTTCTGCTAAATCATTGTCAAAAATATCTTCACCTAAAATATCTTCATCATTATATATATCATCGCTTTCTTCTTCGACATTTTCATCATCTACAACTTCTTCATATCCTTCTGAAGTTAATTCATCATCTAATACTTGTAGTTCTTCTTTGCTGTGTCTTTCTCTTTCAAGGTTAAAGTCTATTCCTTCATCAATATTCTCTTTTAATTCAACTTCTTCATTGTCTTTGTTATATAGTTTCATGTCTAATCCTAGACTTTGTAGTTCTTTTATTAATACTTTGAAGCCTTCTGGTACTCCTGGTTCTGGAATATTTTCGCCTTTGACAATTGCTTCATAAGTTTTAACACGTCCAACTATGTCATCTGATTTTACTGTTAACATTTCTTGTAGAGTATGTGCTGCACCATATGCTTCAAGTGCCCAAACTTCCATCTCTCCGAAACGTTGTCCACCGAATTGAGCTTTACCTCCTAAAGGTTGTTGAGTAACTATTGAGTATGGTCCTGTTGAACGAGCATGTATCTTATCATCTACTAGATGGTGTAGTTTTAACATGTACATTACACCAACTGTAATTGGCTTATCAAATGGCTCTCCTGTTCTTCCATCATAAAGTATTGTTTTTCCATCTGGTGATAGTCCTGATTTCTCAAGCAATTCTACAATTTCTTCTTCTGTTGCACCATCAAACACTGGCGTTGCAACTTTTAGTCCAAGTAGTCTTGCTGCAGCTCCTAGATGAACTTCTAGAACTTGACCTAAATTCATACGTGAAGGAACACCTAATGGGTTTAATAATACATCTACTGGTGTACCATCTGGCATGAATGGCATATCCTCAACTGGTAATATTCTTGAAACAACACCTTTGTTTCCATGACGTCCAGACATTTTATCACCAACTGATATTTTTCTTTTTTGTGCTATATAACATCTGATTACTTGATTTACTCCTGGGCTTAATTCATCAGAGTTTTCTCTATCAAATATCTTAATATCAACTATTGTTCCTGATTCTCCATGTGGTACACGTAGTGAAGTATCTCTAACTTCTCTTGCTTTTTCACCAAAGATGGCTCTTAATAGTCTTTCTTCAGCAGTAAGTTCTGTTTCTCCTTTTGGACTAACTTTACCTACTAGGATATCTCCAGGTCCAACTTCTGCACCTATTCTTATAATTCCTCTTTCATCAAGATCTTTTAATGAATCTTCACCAACGTTTGGAATATCACGTGTAATCTCTTCTGGTCCTAATTTTGTATCACGACATTCACATTCATATTCTTCAATGTGTATTGAGGTAAATACATCTTCTTTAACTAATCTTTCACTTAACAAAATAGCGTCTTCGTAGTTGTATCCTTCCCATGTAGAGAAAGCTATAATTACGTTTTTACCAAGTGCCATTTCTCCATTTTGTGTAGCAGGTCCATCGGCAATAACGTCTCCTGCCTTTACTTTTTCACCTTTTACAACAATTGGTCTTTGATTTATACATGTAGCACCGTTTGTTCTTTTGAACTTACGTAGTTTGTAAGTATCTATTGTACCGTTTTTAGTTTCTACTGTTATTTCATCACCTGTAACTTTTTTAACAGTACCATCATTTTTTGCAAGTATCATTATTCCAGAGTCTTTTGCTGCTTTATATTCAATTCCCGTTCCTACTATTGGTGAGTCTGTAATCATAAGTGGAACAGCTTGACGTTGCATGTTTGCACCCATAAGTGCACGGTTAGCATCATCATGTTCTAGGAATGGTATCATTGCCGCTGCAACTGATACTAATTGCTTTGGTGAAACATCCATATAATCAACCTTTTCAGCTGGAACTTCTGTTACTTCATCTAAATATCTAACTTTTATTTTTGAATTTACAAATTTTCCGTCAGGTCCAATTGGCTCGTCTGCTTGAGCTATAATATGACCGTCTTCATCGTAAGCAGCCATATATTCAATCTCATCCGTAACTTTGTGAGTTACAGGGTCTATTTTTCTATATGGTGTTTCAACAAATCCATATTCGTTTACTATTGCGAATGAAGATAATGCTGAAATTAGTCCTATGTTTGGTCCTTCTGGAGATTCTATTGGGCATAATCTTCCATAGTGTGTATAGTGAATATCACGAACCTCAAATCCTGCTCTTTCTCTTGAAAGACCTCCTGGTCCTAATGCTGATATTCTTCTTTTATGTGTTAATTCTGAAAGTGGGTTTGTTTGATCCATAAATTGTGATAATTGTGAACTTCCAAAGAATTCTCTTATTGATGATGTTATAGGTTTTGTATTTATTAATGTTTGAGGAGTTACTACATCTAGGTCTTGAATTGTCATTCTCTCTCTTACAACTCTTTCAAGTCTTGTTAAACCTATTCTAAATTGGTTTTGTAAAAGTTCTCCAACACTTCTTATACGTCTATTTCCTAAATGGTCGATATCATCAACTGTTCCTACTTTGTGTGCTAAATTTAATAAATATCCAACAGATGCAATAATATCTTCTGTTGTAATGTGTTTTGGAATTAACTCTTCCATTCTTTCTTCTATTACTTTTACTAAATCTTTTGGTTCTGTTGTATCTATTATATTTTTTAATACTAGATAGTTAACTTCTTCTTTTATGTTTAATTTGCTTAAATCAACGTCTTTTAGTACTTCATGAATATCAACAGTACCATTTCCTATTACTATAACTTTTTTGTCTTCGACTTTAATGCTTACAATATTTATTCCTGAATTTTGGATATTTTTTGCCATTTCTTTAGAGATTACTGTATCTTTTGCAACTAAAACTTCTCCAGTTTCTGTATCTACTATGTCTTCAAATGCAACTTGATTTTCTATTCTATTTGCTAAAGATAATTTTTTATTGAATTTATATCTTCCCACTCTAGCTAAATCATATCTTCTATGGTCAAAGAATAGTCCATTGAATAGGTTAGTTGCAGCTTCTACTGATGGTAGTTCTCCTGGTCTTAATTTTTTGTATATTTCAATTAAAGCCTCGTCTTGTGTCTTTATTGGATCTTTTTCTAGTGTTGTAAGTATTCTTTCGTCTTCTCCAAACATTGATATTATTTCTTCGTCTGTCTTTAATCCTACTGCTCTTAATAGAGTAGTTATTGGTATTCTTCTTGTTCTATCAACTCTTGCATAGAACATATCATTTGAGTCTGTTTCATATTCTATCCAAGCACCACGGATTGGCATAACTGTTGCTGTGTATACTTGCTTTCCTGTTTTATCAAAGTCCTTTGCATAATAACATCCTGGTGAACGAACTAATTGGCTTACTACAACTCTCTCTGCACCATTGATTACGAAAGTTCCACTATCTGTCATTAGTGGAAAGTCTCCTAAATAGATTTCTTGTTCCTTAATTTCACCTGTCTCACGGTTAATTAATCTTACTTTTACATGTAGTCTTGTTGAATATGTAACGTCTCTCTCTTTTGTCTCTTCTAGAGAGTATTTTGTTTTGTCTTCCATGTAATAATCAAAGAATTCTAGTACTAGATTTCCAGAATAATCAATAATTGGAGAAATATCTTTTAAAACTTCTCCTAGACCTTCTTTAACAAACCAGTCATAAGAATCTTTTTGTACTTTGATGAAATTTGGCATTTCAATACTATCACCTGTTTTTGCAAAGGTGTAACGTGTAGATTTTTCGTGTTTGATTTCTTTCATAGAAACGAATTCACTCCTTCATTAAATTTTTAATTTATGAAGCAATTTATAAGAAAATAATATTACCTTGAAAAGAAGTCCTTCTTGAGATATAAATATTTTATTTATGAAAAGCTCGTAGCTTCAAATTGGACTTTCCCTAAATAAAATAACTTTATAACCAATTCCTCTTCTTTTTAGAATTAATAAAATTTAAATATAGACATTATTTATTGTTCAGAAAAAATATACTATTAAAGCTAATTTTTCCCTCACAGAATAATTTTGTAGATATTGCAATCCAATTTATATAGAAATTCTTAAGTTTGCAATTTTAGATTTAAAGTATATCATACTTCCGTAGAGCTTGTCAACGTTTTTTTGTCATTCTTTTATTTTTATTACATTTGTACTACAATCTCCATTATTTTAGGGGTACTTCAATCTATACTTTTTACAAAGTTTTATAGATGTAAAGTACCCCTATCTTTATTTAATTAGTCCTTAAAAATTTTTTCCAAAAAATGAATTCATAAATGCTTTAAATATTTTGTTTGATTCAATATGATTTCTAACTGAAGGTATATGCCATAATATGAATAATATTATTAAAACTATTATTATAGCAAGGCAAATACTTAAAAAGTCTTTTCCACGCTCTTTCAAAGTTTTTTTATGATAAATTTTATATCCATAATCCCTCATTCTTTGTATATATGCATCATGATATGCTTTATTCACAGATTGATTAATTCTTTGGTCTATTTCACGCTGTAGGTTATCATTATAATTGGAATTAAAGTTTTCATTATATGTATTTTGTAATCTCTCATTGTTGTAATTACCTTGATAGTTCTTTAAATTTGCAAGCTCTTGTTGTAACAACCTATTTTGTTCAACAAGTTTTTCATATCTTAACTGCATATCTTCATTTTCTTGTTGCTTTATCCTTTCTAGCTCTTCATCATACTTTTTTCGTTTTTCTTCATCAGATAGCACATCATACGCTTCATTTATTTTTTTAATTTTTTCGTCATCAATTGGTTTGTTATTTTTAGAATTAGCATCTGGATGGTATTTTTTCACTAACGTCCTATATGCTTTAGTAATTACTTCTTTTGAAGCCTTTGAGCTTACTTCCAATATATCATAATAATTTTCCATATTATAACCTTCATTAATTTATTTTTCATTATTATTTTATCATATTTGTATATAGATGTCCATAGTATAGGGGCACGTTATACCGTGCCCCTATAATTATAATTTTATGTATTTTGTTGGATCTATGCTGTGTCCTGAACCGCTTGCGGTTCTTATTTCGAAGTGTAAGTGATGTCCTGTTGATGTTCCGTGATTTGGATCTGTTTCTGCTCCTCCTTCTAGTCCTATTACTGCTCCTTTTTTCACTTTATCCCCTATTTCTACTTTTATCTCTGATAGGTGTGCATAGAAACTATATATTGTCTCCCCATTTACAATATGTTTTATTTCTACACAGTTACCGTATCCATTTTGTACTCCTGCATATGTTACTATACCGTCTGTTATTGATAGGATTTCTCCATGGTGTTCTCCTACCAAGTCAATTCCTGCATGTAGTTTGGTTTCGCCTGTCACAGGGTTTACCCTTTCGCCATACTTTGATGTGATTTTGTATTCAGTTTTTAATGGTAACGCGAATGTTTCTCCGGGCACATTGCAATGTGCCCCTACAAATGATATTTCGCTTATTGCTTTTGGTTTCACCCATTGTTCTACTTCTTCTTTCTTACCATAGTTTTTCTTTAATATGTTTCTATCTTCTGTGTCTATCTTTCCATCTTCATTTAAGTCATATATTCCTTTTTCTTCTGTATTATCTTCACTTATAGCTGTGTCTAGATTTGCATTTAAGTTTACTAAATCATCTAGTTCTATTTCTCCATCTTCAACTACATCTCCTGCTATTAATTTATGTTCTTGTATTTCTACTATTAGTCCTGATGTTATTTCTATGTTTGCTACTTTATAACTTAAATATCCTGGCTTTTCTATTATTAAATCATATTCTCCTTCTTCTGTTATATCTAATACATAACTTCCATCTTGTTCTGTGTCTATTTCTTCTATTGGTATTTCTTCATCATCATCTTCTTTTCTTTTTCTCTTATATAATTTCACTTTTGCAACATATTTTTCTTCTACATTTTCTGTTGTTATATTTCCTTTTATTTGTGCTTTTTCGAAATATACTATTACCTGGATTTTTACTAGTATATCTTTGCTTTCGTCTTGTAGTTTTAAGGTTGCTTCACCTTCTTTTATTCCTGTTAATGTTCCATTCTCATACATAGCAATACTTAATGGGCTTATCTGTGTCGTTTCTTTTGAGAATTCTCCTGTTTCCTGGTCTTCTCTATATACATTAAAGTAGTTTAGTATATATTGTAATTCTTCTTGGGTTAATGTTCTTTTCTCATATATTGCTAATTCTATTTTTTCTGGACAATTTAATTCTAAGTGCCTCATTTGTGTAAAATAATTCATATTTTCCATTGTTGTATAATTTCTTATTTGTGAGTATTTGTTTGAGCCTGATATGTATATATTTCCTGTTTCATTTATTGTTGCTATATTTACACTTGTTGTTTTTCCATTACTTCTTCCTAGCATTATTGTGTTTTCTAAATCTTTTGGTAATTCTTCCCCTTCTGATGTGTTCCTATTGTCGTCTGTTTGCGCTCTTACAAATTGAGTTGATTTTTCGTAATCTCCTTTTCCTAGCTCTCCATTCGTATTTGCTCCTGTTGTATATACTGCTCCGTCTGCTAATAGTATTGCTGTGCTTGTTGTTCCTGCTTTTATGTATTTTATTGCATTTTCTCGTGTTTCTTCTGGAAGTGTTACTTCTGATAATTCTGTTATATTTCCTGATGTTTCTATTCCTAATTGTCCTACATTATTTTGTCCGCATGCATATAACTTTTTATCTACGTCTTTTAATAGTGTTTCATGTCCTGATGCTGATATTTCTGTTATTCTTTTTGTTACGCTTGATACTGTTGTATTATTTGTTGTATTTCCTATTCCTAGTTCTCCATTTCCGTTCTTTCCCCATGTATAAACTTTTCCGCTTTGTCCTAGTGCTACATTATGCCCTGCTCCTGTTGATATTGATATTCCTTTATTTATTGTCGTTTTTGTTGGTGTGATATTTGATGTCGTTGTTCCATTTCCGTTTTCCCCATTGGTTCCGTTTCCCCATACATATACCCAACCATCTTCATTTATTGCACTACTACCAGTTTCTCCTGCACTTATATCTACTATTCTTTTTAATGTACTTGAACCTCCTTCTCCTACAACTTTTGTTGCATAGGTTCTGCTATCCTTATCATTCGTTCCTAACTGTCCATATTTATTATCTCCCCATGCATATACTTCTCCATCTTTGGTTAGTGCTAGTACATGGTTTGTGCCTACGGCTATTTTTATTATATTTTTTAGTTCTGTGCCATCTTCTGTTTTTACCTGTGTTGGATGTGGTGTATCATACCCCACTACCCAAACTGTTCCATCTGATTTTAATATTGCTACATAGTTTTCGCCTGTCTCTATTTGCGACATTGCTTTATCCTTTGCTACGTTTACTACACACATTACATATAACTCTTTTTCTGCATCATGTTTGTATTTTCCATATATTGTTGTGTAGCCCTCTTTCAAGGCTGTTACTATTCCACTTTGATTTACTGTTGCTATCTCTTTATTTGAACTTGTCCAGTTAAAGTCACTTATTAAAACTTGCTGTCCTATTATTCCTTCTACTTTTTCGTCTCTTATTATTTCTAATTGTAATTTTTCTCCTTGTTTTAAATATGCTTGTTTTTTGTTTAATTCTACTGTTGGTGCTTCCCACCATAGGATTGGGTAGCCTTCGTTTATTTCCCAATCGTCATTTTCATAGGCTGGGCCTAGAGTTGAAGCATATCCTTTTATTAGTTCTTTTTCTACCATACCTGTATTACTGTGTAATGACATATTATAATAAGAGTAATTATTTTGATTTATACAATAACTATTATTAGGTATTCCACCATAACCTCCAGCTTGTCCAAATATACCTGCTACATACTTTTCACTAGCTGTTTCTACCGTAAGAATTCCTATGTTATAACAATTATTTATAATTACATCACTAATTTGAGTAGTGTTGTTTATTCTTCCAATAATTCCACCTAACCTTGTAAGATAAGCTGTTGCACATACATTTCCTGTATTATAACAATTTATCAATCTCATGCCATGCCCTGTTATATAACCTACAATCCCACCTACATCACCTAAATGAGCTTTACTATTTAAGTTCGTTGCAGTAATGTTTGCTCTATTATAACAAGATTCTATTTCTCCATACGAAGCACCTGCAATTCCACCTACAGCTAGCTGAACTAGAGAATTACTTGAGCTTCCTTTAAATGTATTTATTCCAGTTACACTTCCACTTTCTATTCCACAATTAATTATATTTCCTTCGTTACGTCCTACTATACCTCCAACTTGGTCATTATCTGTTATACAATTATTATATATATATATATCTTTCATTATTAAGTTCTTAATTAGGGCTGTACTTTGTGTCTGTGAAAATAATCCCAAATATCTATATTCATCACTATTGATATACAAATTACTAATCGTATGATAATTTCCATCAAATGTTCCTGCAAAATATGTTCCTGTTGCTCCTATTGGGTCAAATGAACCTAATTCTTCTGAACATACATCGCTCATATCTATATCTGCCATTACATATACTGTTTTTCCTGCATAGTCATTTCCTGCATTTACGCTATTTTTAAATCTTACCAAATCGTTGCTATTGTATATGTATATTACTGTGTCTGTATCTTCTATAATTTCTTGATGTTTTTGTTGTATTATTAAGTCATAGTCTTTTACTGTTGTTCCTCCCCTTGATGTTACTCTTATTTTATATTCTTGTGGGTCTGTTTCTAGTGGTAAGTCTTCTTTTGTTAGTTTTCCTGATGTTTCTCCTACTACAATTTCTTCTTGTAATCCTTCTTCTGTTTCTATTATTTTTATTATCTGTATTTTTGCTTGTTCATCCTCTGCTGTTATTTCTACTTTTGTTGTTTCTGCTATTTCTACTAATGCATTATATACGTCGTTTCTGTTTGATATCTCTTTTCCTTCTACTTTTACACTTGTTAAATTTACATTTCCTTCTTTTATTATTCTTATTGTGTATTCTGCTATTGTTCCATCTTCTGCTTGTACTTGCACATATACCGGTATTCCCGGTTCTGTCTCTCCTTCTTCTGGTACTACTTCTTGGGTTAAATCTATTGTTTTTGTTATTTGTTTTTGCGTATATCCTTCGTCTTCTGCAAATTTTAGTGTCGCATAATCATTATTTGCTACTATTGTTAGTTCTAGGCTTTCTACGTCTTCACTTACATATACATTATATTCTTCTATTCTTTGAATTTCGTCTGTTTTTGTTATGCTTATTGTTGTATCATTTGATTTTTTCTCTAGTACTAAAGTATAGTCTTTTATTGTTCCATCTTCTGCTTGTACTGTTATTATTATTTCAGTTCTTTCTGCAACTGTTTCTACTCTTACTTCATTTTCAGCTAGTTTATATCTTGAATTCTTTATCTTTACACTTGCATTTGGATCTTCTAATATTGCCTTTACATCTACTTCTTCTACTCTTCCTAGTTTTAAATAATAGTTTCCATCTTCTTGTGGTTGTATTACTTGTGTTATTTCTTCTGTTTGTACTTCTTCTCCTTCTGCTTGTTTTTCTATTGTCATTTTTACTGATAATTCTTCTATAGCAGTATTATCTGATACTTTTAGTATTTTTAATGTATATTGTGCTAGCTTTCCATCTTCTGCTTTAACATATACTGTAAATGTTGTCTCTTTTTGGTCAAGTGCTACATTATCTTTTGTTATTGTATGTTGTACATATTCTTCATTTTCTTCTAGTTTTACACTTGCTACATCCTTTAATGTTTGTGCTGTTATTGTTACTTGGTCTCCTAAATCTTTTGATTTTACTAAATATGTTCCGTCTGGTTGTAATTCTGCTTCTATATTATCTACTCTTATAAATTCTAGTTCTCTATTTGGATCCATTACTCTTACTGGTATATCTACATATATGTCTTTTTCTTCTTCCTCTACTCGTAGTATTGTATTTCCTACTTCTACACCTGTTAGTGTTGGATTTTCATATGTTGCTACTCCTGTGTCTAAAATTTTTGCATTTCCTAGTAATGAACCGCTTTCTTGCTCTGTTTTGTATACATTAAAGTATTCCATTGTGTATTTTAGTTCGTCTTCTGTTAATGTTCTTGTACCTTTATATTCGACTTTTATTATATCTGGACATGTTAAGTCTATATATCTCATTGATGTAAAGTAGTGTTTTTCCTCTGTTCCATCATTTCTTATTTGTGAATAATCATTTGCTCCTGATACATATACTCTTCCATCTTGGTTTATTGTGGCTATGTCTAGACTTGTGTTTTCTCCATTGCTTCTTCCTATTATTAAGGTGTTTTCTAGTTCTTTTGGAGATATTTCACCGTCTTGCTGTTCTATTTCCTCTTGTTCTTCACCTTGGGCATGGTTCGCCGTGTCCCTACCATCGGTCATTGCTCTTACAAATGATTCTTGATTTATATTCGTTCCATTTCCTAGTTCTCCGTTTGTATTTATTCCTACTGTATATACTGCTCCATCTTTTAATTGTAGTGCTATTGTTCCTTTTCCAGCTTTTATATATTTTACTGGGTTAGCTATTGGTTGTGCTGTCTCTATTCCATCTTCGGGCACATTGCAATGTGCCCCTACAGGTAATGTAATTTCTGTAAATTTTGTTATGTTTGTATACTTTCCTGTTGTTCCTTGTGCTAATTGTCCTGATGTGTTTAGTCCTGTTGCATATACTTTTCCTTCTATGTCTTTTACTACTGTTTCAAATCCCGAAGCTGATATCTCTGTTGCTGTTTCAAATGTTTTTAATACTATTGTACTATTTGCTGTACTTCCTATTCCTAATTCTCCATAGCTATTTCTTCCCCATGTATATACTCTTCCACTTTGATCAAGTGCTACATTATGTCCTGCTCCTGTTGATACTGATATTCCATTATTTAATACTGTCTTACTTGGGGTTGCACTTGTTTTTGTTGTTCCATTTCCCATTTCGCCATAGGTTCCGTTTCCCCATGCAAATACCCAGCCGAATTCATTTATTGCACTACTTCCATATGCTCCTGCTGAAATGTCTATTATTCTATTTAAATAACTTGAACCTCCTTCGCCTGAAACCTTTGTTGCATAGTTTTTAGATTCGTTGCTATTTATTCCGAGCTGACCATATTGATTATCTCCCCATGCATAAACTTCTCCGTATTTGGTTAATGCTAGTACATGGTTTGAACCGACTGCAATTTTTATTACATCTGTTAGGTTATCTGTTTCGTTTATTTTTACCTGTTGTGGTATTTCCATTAAATTCTGCTCCGCAGAATTTACATTTCCTACAGTCCATACTGTTCCATCTGATTTTAATATTGCCGTGAAATTTTCACCTGTCTCTACTTGTGGCATTGCTTCGTATTCTTCCTCTGCTACATTTACTACACACATTGCATATAGTTCTTTTTCTTCACTTTTGTATTTTCCATATATTGTTGTGTAACCTTCTGATACTCCTGTAACTAAAGCATTCTCGTCTACTTTTGCTACATCTTCATTGCTTGAGCTCCATGTGAAGTCTGTTATCTTTAAATTCTCCAATTCTGCAACAGGCACATTGCAATGTGCCCCTACAATTGATAATTGTAAGGCTTCATTTTCTTTTATATATGCTTGTTTTTGGTTTAATTCTATTGTTGGTGCTTCCCACCATAGAATTGGGTATCCATCATTTATTCCCCAGTCGTCATTTTCATAGGCTGGACCTAGTTGTGCGGTATAGGTTTTTAGTACATCTGCTGAAACTTTTCCATTTGTTAATCCTTTATATCCTATAGTATTATACGAATATGAGGTATTTGATATGCAATAACTATTATTTATTTTTCCTAGGTTAGAAGAAGAAAATATTCTTCCTGCTATTCCTCCTGCTAATGCATTTCCTGATTTTGTTATACTACCATAATTATAACTATTTTGTATTAAGCCATTGGTTGCGCATACTGCTGCAATACCTCCTACAGCAGAATTTACTGTCCCTCCTTCTGCTGTAATTGTACCACTATTATAGCTATTATGTATCTGTCCATGAGAACTCTCTCCTGCTATGCCACCTGCCCATACTCTAATAGCACTATTTTTATTCGTATCTTTTGATATGACTGTAGCATTATTATAGCAACTAGAAATTATTCCTGTATTATTTCCTCCTACTAATCCACCTGTTAATAAATAGCTTTCCTTATTATGCGTTCCTTGATATTTTATATTTCCACTTATTATTGCACTATTAGTTATATTTTTTAAGTTTTGTCCTGCTATTCCTCCTGTATATGTTCTATCTGAATTGTTATAATTATAAATATTTACATTTTCTAAAATTAAATTTTGTATCATTCCTGAATTCGTTCTAAATAAACCTTGAATTATATGCTGATTGCTATTTATATATAAATTACTTATCGTATGATAGTTTCCGTCAAATGTTCCTGAGAAGTTTATTGAATTTCCTGTTTCATCTACATATGTTCCTATTGGTTCCCATGAACCTATACTTGCTGAACATACATCACTTAAGTCTATATCTGCCATTACATATACTGTTTTTCCTGCATAATCATTTCCTGCATTTACACTGTCTCTAAATTCACACATATCTTCTGAATCGTAGATATATGTTACTGTTTCTGTATTTTCTAATTTGTTTACTATGATTGTAAAATATGTTTTATATCCATTTTTTACATCTTCTATTTGTACTCTTGTTGATCCCGTCGCTCTTTCTTTTGGCATTATCTTTCCATTTTCATCCATTGTTGCTATTGTATCGTTTAATATTGAATATCTTATATCATCTCCTACCTTTAATAATTGTTCATTACTGTATGCATTTACTACTGATTGGATATATCTTATTTTGTTTTTATCTATTTGATAACCTTGTGTTCCTTTTATCTCTACTGTTTTTTCTTCATAATCTAAATATGCAAATCCCATTTTAGTGTAATATGATGTATTTTGTTTCGTGTTATTTCCTATTTGTCCATAAGTATTATCTCCTGTTGTGTATATGTCTCCATTTTCTACTATTACTGCTGTGTTTAGTCCAAATCCTGTTGTTTCTGTTCCTGTAACATTTCCTATGTTCTTTCCTATTGTTATAACATTTTGTATAGGTGTGCCTTCTCCCATTAAGCCTTGCACAAATGTTGTTGAAGTTTCATTTATTCCATTTCCTAATTCTCCATGTAAGTTAAAGCCTGTCTCCCATACTGTTCCATCACTTAATAATACTGTTGTATTCGCCATTCCTGATTTTACATATTTTATTTTTCTTCCTTCTGTTAATATTCCATCAAGATTTACCTTAGTAAATGTTGTTTGATTTCCTGTTCCTTCTAATCCTAGTCTTCCATTATTTTTTACTCCTGCTACATATAAACTTCCATCTATTTTCTTTATTGTTGTATGGTATCCTCCTAATGATATCTCTGTTGCTTCTAGTGCAGTTCTTGTTAGATATAGTGCATTTGTCGTAGAATTTATTCCTAATTGTCCATTTGCATTTAGTCCCCATGTGAAAACTGCTCCGTCTGAAGTCAATGCTCCTACATGTCCATTTCCTATTGATACTTGTATTCCATCTCTTACTCCTGCTACTTTTGTTGGGATGCTCTTTGATTCTGTTTGATTATTTCCTATCTCTCCATTTGCTCCATTGCCCCATACATATACATTTCCTTCTGCGTCTAGTGCTACTGAGCCATAACCTCCTGCATCTATGTCTACTATATTTTCTAAGCAACTTACTCCATCTGTTCCTAATACTGGTGTTGCATATTTTTTGTCGTCTGTGTCTCCTGTGCCCAATTGTCCATATTCATTATCTCCCCATGCATATACTTTTCCTTCATTTGTTAATGCTAATACATGGTTTGAACCTACTGCTATTTTTATTACATTTTCTAATTCTGTGTCTGGGTCTGTTTGTGCGATTTGTGGGGCATTTACATTTATTACATTTTCATAACCTAACTGCCCTTGTTCACTATTTCCTATTGTCCATACTGTTCCATCAGCTTTTAGAATTGCAGTAAATCTATTTCCTGTTGCTATTTGTGGTGTTGCTATATTTCCTTCTCCTGATACATATACTACACACATTGCATATAGTTCTTTTTCTTCACTTTTGTATTTTCCATATATTGTTGTGTAACCTTCTGATACTCCTGTAACTAAAGCATTATCATCTACTTTTGCTACATCTTCGTTGCTTGAACTCCATGTGAAGTCTGTTATCTTTAAATTCTCCAATTCTGTGACTGGCACATTGCAATGTGCCCCTACAATCGTTAATTGTAGTTGATTTCCTTCTTTTATATATGCTTGCTTTTTATTTAATTCTACTGTTGGTGCTTCCCACCATAAAATTGGGTAACCTTCGTTAATTCCCCAGTCGTCATTTTCGAAAGCTAGACCTAATTGAGTTGCATAGCCTTTTAGTTGCTCCACTGAAACTATTCCTGTTTTTTCTCCTTTTGTCAGCGTACTATAATATGAATATGTAGTATTTGATATGCAATAACTATTATCTATTTTTCCGTGGTTTGAACCAGAAACCGTTCTTCCCGCTATTCCTCCTACTAAAGCCTTTTCTGCTTTTGTTATACTACCATAATTATAACAATTTTGTATTAAACTATTAGTTGTAGATGTTGCTGCAATGCCTCCCACAGCTGAATATGTAGTTCCCCCTTCTACTGTAATTGTCCCTCCATTATAGCAATTACAAATTAATCCTACTGATTGTCCTGCAATGCCTCCTGCAAATACTCTAATTGCGACAATTTTATTTGTATCCTTTGATATGACTGTTGCACTATTATAGCAACTAAAAATCGTCCCCCCGTTTGTTCCTGTTATTCCTCCTACCTGTAAATAACTCTCCTTATTATGTGTTCCTTGATATTTTACATTTCCGCTTATTACTGCACTATTAATTATATTTTTTCCGTTTGCTCCAACTATTCCTCCAGTAGCTGGTCTATCTGCATTGTTATAATTATAAATATTTACATTTTCTAAAATTATGTTTTCTATTATTCCTGAATTTCCAATGAATAGTCCTAAACATCCATATTCATCAGTATTCATATATAAATTATCTATTGTATGATAATTTCCATCAAAAGTTCCTGAAAAATATACTGCGTTTCCTTCTTCGTCAGTTGCTGTTCCTATTGGTTCAAATGAATCTATGCCTTCTCCACATACTGTACTTAAATCTATGTCGTTCATTAAGTACACAGTTCTTCCTGCGTAATCATTTCCATTATTTACGTCGTTTCTAAAATCGCACAAATCTTGTGCGGTGTAGATATATGTTTCTGTCGCTGTATTTTGTAGTCTTTCTCCTGTATAAGATGCTAGTGATGTTCCTGTTTCGCTAATTGGGCTAATACTATTCGCCCCTACATTGTCTGGATCTCCTGATATTTCATTTTCGTCTGAAATTACTGTAGATATATATTTTTTTATATTTGCTATTGCATTTATTGGCACAGAAAGTCCTGCTAATTTCATTCCTGATATTAGCATTACACATATTGATATAATAAACGTACATCCTAGTAGTTTTTTCTTTATTTTTCGTAGGTATTTTTTGCTGAGTTTCACTTGTGTTGCCCTCCTTTTCTTTCGTGTGTTTTTATATTTATTTCATTGGACTACATTTATGTGCCGATATATTCGTATTATTATATATATTTATATTAAACTTTTTCTTTTGTAGTTTCAATATGCCTATTTTCCATTATTTTCTAGCGTCTCTTATGTGTTTGCGGAATGTTTATATAACCATTTTGTCGGTTTTTGTTAAATTTTGTTATCTTTTTTGTTACTTATATATTAAAAAAGCCTAATTCCTTTAGGGAAATTAGACTTCAGGGCACCATGCACACAGTAAATTTTTTTATGCAATATTCCTAAAAAAATAAAACCCCTAAGGGTTTTATTTTTTATTAAGATTAAGCAAGTTCTACTACTGCTCCAACTTCTACGAATTTTGCTTTTAATTCTTCTGCTTCTTTTGCAGGTACATTTTCTTTTATTGTTTTTGGAGCTCCGTCTACTAAATCTTTAGCTTCTTTTAATCCTAATCCTGTTGCATCTCTAACTACTTTGATAACTTGGATTTTGTTTGCTCCTGCTTCTTTTAATACTACATTGAATTCTGATTTTTCTTCAGCTCCAGCTGCTGCTGCAGCTCCTCCAGCTGCAGGTGCAGCTGCTGCTACTGCTGATACTCCATATTTTTCTTCTATTCCTTTTACTAATTCTGATAATTCAACAACTGTTAAAGCGTCGATTTCTTCTAACATTTTATCTGTTTTTTCACTCATTTTAAATCCTCCTAATTTTTATTTTTTATTTTAGCGATTGAGTTCGCTACTCTGATTAATAGCGTAAATTGCATTTGTCTGTAAAATTTGCTTTGCAAATTTTCCATGCTTACGCATTTTCTTTTTGTAATTTTACTTGATCCAATGCTACAGCTAGTTTTGATATTGTTCCTAATAGTCCACCAGCTAACATTGCGATTAATGTTTCTCTTGATGGTAGTTTTGCTAATGTTATTATTTCTTCTGCTGTCATTACTTTACCATCTACTACACCAGCTTTTATTTTATAAAAGTCATGGTCTTTTGTATATTCATATATTGCTTTTGCAGGTTCTAGATAATCATCGTGTCCGATAATTATTGCTAGAGGTCCTTCAATTTCAATTCCTTCTATACCACATTTTTCTAATGCTCTTCTTGTTATGTTATTTTTTGTTATTTTGTATTCTGAATTGCTTTTTCTTAATGTTGCTCTTAATTTTGTAACATCTTCAACATTAATTCCTCTATATTCTGCTAATAAGATTAATTTTGCATCTTTCATTTTTTCTGCTAAAGAGTTTACTTCTTCTTCTTTTTGGTTTATTATTTTTGCATTTGCCATTATCCTTTTTTCACCTCCTTGTTTGTTTAAGTTTGAAGTTTTCTTTTAATTTTCATTGGGCACATTAATGTGCTCTTGCAATAGATGTGATTTTATTTTTAATAAAATAAAAATTCTATAGTGCTTGTGTTTATATAAAAACCGTCTTATGCCAACGGGGCATAAGACGGCTCTATAACCGTTTATATACCTCGGTAGGATTTATTTTTGTACCTACTGTCTTTGGCATCTTATTAGGTTTTATATTTATTATTATTCATTTATATTGAAACTTGGTCCCATTGTTGTTGTTATATATACACTCTTGATATATTGTCCTTTTGCTGCTGCTGGTTTTGCTTTAATTATTGCTTCCATAACTGTGTTATAGTTTTCTAATAATTTTTCAGCTCCAAATGATACTTTTCCGAATCCTAAATGAATTATGTTTGTTTTGTCTAATCTGTATTCTACTTTACCAGATTTGATCTCTGAAATTGCTTTTGTAACATCCATAGTTACTGTTCCAGATTTAGGGTTTGGCATTAATCCTTTTGGTCCTAATACTTTTCCTAATCTTCCTACAACACCCATCATATCAGGTGTAGCTACTATTACGTCATAATCAAACCAGTTTTCTTTTTCTATTTTTGGTATTAATTCTTCAGCTCCAACATAATCTGCTCCTGCTTTTTCTGCTTCTTCAGCTTTTGGTCCTTTAGCGAAAACTAATACTTTTAATGATTTACCTGTACCATTTGGTAATACTACAGTTCCTCTTACTTGTTGGTCTGCATGTTTAGAGTCTACTCCTAGTCTAACATGTAATTCAACTGTTTCATCAAATTTAGTTTTTGGTAATTTTGTCATTACTTCGAATGCTTCTTTTGCTTCATAAGCCTTTGTTGTATCAATTAGCTTTAATGCTTCTTGATATCTCTTTCCTCTTTTCATTTTTAACCTCCCTTGGTAATTAACGAATGTTTTTCACATTCTCCCAAATTTTTATATGCTATTTATTAACATATCGACTTAATGGGCACATTGCAATGTGCCCCTACACATTTCAATTTTGATTTTACAACTTTTAAATATTTTAGTCTGTTACAACTACTCCCATTGATCTAGCTGTTCCTTCTACCATGCTCATTGCAGTTTCTATAGATGCCGCATTTAAGTCTTCCATTTTTTGTTCTGCGATTTGTTTTACTTGTGCTTTTGTTATTTTTGCAACTTTTTCTTTGTTTGGTTTTCCAGAACCTTTTTCTATTTTAATTGCTTTTTTTATTAATACAGCAACTGGTGGAACTTTTGTTATGAATGTAAAAGATTTATCTTTATAAACAGTGATAACTACTGGAATTGTCATTCCTGGTTGGTTTGCTGTTTTATCATTGAATTCTTTTACAAATTGCATAATGTTAACACCACTTGAACCTAATGCTGGACCTACTGGTGGAGCTGGTGTTGCTTTTCCAGCTTCTATTTGTAATTTTATAACATTTGTAATTTCTTTCTCTGCCATTTCTGTCTTGCACCTCCTTTTAATGATTACTTATACTTTTTGGACTTGAGAAAATTCTAGCTCTACTGGTGTTTCTCTACCAAACATAGAAACTACAACTTTAACTTTGCCCTTTTCTTTATTTATTTCTTCTACGGTTCCTACAAATCCTTCTAATGCTCCTGCTATGATTTTTACTGAATCCTTTATGTCGTAATCTATATTAACTGGAACATCTTCAAATCCCATAGCTCTAATTTCATCGTCTGTAAGTGGTATTGGGTTAGTTCCTGAACCGACAAATCCTGTGACTCCTCTTGTGTTTCTTACAATATACCATGTAGAGTCAGTTACTATCATTTTTATTAATACATACCCTGGAAAGACTTTCTTTAATTTAGTATTTCGTTTTCCTTCTTTTATTTCAATTTGTTCTTCCATTGGAACTACTATTTCAAAGAAGTAATCTTCAAGTTCTCTATTCTTAACTGTTTTTTCCAAGTCAGTTTTTACTTTATTTTCATATCCTGAATATGTATGTATTACATACCATCTTGGTACTAAATCTTCTTTTTGATGGGCCATTTTTAAGCCTCCTTAACTCTTATTCTTGCTCTGTTGTTTCATTGTTATCTTCAGAAGTTGTATTTGTTTCTTCGCTATTTTCTTGATTCTCTGTGTTTTCTTCGTTGCCTTCACCCTCTGCATTTTGCTCGTCATTGTTTTCTTCAGTATTACCTTCTTCTGAATTGTTTTCTTCTTCAACAGTTGTAGAAATTGAATCTTGTACTGATTTCTTTATTTTATTAATTCCATATGTATTTAAAGCTTCAAATGCCAAATCTAATACTAGAACTATTATAGTAGTAACTAAAACCATACCAATAACAACCATTGTATTATTTGCTAGTTGTTTTTTAGTTGGCCAAATAACTTTCTTTAATTCAGCTTTAAAATCTCTCCAGAAATGTTTTTGATTATTTTTTTCTTTTTCTTGTTTTGCCACCTTTTGTACCTCCTAAAAGTTATTTAGTTTCTTTATGAGTAGTACGTTTTTTGCAGAATTTACAATATTTTACTACTTCTAATCTGTCTGCATTATTTCGCTTATTTTTTGATGTCATATAATTTCTTCTTTTACATTCTGTACATTCTAGTGTTATGCTTTCTCTTGGTCCTTTTGCTGCCATTTAAATACACCTCCGTAATTTTTGCTTTTATTATTATTTTATTTTAACGATGTGATGCGTATAAAAAAATTGAATAAAATTTCCTTTAAGAAATTTTCCATGTTCGCCATTTAAAACTTTAAATGGTTCTGCCACGTTTTGTGATTCTATCATAATTCTCGCTGTATGTCAATATATTATTGACAAAATTTTTGAAATTTTTGATAAAAATACAGCTTGATAAAGCAATACATGGAATAATGTTTAATATTTTATAAATCTAAAAGGACGAAGTTGTTATCTTACCTCGTCCTTTGTATATGCTTTTGGATTATTAATGTTACTTCCCTTTCTACATAAGCACTTCTATTTCATATATTTTTCCATCATCTACTAACTTTATTTCTTGTTCTTCTCTTCCATTTACATATATTTTTTCCACTCCTGTGTTTTTTCCATTTAGATTTTTTACATTAATATTATATATTGAACTTTTATATTTGTACTGAATGCTATATTCTTTCCATTCACTTGGAATACATGGTTCTAATTTTATTTTTCCATTTTGTATTTTTAATCCTAAAATATATTCTATCCCAGCTCTATAATACCAACTCGCTGAACCTGTATACCACGTCCAACCACCTCTTCCTAATAATTCTGTTCCTCCATATATGTCTGCGGATATTACATATGGCTCTACTTTATATTTATTGGCTTCTTCTTTTGTTTTTGCATGTTCTATTGGGTTTATCATTCTATAATATTCATATGCTTTATTACCAAATCCTAACATTGTTTCTGCTATTATAGCCCATATGGCTGCATGTGTGTATTGCAGTTATGGGCATTTTTTCTATCCTACTTTTTTCTCATATTCTTTTTTAGCTACAATAAAATTATTATTTAAATCTTGTAATGGTTTAAAATTGAAATAAATATCAACTTGCTTATCACTATGAATTTCAATTTTTTCTATAAATTCTCTAATTATTTCTTTTGTTGGTTTTTCCATATTAAGAAATTCTTCTATCAAATTACCTAGTCTACTTTCGTTTTCTGTTTTATCATTTTCTCCAGATAATTGTTGTTCAAGCTCTTTGATATTCTGTTCATAACCTCTAACAATTTC
>CANRNC010000003.1 GCA_947631915.1 uncultured Clostridia bacterium
AGTTTTCAAGGTTTTAGTTTTTTACTTTTTTGCATTTTTCTAAACGTCGCTTTTTGTACTTTTTTATTTTTCATCTTGTTAATCTTCTTTTCCATTTTTTGGATTACTTATCTTCCCTTTTGTATCTTTCCTTTCCATTTTTACTTTTTATTTTTCTTAATTTTATTATAATTAAATTTTAAGAGCATGATGCATCCTGCTCTTTCTATTTTTTTAATTTTATTTTTTATATTTTCATTTTTTTATATAAATTTTTTTATTTCAATTTAATTTTTGAATTTTATTTTATCTTTTTAATTTTTTTTCTTAAAAATTTTCTGTGTTTTTATTTTATTTTTTTATATTTTTATTTTATTTTTTATTAATAAATTTATTTCTGTCTTTCCCTCTTATATATACTTATATTATATTTGAATTTTTTTCTTATTTTTATTTTAATTTTTCTTTATTGTTTTTATAATCATTTTTCTGTATAATATTGATATAATTTTTCTATTATTATTTCTAAATCTTTGAAAATGCTAGTTTTTAACTTGTAATTTATTTTTTATTTTCTATTCATGTATTTTTGCAATTTTATATTTTATACATTTTATTTTTTATTGTTTTCAATTTATTTTAATCTTTATTTTGAAAACTTATTCTTATTATTTATTTTTATACTTATTTTTAATTAATTATTATTGATTATTTTTTATTAATTATTTTTAATATTTATATTTTATATTTAATATTTAATATCTAATATTTTTTATTTATTATTTATTTTTTATTATTTGTTTTTTTATTTTTACTTTTCTATTTTTTATATTCTATTTTTCTTTCTTATATTATTATTTATTTTTATTCTAATATTATTTTTTTATATATAATTAATTTTTTGTTATATGTTTTTATTTTATTTTTATATTTTTTACCCATTTTTTTACTTTTTTTATTTTTTCTTTTAATTTTCGTTTTTAAGCGTTTTTTGTTTTTTAATATAAAGTTAGTTGTCTTGTTTTTTTTATTGTCTATATTATTAAAATTTTGCTTTCGATTTTTTCACTCTTTTTTCATTTTTTTCTATTTTCTTTTTCTTTCTTATTTTTTATTATACTTTCATCCTCATTTTTTAATTTGGTTTAAACTTTTTGATTCTCATTTTCATTTTTTTATAAAGTGTTTCTTTATATTTTACTTCAGTATATTCATTATCTTTTGCTTTTTATCTTTAGTAATGAAACTTCTCTCTCTTCATTATCTTCCTTTATACTCTTTCTCACTTTTCTCTAGATCTCTTCTTGTACTTTCTTGTACTTCCGTATGTCCTCTTTTCTTTTTTGTCTTTTATGTATATATCTTTTTTTCGTGATATTAGCCCTATATTTCCCTTTTTTTTATCTTAATATCTTTTTTGTTATTTTTGCTATACATGTTGATATCAGTAGTTTTCAAGCTTTCGACTTTTTTGTTTTTTCGTTTTTCAATTCTTAAAATAAACCAATTCATATTTTTCGCATTTTTTGATTGGCTTTTAGTAAATTTGGTTGCTGCCATTTTTAGTTCATTTTTTGTTTTTTCTAATTGTTTGTCTTTTATGTATAGTTCTGTTTCTCAATAAATACTCTTCTTCATTTAAAATACATGCAACAAATTTTAAAACTTGCTTGGTCATGTTATCTTGAAAATAAAAAAGAGAGCTTTTCGCTCTCTTATATATTATTCTTCAGATGTTGTATTACCTTCTTGTTCTTTTTCTTCTTCTTTCATTTCTTCATTTTGTAGATCATCTTCTTTTATTTCATCTTCTGGTTCTACAATTTCGAAACTAACAACTTTGCCTCCATCATTTGTTCTCATTAAAGTTACTCCTTGAGTTGAACGTCCTAAAATGCTTATTTCAGAAACTTTTAATCTTATAACTACTCCTGTATCAGTTATTAACATTACATCTTCATTACCGTCTGTAATTTTAATTCCTACAACCTTACCTGTTTTTGGAGTAATTTTATATGTAGTTACTCCTTTTCCTCCTCTAATTTGAACTCTGTATTCATCTAGTTCTGTTCTCTTTCCAAAACCATTTTCTGTTATCGTTAATAAAGTTGCTTTGCTTCCTGCTATTATTGATTCCATTCCTATTACAATATCATTTGAATCTAATTTTATTCCTATTACACCTTGTGATACTCTTCCCATAGGTCTTACATCTTTTTCATTAAATGTAATACATTGTCCTTCTTGTGTAACTAAAACTACATTGTCCTCTCCATCTGTTAATCTTACAGAAATTAATTCATCATCATCTTTCAAAGTTATTCCTTGTAAACCTGTTCTTCTTGAAGAGTCATATTCTACAAGTGGTGTCTTCTTTATAATTCCTTTTTTTGTTGACATTAATAAATATTTTCCTTCAGCAAAGTTTTGAATTGGAATGATTGCTGACACTTTTTCTCCTGGATCTAAACTTAAAAGATTAACTATTGCTGTTCCTTTTGCTGTTCTTCCTGCTTCTGGTACTTCATATCCTTTTAATCTATATAATTTTCCTTTATTTGTAAAGAATAATATTGTATCATGTGTTGAAGCTGTAAATATGTTTTTAACAAAATCTTCTTCACGTGTCGCAATTCCAGTAATACCTTTTCCACCTCTTCTTTGACTCTTGTAAGTATTTATTGGCATACGTTTAATATATCCAAAATGCGTAAGTGCTATTACTGTTTGCTCATCTTTTATTAAATCTTCATCTACAAAATCACCTGCTGCAGCAATTATCTTTGTTTTTCTTTCATCACCATATTTACTTTTTAATTCATCACACTCTTCTTTTATTATTTGATATACAAGATATTCATTTGCTAATATTTCTTTTAAATGTGCAATTAATTTCATTAATTCATTATATTCTTCTTCAATTTTTTCTATTTGTAATCCCTGTAATGTTTTTAATCTCATATCCAAAATTGCTTGTGCTTGAATTTCTGATAATTTGAATCTTTCCATTAATCTTTCTTTTGCATCATCATAAGATTCTCTTATGATTTTTATTACTTCATCGATATTATTAATAGCAATTCTTAATCCCTCTAAAATATGAGCTCGTGCTTCTGCTTTTTCAAGTTCAAATCTTGTTCTACGAACAATTACGTCTTTTCTATGTTGTATAAAATAATAAATACATTCTTTTAAAGTTAATATTTTAGGTTCTCCATTAACTAATGCAAGTGTTATCACACCAAAAGTATCTTGCATTTGAGTGTATTTATATAATCTATTTAATACTACTTGAGCATTTGCATCTCTTTTTAATTCTATTACCAATCTAGTATTAGCTGTTCTATCTGATTCATCTCTTATTGCTGAAATTCCATCTATTTTTTTGTCTCTAGCAAGTTGATCAATATTTTGATGTAAACGAGCCTTATTAACTTGATATGGTAAAGAAGTTACAACTATTCTTTGCCTATTTCCTGGCATTTCTTCAATTTCAGCTTCTGCTCTCATAGTTATTTTTCCACGACCTGTTGTATACGCTTCTTTTATACCTTCTTTTCCTAATATTGTTGCTCCTGTTGGAAAATCAGGTCCTTTTACGTATTGCATTAATTCTTCATTTGTTATTTCTGGATTGTCTATCATAGCATCTATTCCATTTACAACTTCAGTTAGATTATGTGGTGGAATATTTGTTGCCATACCTACTGCAATACCTGATGAACCATTTAATAATAATGCTGGTAATTTTGTTGGTAAAACACTTGGTTCTTGTAATCTATCATCATAATTTGGAACAAAGTCAACTGTATTTTTCTCTATATCTGCCATCATATAATTTGCAATTTTAGCCATTCTTGCTTCAGTATACCTCATTGCTGCTGGTGGATCACCATCAACAGATCCAAAGTTTCCATGTCCATCTACTAATGGATATCTTAATGAGAATGTTTGAGCCATTCTTACCATTGCATCATACACTGCTGCATCTCCATGTGGATGATATCTTCCTAATACAGAACCTACTGTGTTTGCTGATTTTCTGTATGGCTTATCAGATGTTATTCCATCTTCATGCATAGAATATAGAATTCTTCTATGTACTGGTTTTAAACCATCTCTAACATCTGGTAAAGCACGTGCAACAATAACACTCATTGCATAATCAATATAGGCTGTCCTCATCTCTTTTTCTATATCTCTTTCAATAATTGTTTCTTCTGGTCTATCCATTTAAAATCCTCTTTTCTTCAATATTTTTAGTTGTTTTACATTCTCTTGTATTATACTAAAACAACTAAAAATATGCAAGTAAAAAATTTTAAAATTTTATACTAATTTCTTTGCTAATTGTATTTCTTCCTCTGATAAATTTTCTATTCCTCCCTTATTTTTTATTAGTTTTTGGATATTAGATATTGCTTCAACTTGATCAAGTGTTTCTTCTAATGGTAGAACATTTTCTAATTTATCTTCTATCTTTTTGTATTCTCTTTCCATTCCTTTTAAATCTTTAGTTTGTAAACATTTATTCCAATTAGTAATGTATTTTCCTATTTTTTCTATACTATCTACTTGCTCCATAAATGTTTTTTCTATATTACTTGATATACATTCCTTTACTACATTTTTTCCTTTTTTTATTATTTTAGCTGTTCCATCTTTTATTAAGCCATTTTTATTTGCTGATTTTATTGCACTATCTAAAACTTTAGAAGTAGTATCAATAATTCCTCCACTTTTTATAGCCGTGTATGCTTGAGAAACATTTTCAAATTTTCCTGTCACAATTCCTATTGCACTTTTACCTAAATTAATTGCTGAATTTATTGCTGTTTTTATTGCATCTTTTAATCCTTCTCCAAATAATGAATTCTTTATATCTATTATTCCATCTTCAATTGAATTAGGTAAAATGATTCTTAAACCTGTATCTATTGCTGTATTTATCGCTTTTCCAATAGATTTTCCTAAAAAATTATTTTGCTTTGTTTCTATTGTTTTTTCATCTATATTCTCTTTTATATTATTATTTAAACCGTTGTCTAATAATTGATTCATATTATTTCCTTCTTTCATATTAACATACTTTCTATTCTATTAAATCCCTCTCAAATTCATCAGATTCAATTCTAACTAAAATATGATTGTCACCAATAAACATTAGTGTTTCTCCTTTTTTTAGTCCTTTTATTTGAATTTTTTCCATATTCGATAAGTTTGTGTTTTCTGCTAATAGTTTTATATTTTCTTCTTCTAATGAAAAAAAAGTTTTTATACTTGAATTATTTAATATGCTCTTTCCATATATTCCTTTTTCTAAACTAAATATATCTGATAAATCTTGAGTTATTGCAACAGCACTTCCCCCATATTTTCTTATAGTCTTAAAAATTTTATATATAAAACTAGCAACATATTTATTAGATGTAACCCCTATTAATCTCCAAATTTCATCCATATATATAGATTTTCTTTTTGATCTATCTAATTTTATTTTGTCCCAAAATAATTCAGTAAAAATATACATTCCATATTTAATATTTTCTTCACCTAATTCATATATATCTGCCACTATAAGCTTATTATTTATACGTATATTAGTATAATTATTAAAAAACTTTAAAGACCCTTTTATAAATGGAAATAGCTTCATTTTAAAAGTTTTTTGTGTTTTATCACTTTCATCTAAAATGTTATATAAATCTTCTAATCTAGGCATATCTTTACTTTCTTTAAAAATCTTTTTTCCATTTTTCATTTTGTATAAAGTTATGTCATTAAAATTTATTCCTTTTCTCTTATAGCATTCTATTATTTTATTCTCTAAAATCCCCTTTTCTTCTTCATTTATTTCTCCAAAAACTAAATTAAAAAATCCTACCAATTTTCCTATTTTAGTTGCCAAATATCCTATTTCGTTTTCTTCTATACTTTCTTCTCTTATATCAAATATATTTATATATGTTTTTGATGTTGGCCCTAATTTTAATAATACTCCTTTCATTTCATAAGATAATTTTTGATATTCTCGTTCTGGATCTATTACATATTGTTCTATTCCTAAAATTCTATTTCTTAATATTAACAATTTGGTATAAAATGATTTTCCTGCTCCACTTGTACCAAATATACACATGTTTGAATTTTTATATTTTTCCCTGTCATACTTATCTATAAAAACAGGTGTATTATTATTCATATTTTTCCCTATAAATACTCCATTTTTATCAAAAATTGATGATGAAATAAAAGGATATGTAGAGAGAAGTCCTGATGTTAAAATATTTCTTCTAGAAACTTCCTTTATATCTTCATGATTTTTCATTATTGGTGTATTTGATAAAAAACTTTGCTCTTGTCTAAAATATGCCCTTCTGGTCTGCATTCCTTGGCTTTGTAATATACCTTCTGTTTTATTTAAAAGATATTCTAAATCTCTTTCATCTTCTGAAAATACTTCTATGTAAATATAAATATTATAAAGTTCTTCATTATTTATTTGCATTTCTTTTCTTATATATTGTGCATCATTATGACTAAAAGAAATTAATTCTATATCTTCTCTGTTCTTCTTACCATTTTCTTTAATTTCTGCACCCGAATTTCCTATATAATAAGTTAATTCCTTAATTACTTTGAAATTGTCTTTCTTTTCGTAAAAAATTGAAATATTAATATTTATATTTATATCAATTAAACTTTTTAAAATTAAGTCATGTTGTTCTCTGTTATAATTGATTATTAATAATCCTGAATATTTTATTCCATCTATTTCTATATATTTTGGATTTCTTTTATCTATATATGAAGGACTTATATAATCCAAATCTTTAAAACTACCTTTTTCTAATTCTCCTTTTTCTTCCTTATAATTATTCATTTAAAATTCTTCCCTTCTTTAAATTAAGCTTACTCTTTTATTATAAAAAGAATTTAAAATTTCTATTGTTTCCTCTTTTGTTTCTATTTCTTCTACTCTATTACCACATTTTTCTAAATTTTCTTTTATCTTTAAAAATTTTTCTTCTAATTCTTGTTTTTGGTTTTCTTCTTCTCTTCTTTTTGTTGTCTTAATAATAATAAAAAACCTTTTTACAGTTGATTTTTTACTATTATTTATTTCTTTTATATAATCTGTATATTTTTTTGCTATTTCTTTTATTTTTTCTTCTTCTTCATTTTCTATTTTTTTATTTATTTGGGATATAATTTGATTTAAATCTTCTTTATTTGATTGAATTAATATTTGGAAATCAAAGTTACAAGTTTTTAAAAATATTTTATATGAATTTAATATTGCTTCTTTTTCTAAATCTGATTTTAAATTATAATTTATTGGTGCTATTTTTAATATTTTTATATAGTATTCATCTTTTAATTTAACCACTCCTTTTTTTAGAATTCTTGAAAATGGTAACCATTCTTGTACAGATATTAAATTTTTCATATTTTCTCCTTTTTTGGAAATATTTAGATAAAATACATTCATATTTTATTGAAATAAAAAATAGATATTAAAATTTTTTGAATTAAAATTATTCATATTGTACCATTTTTAATTTTTTTGTCAATACTTTTTTTTATTTTTGTATATTTTTTTTATTTTTGATTATAATAATATTGTAAGGTTAATATTAGTTGATTCAAAGAGTAATATAAGATTTTATTTAGTTTTATATTGTTCGAGCAAAGGTATAATATAGTTCTATTATAGGATTATATTATGCCGGCGATAAGAATATATTATTTGTATGCAAGCTATATTTTTAATATTTAAAATTTTCATTGATTATTTTTTATATTTTTTATATATGGTTAAATTATAGGTAATATATTTGAGATACGGTCATATTTATATTTCTTAATGATTGTTATTAGTCCTTTATCCATAAGGATGAATATGGTTATTAAAAGTGTTTTTATGGCCTAGCAACTGATTATTATGTGTGGAAAATTGATTATTTATATAGTAATATATATTAGTTGAGTATTTATGCATAATAGTTTTAGCTGTAGATTAATATTAGCTTTACATTATTTTTACATAAAAAAAGTCACGTTTTTTTCGTGACTTTTCTTTATATATCTAGATTTTTAACAAATTTAGAATTTTTTACTATGAATTCTCTTCTTGGTTCTATCTCATCACCCATTAAAAGAGTAAATATTTGATCTGCTTTCATTGCATCTTCCATAGTAACTTTTATTAATATTCTTCTTGCTGGATCCATTGTTGTTTCCCATAATTGATCTGGATTCATTTCTCCTAAACCTTTATATCTTTGTAAACCTAATTGATCTCTTTGAATTCCTTTCTCTTCTAACTCTTTATATGCTTTTTCCATATCTTCGTCAGTATAACAATATATATCATCCATTCCTTTTTTAGAAATTTTGTATAAAGGTGGTTGAGCTAAATAAACATTTCCATTTTCTATTAAAGGTCTCATATATCTAAAGAAAAATGTTAACAATAAAGTTCTAATATGTGCACCATCTACATCTGCATCTGCCATTATAATTACTTTTCCATATCTAATTTTTGTAATATCAAAATCAGCACCAATTCCTGCCCCAACAGCTAAAATAACAGGTTGTAATTTATCATTTCCATATATTTTATCTGCCCTTGATTTTTCAACATTTAACATCTTTCCCCAAAGTGGTAAAATGGCTTGGAATTTTCTCTCTCTTCCTTGTTTAGCACTTCCTCCAGCTGAATCTCCCTCTACTATAAATACTTCACATTCTTCAGGATTTTTACTACTACAATCAGCTAATTTTCCTGGTAATGTTGAACCTTCTAATGCATTTTTCTTTCTTACTAATTCACGTGCTTTTCTTGCTGCCTCTCTTGCTCTAGCAGCACTTATACATTTTTCTAATACTGCTTTTGCTACATTAGGATTTTCCTCTAAAAAATTAGATAATGATTCTGTTACTGCATTTGCTACAATTCCTGCTACATTACTATTTCCTAACTTTGTTTTAGTTTGTCCTTCAAATTGAGGTTCTTTTACTTTTACTGAAATAACAGCCGTCATTCCTTCACGTATATCTTCTCCTTGAAGATTTTGATCTTTCTCTTTTAAAACTCCATGATTTCTAGCATAATCATTAAAAGCCTTTGTTACTGCTCTTTTAAATCCTTCTAAATGAGTTCCACCTTCTATTGTATTTATATTATTAACAAATGTATATATATTTTCAGAATATGCTGTTGTATATTGAATAGCTACTTCTAAAGGTACTTCTCCATCTTTTTCAATATATATAGGTATAGGATTAATTTTCTCTTTGTTTTGATTTAAATACTCAACGAAAGAATTTAATCCACCTTCAAAACAAAACTCTGCTTTTTGCTCTTTTCCTTCTCTTTTATCTTCAATAGTAATTTTTAATCCCTTTGTTAAAAATGCCATTTCTCTAAATCTTTTCTCTAGTACTTCATATTCATATTCTAGAGTTTCAAATATAGTATTGTCAGCTAAAAATCTAACTTTAGTACCTGTTCTATCAGAATCTCCTATTCTCTCAAGAGGTTTAACAGTTTTTCCTCTTTCAAACTTCATTTGGAAAATTCCACCGTCTCTTTCAATAGTAACTTCTGCCCATTCTGATAATGCATTTACAACAGATGCACCAACTCCATGAAGACCTCCTGAAACTTTGTATCCGCTATCTCCACCAAATTTTCCTCCTGCATTTAATTGTGTATATACTGTTTCTGCAGCAGATATTTTAGTTTTTTGATGTATATCTACTGGAATTCCTCTTCCATCATCTTCTACACATATAATATTTCCTGGTTCAATAGTAACATATATATTTTTACAATATCCTGCTAGTGCCTCATCTACTGCATTATCTACTATTTCATAAACACAATGATGTAATCCTCTAACAGATACACTTCCTATATACATACCCGGTCTTTTTCTTACATGCTCTAATCCCTCTAGAACTTGTATTTGTTCCGCATTATACTCGTGCTCGAATTTTTCCATTTGTTCTTACCTCTTTCTATAATTGTTTTTATATTCTATATAGTATTTCCCTATGTTCTTTTACTTATTGTATCTTATATTAAAATTGAAAAAAAATCAACATTTTTTTTCAATTTTTAGAAATCTACTTTTATTCTTCCATTTTCTACGAAAAATATTTTTTCTTCTTTTTGTTTTATTCTCATCTTTTCTGTGCATGTTATTATTACTTGTATATTTTCTATATTTTTTAATAAGTTTTCTCTTCTTTTATTATCTAATTCAGACATAAAATCATCTAACAATAATATAGGGTATTCTCCTATTTCATCATAAATAATATTTAATTCTGTTATTTTTAATGATAATAAAACTGTTCTATGCTGACCTTGTGAACCATATATATTCAATGGTTTTCCATTAACATATACTATAAAATCATCTTTATGAATCCCTTTTCCTGTATATCCTCTCTCAATATCTTTTTCTCTGTCTTCTTTCAATTTTTTCAAATATTCTTCTTTATTTTCACAATCAGTTATAAAATGAATTTTTACATTTTCATTATCTTCTGTAATCTTTTTGTGTATATCAACTATTTTCTCTTTTATTTTTTCAATAAATTCTTTTCTATATTGATAAACTTTTTCAGCGTAATCTGCTAACTTTTCATCCCATATATCTAACATTTCTTCAGATTTTTTCTCATATTTTATCTGTCTCAAATAATTATTTCTTTGTTCTATTGTTCTTAAATATAAATTTAAATTATATAGATATGATGGTCTTAATTGACTAATCATTATATCTAAAACTTTTCTTCTTTTTGCAGGTGCCCCTTTAAAAAGATTTATATCATCAGGGCTAAATAAAACTATATTAATGTTTCCTAAAATTTCACTAAATTTCCTAGCTCTTATACCATTAATATAAATATTTTTTTTATCACTTACTTCTAATTTTATCTTTCCATCTCTATCTATTTTTCTAAATTCAGTTTCTATTATTGCATTATTTTCTTTATTTTCTATATTTACTAATTCAATATCTCTTTTAGCTCTAAATGATTTTCCGATACTAGATAAATATATAGCTTCTATAATATTAGTTTTTCCTTGTGCATTGTCTCCATAGAATATATTTATATTTTTGCATAATTCTATTTCTTGTATGTCATAATTCCTAAAATTAGTTAACAATAACTTATTTATGTACATTTCGTTTTATCCTTTTTTATATTGTTTTTTGACAGATTAAATATCTGTAATTTTTATATCTTAATCTTGTATTTTTATAGGTAATATCATATATAAATATGATCCATCCTCATCTACAGGTCTTATTATACATGGTGAAATACTACTTCCAAAATCTACAAAAACCTCTTCATCATCTATTACTTTTAAAGCATCTAAAAAGTACTTTGGATTAAATCCAGCTTCTATATTTTTTCCTTCTGTTGAAACCAATATTTCTTCTTTTGCATCTCCTGCTTGATTAGTACAAGAAATTATAGCTTTACCTATTTCTACAGAAAATCTAACTGGATACTTTCTTTCTTTTTCAATAGAAGACATTGAAATTAAACTAACTCTTTCAAAACATTCTTGTAAATCTTTTTTATTTACCCTTATTCTTGTTTCCCAAGTTTTTGGTATAACATTTTCATATTTTAAAAATTCTCCATCTAATAATCTTGTTACTATTTTACATTTTTCCATTTCAAATAATGCTTGATTTTTAGATATACTCATTCTTATTTTATCAAAAGAATCTGAAATTATTTTATTAACTTCATTTAATGTTTTTCCTGGAATTACTGCATTAAAATTATTAACACTATTTTCTAGGAAATTACTTTTTAAACTTAATCTAAATCCATCAACTGCTACTACGTTTATTTTATTGTTTATAATCTCAAATAAACATCCTGTAAAAATAGGTCTATTCTCCTCTACACTTACTGCAAAAATTGTTTTCCTTATCATATTTTTTAGAACATTTTGATCTAGTTCTACAGAATTCTCTACATCTATAACAGGTAATTCTGGAAATTCTAGCGGATTCATTGTAGATAACTTATATAAAGAACCTTCACATTCAATTACTAATAAACCTTTTTCATTTAAAGTAATTTCTATATCGGCGTCTGGTAACTTTCTAATAATTTCACTAAACATAGTTGCATTTACAACTGTATTACCTTGTTCTTTTATATCACATTCTACAATATATTCTATTCCTAGTTCTAAATCATAGGTAGTTAATTTTATTTCTTTATCATTAGTTTGAATAAGTATACCTTCTAATATAGGCATTGTAGTTTTAGAAGATACTCCTCTTACTACGGAATTAATTGCTTTAAGCAATTTTTCCTTTTCACAAATGAATTTCATTTTAAAACACTCCTTTATAATAAATAAATATTTTTAGTAGTAGTAGTAGTAGGTCTGTGGAAAGTGTGGAAAAATACTTCAAACCATTACTTCCCTAAATGTTATTAATGTTGATAAGTCGGTGGATAAATAAAAATATTTTCCACAGTTTCCAATTTTAAATGTGAATAATTAATTATCAACATGTTATCAACAAGTTATTCACAATTTAATGTGCATAACTCATATAAGCCTTGTAAATAAAAATAATAAAAACATATATATAAAACAAATTTTTTAAAAACATATATTCTTATAAAGATAACTATAATAATTAAAAAATCTAAATTTAAGTTTGATTTTGATTTAAAATAATGTTTTTCACACTTTCCACATGTGACCATGTTTCACCTTTTAATTTTATATCTTTAGATATTTTATCACATGCATGCATAACAGTTGAATGATCTCTTTTTCCAAACTCATCCCCTATTTTCTTGTAAGGAATATCAGCAATTTCCCTACATAAATACATAGCAATTTGTCTAGGATAAGCTAAATCATTAGAACGTTTTGCACTATCTAAATCTTTTACTGAAACATTAAAATATTTAGAAACAGTTTCTTTTATATAATTAGAAGAAATTATTTTTTCTCTTTTAGAAATAACATCATTTATAGCTTTTTCAGCTAATTCAAAAGTTATTGGACTATGTGTTAAAGAAGCTTGAGCTACTATTTTATTTAAAGTTCCTTCTAACTCTCTAATATTAGAATCAACTTTTGTTGCAATATTAGATAAAATAATATCATCAATAACAATATTCTCTAATTGTACTTTTTTTCTCAAAATTGCTAAACGTGTTTCATAATTTGCAGAAGAAATATCAACTAATAATCCCCAATCAAATCTTGATTTTAAACGTTCACTCAAAGGATTTATATCTTTAGGAGGTCTATCACTAGTAATAACGATTTGACCTTTATTTTCATATATAGTATTAAAAGTATGGAAAAACTCTTCTTGTATTCCCTCTTTCCCAGCAATAAATTGAATATCATCTATTAATAACACATCTATATTTCTATATTTTTGTCTAAATTCTTCATTTTGATTATCTTTTATTCCATTAATAAATTCATTAGTAAATTTTTCAGAAGTAACATAAACTACTTTCTTTTCTAAATCTCTTTTTAAAATTTCATGACCTATTGCATGCATAAGGTGAGTCTTCCCTATACCTACACCACCATGAATAAATAATGGATTATATGAAGTTCCAGGAGATTCGGATACAGCAAAAGCAGCAGCGTGTGCAAATCTATTATTATCTCCTATAACAAAAGATTCAAATGTATATCTAGGATTAAGATTAGAATTTACAGGAGTTATAACTTCTCCAACATTAGAAAAATTAATAGAAGAATTTTTCTCTAATTCTTCTTGTGTAACAAAAGTAATTTTGTGTCCTTTATGAGTTAAAAATTTAAAAGCATTATTAACAGGATCAATATATCTTCTGACTTGATCTATGTGAAATGAAGATGGTGCAACTAAAACTATGTTATCATCAGTCATACTTGAAATCTCTAAAGGTTCTATCCAAGTTTGATAAGATATACCACTTATAGCATCATTTATTAATAATTTTGCATTATTTAAAAGTTCATCTAAATCTTGAGCCATTTTTTTCGTCCCTTTCATTTTGTAGAAATATTTCATATAATATCAAAAAATGGAAATAAAAGTCAATACAAATGTGGAAAAAATAGAAAAAAATGTGGATAACTTTAAAGAAGATATAGAAATTTCAAAAAAACGTTGACAATAAAAAGATTTTGAGATATAATCTTATATGCTAAAAATGCAAAAAAGTGGAAAATTTATTAAATAGATTTTGCGCAAAGTAATACATTCATATAAAAATTAGGAGGTGCAATAATGAAAAGAACATATCAACCAAAAAAAATCCAAAGAAGTAAAGAACATGGTTTTTTAAAAAGAATGAGTACTAGATCAGGAAGAAATGTATTAAAATCTAGAAGAGCAAAAGGAAGAAAAAAATTAACTGCTTAAATATAGATAGGGACTGCAAAAGAAAAAAAAGCGGTCCTTTATTTATAAAAGTAATAAAAAAATAAATTTTAAAATTATTGAAAGTTAAGTTTCCGTAAGAATGGAAAAATATAAATAAAAATTTTAATAATCATTTTAAATATTTTTTTTTGGAAAAGTAGAGAAGAAAAATGAGAAAATTATATACATTAAAAAAAAATTATGAATTTAAAAGAGTACTGAATAAAGGACAATATTATTATGGAAAATATATTCAATTTTTTATAATAAAAAATAAAAAAAATATAAACAGAATGGGAATAGCTATTAGTTCTAAAATAGCGGGATCTGTAGAAAGAAATAGAATAAAAAGATTAATAAGAGAAAACTATAGATTATTTGTAAGGAATAATATATTAAAAGGATATGATTTTGTTTTTATATGGAATAAAAATAAAAGTCCAAAAGAAGCAAATTATTATGAAATAAGGAATGATTTGGAAAACATTTTTAAAAGGACAGGTATTCTTATAAATGAAAAAAGTATTGATAAAAATAATAATTGTATATAAAAAAACAATATCGAAAATATTTAGTGAAATGGGATTTCATTGTAAATATTATCCTACATGTTCAGAATATACAATACAAGCAATAGAGAAATATGGATGTATAAAAGGTTCGTATTATGGAGCGAAGAGAATAATTAGATGTAATCCATTTTCAAAAGGAGGATACGATCCTTTAAAATAAAAAATAGTAAATACTTATAGAAAGGAATGATATTACACATGATAAGTTTTTTTGCAAATTTATTTGGATACTTTTTAAATTTCTTATATACATATTTAGGAAATTTTGGACTAGCAATAATAATATTTTCAATAATAGTTAAATTGTTATTATTACCAATGACGATAAAACAACAAAAAACAATGAAGAAAACAGCTAGAGTTCAAGAAAAATTAAAGGAATTACAAAGTAAATATAAAAACAATCCTGAGAAATTAAATCAAGAAACAATAGATTTATATAGAAGAGAAAATATGAGTCCATTTAGTGGATGTTTAGGTGCAATAATTCAAATAATACTTCTATTTTCAGTATTCTTTTTAGTAAGAAGTCCTTTAACATATATGAAAAAAGTAGATACTAATTTAATAGAACAATATAAAACAGAAATAGAAAAAGAAAATTCATCAAATACGGCATATCCAGAGATAAGTATTATAAAATTAAAAGGAAACGAAGATGAAAATGTATATATAAATATGAATTTCTTGGGATTAGATTTAAGTGGTGTACCTTTAAAAGATTCTTCAGACTTAAAAGTATTTATAATTCCAGCATTATATGTTATAACTACATTCGTTTCAATAAAACTAAATACATCAATGAATAATACAGATAAGAAAGTTAAAAATAAATTAATAACAGATGGAACAGAAAAAGTAGAAGAAGAAAATGAAATAAATCCTATGGAGCAAGCAAATAAAAGTATGAGTTATATGATGCCAATTATGTCTATATCAATAGCATTAGTTGCACCATTAGGATTAGCATTATATTGGTTAGTAAATAACGTATTAATGATATTAGAAAGAATAACTTTAAAAAAATTTATTAAGGAGGAAGAATAAAGAAAAATGAGTGAAACAAGAATTTTCGAAGGAAAAACTAGCACAGAGGCAATAGAAAATGGATTAAAAGAATTAAAAGTTTCCAAAAAAGATGTAGATATAAAAATATTAGAAGAAACAGATAAAAAAAGTTTTTTTAATATTTTAGCACCAAGAGTAGTAAAAGTTGAAATGACATTAAAAGAGAAAAAAGAAGAAAATACAAAGAAGATAAAGAAAGAAGAAAAACAAGTTAGTAAGGAAAATCTTGAAAAGGCAAGAAAGCAAGTAGAAACGTTTTTAAAAGAATTTATTACTAAATTAAATGAAGATATCAATTATGAAATTAAAGAGGAAAATGGTAATACAATATCTGTAGTTATAGGAGGAGAGGCTTCAAAATTCTTAATTGGATATAGAGGAGAAGTTTTAAATTCATTTCAAACCATTCTTATTGCTGTCGCTGGAAAAGACATAACAGAGAAAATACATGTAAATGTAGATGCATTAGGATATAGAGAAAAGAGACAAAAAGTATTGGAAGATTTAGCACAACGAATAGAAAAAAATGTTATAAGAAATAAAAAATCTGTAACACTAGAACCAATGACAGCATATGAAAGAAAAATAATTCATACAAAATTGCAAAATAGTGAGAAAGTAAAAACTGAAAGTATAGGAGAAAATGAAAATAGAAGAATAGTAGTTTCTTTAAAATAAATTAAATATAAAAATCTAAAGTCAAAGTGAGGATTTTTAAATTCATATATAGTGAATATATATGAAAGTTCTCACTTTGACTTTTTTTAATTAAAAAAGGAGGAAAAATAATGGAAGCCATAGTAGCAATTTCTACACCGCCGGGATATGGTGGAATAGGTATAATTAGAATGAGTGGAAAAGATTCATTTAAAATTGTAGATAAAATATTTGAACCAAAAGATAAAAAAAGAAATAAAGTAGAAGGTTATAAAATGAAATATGGCAAAATTTTCGATTCTAATGGAAAATATGTAGACGAAGTACTAGTTACATATTTTGTGTCACCAAAATCCTTTACAACTGAAAATATGTGCGAGATTAATTCTCATGGTGGACCTATTATTGTAAAAAGGATATTAGAACTTTGTATAGAAAATGGAGCTAGACTTGCAGAACCTGGAGAATTTACTAAATTAGCATTTCTAAATGGAAGAATTGATTTAGCACAAGCTGAAGCAATAATAGATATGATAAATGCAAAAACTAAAAAGGAACAAGAAGCATCAATGAGACAATTAGAAGGAGAGTTATCTAAAAAGATAAATGAGATAAAAGAACTAATAATGGAAAAAATGGTGGACATAGAAGCATCAATAGATTATCCAGAGTATGACATAGAAGAAATAACAAGAGATTCATTAAAGGAAATGTTAGAAAAAGTACAATTAAAATTAAAAGAGATAGAAAGGAATTTTGACAATGGAAAATTAATAAAAGATGGTTTAAAAATGGCAATAATTGGTAGACCAAATGCGGGAAAATCATCTTTATTAAATGCTTTATTAAATGAAGAAAGAGCGATAGTAACTGAATATGAAGGAACAACTAGAGATACAATAGAAGAATACATAGTAATAGAAGGAATACCTATAAAAGTAATAGATACCGCAGGTATAAGAAGCAAAACAGAAGATAAAATTGAAGAAATAGGTATAGAAAAGGCAAAAAAAATTGCTAAAGATGCTGATTTAATAATATATATAATAGACTCATCAAAAAAATTAGAAGAAGAAGATAGAGAGATATTTAAAATATTAGAAAATAAAAAGATGATTATAGTTCTTAATAAACAGGACTTAAAACAAGAAATATTAAGTGAAAACGTCGAAATAAAAAATATAAATAAGCCAATTATAAAATTATCTGCATTAAAAAAAGAAGGAATAGATGAGTTATATTCACAAATTTCTAAATTATTTAAATTAGGAGAGATAAATATAGATGATAGTATAACAATTACCAACCAAAGGCATAGAGAAATAATTAAAAATGTAATAAAAAAAGCGAAGGAGAGTATAGACAGTATTGACAACAAATTACCGGTAGACATAATATCGATACCGATAAAACAAATACTAGATGAATTAGGAAAGATTACAGGAACAACGGCTTCGGACGAAATTATAAATGAGATTTTCAAAAAATTCTGCCTAGGAAAGTAAGATAGATTGACAAAAAGTTATACGGAACAAAAAATTGAGTTTCACACATAAATTTGTAAAAAAGAAAGAGGGAAAATAAAATGAAATATAATGCAGGAGATTATGATGTAGCAGTAATCGGAGCAGGACATGCTGGATGTGAAGCAGCTTTGGCGGTGGCAAGAATGGGACTAAAGACTGTAATGTTTTCAATAAGTCTAGAGGCTATTGCTAATATGCCTTGTAATCCACATATAGGAGGAAGTTCAAAGGGACATTTAGTAAGGGAAATAGATGCTTTAGGTGGAGAAATGGGAAAAAACATAGACAAGACATATATACAATTAAAAATGTTAAACACCTCAAAAGGTCCAGCTGTATATTCTTTAAGGGCTCAAGCAGATAGAAAAAAATACCACATAGAAATGAAACATACCTTGGAAAAACAAGAAAATTTATCTATAAAACAAGCAGAAATAGTAAATATAGGAGTAGAAAATGGAAAGGTTGTTAATGTAGAAACACAACTAGGAGCAATTTATAATATTAAATCAGTTATTTTAGCTACTGGAACGTATTTAAAAGGAAAGATATTTATAGGTGAAACATCTTACGAAAGTGGGCCAGATGGCGTTTTTCCGGCAAATCAATTATCGAAATGCTTAAAAAAACTAGGTATTGAAATAGTAAGATTTAAAACAGGAACACCTGCTAGAATAAATAGAAGAACAATAGATTTTTCAAAAATGGAAATACAAGAAGGTGATAAAGACATAGAAATGTTTTCTTTTGATGATGAAATACAATCAAAAGAACAATTACCTTGTTATCTAACATACACAAATGAAAAAACACATGAAATAATTAGGGCAAATCTACATAGATCACCATTATATGCTGGAGAAATAGAGGGAACTGGTCCTAGGTATTGCCCATCTATTGAGGATAAAGTTGTAAGGTTTGCTGATAAACCAAGACACCAAGTGTTTGTAGAACCAATAGGTGAAAATACTGAAGAAATGTATATACAAGGAATGAGTTCCTCACTACCAGAAGACGTACAGATAGCTATGTATAGGACTTTACCCGGATTAGAAAATGCTGAATTTACAAGACCTGCTTATGCAATAGAATATGATTGTATTGAGCCATCTCAACTAAAATTGTCACTTGAATTAAAAAACATATCAGGAATGTTTTTCGCTGGTCAAATAAATGGAACATCTGGATATGAAGAGGCGGCTGCTCAAGGAATTATAGCAGGAATAAATGCAGTTCAAAAAATAAAGGGAAGAGAGCCGGTAATTTTAAAAAGATCAGATGCTTATATAGGAGTTCTTATAGATGATATTGTAACAAAAGGAACAAATGAACCATATAGAATGATGACTTCAAGAGCTGAATATAGGCTACTTTTAAGGCAAGATAATGCGGATTTAAGATTAACTGAAATAGGGCATGATGTTGGTTTGATCTCTGATAAAAGATACAAACAATTTTTGAAAAAGAAAGATAATATAAATAAGGAAATTATTAGAGTAAAAAATAAAACTATAAAAGCATCACAGGAAACAAACAAACTATTAGAAAAATATGGAACATCACCAATAAGCAATGGAACTAAATTGTCTGAATTATTAAAAAGGACAGAATTAAGTTATGAAAAATTAAGCCCTTTAGATCGAGAAAGACCAAATCTTACAAAACAAGAAAAACAAGAGGTAGAAATTCAAATTAAATATGAAGGATATATAAAAATGCAGGAAGATCAAGTAGAAAAATTTAAAAAACTAGAGGAAAAAGAGTTAGACGAAAATATAAATTATGAAGAAATAAAGGGCTTATGTTTAGAAGCTAGACAAAAATTAAATAAATTTAAACCAACTTCAGTAGGACAAGCGTCTAGAATATCAGGCGTTTCACCTGCAGACATATCAGTATTACTTATATATTTAGAACAAAAAAAGAAAGAAAATAAAAATAATAAAAATTTATAAAAAAGTACATAAAAATATTGACATATTAATGATTTTTAGATATCATTAATATGTTATTTTTATACTCTAGGAAAGTCGTCAAAGAACATTAAGCAAATTCTATGGACTTCTGAAACATGTGAATCAAGCATTTCACGTGAGTTATACGGTACATAGAAGATTATTATACAGTTGATTTCCTAGTAGTTTGTTGAGTAGAAAAATTTATAAAGAGTAGAAAATGAGCAGAATAGGAGGTATAAAGTGGGAAGAGTAATATCAATAGCAAATCAAAAAGGTGGAGTAGGAAAAACAACAACATCAATAAATATCAGTACCATTTTGGCAAAAAAAGGCAAGAAAGTGTTGCTACTAGATACAGATCCTCAAGGAAATGCTACAAGTGGAATTGGTGTAGAAAAGAAAACCGACAAGTCAATTTATGATGTTATAATTGGAGAAACAACAATAAAGGAGGCCGTAAAAAGTACTCAAGTAAAAAATTTAGATATATGTCCATCAAATATAAATCTAGCAGGAGCAGAAGTAGAACTTGTTTCTATGATGTCTAGAGAGTTTAGATTAAAAGAAAAGATAGATGAAGAAAAAGAAAATTACGATTATATAATTATAGATTGCCCACCATCATTAGGACTAATTACTTTAAATGCTTTTACAGCATCTGATAGTGTTCTAATTCCTGTACAATGTGAATATTATGCGCTAGAGGGCTTGGAACAACTTATGAACACAATAAATCTTGTCAAAAAGCATCTAAATAAAGAGCTAGAATTAGAGGGTGCAGTATTAACTATGTATGATTCTAGAACAAATTTGGCAAATCAAGTTGTAAAAGAAGTTAAAAACTATTTCGAAGATAAGGTATATAAGACAGTAATACCTAGAAACGTAAGACTTAGTGAAGCACCTAGCTATGGAATGCCAATTTCAATATATGATCCTAAATCTAAGGGGGCAAAATGTTATGAAAAATTGGTTAAAGAAATTTTAAAACAAAACGAAGATGATAAATTAGCTAGGCATATGAAATAAAAAAGGAGGAATAAAAATGGCAACAGTTAGAAAAACAGGATTAGGAAAAGGTTTGAATGCATTATTTTCATCAAATATTGAAGAAGACGATGAAATAAATGATAGTGATATAAAAAAGGATGAGGAAATCCTTGATGAAAAGGTTGAAGGAAAAATATTAAATTTAAAAATCAATGAAGTTGAACCAAATAGAGATCAACCAAGAAAAACTTTTAATGAAGATTCTTTAGAGGAATTAGCAGAATCAATTAAGCAATATGGATTGATCCAACCAATAATAGTTACAAAAGAAGATGGATATTATGCAATTGTAGCAGGAGAGAGAAGATGGAGAGCATGTAAAAAAGCTGGATTAAAGGAAATCCCTGCAATAGTTAGAGAAAAAGATGAAAGAAAAAACAGAGAAATTGCATTAATTGAAAATATTCAAAGAGAGGATTTAAATCCTATTGATAAAGCAATGGGGATAAAAGCATTAATGGAAGAATATGAATTAACACAAGCAGATGTGGCAAAAATATTAGGTAAAAGTAGAAGTGCAATAACAAATACAATTAGAATTTTAAATCTTGATAATAGAGTATTAGACATGGTAAGAGCAGGAAAACTTACAGAAGGTCATTGTAGAGCTTTATTAGCAATTCCTGATGGAGATAAACAATATGACATGGCATTAAGATTATTAGAGACAGGAGCTAGTGTAAGAGAAGTTGAACAAAAAATGCAATTAACTAAAAAAATGCCTAAAAAAGATAAAAGATACGAAGCGATATATAGAGATGTAGAAGATTCATTCAAAAATTTCTTTGGAACTAAGGTAAGATTAGATGCAGGAGTAAAAAAAGGAAGAATAGTAATTGAATACAAATCAAATGACGAATTAGAGAGACTTTTAGAGTTGATAAAGGTATAATTATATAAATGTGAGAAAAATCCTTAAAAATCGAAAATTTAGCATATTAAAAATGAATAAATTTCTAAAAATTACTATTGACAAGCAAGGTAGAAATATGCTAATATATATACTGTTATCGGCGAAAGACGATAACATATGCAGAGGTGGTCGAGTTGGTTTATGGCACCAGTCTTGAAAATTGGCGTAGGTTTATAGCCTACCGTGGGTTCGAATCCCACCCTCTGCGCCATTTTTTTATGATATGGAGATTTACCCAAGTGGTTGAAGGGGACAGTTTGCTAAACTGTTAGGGTTGCGTAAGTGGCCGCGAGGGTTCAAAGCCCTCAATCTCCGCCAAAAGATATAAGAAAAAACACGATATGGATATCGTGTTTTTTGTATTTTAGAAGTTTATATTTCTAAAAAGAAAATTTAGGATTTTACCTTTTAATCTGCTCTTTTTATAAATCTTATATCATCTCCGAAAAATCTGCAGATATTATAATAACCAACTAACCTAGAAACAATTCGTTCATCATAATTTTTAAACAGATTTTCCATAGTTAAATTTGTAGATATAATAGTTTTGGTTATATGTTTATTTTGATTTAATAATCTAGTATTAATAATATTGAATAGTTCAGCAAATTTTAAGGCATTTATATTTTCAGTTCCTAAATCATCAATTATTAATAAATCAACAGTTAATATATTTTTATAAATATTTTCAGAAACTTCTTCTTTTCCAAATTTATAATCAATAATTGAGTCTAACATAGAAGATGCAGATTGATATAAAATAGTTTTATCTTGTTTTAATAATTCATTAGCAATGCAGTTGGAAAGAAAAGTTTTTCCAAGACCTGTATTTCCTGTAAATAACAAGTTTTTTTCATTAGGATCATCGAAATTCTCAATAAAGTGCTCTGCTATTTTTCTTACATTTTCAATATTATCCCTAGGGGAAATATTTGCTTTAAATTTATCCTTATTTATTTCTGTAGAATACAAAGAAGTATCAAAAGTAGAGAAGTTTTCTTTATTTAAATCTCCAATATTAGAAGAATTATATTTAATATTAAATAGTTTTTGTTTAATACAATTACAAAGCACAGATTTATTATTTTCATCAACTATATAACCCGTATCATTGCATAATTTACATTCATAATCAGGTACGAAAAAGTCATTAGGTAAATTCAAATTTTTCAAAATAGTTTCCTTTTTTAATTTTAAGTTTTCAAATTCTTCCTTCATTTTTTGAGCTTTTTCAGTATTATTTTCTAATATTACTTTAGAAAGAGCTATAGCATAATTATTTAATTTATTATTGATATCTTCTAATTCGGGATGTTCTTTATAAAAAGAAGCTTTTTTATATTCGAAATTTGTATTTGCAATAAACCTTTTTTTCTCATATTCTTTTAATAATTGTTTTAAGACAAAATCAGCCAAAAGAACACCTCCTATTTATCAGAATTGCTAGTAACAAGATTTTGATTATTTGCATATAAATTATCGAAATTACTATAATTTCGTTGTTCATAATTATTATATTTTGCTTTTTTCTCTAATTCTTTTACATTTTTTTGTTGAGCTTTATATTCAGCTAGAAAATTGTATACATCTTCAGCAGTTTTTAAATTTCTATCATGCCATTTACTTATAATGCCATTTATATAATCAAAAGAGAAATTTGATTTTGAAGAAGTCTGTTTTAGAGCAATTTCAATTACATCTAAAGGATAATTATATTCAATAGTCCATTTTTCAATGTATGCTATTTCGTATTCTGTTAAAGGACGTGCTAAACGTAATTTCTTTGAAATAGAATTCTGTATTTTTTGTAATTTGCTTTGCTTTTCAGAATATATTTCTAAATCAGAATATGTTTTTATACCATTTTTTGCCCAAGCATCTGCGACTGTTTGTAAATAATTTCTATGAAGAGCAGATTTTTTATAACAATAATTAAATAAAGCAATCATGACTTGTTCATCAAATTGATAATTTTTAAACCATAGATCTATATCAGAATACCAAGAGCGAGTCATCATTCCTTGAAAGAAAGATGTATTAATTGTTTCAATTGCTTCAGCACGATATTTATTTTTAGCATTTTTTTCAATATCTTCAGCAGACAATTCTACTTTTGGTTTATACCAATTATAAAGTTCGATTTCTCTTAAGTTATTAAAAATATATCCATTAGTCTTTTTGGTAAGAATACCGGCTTCCTCCCAGTATTTTAGGGCATCTTGGATTACATTAATATGAAGAGCTAATTTTTTCGAAATATCATTAACCTTTATATCTTTACCATATTTGGAAATAAAAATAATATAAAGGAATACCTTTAAATAATCTCCTGGTGCTTGTGGTAAATAATCCGTAAAAAATATATCAGGTATATCAGTAACGGAAAATAGAATAGATTCATCATTACGCTCAATTTTCATAGTAATGTTTCACTCCTTTTAATAACTCTAGTTATCGAATTATATCATTTTTTGCTATATTTTACAATGGGATTTTTTTGATAAAGATAAATTTTTTGTGAAAAGGCGAAACTTAATAGATATGATAGTACATATATAATATTTTCGTGATTAAAACCTACAAAGCAAAAAATAACCATAGGAAAACATAAAACAATAATTAGAAAAATTTTAATGTATAACGAATGGAAAATAAAACTAACAATACAAAAAATAAATAAACACCATAAAGAAATAATTATTGCGGAAGAATAATCTAAAAAGCCTAAAAATTTACTAGATAAATTATAATTTTGAGGAAATATAAATTTCAAAAAAACACCTCCTTTAAAATATGGTGAAATAACGTTTATAGGATTATCGTATTATTGAAGATTATTTATATTTATGTTATCATTTACACATGTAAATAATAAGGGAGAAAAATATGATAAACGGAGTAATAATACAATATTTTGAATGGTATATGAATTGTAATCAAAATCTATGGAATAAGGTGTCTAGTGAAGCAGAAAAACTAGAAGAAATGGGAATAACTGCAGTGTGGTTACCACCGGCATACAAAGGAATTGGAGGAAAGGACGAAGTAGGTTATGGTCCATATGATATTTATGATTTAGGAGAATTCAATCAAAAGGGTACAATAAAAACAAAATACGGTTCTAAAGATGAATATCTAGAGTGTATAAAAAGATTACAAGAGAGAGGAATACAAGTATATGCGGATATTGTATTAAATCATAAAATGGGAGCAGATTTTTTTCAAACGATACCAGCCACAAAAGTGGATTGGCAAAACCATCAAAACCAAATATCAGGGCTAGAAAATGTAAAAGTAGCGACAAAATTTACTTTTCCAGGGAGAAATGGAAAATATTCGGATTTTATATGGAATTGGACTCACTTTGATGGCATAGATTACAATATGACAAATGGAGAAAAAGCATTATTCAAATTTAAAGATAAAAACTGGGAAAAGTCTGTAGATGGAGAATTTGAAAATTATGATTACTTAATGGGTGCAGATTTAGACTTTGGAAACAAACAAGTGAGGGAAGAATGTAAAAAATGGGGAAGATGGTATTTAGATTTTACAAAAGTAAATGGATTTAGATTAGATGCAGTAAAACATATTTCTGCTACATTTTATAAAGAATGGATACAATATTTAAGAAAAATAACAGGAAAAGAAATATTTACAGTAGGAGAATACTGGTCAGGAGATATTAATAAACTACATAAATATATTGAAAAAACAGAAGGAGAAATTTCATTATTTGATGTACCTTTACATTACAATTTTAATAATGCAAGTAAAGACCAAAACTATGATTTAACAACAATTTTTAATAATACTTTATTAAAGGAAAATCCATATAAAGCTGTAACGTTTGTAGACAATCATGATACAGAGCCAGGACAAGCATTAGAGAGCTTTGTGGAAAGATGGTTTAAAATAATTGCTTATAGCATAATCCTTTTAAGGAATGATGGATATCCATGTGTCTTTTATGGGGACTTATATGGAATTGAAAAATACAATATTGAACCAATAAAAGAGATAGAAACTATGCTAAAATTAAGAAAAGAAAAATCTTATGGCAATCAAAATGACTATTTAGACAATAGAAATTGTATAGGCTGGACGAGAGAAGGAGATGAAGAACATATAGGATCAGGATTAGCTGTGCTTATATCAAATAGTGATTACTCGGAAAAAAGAATGTATGTGGGTAAGAAATTTGCTAATAAAAAATTTATAGATGCTATGAATAATATACAAGGCGAAGTACAAATTGATGAACAAGGAATGGGTAATTTTAGAGTAAATGGAAAATCTGTATCTATATGGATTAACCAGGAATAAAAATTATCTTATAAAACTTCGTAACATATGCATATTATCTGAAATTTCAGTATTGATACCGCCAATAAATTCTCTTACATAAGAATTAGTTTTTATCAAGGCAAAAAGAGAGCCAATCAGTAATAATTTGGTAGTAACATCTTGAGAACTGTATGTTATAGAAAACATTAGTATTAAAATTATGGAAGCGAGAAGCTCAATAAAGAGTAGAGCTATAAAACTTTTCAACCATGACTTGAAAAATACTGATGTTTTAGGAGTAGAAATAGATAGAAAAGCAAAAGGAGAAATTAATACAAAAACTTTAATCATAATATATCTTATAGAATATGAAAAAATAATATTAAAAAAACTAAATGAAAAAATAATTTTCAAAAGTCCATCAATAGAAAAAATATTACTAGAAGTGGTTTCTATAAAAATTATTGTATTCAATTGATTAATTAATTCAGAAAAACAAATATCAACATTTAGAAGATTATAACCAACTGACTTTATACCTTGCGATATTAATGAATTCAGATAGATGATAAACTCAGAAATAAAAAAACTAGAATTCATTAACAAACCGCCAATTAAAATCTTGAAGAAAAATTGAGATGGTTTTTGAATGCTATCTTGAATAATTCCAAGTGAGGAAAAAAGATAAGTAATACCATAATATAAAACAAAACCAGCAAGTAGAGAATTGGCTATTAGCAGAAATCCATTAGAAGTTGTAGTTCCAAAAACTGCTTCAAAATAATAGGAGTTTAATATATCTGTATTTATGAAAGTAATATTATCTAAAGCAGAATAAATAGTATTATCAATGGAAGAAAATAGGCTACCAAATAAAGAGTTAATAGTTTCAATAATAGAATCATTTATCATTAATATACCTCCTAAAATTAAGTAATAAGAGATTCAATAAGAGATACTAATAAATCTAGTGAAAGAACAAAAGCATAGGAAATGAAAGATGTACGAACTAATTTTTTGCCACCACGTATTCTTTCTTCATCTCCTAAACTAAATTTTTGCATTAGAAATCCGACAACCTATTGAAACAGCGGCAGCAGGAGTTGCAATAGCCACAATATAATCTTCAACTTTTTCAAATGCCGAAACAATATTAGAAACTAGTTTAGGATAGCCTGCAAACGACGTATTTGAAAAATAAAATAAAAAATATAAAAACATAATTAAAATAAATAGTAAATTATATATTTTTTTAAATTTAAATTTAATTTTTAATTTCATAATAACCTCCTAACAACGAAACCAATATTCTCAAAGTTTAAAATTGTTAAGAAAGTTGGTTTTCGTAATAATTTTTAGTCCATATTTTTATCTAAAACAAAATATGGAATTAAATCTAGTTTTTGTGGTGGTAAGATTTTTGAACCATCTGAAATAAAAGCAACACAAGAAAATGTTTGTAATTCTCTAGTAAAAAAATTAGTATCAAAAATATAATCCGATTGAGTATAACGATTAATACTTTCTGAAGAACTTGTCTTATGAGAAAAAATAGAATTAATAATAATATTAGAATTTGAATCATTAGAATTTTCAGAAAAACCAAGCGAAAATTTATCCTTTTCTTCTTTTCCAATTTGTTTTTGAGCATCTTCGACAGTAAATATGTCATCAGTTCTGAACCAGAATTTATTAATTAGATTTTGGACAATTACTTTAATAGTATATTGATTATTAATAGAGCTTAAAAGAGAAGTATAACTTTGGGTTGCAACTATGTTAATACATTTTGCTTCTCTTGATTGAGCAAAAAAATTCGCATCTGTATCTGTAACATATTCATGGTACTCATCACTTATAAATGCAACGCTTCTCATAGAAGTATGAGAATGGCTTAATCGACTCATTACTTCTGCTTGAAAATCTAATTTTAAATATGCAGCAATGATTTTAGAAAGATTTCTGTATTCAGAAATATTCATATTTAAAACAACAATTTTTCCTTTATTTACAACATCAGAAAAGCCATGGAAATTTAGTTCCGATTTTTTTGGACAAAAAATTTTTTGAATAGCATAATCAGATACAAAACAGCCTGTTATTCGTGTGATTTCAGATTTTAAAATAGAAGAAGTTCTATTATCTAAAGCAATAAATTCTTTTTCGAAAAACTCTATAGAGGAATATAAATTATGGATATCTTCAATAGAAAAAACACCAGACAGAAATTTTTCTTTTAACAATACGATTTTTTCTTGATAGTAGTTTGGAATAGTAATTAGTTTATGTAATTCAACAAAAGTAACATATCCATCATTATATAAACGACATAACTTAATACATTCAGTTAATATTTGTTCTGCCTTATCGAGCCAATATGATTCAGAATTATTTGGTGAAAATAATGTTAATATGGTTTTTAACTTATTTGCTAAAACAGAGGCTTTCAAATTGGGCTTATCTAATGGATTGTAACGGATATCGCTATTTAGTCCTATAACAATTAAATCGTCTGCCCTATTGTAGAAGTCTACATACTTTTTAACTTGATGATAATAATTACCTTTCACATCTAAAATAAGCATTCCTAACTTTTCAACTATATTATTTGATTCGAATTCTATTAATTGTCTTGTAAAAGGATACATAGCGGAACTTGTTTTCCCTGTACCGTATAGTACCTGTTATTAGAATATTTTGATATAGACCTTCTTTTGGAATTATTATAGGAATTTTAGTTGAAGTATTTGAGATATTTAAATGTAAATCCTGCATTTGAAGTTTTTCAAGTTCCGAAACTTTAATTTTATTTTTATTAAAAAATAAAGGATATATCATATTAGAATAAATAAAATTAGATAGAATAAAAAATATCAGATATAATAATTTTAAATTCTGCCATAAATTAGGATAAGTTGAACTAATATTAAAATCACCAGATGGAAAATTAATAATAATATTAGATGAAGTCAATATTGGGTTAAAAACAATATAGAAAATAAAAAGCGAGACTACTAGAAAAGCAACAGTAAATAAGAGTCGCCTAAAGATGGTATTAATAAACATAAAACACCTCCTAAAAGTTCAAATTATTTTTTTCTTAATTTATTAAGTGGATTTCGTAACTCTTTGAAAAATAATAAATCGAAATAAACATAGTATGAATAAAAAACAACAAGAATATTAATAATAAAAGATATAAAGTATAAGTAGATCAAGTAATTTATGTAACATCACCTCCTATTTTTTTTATATACTACAACAAAATTTTTGATTTGTCTATACTTTTTTTAAAAAATATGATAAAATTATATAATCATGTAAAAAAGAATGATATATATAGTAAAAGGAAGTGAATACAAAAATGAAAATTGAAAAAGATATGATAATAGGGGAATTATTAGAAAAAGCACCAGAAAAAGCAGATATATTAACAGAAGCAGGAATGCATTGTATAACATGTTTTATAGCACAAGGAGAAACTATCGAACAAGCATGTGAGGCACATGGTATAGATGTTGATGAATTGCTAGAAAAATTAAATCAAGATTAATATGGATTATTAATGAAATATATAAAAATTTATGGAAAATACAAAAAAAATAAAAAAAACCGTTGACATATTTAGGAATTTGTAGTAATATATATAAGCGGTTTGTTTTTAAGAACCGATTATATTTGGAATATGGGTCATTAGCTCAGGTGGTAGAGCACTTGACTTTTAATCAAGTTGTCCCGCGTTCGAGTCGCGGATGGCTCACCAAATTTATGGCCCCGTGGTCAAGCGGTTAAGACATCGCCCTTTCACGGCGGAGACATGGGTTCGATTCCCGTCGGGGTCACCAATATATGCCACTTTAGCTCAGTTGGTAGAGCGACGCACTTGTAATGCGTAGGTCGTCTGTTCGATTCAGACAAGTGGCTCCAATAAAAGTCAAGAGTTTTGAGGAATCTTAATTCATGGCTTTTTCTTTTTATATTTTAGAAGTTTTGAGGTTAATAGTAATAAATGAAAGGAATCCATTATGAAGAAAATAATTTTAGTAACAGGTTCGTCACGAGGAATCGGAAGAGGAATAGTAGAAGAATTATCAAAAGATGAAGAAAACATAATAATAGCAAACTATAATAAATCAGAAAAAGAGGCCATTGATTTAAAAGAAAAAATTGGAGATAACATAGAAATTTATAAAGCTGATGTAACAAATAAAATTGAAGTAGATAATATGGTAAAATATATAATAGATAAATATGGTAAAATAGATGTACTAATAAACAATGCAGGTATTTCTCAAGTAAAAATGTTTACAGATATTACAGAAGATGATTGGAACAATATGATAACTACTAATTTAACTTCAATGTATTTTACAACAAAAGCAGTAATATCAAATATGATACATAACAAAAATGGTTGTATAATAAATATTTCTTCAATATGGGGAATGGTGGGAGGATCATGTGAGGTACATTATTCAGCTGCAAAAGCAGGAGTTATAGGAATGTCCAAGGCATTAGCAAAAGAATTAGGACCATCTAATATACGTGTAAATGTTATTGCACCAGGCTTTATAGATACTGATATGAATAAAGAACTTTCAAAGGAAACAACGGAAGAAGTGAAAGAAGAGACTCCTTTAAGAAAAATAGGAAAACCATTAGACATAGCTAGATGTGTAAAATGGTTAACAGAAGATGAATTTACAACTGGTCAGGTAATATCTCCAAACGGGGGTTGGGTAATATAAAATAAGAGGTACATTAATTGTACCTCGTTTTTATTGTTCATTTGAAACTTTTCTTTTATAATTTCCTGATAATAATTTAGGAACATATCTTATAAGTTTATATACAGCTAATTTAATTTTTTTACTCCACATATATGTTTTCCTAAGTCTATGAGTTAAAGCATATTCTGGTTGGTTAGTAACTACTAAAGCATTTTGAACAGATTCTAAAGGGAAGATATAATTTGCATTATTATTATTATCCCAATTTCCATCAGAATCTTTAAAACAGAAATTAAATGTTGTAGCATTTGTTAAAGGTATTTCAGCTTGAAAACCAAGTTCAGTTTTTTCCATTTTTAGGTCATTTACATTATCCCAATTATCACCAAAACCATAATGAATATATACTTCATCAGACTTATCTTGAAATAACTTTCCAGTATAAGAAATCTTTACTACGGTATTCATTATTAATTTATCTGTATTAAAAAAAATATTTTTAGTTAACTCCATGTGTATTCTCCTCATAATAATTTTATCTTTTGATAAAATTATTATAGTATTAAATATGATTTAATGCAAGTATTTTTTACAAAAAAGTTTAATTTTCGCAAAAAATTTTAACATCATCTATTATATTTTTAGGAGTAGAGGCTCCTGCAATTATTCCAATCCTATTATAATTCTTTAAATCTTCATAGTTAAGGTCATTTTTTGTTTGAATCAGTAAACAATTTTTGCAGTTTTGTTTAGAAATTTCAAATAGTTTTTTTGTATTAGAGCTATGTTTACCTCCTATGACTATCATTAAATCAACATTTTTAGAAATCTCTTCGGTTTCTTTTTGACGTGTGAAAGTAGTATTACATATAGTATTTTCTATTTTACAAGTAATATTATTATTAATTTTAGATTTTATCATTTCAACGATGTTTTCAAATAAAGAAACACTAAAAGTTGTTTGAGAAATAATTAGCAAATTTTTAATACTTGATTTCTCTAGACTATAAATTGCATTATCAATATCATCAAGAGTTTCTATTAAATAAAAATTTTTACCACAGAAACTAACGGTTCCTATAGTTTCTGGATGAACTTTATTTCCCAATAAAAAAATAAAATAACCATTATTAGAATATTTAGAAACAGTTTTATGGATTTTAGAAACAAAAGGGCATGTAAAGTCCAAAATTTCAATATTTTTTATTTTAGCTTTTTCATAAACTTCTTTAGGTACACCATGTGAACGAATTATAACCTTATCTTTTGCTTTTTCAATATCATCTATTATAATAAGACCTTTTTGTTCTAAATTTTTAATAACTTCTTCGTTATGTACAATTTCACCTAAACAATATACATTATTATTAATTTCTAATTCTTTCTCTGCTTGATCAATCGCATTTTTAACTCCAAAGCAGAAACCACTAGTTTTACCCAATATAATCTCCATGATAACCTCCAAATTAATTTATAGCATTATAGCAAATAAAAATTAAGAATGTCAATTTGATTTTTTATGTAAATTGTTATATAATATATAATATGAAATTATAATAAGGAGGAAATTATTATGGCAGATATGATTCCTTTAGGAAACATCATTCTTACATGCTCCGGGGAAAAATGCAATGGAAAGTGTATGATTCAGGGAATTTCTTTTGCTAGTTTTACAAATCCTGAATCTACCATCGCTATTTTGCGGAAAGCGGCAGATCTGCTTGAGGAAGGGAAAGATGGAGAAAATATCCAAACCCTGTTTCCTTACAAATAATTTCTCTTACTAACATGCATACATGTTGGTCACATCTAAAAACCATTTTTCGAAAGAAAGATGGTTTCTTTTTATAAAAATATATTAAATACTTGATAAAAAATTTACTATGTGAAATAATTATATAATAAAAGGAGGGGAAAATATTGAAAAAAATACTAAAGATTTTTATGATTTTTTTATTTACATTAATAGTATTTGCAATAGGTAATAGTTCAAAAGCTAATACAGTAAACAGAATATCAATGGACATTGCTGTAGACGATTATGGAAAAGCAACAGTAACTGAAGTATGGAATTGTACTACTAATGAGGGGACAGAAGTTTATCACCCATACTACAATTTAGGAAATTCACAAATCACAATGCTGTCAGTTACAGATGGAACAAACCAATATACTAAGTTAGATTCATGGAGAACTTCAGGAACTTTAGAAAGTAAAGCAAACAAATTTGGAATAAATAAAATTTCAAATGGAGTAGAACTTTGCTGGGGAATGAGCAGTTATGGAAGTCATGTGTATACTGTAAAATATCAGATAACTAATTTTGTATCAGAATTAACAGATTCACAAATGATATATTGGACTTTAATACCATATGATTTTTCAAATTCAATAGGAGAGGTGTATATAAAAATACATACTAATTTTAATATAGCAAGCACAACAGATGTATGGGGGTATGGCGATTATGGAGCACCTGCATATGTTTATAATGGATATATAGAGATGCAATCAAATGGGAGATTATCAACAAGTGAATATATGACAATTTTAGTAAAATTTCCATTAGGAACTTTTGAAACACCTAATAAATTAAATAATGATTTTGATTATTATTATCAAATGGCGGAAGAAGGTTCAACAAAATATACATCTAATTCATCTAACTATTCAATAGGAATAGGTGATGTTGTATCAACAATATTTTCAACAATTTGTGGCATAGCGCTTGCTTCATGTTTCGGATTGGGTATTTTATCAGCGATATTTTCGGGTAATAAATTCAATTTTGGAACAGCGGGAAGAGTAGTATCATCAGAGGTACCTTATTTTAGAGATATACCATGTAATAATGATTTATTTAGAGCATATTATATAGGTTATAGATATGACTTAATAAAAAATAAGACAGATATTTTAGGAGCAATTATTTTAAAATGGCTCAAGGATTCTGTAATTAGAATAGAAAAAAGAGATGCCAAAGGAACTGGAAAAAAAGAAGAAACAGTTGTAATTTTAAATGAAACGAATCCAGAGTTAATTACTGAAAAATATGAGAAGCAATTATTTGATATGTTATATAAAGCAAGTGAAGATGGAATATTAGAAAATAAAGAGTTTGAAAGATGGTGCAGAAAAAGCTACTCTACAATATTATCTTGGTTTGATAAAATAATAGATAGAGAAAAACAAGAATTAATAAATGAAGGATTAATTACGGTAGAGGAAGTAACTAAATTAAAGATATTCAAGAGTAAGAGGTATACAGCAACTCCTAAATTAAAAGAAGAGGCAGATCAACTAGCAGGGTTAAAAAAATACTTAAAAGAATATACTTTAATAAAAGACAGAGAAGCAATAGAAGTTCATCTATTTGAAGAATATTTAATATATGCACAGATGATGGGAATTGCAAAAGAAGTTGCAAAACAATTTAAAGATTTATATCCAGAAATAATAGAACAATCAAATTATGGATCATATGATAATATAATTTTTGTTAATATGTGTGCTATGCGTGGAATTTCAGAAGCAAATTCAGCACGAGCAAGAGCCGAAAGTTACTCATCTGGAGGAGGAGGATTCTCTTCTGGAGGCGGAGGAGGAGGATCCTTCGGTGGAGGCGGAGGCCGGAGGAGGTTTCCGTTAAAAATAAAAATGTCATTCTTAAGAATGGCATTTTTTATTTTCTATGAAATTTTAATCTAGTTTATCTTCTTTTTTCCAACCTTTGATATTACTTCTTCTTATAGCTCCAGATAAATTACCACGAATATGAGGAATATCAAGTTGTAAATTTTGGATCATTTTTTTTATATCTTCTCTTTTGGATACTCCATCCATAGGACAAGCCTTTGGCATAACTTCTATATTATTTCTTCTAATGAATTTACGAATTTCCTTTTCAGGAGCATAAACAAGAGGTCTAATCAACGTCATTTTTGAACGATCCATGTAGCTAATTGGTGCAAAAGTAGAAATAGAACCAGTATAAAACAAATTTAATATAAAGGTTTCCAAAACATCATCCTCATTATGACCAAGTGCAATTTTATTACAACCCTCACGAATAGCTATACTATTTAAAATACCTCTACGTAAATTAGCACAAAGAGAACAAGGATTTTTTTCATTTCTTATATCAAAAACAATTTCTTTAATATGACTTTCTTCAATAATAAGAGGAACTTCAACTTCAGCGCAGGCTTTTTTTAAAAGTTCAATATTAAAGCCCTCAAAACCTGGATGAATAGTAATTGCAATTAAATCAAATTTTTTAGGATAAAAACGTGCTAAAGCCTTAAGACCTTTAAGCATAGTCAAAGAATCTTTTCCACCGGATAAAGCAACTGCAATCTTGTCTCCGTCTTCTATCATATTAAAATCATCAATAGCTTTTCTCATATAACTTAAAATTCTTTGCATAATATACCTCTACACATTAATAAATATAATTAAAAATTATATATCAAAAATCTAAAAAATTCAATTGAAATAATTTAATAAAATGAGTTAAGTTGATAATTTTTTACGTTTATTATATAATCGTTTCAGCAAAATAATTAATTTTCGACAAAGAGAGGATAACAAATGAAAGAAATAAGGCAATTTTTAATAAAAAATTTAAAATGGATTATATTGTTTTTGTGTGTAATAGGATTTATTTATTTAGCGGAAAATGTATTTCACAATGAAATTATGAAAGCGGATATAATAGGATATCAATTTATATCGAATTATCTTATATCAGATTTTGCAACACCTATAGCTAAACTAATTACAAACTTTGGTGGTGCAATTTGTTTAATTACAACAGCACTTATATTATTAATAATAATAAGAAATAAGAAAATAGGAATTTTAATTTGTGCAAATTTAGTAATAACTACAGGATTAAATCTATTATTAAAAAATATTTTACAAAGACCAAGACCAACAGAATATAGATTAATAAATGAAAAAGGGTATAGTTTTCCATCAGGACATTCAATGGTAAGTATGGCATTTTATGGATTTATTATATATTTAATACAAAAATATGTGAAAAATAAATATATAAAATGGACTTTAACGATAATTTTAGATATATTGATAATTTCTATTGGTATTAGTAGAATTTATTTGGGAGTTCATTATACAAGTGATGTATTAGCTGGATTTTTAGTTTCAATATCATATTTAATTATATATATCGGTGTAGTAAATAAATTTATAATAGAAAGAGAGTAGTTATGAATTGGAAAAAGAAAAGAGAAATAAAAGTAAAAACAAAAAAACTAACAAATAGTTTTAAATACGCATTTCAAGGATTTTTTACATCATTTAAAGCCGAAAGAAACATGAAAATACATATTGCAATAATGATTTTGGTAATTTTAATGGGACTGTTTTTTAGAATTAGCTTATTAGAATGGATAATTTGCATATTTTGTTTTTCGATAGTTATTGCAGGAGAATTATTTAACACAGCAATAGAGACCGTAGTAGATATTGCAATGCCACAAAAAAATGAGAAAGCAAAAGTTGCGAAGGATGTTGCAGCAAGTGGAGTATTAATACTTGCGATTGGTAGTGCAATAATAGGATTAATTATATTTATACCTAAAATTATTAATTTTTAAGGAGAATAAAATGAAAGAAAAAAAGTTATTAAATCTATTTGAATTAATATTTATAACTGTAGGAGTAATTTTTATTGCCTTTGGAATATTTATAAGTATGGATGTTTTAGATAAAAACAATAAAATAGAGACAACTGGAGTAATTACAGATATAGAAACTTATAGAGATAGTGATGGTGACGTACAGTATCGTGTGTATGTTAAGTATGAAGTAAATGGAAGAGGGTATTTGGAGGAATTAGGTAGTTATGAATCAAGTTTTTACACAGGAAAAGAAATAGACATATATTATTATAAAGATGCTCCAAATAGGATAGGTGCGAAATCAACAGCTTTAATAGTATTAATATTTCCAATGATGGGGATAATTAGCTTTTCGATAGGTATGATAGGAGTAATAATAAAAATAAGAAATAACAAATTAAAAAAACATATTGTAGAAAACGGAGAGCTTATTTATGCGGATTATGTTCAGACTATTATAAATACAAATCTTAGTTTTAACGGAAGAAATCCTTATAATATAATTTGTGAATGGATTAATCCTATAAATAATAAAAAATATATATTTAAGAGTGAAAATATTTATTTTAATCCAATAGATATTATAGAAGATAGAAATATAAAAAGATTTCCTGTATATATGGAAGATGAAAAGAGATATATAATTAATATAGCTTGTCTAACAGATGATATACTAGATCCTGAAGTTAGTAATTAATTATAAAAGGTCTCTTCCAATTGTCTAAATAAAAAGAAAATTTAAAGAGTGAACTATATAGTAAAAGCAAGAGAGTGTTGATGTCAAAAAATTGAGGTGCTACTGCATAATGGATAAGAACATTTAAATATAATTATTTATTAGAAATGAATGTTAATATAAAATAAAATGAATAGGATAAAATGAAAATATTTAAATGGCTTAATGGCGCAAAAAATATTGACATAGAACCAGTTAACATAGTATAATATAGTATGTAAACTAACAAATTTTAGTAGCAATGGTAAATGAAAGCAAATATAAAAAAGAAAGGATTGATTTTATGAAAACCAAAAAACTCACATCAGTACTACTAATTATAACGTTATTAATAACGGAATTTAGTTTCTTAACCTTCAGAAAAGTTTCAATTGCAACTAGTACAAATGAGGGGTTAAGTTTATCAACGTATTCAAAAGATTATTATGGACGTCAACTTAATGAACAGGGCAAGAAATTCTATGAAACTTTGAAAAAAATGTATGAAAACGGTTCATTAGAAAAAGGGTATGATTATGATCTTTTAACAAATGGAGTAATTAATGAATCAGAATTATTAAAATATGCAACAGGAACAACCCAATTATTATATGACATGACTGCTGCAAGAGATGCGTTTCAATATGATTATCCAGAGGTATTTTGGGTCGATTGGTCAGCTATTTCTTTAAGAGTAACAAGAAATAAAAACGGACAATATTTTGCGTTTTTAGGTAGAGGAAAAAGAGATGATTATTTTTTACCAGGATTTAATACAGATAATGTAGAAGAAGCAATTGCAGATTATAATCAATTAATGGAAGATGCAATAGTAGAAATTAGAGAAAAAGCTAAAGATGAAGATAATGACGTTAGTCAAAAATATGAATTAGCTAAAAGTGCACATGACTGGGAAATGGAAAATATGTCATATAAATTTGAATATGAAGTAAAGAACTACAATAGCACAAGCGAGAAATATAGTAATGCCAGAACAGCCTATGACTGTTTAAAATACGGTGAAGGTGTATGCGAAAGTTATACAAGAGCATATAAAGCAATATTAGATGAATTAGGAATCAATTGTATAGTAGCAGGAGGAGGATACAAAGTATCAGATACTCAGACAGAAAACCATGCATGGAATTATGTGCAAATTGGTGAAAAATGGTATGGAGTTGATGTTACACACGATGATGATGATAACTCAAGTAGACAAAGCCATAGATATTTTATGGTAGGAACAGCAGAGCTATTTGATCACCGTATCGAATCAGGAATTTTTTCACAATCAATGTTCGAGTTTAAATATCCAACATTAGAAACATCATCTTTACAAGAAATTGAAGAAGAATATGATGACGGTTTATTCAAAGTAAAGGTAATTACATCAGATTATACAGAAGAAGGTGAACATGCAGGAGAAGACAAAGGTGAAGTATTGAAAGATACGTTTAGAGTATTTGTTAGTTATAATCGTAAAAACTATACAGAAAATGAAAAAGACGGTAAGTATATTTTAGCTCGTTATGCTTCATATAATGATGAAACAGGAACATGGAAATATACAAATTGGGGATATATAACTCCAAAAATATATCCTGCACTTATAGAAGCAAAAAATGACGAACTAGGAGGATATATTGACTTCCAATTACCACAGGTTCAATTAGTACAATTTGCAGTTGCAGATGTTGGTCCTAAAACAAATGAACAAGGAGTTCCAGAAGTAGGAGAATTATATTATAAAGGAGATCCTTCATTCCTAACAGAAAGGACAAAAGAATTTGTAAATAATACAGGAAATGTTTATAAAGCACCACCTTACATTACAAAAGCAACACCTCCTCAAAATGTAAAATTAGGATTTGAGAGCACATATAGAGTAAAAATCGAGTATGACGACTATTTTGAATCAGATAATGGAACAGGAACACTTGAAATTACTGATGTATATAAACCAGATATGACAAAAAGAAACGATTTAATTGTTTCATCAAAAATTAGTAATGTTCAATATCATTTAGGAAGTTCAAGTTCAGATAAAGCTTGGGTTGAATTTGATTTCACTCCTAGCACGCAATTTTCAGCAAACGAGGTAGCTTACGATATAACATGGAAGGGTGTTGTAGGACATGAAAGCAAAAAAGCACCAATACCTGCAAATTATGCAGTAGGAAATAAATGCGACTTTTGTAGCTTAAGTGGTCAAGGAATTGACTGCAACGTATTTGCACAGCCTGAGTTAATGGATACATCAAATGTTTCAGCAAGTGAATGGAAAACAAAAGATGAAAATGGTAATGAAGTAAATTTACCAGATGAGCTTGCAAACGCTGATTTATCTCAACTATCACACAGATTAACATTAACAACAACAACTATTGCTGACGATGAAAGTTTAGACATGGTTAATATGGTAGATGAATTAAAAAATGGAAAATCAAAAACAGAATCATATAATATAAGAATGCAATTATGTAAAAAACAAGTTGTTAAAACAGGAAATTCAGTCAGAATAAGACTTGGTTTCCCAAAAGGAACAAACTATGAAGATTATTTATCAGGAAGAAGAGAATTTAAAGTATATCACTATTCATACGATGAATTAGGAAATATAACTGGATATGAACCAATTGAAGTTGAAGTAGTACCACAAGGACTAATATTATACGTAGACTCATTTAGCCCATTCACTATAGCTGGAATTGAAGTACCAGAAGAAGAACAATCTGCAAAAGCTGGAGTAGCAAAACAAAAAGTACTTATGTTATCAAGCACTGAGGGAGGAAAAATTACATGTGGAAGTTTGGAGACAGAAAAGATAGACATGGAAAACAAAAACGAAGTTACAATAACAATACATCCAGAACAAGGAAAAACAGTTGAAAGTATTGCGATTGGAAATAAAGTAGTTCCATTAGCAGATATAATAGAAGAAGATGATGGAACATTCACATTTAAAGTTAATGCAACAGACTTATCAGAAGGAACAACAATAGTATATGTTAAATTTATGTCTGCTCTAATTGTTCAAGAGGATATCGACCAAGGACATGGAGAACAGGTAGAACAACCAGAAGAAGACAAATATGTTGACAGGACAGACGAGGATGGAAATGGATACTGTGACTTGCATCCATCAACAACAACAATTAAAGCATTGATAGATGAGAAGTCAGTACCAGGAGTTAAAGTTGAAATCTTAGATAAAAATGGAAGTATTGTAACAGATATGAATAAATTAGTTGGAACAGGAATGAAAATTAGAATTTCAAATGAACTAAATACTAATAAAATATATACAACAACAGAAATTGTTGTTTCAGGTGATATAACCGGTGACGGATTAATGGATGCCAACGACATTAAAAATTGGAGAATAGGGTTATTAGCAGAATCACTTAAAGGTGCATTTAAAGTAGCAGCAGATTATAATAATGACGGAAAACTAGATGCAAATGACATGAAAAATATGAGAATAGACATATTAGCATCAATTTAATTAATCAAAATCTAGAGGAGAGGGGAATAAAAATGAATCTTAAAACAAAAAGAATTTTTTCAGTAATTTTAGCATTAATAATTGTTAGTATTACTTGCAATGTATTTGCAGTTGATGTGACAGTTGGAAGTCTTTCACTTTCATCATCTACAATGGTAAATCAAGGTGAGGAATTTACGGTTACAATAAACTTATCAAACTTCAATACGTCTGCAACTACAGTTGTTGTCATAGGAAAAATAGAATATGAAAAAGATAAGATAGAATATATTTCAAATTCAATATCATCAAATACAGAAGAGGGATGGGATGATATAAAAACACTAGGAGAACAAAGCTTTAAAGAAAGCAATATGGGATTTATATTAGAAAATAGAACTCCTTCAAAAATAGGATCTAATAGCAAATTTTTAACTCTTAAATTTAAAGCAAAAGCAAATGTAGAAGGAGTTACCACAATTAAAGTAAATGTAAGTTCAGTATCAGATGCAACTAATTTTTCAGGGGATTCTACAACAGTAACAATTACAAAACCAACTGATCAACAACAATCAGGAGGACAACAAGGACAACAAGGTCAACAAGGTCAACAAGGTCAACAGGGTCAAGCGGGAAAGAATGATAAAACAGAAATACAAGGGAAATTGCCAAAGACAGGAGAAAATGACATCTTATATTTTGCAATTATTGCTTGTGCAGTTGTTGCAGTAATAAATTTAATTTATATAAAAAAAATAAAACATAAAGAGAAAATCTAAAAGATGATTAGATTTGAAAATTTGTTGTTTGCATATTATAAATTTTTTATGAAATGTAAATGTAGGGGGGACGTTACAACGTACTCCCCTTTTAATTTGTTTGCGAAATTAATAAACACATGCAATGTGCACCTACAATTGAATATATAAATTTCTTATGAAGTGTAAACGTATGTGTGCATTACATATGACTATTAGATTAAATAATATTCATTTGACTTTTGTTTGATAGAATGACATATTGTATGAAAAAAGAAGATAGTTATATGACAATTATTGGTAAAAAAATATATGAAAGGGAAAGAATTATGAAAGTATTTATTGAAAAAGAAAAAGTATTACAAATTGATGAGGAAACTAAATTAATATTATTAAATGTTGATGAGTTTGTATCAACAATAAAAAGAGAATCTAGCATTACACCTGCTGGTCATATAAAAATTGGATTAAAATATAAATTAATTTATAATAATTCAGAATATGATGGTGAATCAATTTTTGATTCTTTTAAAGACATTATAAATAATATGGATGCTAATTCTCCTTATGAAGTTGAATTAATAAATTGGAAATTATCAGATAAAGAAGAAAAATATCTAGAATTTAATATTAAAAGAAAAGTAAAAGATTATCCTATATTATCATATGGAACATTTGTAGATATATCAAATGATAATGAATTAAAAAAATATGCAATAAATGAAGATGAGAACGATAAAATTAAAAATTCAAAAAGAGAAGCATTTAATTGGATTAAAAACTGTAAAAATTATGATATTAAAAAAATTGAAAATAGTTATTCAAATGCTGGATATCATGATGAAGAGGGGTCAAGTAATACTATAGAAAAAACAGTTGATGATGGATTTGATAATTTAGCTAAAATATTATTTTATTGCAAGAAGGATAATGAGGATTTTGTTTTAAAGCCTACTTTTAAAGTGATAATCAATAATAATATTAAGTATATTATTCCTGAAATAGAAATTTACCATTATGAGCCAGAAAAAATAGGATTAATAAATTTAGATAAAATAAAATAATAAACAGACAAGGGGACGGAGAATTTGTCTTGCGGTTTTCAAGTCCTCATTTCAGATAAAGGGACGGAGTTTTTGTCTAATTATAAATAGATCTAGACAAAAATATGATAATAAATATATATGGGGGCAATAGGAAAAAAGATGGATAGGAGAGATAAAAAATGCCCCGTTTAGCAAGAAATTATTTAGAAAGTCCATATTGTCATATTATTTTTCACGGAATAGATAGACAATATATATTTAAGGAAACAAAAATATAGAAAATATTATAGATGTTCAAGATGAGTTTATAGAGAGTAAACAAATTATAGAACAGTATACAAGAAGTAAAAATATAAGTATATCAGATATAATGACTAATGATGAGTAATTCTGTGATTTATCATTACAATTAAGACATTATGGAGGATTATCATTAAGAAAGATGGCAGAGTTATTTAATTGTAGTAAAGATAAAATAAATAATATAATAAATAAGAATCTGTAAGTTTCTAGACAAGAACGCCGTCCCCATGTCTATTTTTATATTTCTAATAAAAAAATAAGTGAGATGAAACAAAATTCCTTTGCTCCATCTCACTATTTTTCTAATTTGACTCACTCATTATTTCCTCTGAGCTCACGAATAATGAGAAAATCACATGGGAAGCTGTCATCCAACAAACCACCTATCTCATTTCTCCTCCTTTAAGTTAAAAATACATTACCAATACTGGACAGCCAAAGAAGAAACTACCATCAAAATTTTTAGGAATGCAGTTTTTTGAAAATGCACTAAGTACACATGGACCATGAAACAGTCCTCGATAAAAAGCCTTTTCTGTTTGCCCTTTTTTTGCTAAATTAATATATTCATCTAATGCTACAAAATGTTGCTCACTTACAGCATCAAGCATTTGCACATTAAAGAATACTATAACTTTGCCGATAGGAGCTTCCTCCAAGAATTTTAAAAACTGTTTCTTTTTGGTCAATGGCTCTAAATCAGCCTTAAGCAACATATCTGCATAATAGACTGATCTGCTGTTCTCTTCTGTTGTAGGGGGAGGTGCAGTGGTTGCGATATCTATCGCTTCCTTTTTCCTCCGGAATAGTCCGTTGAAAAATTTCATACTTTTCTCCTTTCGAATACTTCAAATGTTTATAGTACATATTAATTATATACTAAATTTACATAATTTTAAAGTGCAATTTGAGACACGGGGACTGAGACACGGGGACGGAGAATTTGTCTTGCGTTTTTCAAGTCCTCATTTCAGACAAAGGGACGGAGTTTTTGTATAATTATAAATAGAACTAGACAAAAAAAGAATAATATGATAATAGATATATATGGTGGCAATAGGAAAAAAGATGGACAGAAGAAATAAAAAATGCCCCGTTTAGCAAGAAATTATTTAGAAAGTCCATATAGTCATATCATTGTTCACGGAATAGATAAACAATATATTTAAGGAAACAAAAATATAGAAAATATTATAGATGTTCAAGATGAGTTTATAGAGAGTAAACAAAATATAGAACAGTATACAAGAAGTAAAAATATAAGTATATCAGATATAGTGACTAATGATGAGCAATTCTGTGATTTATTATTACAATTAAGAAATTATGGGGATTATCATTAAGAAAGATGGCAGAGTTATTTAATTGTAGTAAAGATAAAATAAATAATATAATAAATAAAAAGCTGTAAGTTGCTAGACAAAAACTCCGTCCCTATGTCTAAAAACTCCGTCCCTATGTCTATATAGGAAAACAATGTTCTGGTCAATGTTGTAAAAGTTATGTAAATATGGTATAATAAATATGATAAAAAATATTCACATATCAACAATATATTAAAAAACAGGAGGAAAAGATATGGAAAGAGGATATGTAGTAGCTATGTTAAGAGTAGACTGGAGAAGTTATAACTTTGTTAATGGAAAGAGATCCAAAAGCAAGTTAGCTCGGAAAAGACTTGCACCGGTCGATGTCATTGAAAATGCAAGACAACTTGGACGAAAAGAATGTGTGACACTTAAATCAAATGACCGAGTTACAGTTGACATTGTAGACAGTAGTGGTCCAGCTAATTCTGGAATATACAGAGGTGAGCATAACATCTATGTCTATTCAAACAAAGTAATAATTGACTAATTCGTATCCGAAAAAGTCAAGGGAGCCCGTTTTACGGGCTTTCTTGTATCTTAGTAAGACAGTAAGACACGGGGACGGAGAATTTGTCTTGCGGTTTTCGGGCACTTCAGACAAAGGGATGGAGTTTTTGCTAATTATAAATAGATCTAGACAGAAAAAGAATAATATGATAATAGATATATATGGGCAATAGGAAAAGAGATGGATAGGAGAAATAAAAAAATGCCCCGTTTAGCAAGAAATTATTTATAAAGTCCATATTGTCATATTATTGTTCACTTAAGAAATTATGGAGGATTACTATTAAGAAAAATGGCTGAATTATTTAATTGTAGTAAAGATAAAATAAATAATATAATAAATAAAAAGCTGTAAGTTGCTAGACAAAAACTCCGTCCCTATGTCTATTAAGAGGAGTTGGATATATGATAAAAGCAATATTCATCGATATAGATGGAACGTTAAGAGATAGTAATAGAAATCTTTCTCAAAAAACAATTGACACCATCAAAAAGATTAGTGAAAAGGGTATATTAGTAATATTATGTTCTGGAAGACCAAGAAAATACACAGAACAAATAAGTAGAGAATGTTTTGCTAGTAAATATATTATTACCTCGAGTGGTGGAAATATATATGATTATGAGAAGAATGAAATTTTGTATGTTAATAAAATGAATAAAAAAGCTTTGATAGAATTATATAATATAGCTACTACTGAAAATGCTAGATTTATTATGAATGTTGGAGAAGGCAGAGTTGTAAATAAAGTAAAACATCCAGATCAAGAAAAAAAATTAGAAGAAAATATAGAAGATTTTGTATATAACAATGATGTTGTTCAATGTACTATTGCAGATAGTAACTTTGATAAAATTAAAAATTTAATACCAAAAATAGAAAAAGTACAGAATGTAGAGATAAAAAATAGACATAAAAGTTTATTAGATATCAAATTTAAAGACAATCAAACAGTATTTTGTGATATTGCCAATATTGAATCTAATAAAGGAATTGCTGTAAAAAAATTATTAGAAATTTTAGATATTAAGAAAGAAGAAGCTATTGCTATTGGTGATGATAATAATGATTTATCTATGTTCGAACAGGTTGGATATAAAATCGCTGTTAGTAATGCTATTGATATTGTAAAAGAAAAAGCAGACGAAATTACTTTATCTAATGATGAAAATGGAGTTGCAGTATTTTTGGAAAAATTATTAAAAAAGATAAATGATATGGAGGTATATACTATGTTAGAAAATTTTGAAAGTGTTAGTCCAACAGCAATATTAACTTCATATCCAAGAACTTTTACTGATATTCCTTATGAAAAAGATATTTACAAATGGTTAGCTCAAAATTGCAATGGAAATGTAACTTTAAACAAGCAAATTGCTCCTGATATGGAAGCAAGATACAAACTAACAAATTCATTACTTGATAAATCTAATATAAAACAAGTACTAGAAATTGCAGCTGGATATTCTTCAAGAGGTTTAATATATTCTCAAAAGGGATATAATTATGTAGAAATGGATTTAGAAGAAGTATCGAGAAATAAAATGACTATTATTAAAAACATAATAGAAATACCAACAAATTTAAATATTATAAGTGGAAATGCTTTAAATAGTAAAGATTATGAAAAATGTGAAAACTTTTTAAATATTAATAGCCCCATTGCAATTATTAATGAAGGTTTGATGAGATATTTGACTTTTGAAGAAAAGAGGATTGTAGCAGAAAATGTTTATAGCCTTTTAAAGAAATATAATGGAATATGGATAAATTGTGATCTAACACCCAAAAAATTTATACAAACTCAAAATAAATTTTTACCAGATTTTAATAAAAATTTAAATAATACCACATCAAGAAATCGCCTAAATGACAGATTTGACGATTTTAATCATATGAAAGAATTCTTTAATAGAATTGGATTTAATGATATAGAGATACATAAATTTATTGAAATGAAACCATATTTATCATGTTTTGATATTTTACATATTGATAAAGATTCTATGGATGAATATTTGGAAAATGCAATTGTAACTGTTATGAGAATATAAAAGGATATTACATACACAGACACACAGACACGGGGACGGAGAATTTGTCTTGAGATTTTCAGGCAATCATTTTTTGGATTTCAAAAAAATGTGATTAATAGATATAATGCAAACAATGCATTAGCAACTAAAAAACGTTTATCTCTATAGTGAGAAATGAAGACACTATGTTTGAATTTTACAAGGTGAATTTTATTAGAAAAGAGAACCAGACAAAAACTTCCTTCTCATATATGAATAAAAACAAAACTAGCAAGTGATTGACACTTGCTAGTTTTATAAAAAATGGTCGAGGTGACAGGGATCGAACCTGCGACCTCATGGTCCCAAACCACGCGCGCTACCAACTGCGCTACACCTCGATAAAGAGTATTTAATTAACATGCTTATATACTATAACATATTTTAATAAAAAAATCAATAATTTTTGAAAAAAAATTAAATATACTTGAAAAAGCAATAAAAAATAAGTATAATATAAAGGTAATATATATGCGCTCGTAGTTTAGTTGGATAGAATGCGAGGCTACGAACTTCGAGATCGGGGGTTCGAATCCCTCCGGGCGCACCAATGACGTATCTGTTCGAACTAATAGAACAGAACATATAAGTATCATTCTGAAAAGGAATGATATTTTTTTTACTGTATTTTCAGTATGTATCATATTACCCCCGAGTTTTGTACCATTGGTCAAAACTCATAGGGGGTTAGGACTTATGTCAAAGTCAAAGTTCCATCTTATAAAGGAATTAGATACTATGCTAAAAAATTGATACAGAATATAGAATTTTTTTAATAAATTTTGTTAAATATTATATTGCAATATAATTATGCAAATGATAAAAGAAAGAGCCATCTACTTGTTGAATTAAGTGAATTTATATGCTATAATGTAAAAGTAAAATTTATTGCAGATGGCAATTTTTACAACTAACAACTCATTGAAATAAATATTTAAAGGAGGAATTTTTTATGGATTCTACACATGTATCACCAGAAATAATGTTTTTATTGGAAGGTAATGAAACTATTTCATTTTCAAGTAGTTCATTACATTCTTCACAAAAAACTGCTGAAAACCAATTGCGGAAAAAAGTCATAGGTATTCAATTATCATATGCTCACTGTGGAGAACAACATGGTGGAATTGAGCCGATGGCAAGAGCATTTGGAGCATACCCTGATGGCATTATTACGGAAGTACCTAAAACATTAACTTTATATACGCAAAATGATGTTATTATTTTGAAATATGGCTCAGACGTTCCTCATCAACGTATGCTTGAAATTGCAAAAGAAGTCGGTGTGGCTGGTTACTGGGATGATGCAAATTTGATAATTTGTGCATCTAATAAATATGAGTCAATCATCAAACATGTTATAGATTTCATTCAGCCACAAAAAGCAAAATTTGCTTTCAGAACGGTTTTTGGCGGACGAAATCTTATGATATTGTCAGTTTAATCCATGCGGTGGCACAGTTGTTTAACTGTGTCATTTGCTTTATATAGGAAACTTAAAAAAAGCTATTGCAAATTATTCCTAATATGATATACTTTAATAAATTGATTGATATTTGTATCAATCGTCAAAAGGGTCAACGAGTTGTAAATATCTACGTCGTCCGCAACAAATACGTATCTGTTCGAACTAATTAAACAGATTAATAGAAATATCATTCTGAAGAAGGATGATATTTTTTTATTAGCAAAATTTATTGAAGATAAGCAGTCTTTATGATAATATAAGCTTACAAAAATAAAGATAAAAATAGTAAAATAATGTAAAGGAGGATTATTAAATGAAGGTTATAAAATACGAAGATGCTTTAAAAGGAAAAAATAGTGAGAAGTGTAAAACATTAGAATATTCATTTATGGATAAAGATATAGATTTAGGTATAGCAACAATTACTGGAAGATATCCTGATGAAGGATATGGTGTAAATCTTATAAGTAAAGAACTAATATATGTTATTGAAGGAAATGGAACATTAAATTTTGAAAATAAAAAAATTCAATTTTCAAAAGGAGATTCTATCTTAATAGAGCCTAATGAAAAATATTATTATGACACAGAATATTGCAAAATATCTATGTCTTGCACACCTGCATGGTCAATGGAACAACATCAATTAGTAAAGTAATAGAATGAATTTGTGCTTATTGTGATCAAAGAGTTGCTACGGAGTATTGTAGCATAAAGCCAGAAGATATAAATGATAAAGAATATATTAAACAGTTAAAATTATATTATATATAAAACTATGGAGGCAATAAAAATGAAGATATTAATTATTTGTAGTAAGGCATTTTATAAAGATATAGATCCTATAAAAGAAACTTTGGAAAAAATGGGACATATAGTTGAACTACCAAATTCTTATTATGAACCCGATGCTGAAAAGAAAAGTTGGGATTTAGGCAAAAAGGAGCACGCAGAATTTAAAGCAAGAATGTTTAAAATGAGCGAAGCAAGAATTTCAACAATGGATGCTGTTTTAACTTTAAATTTTGATAAGAACGGAAAGAAAAACTATATTGGTGGAGCAACTTTTATAGAAATTTATGAGGCATTTATGAAGAATAAGAAGATATATTTATATAATGATATTCCAGAAGGAATGCTTTATGATGAAATATCAGGATTTTCTCCAATAGTAATACATGGGGATTTGAGCTTAGTAAATTAAGCTTAAAAGGAGATGCTTTTATAGTATGACAGATATAATAAAACAAAATAATGAAGTTTTTGGAAATTATTATAATAGAATAGATGCATTGATTTTAAATACAAAACAAAATGTTGTTATGAAAAGGTAGAATTATATTATGCCATGGGCTCTACGATTAATGAATTAATTGAAGAATAATTTTTAGAAACTTCTCAAAATAAAATATTAAAATCTTTTTCAGAAAAGTTAACACGAGAATTTGGAGAAGGGTATAGTGTGCCTAATTTAAAATTAATGAAAAAAATTTATTTTGTGAAATTATTGAGTAAGTAATACTTCTATGATATAGTAATCATAAATAATTAAAAATGGAGATAGAAAAATGAAAATACTAATAGCTGGTTTTGAAGGAAATGACAATTCAGCAAAAATATTATTAGATAATATAAAACAAAAAAGTAATAAGGATATTTTATATTTAAAAAATGATTTTGAAATGAGTAGTGAACAAATACAACAAAAACTATTAAAAAATTACGATTATGTGTTGATATTTGGGCAAAAACCAAATACAAATAATGTATATTTAGAAAATAATGCAACTTTAAATGGAATAACATTAGTAACAGATTTTTATTATGGTGTATTAAAAGAAAAATTAGAAAATAGTGCTTATAAAGTTGAAAGCTCATGTGATGCGGGAAATTATCTATGTAATAATGTATTCTTTAGAGCGTTGCTATATAAACAGGAAAATAATTTAAAAACAAAGGTTGCTTTTGTACATATTCCAACTATTGAAAATATTGACGATATAAAAGATTTATCAGACTCAATATTAAACTATGTAAAAACATTAACAGATTAATATAGCATTATTATTACAATAAAATCCGACAGATTCAATGAAAAGTAATATGCTAAAGGGTTTGAATATTAATATTTTTTTATTTCAACATTAAAATATTTTTAAATTATTTTGAAATAAGATAAGTTGTGTTTGGGGACTTTAATTAGAACAAAATAATACTTTAACGATTTTGTGAAAATAATAAAATAAAAAAATTAATAGAATATTACAATGATTTTTTGAAAGATTTTTTATTGTCGAGTTAGTATAAATATGATATAATTTTAAAAATGGAATACATTTTTTATTTTTTTAAGAAAATTATGAGGAGAATAAAATGAAGAAAAAATTACCAATTATTATTACAATAGTTGTAGTAATAATAATTTTAATAATAACTTTAATTGTATTAAATAAAAAAAATAGTAATACAGGAAATGAGATAGATGGCACATCAATAAGCGAAGTTAAAGGTGCAACAGAAATCAAATTAAATGAAGAAACCGAAATTAACACATTAAAAGAAATAAATATATCAGGCACGAATGATTATTTTTCAATAACACAGGAATTTAAATTTGAAATTCCAGACTATCAAGAAGGATTAGCTGTATCATTTGCTATACAAATACCATACAAATTCATTGTAGATGGAGAAGAATACGAAGGTGCTTATCAGCTTGGAGATGGAAAACATATATCTATTGATGACGGAAACCCTAAATATGATTTAGAAATAATAAATTTAACAAACGACGGAATAGTAAAAGTTTTAATAAAAGAAAAATAAACCTATAACTTTTGTTTTAGGTTTATTTTTATTATTGGTTATATTAATAAAAAAGATAGAACCTGCTAGAAGCAGGTTCTACCTTGATTTCCAAAATAGATTAATCCATAGAGATTAAGCCAAAAGCTCCGCTGATGATAAAATTTTTTGAATCTTCTTTTTCATCTCGGAAGTCGCTCAAGCCATAACCCGAAGCGGACTTTACACGGACGAACCCATCTGAACTTTGCCAAGGATTTTTAGCAATAATATAATCAGCTGACAGCAGATCATAAAAATTGCATATTTTGTTACTGCCTGAAGGCTGTTTGCGAAGGGATATGTCGCTCTTGAGTATATAAGAGTTATCACATACTGCATACCAAGCTGCATCAATGCTGTATTTATAATCCTTAACAAGAGAACGGATAATACATAAGTTTTGGCAGGCAAACTCTGATTCAATCATGATTCTACTATTACGGTCAGGATCATAATTCTTAAGAGCATTTTCCCAAAAAAGATATGAAAATCCATTGCCTAACTGAAGCCCACGTTCATACACTACCTGGTTATTAAGTATTGAAGGGGCAATTGTCATACAAGTAAATGGATGTAATTTTCCATCAACTTTTGCATTAAAGAACAAATGCAAAATTCGCTCCTGCCTTATTGTTGTGGGAGTGTGGTCTAACCATTTACCTTTGAAACTTTCAGGATCAATCCGCATTTCTAGCTTAGAAATCGTGTTTTTCACCTCTGATGATTTTTTCATGTTACATGTCCTCCTAATAAAATTCTTATTAAAGATGAAAAGCTGTATCTGAATTGATACAAATGCATTATAACATATTTTACATAAAATGTAAAACTTATAACAAATAAAAGAAAAAACAGAATTATTATATAAAAAATATTTAAATAAATTATTTGGAAAATATATATTTTTGTGTTATTATATTAAATAAAAGGGGGGATAAAAATGTGTACGGCGATAACATATAATACAAAAAATCATTATTTTGGAAGAAATCTAGATTTAGAATTTTCATATAATGAAACAGTAACTATAGTGCCACGTAATTTTTTACTTAAATTTAGAAAAGTAGCTGATATACAAAAACATTATGCTATAATTGGAATGGCATATATAGTAGACAATTATCCATTATATTATGATGCTTTTAATGAAAAGGGACTAGCAATGGCAGGGCTAAATTTCCCTGAAAATGCAGATTATAAAGAAGAAAAAGCAGGGAAGGATAATATAGCTCCATTTGAATTTATTCCTTGGGTTTTATCGCAATGTTCAAACATTAAGGAAACAAAAGAATTATTAAAAAATATTAATATCGCAAAAATAAACTTTAGTGAAAATTTACCAGCATCACCACTACATTGGATAATTTCTGATAAAGAGGAATCAATCACGGTAGAGAGTGTAAAAGATGGAATTAAAATATATGAAAATCCAGTAGGCATCCTTACAAATAATCCAACGTTTGACTTTCAAATGTTTAATTTAAATAATTATATGAATTTATCTATAGAGCCGCCTCAAAACAATTTCTCAAAGAAATTAAACCTACAGCCATATAGTCGTGGAATGGGAGCTATAGGATTACCAGGAGACTTATCATCAGCATCTCGTTTTGTAAAAGCAGCATTTACAAAAATGAACTCTATTTCTGGGGATTCGGAATCTGAAAGTATAAGTCAATTCTATCAAATCCTTGGTTCTGTGGCACAACAAAGAGGCTGTGTTAACATGGGACAGGGAAAATATGAAATAACGATTTATAGCTCATGTTGCAATTTAGATGAAGGAATATATTATTATACAACCTATGAAAATAGTCAAATTACAGGGATAGATATGTACAAAGAAAATTTAGAAAGCAATGATTTAATAAACTATCCATTAATAAAAGGTCAACAAATTTTTATACAAAATAAAAAAGATAATAATTAGAAGGGAGAAAAAAATGGAAAAATTTTTAAAGAAAAGTGGATGGATATCAATACTTGAATCAGTAGTTTTTGCAATATTAGGAATAATATTAATTTACAAACCAGAAGAAACAGTAAAGTTTGTATCTATAATTTTAGGAATTATATTTATAGCAATAGGAATTTATAAAATAGCAACTTATTACATGGCAAAAGGAAAATTTGATTTATATAATTTTGATTTTGCATATGGAATTATAGCTATTATAATTGGAATTGTAATGATAGCTTGTAGTAATATGTTAGGAAATGTATTTAGAATAATAGTAGGAGTATGGATCATATATAGTGCTATTATAAGAATGAGCTTGGCAATTAAATTCAAAAATTTAGAATTAAATGGATGGTTATATAGTTTAATATTTGCACTTATAATGTTTGCTTGTGGAATATATATTACACTAAATTCAGGAGCAATAGTTATAACGATAGGAATTATGATAGTAGCTTATGCAGTTATAGATATTGTAGAATCTATAATTTTCATGATAAATATAAAAAAAGTTTTCTAATAATCTAAAAAAATATAATAAAAAAAATACAGAATTCTATTTATAATAGTTTTCTGTATTTTTTTATTCAAAAAAGTAATATAAAAAATTTTAATTAGAAACTGTATCTAAACCTTTTTGATTCATAACTTCTAATGAAATTACATCTATGTAGTAGTAATCAGAAGATGTATTATCATCATACCCCTTGGTTAAAGTTCCAATAACTTTTAGCCAATCTTGTTCATCTTTCAAAACTGGTAATTCATTTGTATCAAATTGATATTCGAAAAAAGAATAACCAGGAGGACAATCTGGACATAAATTAGAAGTTGAATATCTTCCTACGAATGTATATGGAGTATTAGTTAAATACATTCCTTCAATTTCTATAGTTTTACCCTCATAAGATGAAAAGTTAAGATTTATATCTGCAATTTGAGTATCAAAATAATTATCTCCAACAACAATATCAGCATTTATTTTCTCATTTGTTGTAGAATATAATGTTCCATCACTTAAATTAGAAACAATAACACTATTAGAATCAGTTGTAGTATCATTTTCTATTGCTGAATGTTCACTAGTTAAAGTATCATTTAAAGAACTAACACTTTGCTCTTTTTTATTAGAATTAACTATTACAAAAGCTACAACTCCTATTATACTGAATAACAAAATTATTAAAAATATTTTCTTAAAATTCATAGTAAGTCCTCCTTATTCATGAACTATTTTGTCCAATATAGTAAAAATTACAAATAATATTAAATTTACTATAACTATCATAGCACCAGTACTTATATTATAAATATAAGACAAATAAATACCTATTAAAAATGATACAACACTTATTATACCTGAACTAATTACAACCTTTTTAAATGATTTGAAAAGTCTCATTGAAGTTAAGGCAGGAAAGATAATAATACTACTTATTAACATTGTACCCATCATTCTCATCCCGACAACTATGATAAGAGCAGTTAAAATTGCAATTAAATTTGTATATCTTTCAGCCTTTAAACCACTTGCCTTTGCAAATTCTTCATCAAACGTAATAAGAAATAATTTCCTATAATATATAATAAATAAAATAGCAACTACTATACTTACTATAATACTTAAATACACATCACTAATACTCATTGCCAAAATACTTCCGAACATAAAGTTACATACATCAGTATTCAAGCCAGTTGTGGCGGAAGTAACAGCTACACCTATTGCCAACGCAGAACTTGAAATTAAAGCAATAGCACTATCGCTTTTAATTTTACTATTATTTCCTATCTTTAAAAGAATAATAGCAAAAATTGCAACTCCAGGAATAGCAATATATAAAGGAGAAGTAAAACCAAAAACAGTTGCTATAGTGAGAATACCGAAACCCACATGAGACAAACCATCACCAATCATACTATACCTTTTTAACACTAGACTTACACCCAAAAGAGCTGCACAAAGACTTACTAAAGAGCCTACGAGAACAGCCCTTTGAATAAAAGCATGTGACATCATTTCCATAATTGCTTGTACCATTATTTAGCACCTCCTATTTTAAAATTAGAAGGACTACCATTATAGGTTACTTTTCCATCTATCAACTCTATAACTGTATCAGCATAGCTCAAAGCTCTTTCTATATCATGTGAAACCATTAAAATTGTGACATTATCTGTTTTCTTTAATTTATCCAACAACTCATATATTTGTTTTGCAATACTAGGATCTAATCCATTTGTAGGCTCATCCAATATAATTATTTTTTTAGTAGCACATAATGCTCTTGCAATTAAAACTCTTTGCTGTTGACCACCAGATAAGTCAGCAAAACATTGCTTTCTCATATCATAAATACCTAATTCTTGCATAACTGATTTAGCATTTTCTTTATCTTCTTTCTTATAAAAAATGCTTTTTATATTATTACTAATTGTTCCTGATAAAACAATTTCTTCTATTGAAGCGGGAAAATTAGTTTGAATTTCATTTTTTTGAGGTAAATATCCGGATAACATCTTGATTAATAATTTCTCCTGAATATCCTTTATTTAAACCTAATATGCATTTTAGTAATGTACTCTTGCCAGAGCCATTTTCTCCTACTATGCAAGTAAAACTGCCTTGTTTAACAGATATATTAACATGCTTAAGAGTATTAGGTTTAGTAGGATAACTAAAACATAAATCTTTTATTTTAATAAGATCCATTTCAAATATCATTCCTTTCAAAATTTTTACAATAAGGCTTTTCGAAGAACATCCATATTTCTAGTCATAAGGCTTACCCAAGTTTCACCATTATTAAAATCATCCAAACTTATATTGTGTAAAGACTGAATTTGTAAAGCTTCACAACCATTTCCTACTTCATTAGCTATTGTATTTGCTACTCTTCCATTATTTAACTCAACATACAAAACTACAGGAATATTATCTTGTTTAATCTTATCTTCCAAATAAGCTATAGTACTTGGTGATGGCTCCGTTTCTGTGCTACATCCTGAAAAAGCAGCACTAACTTGTAAATGATAATACTCTATAAAATATTGCATAGGCATCTTATCAGCAAAAATCAATCTATCTCTTACCTTATTATTAACTATTTCTTGTATTTGATTGTCTACATTTTCAATTTGCTCTATATAACTCTTTGCATTTTCCTCATATTTAGATTTATTTTCACTATCAACTTCTATCATAGCATCTTTTAGACAATTTATCATCGCTATTGCATTAGAAGGAGAAGTCCAAATATGTTCATCAAAAGCACCTTCAATATGTTCATGTTCACTTTCAGTCTCTGCACCATCAATATCTTGTTCTTCAATAGTATCTACATAATCTGAAATACAAATAACTTTAGAAGAATTAGTATCTAAAGAGTTTAAAACCTTATTAGACCAATTTTCCATTTGACCACCAATATAAACAAATAAATCTGAATTTTGAATAGTTATTAAATCTTGAGCAGTTGGATCATAGCTATGGACATCCTTTCCAGCACCTAATAAAAATGTCAATTCAATATTTGCATTATCACCTATTATTGCCCTTAAAAAATCATAACTAGCAAAATTAGTCGCAACTACATGAATTTTATTATCATCTTGAATTTTTGGTTTACCACCAGTAAATATAAAAAATGCTAAAAATATGACAATTATAATTAACAAAAGATATAATAATACTTTTTTAAAATTCACTTAATATTCCCTCCATTTCAATTACCTTTGCAATTTTTACAAATGCCATAAAATATAATTCTATCAGTATCAATCTCAAAATTTTCTTTATTTATCGCTTCTTGATTTATTTTTTCCATTTCTGAACATTGAAAATGATATAATTTATTACACTTCTCACATATTAAATGATAAACATCTTTACTATTATCATGACAAGAGTTATATCTGTAACAATATCCTTGTTTATTTTCAAAAGGAATTTTAGATACAATACCTTTTTCAATCAAGGAATTAATAATTCTATAAATTGTAGTCAATCCCAACTTATCATGCAAATCTAAAGAAATCTTTTGAATAGTGAGATGTTCATTTTCATGACTTTTTAAATATTTTAATAAAACTTCTTTTTGTTCAGTATTTCTTTGATTTCCCATCTTCAAACTCCCTTTAATGAAAATCATTTCCAATTATTATAACATGGATTATTTAATTTGACAAGAAAAAAACAGAAAGTATACAAACAAAATTAAAATAAAACACAAAAATAGCACGGATAACCGTGCCATTTATTCTGCAATTAAATAGAATTTATAATTCTTTCTATTCTATTAAGAGAAGCTTTAAATGTTTTATATAAAGACTCACTAAGTGCTGTAGTTCCTGCCTCATAGCTTGAAATACTTTGTTTTAAATCTATTAATTCATACCTATCTTTAACACCACTACCCTTATTGTAACAATATACAGGAACATAATCTATATTATCTATGCTTATTTTGCCATCAGTACCTGATTTAGTAACTTGTAAATTCAATATGATAGTATCTTGAGTATTAATATCAGACTGATTAGAAATGAAATTACCAAAAGAGTAAATAACAAAACAATCTTTTTCTTGACCATCTTCCATAGTTATAGTTCTTTTTTCCATTGGTTGAAGAACATGAGGATGACTTCCGAAAATAATATCAACTCCATTTTCAAACAAGAAATCAGCAAGCTCCTTCTGTTCTGCATTAGGAGTAGTTTGATATTCAATTCCCCAATGCATATTAACACAAATCAAATCTACATCTAAATCTTTTGCCAGATTAATTTGTTTAAGAATAAGATCTTTATCAATTAAATTAACACTATAAGATTTATCATTAGCAATGGTAATTCCATTAGTACCATAAGTAAAAGCAAGAAAAGCAATATTAATTCCCTTAACATTTTTAACTAAAATAGTATTCTGTTCTTCTACGCTTCTATTAGTGCCCATGTGAGAAAGACCTAGTTCATCCAAAGTATCCAAAGTACTTACAAGCCCAGAATATCCTTTATCCATACAATGGTTATTAGCTGTACCTAGAACATCAACTCCAATGTCTTTAATAGCTTGGCCCAATTCAGAAGGAGAATTAAAAGTTGGATATCCGCTATACCCACGAGCTTCACCTGCAAAAGTAGTCTCTAAATTTCCAATGGTTAAGTCAGCATTAGAAGTATATTTAGAAACATTTTTGAAAAAAGGAGAGAAATTATATGTGTTAGTATTTGCGTCATAAGCAGCCTTATAATTAGGACCATGACACATAATATCTCCGATTGCTGTTAAGCTAATAGTAGTATCTTCGATAGATGCAACATCAGAAGTAGTACTATTGTTAATGTTTGAAGAATCAGCAGAATCCCTATTAGAATTATGAGTAAATAAGAATTTAACACGCCAAATAATCACAAATAAAATAGCAACAAAAATAATAATTCTAGGGTAATTAAGTCTACGTTTCTTTTTTCTTCTTCGTCTAGGATAATATTCACTACCTTCCATAATAACCTCCTATAAAATTTATTTGAATTACTTATATAAAATATCACACAATAAATTAAAATTCAATAAAAATAATCATTCTAACCCTTAAATTCTGTATATTTACTGAAACTTATTGTATTTCTACATTTTTTGATATATAATATATAAGATATTAATGAGAGATTAATCAAGGAAGGACATAGACAAATGTACTTAAAAAAACTAGAATTGCAAGGGTTTAAATCATTTGCGGACAAAACCACATTAGAATTAATGCCAGGAATAACTGCTGTTATTGGACCAAATGGTTCAGGAAAAAGTAACATTTCTGATGCAATAAGATGGGTATTAGGCGAGCAAAGTATGAAGTCATTAAGGGGACAAAAATCAGAAGACGTAATATTTGCAGGAACACAAAGTAGGAAGTCTTTAGGATTTGCGGAAGTATCTTTAATATTTGATAATACAGACGGAAGGCTACCAATAGAATATACAGAAGTAACAGTTACAAGACGATTATTTAGAAGCGGAGAATCAGAATACCTAATAAATAAAGTGAACTGTAGACTAAAAGATGTAATAGAGTTATTTATGGATACAGGAATAGGTAAAGACGGCTACTCAATTATTGGGCAAGGAAGAATAGATGAAATATTAAGCAATAAATCAGAAGACAGAAGACACGTATTTGAAGAAGCATCAGGAATTGTTAAATATAAAGCAAGAAAAATAGAAGCTGAGAAAAAACTTGAACAAACAAAATTAAACTTATTAAGAATAAATGACATAATATATGAAATTGAACAAAAAATAGAACCATTAAAAAGTCAAGCTGAAAAAGCCAAAAAATATTTAAGCCTAAAAGAAGAACTAAAAGATATAGAAATAGGGTTATTTGCATACAACATCAATGAATATAAGGAAAAACTAACAAAAATAATTAAAGACATTGAGATATTAACTACTCAAAAAGACGAAGAAAATAAAAAATTAGAAGAAATAACTAACTTAAAACAAGAACTAAAAGAACAAATAGACTCAATTACTGAAGAAATAGAAAATTTACACAACCTAGAATCAAAAACACTACAAGAAAAAGAAAAAATAAATTCAGACATTAAAGTTATAAATGAGAGAATAACAAATAACAATATAAATCATAAAAGATTTCAAGAAGAAATTTTGGGATTACAAGAAAAGAAAAAATTATTAGAAGAAGAAGTAAAACAAAAACAAGCTAAAAAAATAAATTTGTTTGAAAATAAAGAAAAGTTTGAAAAACAATTAGAGGAAAAGCAAAAAGAATTAGATGAAATAAATAATAAATTATCTGAAAAAGAAAAAGAAATAGAGCAATACAAAAAAAATGTGGAACAATGTGTTGATGACAAATTTGAAAAAACTGCGCAACTTAGTGCTTTAGATGTAAATATTGAAAATTTACAAAAAAGAGATAATACTATAAAAGAAGAAATGCGACAAGTAATCTCTGAACTTGATAGTACAAGACTTACAAAAGAGGGAATCGCAAAAATATTTTATGATAGTGAAAATAAGAGAAAAGACTTATTATTAAAATTAGAACAAATATCAAAAAAACAACAAGATGATGTAGAAAAAGTAAAAGAATATGAAGATAAAATAAATAATATGCTATCAGACTATAGATTAAAAGAATCTAGGTTAAAATTCTTAAAAGAAACAGAAAAAGAAAAAGAAGGATATACAAAGAGTGTAAGAACACTATTATTAGAGTGTGAAGGAAATAAGCAATTAGCAAATGGAATAGAGGGTGCGTTAAGTAGTTTAATTGAAGTAGATAAAAAATATCAATTAGCAATAGAAATGGCATTAGGAGGAGCACTACAAAATATAGTAACTGAAACAGAAAAAGACGCAAAAAAATTAGTAGAATATTTGAGAGAAAATAAAATAGGTAGAGCATCATTTTTACCAATATCATCAGTAAAAGGTAAAAAAATAGAAAATTTTGAAGATAAAAATATTAAAGGCATTCAAGGAATAGCATCAGATTTAGTAAAATATAAGCCTAAATATGATGGGATAATCCAAAGTCTATTAGGAAGAACAATAATAATAGAAGATATGAATCAAGCTATAGAACTAGCAAAACAAAATAAATATTCATTTAAGATAGTAACACTTGAGGGGGATATAATAAATCCATCAGGAGTAATTAGTGGAGGGCTAGCACCAACCAAAACCGTAAATATTTTAGGAAGGGCAGGAGAAATAAAACAACTAGAAAAAGAATTAGTAAAAATAAAAGAAAAAATTAAAGAATTAAAACAACAAAAAGAGGAATATGAAAAATCGATACAAAAAGTACTAGAAGAATCTAATAATTTTGAAGAAAACCTAAAAGAAATAGAAATAAAATATGCAACAGATAAGCAAAAGTTAACATCTGTAGAGGAGAATATAGCAAAAAGTGAAAATCATTTAGAAAAATTAAAAAATGAATTAGCAGAAATAAACACACAAAAAGAAAAAAGTGAAATACAAAAAGTAAACACACAAAAAGAAATAGAAGAAATAGATAAAGAAAAAGAAAAATTAGAATTATTAATTAATGAATATGCTAATTTAAATAAAGATAATCAGAAATATATAGATGATTTAAATTTTGATGTAACAAACTTAAAAATATCAGTAAATTCATTTAATGAAAGCGAAAGTTCAATAAACGAAGTGGTTGAAAGAATTAACAACGAAATTAGTACAAATAATATTACTATAAAAAACAGAGAGGATAATATACAACAATTAATATTAGAAAATGAAAAATTATTTCAAAATATAAAAGAACTTGAAAATAAATTAAGTGAGATGGACAAAAATATACAAGGAAGATATACAAAAGTACAAGACTTAAAAAAAGAAAGAAATGATAAAAACCAAACATTACAAGAAACAGAAAATAAACTTTTAGAGCAATTTGATAATTTAGAAACTATAAAATCAGAGATAACAAAAATAGAAGTAAAAAAGGAAAAAATAGAACAGGACATAGAAGAAGTAACCAATAAACTATGGGAAGAATATGAACTAACGCCTAATAATATACCAGAAAACTATAAGAAACCAAATAATATTGCAATGGCAACAAAATCAGCAAATAAGATAAGAGAAGAAATTAGGGATTTAGGAAGTATAAATATTGATTCTATTGAAGAATACAAAAATACATCTGAAAGATATGATTTCATGTGTGATCAAAGACTAGATGTAGAAAATTCAATGTCACAATTAAAAGATGTCATAAGTGAAATGACAGAAACAATGAAAAGTCAATTTTTAAAGCAATTTAAAATAATAAATGAAAACTTTAAAAGTACATTTGTAGAACTATTTGGTGGAGGAACAGCAGAACTAATATTAGAAAATGAAGAAGATGTTTTGGAAACAGGAATAGAAATAAGGGTACAACCTCCAGGAAAAAAATTACAAAATATGATGTTATTATCAGGAGGAGAAAGAGCATTTACTGCAATAGCACTATTATTTGCAATGTTAAAAATAAATCCATCACCATTCTGCATACTAGATGAAATTGAAGCTGCATTAGACGATGTAAATGTATATAGATTTGCAGAATATCTAAAAAAATTTGCAAAAGACACACAATTTTTAACAATAACACACAGGAAAGGAACAATGGAACAAGCCACAACCGTATATGGAGTTACAATGGAGGAAAGCGGAATTAGCAAATTACTATCAATAAAGTTAAAGTGAAAAACGAATTAAGGAATTAGTAAATTACTATCAATAAAATTAAAATGAAAAATATAAAATAGAAAGGAAGATAAAATTGGTAGAAAAAAGAAAAATAGTTTTAGTTGGAACAGGATTTGTAGGAATGAGCTTTGCATATTCATTATTAAACCAAGGAGGAGTAAACGAATTAGTTTTAATAGACAAAGACACAGACAAAGCAGAGGGAGAAGCAATGGATTTGGCACATGGGCTTTCATGCGCACCATCAAACATCAATATTAAATCAGGAGAATATTCAGAATGTAAAGATGCGAACATTGTAGTTATTACTGCTGGAGTAAATCAAAAGCCAGGACAAACAAGACTAGAATTAGCAAAAATAAATACAGAAATAATGAAAGAAATAACAGAAAAAATTGTAGCAACAGGATTTAAAGGAACATTCATCATAGCAACTAATCCAGTAGATATAATGACATATGTAGTTGCAAAAATATCAGGATTTCCAAAAAATAAGATAATAGGATCAGGAACAGTATTAGATACTGCAAGATTAAGATACATATTAGGTGAATACTTTAGTATTAATAGTAAAAATATTCATGCATATATAATGGGAGAACATGGAGACACATCTTTTGTACCATGGACACACTGTTATATAGGATGTAAGAAGATAACAGAAATGTTAGAAGAAAAGCACCAAGACTTATCAATATTAGAAGATATCTATAAAGATACACAACAAGCTGCTTATGAAATTATAAATAAGAAAAAAGCAACATACTATGGTATAGGTATAGCACTTACCAAAATAGTAAAAGCAATATTAAATGATGAAGAACAAATATTAACAGTATCTACAGAAGTAGATGGAGAATATAAACATAAAGGAATGTTTATAGGTGTTCCAGCAATAATAAATAGTAATGGAGTACGTGAGATATTAGAGTTAAGACTCACAGAAAAAGAGCAAGAACAATTTGACTTTAGTTGTAATACATTACAAAATGTTATAAAAACTGAAATAGATCCATTATTAAAATAATAATAAAAAAACAAAAAAATAAGGAAAAATATTTTCCTTATTTTTTTATTAAAATTTAAAGAGAAAAAATAAAAGAAAAATATTTTATTATGAAAAATAAATAAACTATTGCAAAAAAAAATAAATATGTTAAAATAAAAATAATTTAAATTCAAGAACAAATTAAATTTCAAAAGCCTTATTTCTAAAGGTAAAATCCCAAAAACAACTAAAAATAAAGAAAGGAGAAAAGCATGGAAATGCTATCATCAAAGCAAAAGACCGCTATTATAATAGCAGGTGTTATTGTAGTAGGAATATTTATAATTTATATGGCGACAAAAACAAAAGATTATGACAATTATTCCGTTATAAATGAAGAAATAGAAGAAAATACAAATGAAAATAAAGAAGAAATACAAGAAGAAAAAATAAACGAAATAGTAATACATATAACAGGAGCAGTTGAAAAAGAAGGAATAGTAAAACTAGAAGAAGGATCACGTATAGATGATGCAATAAAACAAGCAGGAGGTTTAACAGAAGAAGCAGATATAAAATCGATAAATCTAGCATATATGCTAAAAGATGGACAAAAAATTTATATACCGAAAATTTCAGACGAAGTCGAAGAAATAACTGAAATTGAACAACCTCCAATAAATTTTATACTTGACAATGGTGCAGATGAAATTATCAGTGAAAAAGTAAATATAAATACAGCGACAATAGATGAACTTAAGAAGTTATCAGGTATTGGAGAAGGTACAGGAATTAAAATAATACAATATAGACAAGAAAACGGAACTTTTAAAACAATAGAAGATATAAAAAATGTTTCAGGGATTGGAGAAGCTAAATATAATAATATAAAAGATTATATATGTGTAAAATAAAAATAAAAAAGGCGGATTAAATCCGCCTCACATATAAAATAAATTATTTTTTAGATTTTGTTAATACTTTTCCTATTATATAGAAAGTATCATTATTTGATACTTGAATATCTTTAATACTTGGATTTTCTGCTTTTAGAGTAATTTTACCTCTTTTATCATAAAATCTTCTGATCATAACTTGGTCATTATAACTAAATAAACCATAATCTTTACTATTCAAAGGTGAATTAAATTCTATAAAAGCATAAGTACCCTTTTCAAAAGTTTTATTCATAGAGTCATCAGAAATTTTAACTGCAATAGCTGCACTTGGCATATCTGATGGGCAATCAATAAAACTATCAAGACTGTCAACAGCAAGAATCTTATCATAAGAAATATGTTTTACAACATTATAACTCTCTTGTTCCTCATTAATAGTTTTATCATATGTATACATTAATTGTTGATATGGGATATCAAGAGCTTTGCAAATATTTTTTAATGCCTTGTGGCTTGGATTTCTCTCTCCCTTCTCAATATGAGTCAAATGTCCGATGTTAATATCAGTAAGTCTAGCAAGTTCAGTCTTTGTCATTCCTTTAGCTTTTCTGGCTTTAGCAATCATACCACCAATCATAATCTTCAACCTCTTTCTTAAAAATATAGTATTATTATACATGAAAAAACACCATTTGTCTAGCAGTAAATGCAAAATTTTACAAAAAATCTATATTTTAGCTAATATGTTCCATAGCCAATAAAATTAAAAATACAGAAACAAAAATTGTCTATCAGAAAAAGTTAACTTATTAATCATATTAAATAGAAACGAGATATTCAAGAAATATAAACGATTATAAGACGTAAAACGATGTTTTTATTTAAAAATATCATAAAAGTATTGACTTGTCAACAAGTAATATGATAATATTTTATTGTCATAAAAGGAGTGATAAAGATGAGAGAAAATAGAATAAAAGAATTTAGGATAAATAAAGGAATAACACTGAATGAATTATCTCAAAGAACGGGAATATCAGCACGGATATATATGTCATTTAGAAAAAGGAACAAGAAAAAATCCATCAATCGAAGTAATGAAAAGTATAGCCAAAGCATTAGATGTAAAGGTTCCAGAAGTATTTTTTTTGGAGTAAAATAAAAAGTAAAAAAAATTGTCAATTCACCTTGCAAGACATCAAAAGATGTGCTATAATAAATGAGCTTGTTAGTATATGGGTGATTAGCTCAGTTGGTAGAGCAGCTGACTCTTAATCAGAAGGTCCGGGGTTCGACCCCCCGATTGCCCACCAAAAAAACCATCACATAAAAGAATGTGATGGCTTTTTTATATAAATTTATTAATAATTTAGCTTTTATCTTCTAAAAATATAATTTGCTCTCTTCTATGTTGTTGTTTATCTCTTAAATTTTCAAGCATTTGCTGATCAATAGAATCTAAATTATTTTCAATGTAATTTTTTGTATTTTCATAATTTTCTTTTAAATTTTGTAGATGTTCTTCTGGAGTAATATATTTATCCTCATCTTTTAACTTACTTTCTAACTCATATATTTGTTGTTCTCTAACTCTTTGAATTTCTCTAGCATGCTCTTTATTTTCAGGGTCACCAATTTGAGAATATTGTTCTAGATGTCTTTCAGTTCTAGTATGGTTTTCTACTAGATTCTCTAAATTTTCTAACTGTTTATCTTTTTTCTCATTATCATAATTTTCAAAATTTACCATTATAAAAACCTCCTTTTTGTAAATCTATAATAATATAATTTGCATTTTTATTATATTTATAATTGGAAAAAAATACTTAAAAAAACGCTATGTGAAACACATAACGTTTTAAATATATTTCTTAATTAAAATCAAAAATTTAAACTGATCTACTATAAGCTTTATTAATACCAAAGCCAAAAACAGTAGCAATTAATGCAGTAATAATTTGATTCATTCCCATAGATAAATTTAAGGCTACAAACATTGGACTAGGAATATTTAATATTAAAGCTATAAGTCTAAAGAAACCATATATTATTGCTACTTTTGCTAATATTGATACTATAGAAACAATAATGTAATTTATTTTTTTATTTACAAATAGTTTTCTATATAAATAAACAAAAGCAAAATTACCTAGCCATATTGCAGGAATCATATAGACAGTATAAATGCTAGCAGATTTAAATATTAAACCACTTCCAATAGCTGAAATGCTTGGCAATGTAATTAGGCCAGCTATCTGCTTAAATCCTTTTACATTTAATGCTGTAGTAATTAACACAGTATTTACTATAGTACCTACCACATATTGAGAATGTGTAGCTATCCAACTAGTTCCACCAAACATTGCAGTCAATAATTGAGGAATTATCATAGGAACTAAAAATATACAAATGCTTAATAATATCCATTGTATAATTTCATACTTTTTTGTTAATGGACATACTACATCATTCAAACAATTTTCATTCTCCATTTTATCGCCCACTTTCAATTAAAATTTTCTAAAAATATGATAACACAAGAATAAATTATTAGCAATAATTAAATTATCATTTTAAAAGTAAAAACTAGTAAAATTAAACCTTATATAAAATATTATGGTAAAAATTTACTGAATTTCCAAATAAAATTATTTACAATTTTCGACAATAATGTTATATTAAAATCGATTTAATATATATAAATAAGGAGGAAAAAATATGGGATTTATTAAGGCTTTTGCGGGAGCAATAGGAGGAACATTTGCAGATCAATGGAAGGACTATTTAATGCCTATGCAAGGAGTAGCAGCAACAGCTGGAGTTATACCAGCAGTATCAAAAGGTACAAATGCAGGAAGAGGTTCAAACACTAATGGTTCAACTGGAATCATATCAAATGGAAGCCAAATAATAGTGCCAGATGGAATGGCATTAATCACAATGCAAGATGGAGGAATTACTGGATGTATCACAGAACCAGGAGGATTTACATTTACATCAAACGATGCAAATGCAAAATCAATCTTTTCAGGAGATGGAATAGTATCATCACTAATTACTCAAAGTTGGGAAAGATTTAAATTTGGTGGTCAACCAGGCTCTAATCAAACAGTATTCTATGTTAACATGAAAGAAATACCAAACAATAGATTTGGAACACAATCAGAAATATATTGGGACGATGCATTTTTAGGAACACAAGTAGGAGCAATAACAAGAGGTACATATAGTCTAAAAATAATTGATCCAATACTATTTGTAAAGAACTTTGTTCCATCAAATTATTTAACTAGTGGACAAGTATTTGACTTTGCAGACATGGACAATGATGCAGGAGCTCAATTATTTAATGAAGTTGTTAGTAGCTTATCAGCTGCATTTTCTAATTACACAAATGATCCAAGTAAAGGAAACAGAATTACCAAAATACAAGGAGATCAAATAGGATTTGCAAAAAGTTTATCACAAGCTGTTGAAGACGGATATCAATGGAAAACTGACCGCGGACTTGAAATTGTAAAAGTTGCTATTCAAGCAATCGAATATGACGAAGATACAAAAGCACTATTAAGCGATGTAAAAAAAGCAGATGCATTATCAGGTGCAAGAGGAAATTCTTTTATGCAACAATCTATAGCACGTGGAATGCAAGCAGCAGGTGAAACTGGAGGAGTAAGTGGAATGGCTTTCATGGGAATGGGAGTAAATGCAGTTGGAGGAGCTGTTGGTGGACTACAACAACCAACACAACCAGCTAATAATCAACCAGCAGAAGATCCTTATGAAAAATTGGCAAAACTAAAAAAGATGCTTGACGAAGGACTTATAACTCAAGAAGACTATGACGCACAAAAGAATAAAATTTTGGGGGTGTAGTAAATGGAAGAAGAACCAAATGACAATGGGACTAAAATTATAGAAACAGATAAAGGCGCAATAGACGGCCAAAACAAATGCCCTAAGTGTGGTTCTACAGATATTTCAGTAAATGCCAGAACAGGTAAATTAAGATGCAATTTTTGTAGACATGAATTTGAACCTGAAAAACTCCAAGGAATGGAAACAGATATAAGTAAACTAGAAGGTAGAGTAATGGCATCAGGAACACAAGACATAGTAGATGATGCACAACAAAATGTAGTAACTCTAAAGTGTACTAGTTGTGGTGCAGAAGTAGTAATTGATACAGCAGAAGCAACGCAAGCTAGATGTCACTGGTGTAGAAATACATTATCAATTAATCAACAAGTTCCAAATGGAGTTATCCCAGATGTAGTTTTACCATTCAATGTAACAAAAGCAGAGGCAGAAGAACAAATACAAAAATTTGTTAGAAAAAGAAAATTCTATTCTCACCCTAAATTTAGGCGAGAATTTTCAACGCAAAATATTATGGGAGTTTATTTTCCATATATGTTAATAGATATTAATACTCACGCATATTTTTCAGGACATGGAGAACGTGAAGTTAGAAGATATAGAAGAAGTACTAGAGAGAATGGTAATTACTCTACATACTATGATGCTGATTTGTATGAAGTAGAAAGAGATTTCGACTTAACAATAGAAGGACTTACAGTTGAATCTAGTGCTGATAAATTAAAAAGAAGTTCAGACAATACAAATAATGTTATAAATTCTATTATGCCATTTGATACGGAAAATAGTGCTAAATACAACGCCAACTATTTAAAAGGTTATACAGCAGAAAAGAGAGATGTTAATGTTGAACAACTTGAAGAATTAGTAGATAGACAATCTAAAGACATAGCAAGATATGCTGCAAAAGATACAATAAAAGAATATGACCGTGGAGTAAGTTGGTCTAAAGAACAATTATCAGTAAAAGGAGAACAATGGAAAACGGCATATTTACCAGTATGGTTATATAGTTATCAAGAAAAGAAGAACAACAACAGTATATTACACTATGTAGCAGTAAATGCTAGAACAAAAGAAACAATGGGAAGCGTGCCAATAAATATTCCAAAACTATTTTTAGTATCTTGCATTATAGAAATACTTGCAATAATTGCAAGTATAAAGATAGACTTTGATTATAGCTGGATCCTTTGGCTTGTGGGTATATTATATTTTGTAGTTATGAGGTTGAGATATCGTAACTCTAATGAGAGACATTATTATGAAAAAGAAACTAAAAGAACAATATTTAACCTAAAAAAAGCTGATAGATTTATAAAAAAAGAAACGGAACTTTCAGACAGCAAAATAAGCAATGAAAATTCGGAACGAATCACAGGACAAAATATACAAGAAAATATTTTAAATAAAATGAATGATTTAATAAAATAAAAAAACCCCTCTAGGAAACTAGGGGGGTAAAATTATAAAATAGTTAAATCATGCAAAGAAGGACCATATAGCAATTTTCCAGTATAATCAAATCTAGAACCATGACAAGGGCAATCCCAAGTTTTGTTAACTGTATTCCACGATAATTCGCAACCTAAATGAGGGCAAATCGGTTTTATCTTATAAATATTACCATCCTTATCTTTATATACTCCAACCTTTGCACCTTCAAACTCAATAATTTTCCCTTCATTAGAAGCTAGACTTTGAATTGTAGCATTTGGCAAATTAAACTTTTTAATAACAATAGAAGAAGTTGCTTCTTTTATCATATTTCCCATTTCTTCTTTATTTTGTATAGGATGTAATCGAGTTGAATCAAAAATATTAGCATACTCGTTTTTATTTCCTAAAATTTCATCTACAATTATATTAGAAGCAACATTAGAAAGAGTCATTCCCCATTTCTTAAAGCCTGATGGAATATACATATTAGGCATGAAAGATGAGAACTTTCCAATATAAGGTAATTTATCTAAAGATACACCATCTTCAGTTACCCATTTAGATATTAATTTACTATCAGCATCTATAGAATGAGCAAAAGTTGTTAAAGTTGAATAAGGATCAGAAACACCAGAAGGCTTACCAACCTTATGACTACATCCAGAAAGTAATAAAACATTTTTATCATTATATTTAGCAATTCTTGCAGAAAGAGTAGGATTTTCAGCATTAATATACATACCAGAAAATGCATCTGAAGAAAGTTCAAAAGATGCACAATAAGATAAGGCTTGGTACATTTTTAAAAAGTAAAATCCAGGAGCATTTATAAAAGGATAGCGAGTAGCCAATATAACGTATTTAGACACAACAGTATGTTCACCAACAGAAATGGAATACATATCTTTAATTTTTTGAATATCTGTAACTTTAGAATCCTCAAAAATGATACCACCATTATTTAAGATAGAATTGCATAATCCAACACCATATTTTCTAGGATTGAATTGAGCCTGATTAGGAAATTCTACAGCACAAAGTACATTACTAATAGGAAGCGGAATTTTTGTTAATAATTTAGCATCAAAATCCAACATATGAAGAGCCTTAACTTCATCCTTAATATCTTGGACATAAGAATTAGATTTAGTAAAAACATAAGAATTTTGGTATTCAAAATCGCAATCGATTTTTTCTGTATCAATTATACTCTTTATATTATCTATTGCTTGCAAATTACAAGATAAATATTTTTTTGCAGTTTCCAATCCAAAAGTATCAATCAAATATTTATAAAAAAGACCATGTTGGGCAGTAATTTTAGCCGTAGTATTACCACTAGTTTTAGACATTAAAGAATCTTTTTCTAATACAACAACTTTAAGACCTTTTTTACTTAAATAATATGCAGAAGTAAGACCTGTAATTCCACCACCCACGATAGTTACATCACAAGAAATATCCATATCAATTTTTTTAGAATCATTCAAAATTTTAGGAACAGAATCAATCCAAATTGAATTCATAAAAACACATCCTTTTAATAATATATTAATATTATTGACAAGAAATATAAAAATATACAAAAAATGGCACTTAATGTGCCATTTAAATTACTTCTATTAAATTACTTGGTTCAAATCGACTTGCCACAGATAAATCAATAGATCCTCTCTTAAAATTATTTGATTCTAACTCACTTAATACAGTTTCGTAAGCCATCTCCGGAAAATTACTCTCTTTACTCAAATGCCCCAACATTACAGTCATAAGACCACTTTCGATAAGACTAGATATTAATTGTCCAGCCATATTATTTGAAAGATGTCCATTAGGACCAGCAATTCTACTCTTTAATAAACTTGGATAAGAGCAAATTCTCAAAACTTCTGGCTCATAATTAGACTCCAATAAAATAAATTTACTATTTTCAAGACATTTTTTAATTTCGGGTGTTACATGACCTAGATCAGTTGCAATACTAATTTTAGTTTTGCCATCAAAAAAATTAAAACCACAAGAATCTATAGCATCATGAGGTGTCTTAAAAGGATGAACAACCAAATCCCCAACAACAAAATCTTCAGAAGATTTAAAAGTAAAAATATTTTTTTCATTTATCTTTTCAACTTCTTTAGGAATTTTACTCCAAGTTTTTTCACTAGCATAAACAGGAATATCAAACTTTTTAGAAAAAGTCCCAACACTTTTAATATGATCAGAATGTTCATGAGTTACTAATATTGCATCAATTTCTTCAGGTTTAACATTTATAGAATCTAGAGCATCCACAATTTTTTTACCACTAACACCAGCATCCACCAATATTTTTGTATTATTATTTTCAACAAACAAACTATTACCCGAACTACCACTATATAAGCTACAAAATTTTAACATAAAAAGTATTCATTCCTTTCATAATACTATTCAGTAACTCTTTTTATATCTGCCCCAAGGGCCCTAAACTTTTCTTCTATATTTTCATAACCACGATCAATATACTGTAAATTATGTACTTCAGTAGTACCATTTGCAGCAATTCCAGCAATTACAAGAGCTGCACCAGCTCTCAAATCAGAAGCAGAAACAATAGAACCATATAATTCATCGACACCCTCAAAAAAGGCAACTTTTCCCTGAACATTAATTTTAGCACCCATTCTATTTAATTCAGCAGTATATTGAAAACGAGACTCCCAAATAGTTTCAGCTATCATACTAGTTCCTTCTGCAGTAGACAAAGCTACTCCCATAGGAGACTGCAAATCAGTAGGAAAGCCTGGATAAGGAAGAGTCTTAATATCAACATTTTTTGGACGTTCATTGCAACAAACTCTAATAGTATCTCCACTAATTTCTTCAACAATAGCACCCATTTCTCTTATTTTTGCAGACAAAGGGTCAAGATGTTTGGTTATACAATTTTTAATAATAATATCACCTCTAGTAGCAACAGCAGCAAGCATAAAAGTACCAGCCTCAATCTGGTCAGGAACAATAGAATAAGTCCCGCCGTGAAGTTCCTTAACACCATTAATTTTTATTATATCAGTACCAGCACCATGAATATCAGCACCCATAGTATTCAAAAAATTAGCAATATCAACTACATGAGGTTCTTTAGCGACATTTTCTATAGTAGTAGTACCATCAGCTAAAACAGAAGCAAGAATAGCATTAATAGTTGCACCAACAGATACGGTATCTAAATAAATAGAACCACCAACAAGTTTTTCAGCTGTAGCCATAATTTTTCCTTGACCAATTTCAACAGTAGCACCAAGAGCCTCAAAGGCTTTAGCATGTTGATCGATTGGACGAGCACCAAGTTTGCAACCACCAGGCATACCAACCACAGCTTTATGACATCTACCTAATAGAGAACCAATCAAATAATAAGAAGCCCTAAATTTTCCAGTCATCTCTAATGGTGCATCATTGCAACTAACAAAGCGAGTATCAACAATAACTGTATTAGGTTCAGGTCTCGAAATTTTAACACCTAAAGTTTTTAAAATATCACAATATATATTTATATCACTAATGTTAGGTAAATTTTCAATAGTGCAAATACCATTAACTAATAAAGTTGCAGGTAAAATTGCAACAGCAGCATTCTTTGCTCCACTAATTGAAACTTCACCTTTTAGTCTAGTTTTACCATTTATAACAAATTTTTCCAAGTCAATTCCTCCTCAAAGTTAAATTAATATGAATTATAAACAAACACAATATAACATAAAAAAACAAAATTTACAATAGATTTATAAAAGGAATGAAAAAACCTTATTATAAATATACAAGATTACCATAAACATTGATTTTTTGTCATAAATGGGATATAATATAATGCGATTTTTATTTAAATTAGAGGTATAAAATGGAACAGAAATATTTAGATAAACTAGAATTTAATAAAGTATTAGATATATTAGAACAATACTCTGTAACGTATTTAGGAAAAAATATGATAAAAAATTTAAGACCATGTACTGACAAAAATCAAGTACAAAGTAATTTGAAAGAAACAATACAAGCAGATACATTAATACATCGAATAGGGGGCATTCCATTAGGAGAAATAGATGATATAAATATACATTTAAGAACACTAGAAGCGGAGGGAACTCTATCAATAAAACAGTTACTAGATTTAGCAAATATACTAAAAATGTCTAGAGAATTAAAAGAATATTATGAAAAAATATCAGAAATAGAAAATGTAGATGTAAATAAATTAAGAAACTATTTTTTTGATATTTATACAAACTTTGAAATAGAAGACAGAATATTCAAATCGATTATAGATGAAAATACACTTGATGATCATGCATCAAAAAAATTATATATAATTAGAAAAAATATAAAACAAATTCAAAATGAAATAAAAAATAAATTAAATAATTATTTACATTCAAAATATCTACAAGAAGCATTTATAACAATTAGAAATGGAAGATATGTTATACCAGTAAAACAAGAATATAGAAACGAAGTAAAGGGATTTGTGCATGATATATCATCAAGTGGCGCAACAGTATTTATAGAACCATTACCTGTATTTGAAATGAATAATAGAATAAATACATTAAAATTAGAAGAAACAAACGAAATTTTAAAAATACAGCAAGAATTATCACAATTATTTATGGGGATAACAAGAGAACTAGAATCAAATATTAAAATAATTGGAAAATTAGATTTCATATTTGCAAAAGCAAAATTTGGAATAGCTATCTCTGGAGTAGCTCCAATTATAAATGATAAAAAAATAATAAAATTAAATAAAGCAAGACACCCTTTAATAGATAAAGATAAAGTAGTGCCAGTAGATGTTGAAATAGGAGAAAAATACAATACACTAGTAATAACTGGACCAAATACTGGAGGAAAAACGGTAACACTAAAAACAATAGGACTATTATCATGTATGGGAATGAGTGGACTATATATACCAGCAACAGAAAATAGTTGTATCTATGTGTTCGATAACATATTTGCAGACATAGGAGACGAACAAAGCATAGCAGACTCATTAAGTACATTTTCATCACATATGATAAACATTGTAGACATGATGAAAAAAGCTACAGAAAATAGTTTAATACTTTTAGATGAACTATGTTCAGGAACAGATCCACAAGAAGGAGCAAATTTAGCAATAAGTATTTTAGAAGAATTAAATGCAAGAAATTCATTAAATGTTATAACAACACATTATTCAGAGATAAAAAACTATGCAATAGTCACAGATAACTTTGAAAATGCAAGCTCTGAATTTGATGTTGAAAATATGAAACCAACCTATAAAATATTAATGGGAGTTCCAGGAAGAAGTAATGCTTTTGCAATAAGTAGACGTTTAGGATTACAAGAACACATATTAGCTAGAGCTAAAGAATTAACACAAGAAGAAAGTATTAATATAGAAGATATATTAAAAGAAATATATGATAATAAAATACTTATAGAAAATGAAAAAGAAAAAATACAAAAAAATTCGCAAGAAATAGAAAAATTAAAGGAAAAATTAGAAAGGGATAATACACAACAAGAATTACAAGCAAAAAAAATTATAGATGATGCAACATATCAAGCAAGAAAAATATTATTAAATGCAAAAGACGAAGCAGAAGAAATTATAAAAAAAATATCTGAACTAGAAGATAAAAATAAAATGAATAAAATAAAAAATAATTTAAATAATGAAATAAAAGAATTAAAAATAGAAAATAATAGTGTAAAATCAGAAACAAAGCCTGAAGACTTAAAAATAGGTATGAAAGTATATATTGGAAGTATTAATCAAGAAGGAACAATTTTAGAATTACCAAATAAATCTAAAAAAGTAAGAGTACAAATTGGTATGGCAAAGACAGACTTTTATATTGAAGATATTTTTATAAAAAAACATAATTCAGAAGAAAATAAAACAGTAAAAATAAATAAAAAAGAAATAAATATAAAAAATAATGTTCCGACAGAATTGAATGTTATAGGTATGACTGTAGATGAAGCAATACCTATAATAGACAAATATTTAGACGAATGTAGTATGACTAGCATGAAAACAACAAGAATAGTACATGGAAAGGGAACAGGGAGATTAAGAAGCGGAATACATCAATATTTAAAAACACATCCACATGTAAAAAGCTTTAGGAATGGAACTTTTGGAGAAGGAGAAATGGGAGTAACTATAGTAGAATTGAAAAATAACTGAACAACACAAAACAACTTAACATAACTTGAAAAAACTCCGATTTTATGATATAAATATGTGGAAATTTATAACATTGAAGGGAAAATTCTATGAAAAAGCCAAGAAAAATTCATACACCAGAAGAATATGAAAAAGATAAGCAAGTAATTTTAAGTTTATTTAAAGCAGGTATTCCTATGCGTAGAATGCTTATAGATTTAGGATACACAAGAACATATATTAATAAGATAAAAAGCACTTTAATTGCAGAGAATTTAATAACACAGGAAGAAATTGAAATAGCTTTAGAAAAGTATCTTAAAGAAAATCCACCAGCTCAAGGACTAAATAAAACAAGAGTTAGAAAACCAAAAAACACAGAAAAGTCAGAAAGACGACATGACAATTCTATACAAAAAATGGAAAAGACTTTTGAATTAGTAAAGCAACAATATACAAAAACACAAATTGCTAAAGAGCTAGGTTTAAATATGAATACAGTTGCTAGATATATAAAAGATTTAATAGAAGATGGAAGAATTAAAGAAGATGAAGTAAAAAAATCCAATGATCAATCAGATAAAGATATAATAGATAAAAATGATCCAGAATATATTTCTAAAAGAGACGAAATAGTCCAATACTTAAGAAAAGGCTGGAAAAATAATGCTATACGAAAAGAATTGGATATATCCCCTTATATTTTTGATATTTACATTAAAGATATAAAAAATAGAAAAATAATGACATCAGAAGAAATAAAAGAAGCAAGAGAAAACAAAAGGCAAGAGGACTTACAATTTATTGTGGATTCTGTAAAAAGAGGATTATCTGCTACAGAAATGAGAGCATTAAAGCCAGAATTTACTTATAATGAATTAACACCCATGATAAGTGAACTTGTTCAGAAAGGTCTTATAACACAAGAGCAAATAAATGAAAATAAAATAAATAGTAAACGAAAAGCAATGAATATAAATGTAATACTATCGCCAGATGAACAAGTACAATTTGTATTAGATAAAGTAAGAGAAGGATATACTCCACTAGAAATTGTTAATAGTGACAAAACAGGAAGCCTGACTATGAATAAAGTTTTATTTCAAAAAAGGCAATTAATAGCAAAGGGAATAATATCTGCTGAAGAGGCAAAAAAAGCTATGCAGGAGAGGCAAGATAAAATTCTTGAAGCCAAACACGAAGCAGTAATAAAAAAAATAAAAGAATATACTGAATTAGGTTATACGTTAAATGAAATGACGGAGTTTATTACAGAATATGATTATGCGTCACTTTTCAAATTAAGAAAACAATATATTAAAGAAAATGGTTGGTATACAGAAGAAGAGTTACAAGCATTTGAATCAAAAAGAAAAGAAAGAGAAGCAGAAGAAGCACGAATAGCTTTTGAAAAGTTATCAGAAGAGGAGAAAATAGCATTAACTAAAAAGTTAGAAGAAGAAGAAAGAAAAAAACAGGAAGAGTTAGAAGAAAAATTTAAGGCAAGGAAAGAAGAAACAAAAAAGATACATCAAAAGGATGCAAATCAATTAAAAGAATATATAAGAAGCGGAAAAACTATGGAGGAAATTGCGAAACTTATGTCATTTAGCATTCGATACCTATATAATATCAAAATAGAGAGTATACAAAATAATACGTGGCTTACATCAGAAGAACTAAATGCAATTCAACAAATGAAAAAACAAGAAAAAGAGAGAGAAAATCAGATTAGAATAAAAGAACAAGTATCGCAATATATAGGGTATATAAAAAAGGGATATATTAATAAAGAAATATCTAAAGAGATGGGGTATAGTCTTGCGTATTTAAACAAATTAAGAAGATTAGCAGTAGCTGATAATATGTGGTTTACTAAAAAGGAGATAGCAGAATTTAAGCGCTTAAGAGAAGTAAGAGAGGAATTAGCTAGAAAAAAACTCGAAAAAGAACAAAAACAACGAGAAAAGGAATTAAAAAAAGAAAAGGAAATTGAAGAAGCGAAGGAAAAAAAACTCAAAAGAAAGATAAAAGGATTTGAACAAGAATATAAAAAATATAAAAAAGTAGCAAAAAAAGAAGAAAAATTGGAATTAGATGGAGAGGAAAATATATCTACAGAAGGAAGAAAGAAATTTATTGAAATATTAATTAAATTACACAACTTAAATACTGAAATATCTGAAAAAGATATACAAATTGTTTTCAATACTATATATATGTATCCTAAAATTGCAAACAAGGAGTGTATAAAATTTCTTATTTCAGCTGCAAATAGAAAAGGAGGAGTAGAATCAGCGAAGAAAATGACAATAGAGCTAATGGATGCTTTAAGAGATACGACATTTTACAAGCCATTAACTGAATATAGCAGTTGGTTAAGAAAACAAGCGTTACTTCCTAGGATACAAGAGTTGAAGAATAAAGGAATGGATAATACTAATATTGGAGAAAAGTTAGCAATGAGTTCAGCAGAAGTAAGCATTATTCTTAAGAATGGTAAAAAAACAGATTTCATAGATTTTGAATAGATAAATGAACTTTTTTACTCAAATTTTTGGAAAAGGGTAAAAAAGTTCATTTTTATGTTTATTTCTTTGCAATTGTATTTTTAATATTTTCGAATAATTCTACTAGCTTGAATTTAAATTCAAATTGTGCAGAACTTCCAGAGATCAAATCATATTCTTCATTAGATAAAGTATCTTCTAGGGTAGTTTTAGACTCCTCTGGAACTATACCAGAAGTGACATCTACGAAACATAAAGGAGGAAACATAACACACCACCAATTTCTGCCATCAGCATTTCCAATGGAAATTCTTAAAGCATCATAATATCCAGAAGGCAAGGAAATATCACCATAATCTTTAGTAGGAAAAGCAAAATTTCCTATCTCAACATTAACAGTATAATTATAACCTTCTTCATATACTGTATCTTGAGCAATACGTCTAAAATTATCCAAATTATTAGAAATGACTTCAACTGTTTCCTCCTTTGAAGCAACATTAGTATCTATTAAAGAATTCATATATTTTAATATATTATCTCTAACAATATATTTTAGAGCTTGATCCTCATCAGAATCGCTATTCGCAATTACATGCAATCTAAACACAGAAGAAGCAATATCAGAAGACACAGCAGAAGTATAAGAATTCGCACACAAAAATATATAAACAAAAAATAATATAAAAATAATAAAAATCATATAGAAATTTTTTCTCATAAATATCAATCCTTTCAAAATATGTAAATTATTGTATACCCACATTATTACCATAAAAAGAAATTTTATACATTTATATAAATAATTGTTTGTGAAGGTATTTAAATATAAATTAATGGAGAAAATTATCATTAATTTTTCTAGCAAACTCAAAAGGTCCCGTAATGTGCCAAGATATAAATAAAGTGCATTGTTATATTCATAAAAAAATTTAATTGTAGGGGCACATTGCAATGTGCCCTTATTAAAATTAATAATATATTTAACAGTCACTTCTTTAGACACATACAGACAACAAATTATTAGAAAAATAAAAAAACATAAAATAATATAGAAACAAAAATAAAAAAATAAATATAAACATACGGAAATGTCGAAAACAGGCACACGAAAAAAATAATAAACTATTGACTCACGAAAAAACAAATGGTAAAATTTACCAGTAAAACATAGGAGGGATTATAATGATTTTTAGAAATTGTATAAGGAAAACTTGTGGATTTTATGTAAGTGAATACCATATGGTAACAATGTTATTACCACATATAGTTACTAAAATAGAAAAAGGAGTAAAAATAGATACAATATTAAATAAAAATCTAAAAAATGAAATTAAACAACTAATATCAAAATTAAATATAAATGATATAACAAAAGCAAAAATTTTGAACATCAACTGGGAAAATGCTCAAGAAAATGATTTTAATTTTATAAAAAATTATATGGAAAATATAATAAAAAATAATAACGACATAGAAATAATTGTAAATGGAACAAAAGAAGAAATAGACAATATAAATAGAAATATTGAATATTGGTTAGATATGAATATTAGAAAAATAGAAGGAATACATATTAATATAATTAACTGCTATGAAATATCTGAATTTAATAGTAATATAAATATGATTTTAGACCAACATAATTACATAATTAACACATCAGGAGAATATCCTGTAGAAGAAATGTTTAAGGGACATAGAAAAGAAGCCATTTAATATAATAGAAAAACAATTTGTAATAATATGTAATATAGTGGAAAATATTGTTGACAAATTACGAAAATTGGTATACGATATCATAGCAAAAGAAACTAAATAATATAGCAACAGAACAGGAGGAATTAAAATGAGCGTAAGGAAAGCTGTTATACCAATAGCCGGATTTGCCACAAGATTTTTACCAGCATGTAAATCTGTTCCAAAATGTATGCTAACAATATTAGACAAACCAATAATTCAATATATTGTCGATGAAGCAATTGAATCAGGAATAGAAGAAATAGTAATGGTAATAGGAAGAAAAAAAGAAGTAGTTCAGGACTATTTTAAAGAAGATGATGAATTAAAAAGATTTCTAATAGAAAGAAATAAAGAGAAATTTTTACCACTTGTTACAAATATATCACACGGAGCAAAACTTCATTTTATTGAGCAAAGTGGAGGAGCAAAAGGTCTAGGCCATGCAATATATCAAGCAAAAGATATAATTGGAAACGAACCATTTGCAATTCTTTATGGAGATGTTGTATTTCATGGAGAAAAGCCATGTTTAAAAGAAATAATTGAAAAGCATGAAGAATGTGGAGGGTCTGTTATAGGTGTAGAAAAAGTAGATTGGAAAGATGTTCCTAGGTATGGAAATGTATCAGGAGTACAAATATCTGAAGGATTCTATAAAGCCGAAAAATTACAAGAAAAGCCACAAATTTCAGAGACAAAATCTAATTTAGCCATATCTGATAGACACGTCCTAATGCCAGATATATTTAAATACTTGGAAAATATGAAACCAGGTCAAGGTGGAGAAATACAAGTAACAGATGCATACAATGCAATGGTAGATACAAAAGAAGGCGTTTATGCATATGATTACAAGAGTAGAAGATTTGATTCTGGTGACAAATTAGGATTTGTAATGGCAGCAGTAGACGAAACTTTGAATAGACCAGAATTAAGAGAGCCATTTATAAAATTCTTAAAAGGATTAGATATATAATTTATAGGGCACGGTATAACACATCGTGCTCTTTATATAATAGAAAAATTTTATTATAAGGAGGAAAAAATGAATTACAGAGAAAAATATGAACAATGGTTGAAAAATCCATACTTTGAAAAAGAAGTAAAAGACGAATTAGAAAGCATAAAAAATGATGAAAAAGAAATTGAAGACAGATTTTACAAAGACCTAGAATTCGGAACTGCAGGATTAAGAGGTATTGTAGGATACGGAACAAACAGAATGAATAAATACACTGTTGGAAAAGCAACATTAGGACTTGCAGAATATATCATAAAAAATAATGGACAAGATAGAGGTGTTGCAATAGCATACGACTGTAGACATATGTCAAAAGAATTTAGCGAAGAAATAGCATTGATACTAAACGAAAAAGGGATAAAGACATATGTGTTTGATGAATTAAGACCTACCCCAGAATTATCTTTCGCTGTACGAGAATTAAAATGCATTGCAGGAATAGTAATAACTGCAAGCCATAATCCTCCAGAATATAATGGTTACAAAGTATACTGGGAAGATGGTGCACAAATAGTAGAACCTATAGATAAAGGAATTATTGATGAAGTAAACAAAATTACAGACTACTCAAGAATAAAAACAATGGATAAACAAGAAGCAATAAATAAAGGCTTATATAATGTTATAGGAAAAGAAATAGATGACAGATTCATAGAAGAACTAAAGAAAAATATATTGAACCCAGAAGCAATAAAACAACAAGCTGAAAATTTAAAAATAGTTTATACTCCACTACATGGTACAGGAGCAAAACTTGCAACAAGAATACTATCAGAATTAGGATTCAAAAAAGTATATACAGTAGAAGAACAAATGAAAGCAGATGGAGATTTTCCAACAGTAGAATATCCAAATCCAGAAGATCCAAATGCATTTAAAATGGGAATAGAATTAGCAAAAAAAGTTGATGCAGACATAATACTTGCAAATGACCCAGATGCAGACAGAGAAGGAATGTTTGCTAAAAAAAGCGATGGCGAATATGTTAGATTTAATGGAAATATGACAAGTCTATTAGTAGCAGAATATTTATTTTCTCAAATGAAAGAAAAAAATATACTACCACAAAATGGAGCTATGCTAAAGACTATAGTATCATCAAATTTAGCAGATGCAATTGCAAAAGAATATAATCTAGAATTATACAAAACATTAACAGGATTCAAACACATGGCAAGAATAATGAGAGAGAATGAAACTACAAATAGAAACAAAATACTATTCTCCTTTGAAGAAAGTTTCGGATGCATTATAGGAACACATGTAAGAGACAAAGATGGTATAGTAGCAATAATGACTATTTGCGAATTGGCAGCATACTACAAAAATAAAGGAATAAGTGTTTACGAACAAATGCAAAACATATATAAAAAATATGGATATTATTTAGAGGATCAATATACAATAACAATAAAAGGTGCAGAAGGTGCAATGAAAATAAAAGAAATGATGGATAAAATAAGAAACAATCCTCCAAAAAATATAGGAAAATACAATGTAATATCAATTTCTGACTATGAAATAAAAAAATACAAAAATCTAAAAACAGGAGAAGAAAAAGAAACAACACTTCCAAAATCAAACGTATTATATTATGAATTAGAAAATGACAACTGGTGTTGTATACGTCCATCAGGAACAGAACCAAAAATAAAAATGTATTTTGGAATAAAAGCAGAAAATGCTGAAACGGCACAAAAAGAATTAGAAAACTTAAAAAATGAAATGATAAAAATAACACAATAAAAATATAAAAAGGGAACACACAATGTGTTCCTTTTTTAATATCATTAATTATTTTGTAAATATAAAACAACTTTAGGCGAATATTGAATTATGCTAGTTAAATATATTAATAATATCTAATAAAAGGTTGAAAAACACAAGAAAGTATAATATAATAAACAAGGATATGTGCTCATAGCTTAGCAGGATAGAGCAGTTGCCTCCTAAGCAACCGATGGCCGTTCGAGTCGGCCTGGGCACACCAATAGGGCACGGTGAACCGTGCCCAATTAAAAAATAAAGATGAGGAATTGAATGGAAAATAAAGAAAAATACATGAAAGAAGCACTAAAAGAAGCACAAAAAGCATATGAAGCATTAGAAATACCAATTGGTGCCGTAATAGTAAAGGATGGAAAAATAATAGCCAGAGGACATAATCAAAAAGAAGAAAAACAAGATACTACGATGCATGCGGAAATAATAGCAATAAAAAAAGCAAGCAAAAAATTAGGTGCATGGAGACTAAACGGATGTGAGATGTATATAACATTAGAACCATGCCCAATGTGTGCGGGAGCAATAGTAAATGCAAGACTAGATAAAATATATATAGGAACAATGGACGAAAAAAATGGTGCATGTGGTTCAGTAACAGATGTATTAGAAGACTATAAACAGAACTATAAAGTAGAAAAAGAAAATGGAATATGCCAAAAAAAATGCGAAGAAATATTAAAGCAATTTTTTAAAGAATTAAGGAAAAAATAAGTAAAGGGGACAAATGAGATGTATGACGAAATAATAAGAAAAATAATACATGTATTCATAATAATATTTATAACGATATTAATTGCAACAATAATAGCCCTATTAATATTAAAATATAATGTTGAAGGAGAAGACAATATTCCATTTGAAATATCAAAAATAATGGTTATAAGTACAGCAGAAGGAATTGATAAATTAGATGAATCTGTAGAAAAAAAATGGAATTTAAGAATAGCTCAAAATAATGATATATATTTAGAAATTTCAAAAAATAAAAATTATACCGAGACAGAAATAATTGACAAAATAATAATTGATAATTTAAAAATAGAAAAACAACCTAAAAGAGGAACATTAAAAATATATAAACCAACCGAAAAAGAAAACATAACATATGAGAATATAGAAGAAAATGAAATAAAAGAAAAAATAGAATATATCGGAAAAGAAAACTCTAGTGCGAAAAAACTAGAAATTGCAAATCAAGGAGGACTAGTACTATTCAGATATTCGATTGAAGATTTAGGAACATACACATCAGATGCAGACGAGATTAAACATGATGGAACAATTCTCAAAGAACAAAAAATAGATTATGAAGATATACAATGTCAAATATCCTTTGATCTATCTATACAATTAAAATCAGAAATAACATATACAACAACAATAACATTAGATTTACCAGCAGGAAACATAGCGGAAGAAGGAACTTCATATTATGAAAAAACAAATTTAAAAGAATTAATTTTTAAAAGAAAATTATGGTAAAACATTGAAAAAAAATTAAATAAGTAGTATAATAAAAAAGATTAAAAATCTAACTCCTGTATGGAGAGTAGATTTCAATAAAAAGCTATGAATCTCGTCAGGTTCGGAAGAAAGCAGCGATAAGTAGTGCATTTATGTGAAATGTACTTTCCATACAAGAGTTAGTTTTTATTTTTTTAGAAAAAGGAGGCATCCATGGCATATACAGCATTATACAGAGCATTCAGACCTAAAACCTTTGAAGAAGTTGTAGGACAAGATCACATAAAAACAACTTTGAAAAATCAAATAAAAGCAGGGAGAGTAGGACATGCGTATCTTTTTAATGGCACTAGAGGAACAGGAAAAACATCAGTAGCGAAAATATTAGCAAGAGCAGTAAATTGTGAAAATCCTAAAGACGGAGAACCATGTAATGAATGTGAGATTTGTAAAGCAATATTAGATGGTTCATTAACAGATGTCGTAGAAATGGATGCAGCATCAAACAATAGTGTAGAAGACATTAGGGAAATTAGAAACGAAGTTAATTTCTTGCCAACCCGTGCAAAATATAGAATATATATAATTGATGAGGTACACATGTTATCAACAGGAGCATTTAATGCTTTATTAAAAACATTAGAAGAGCCACCAGAACATGTAAAATTTATATTAGCAACAACAGAACCTCAAAAGATACCAACTACAATACTTTCAAGGTGTCAACGATTTGACTTCAAAAAAATATCAAATGAAAATATTGTAAAAAGATTAGAGTTTGTATGTGAAAAAAATAATGTAAAAGCAGATGAAGAAGCTTTAAATTTAATAGCAGTACTTTCAGAAGGAGCAATGAGAGACGCATTAAGTATTTTAGAAAGATGTATACAAGATGGAGATAGCAATATTAATGCAGATAAAATAAAAGATTTAGTAGGTATTCCAAAATTAATATATGTTCATAACATAATTCAAGCGATAATAGAAAATAATGTAGAAAATGCAATAGAAGAAGTAGAAAATGTTATAAATGAAGGAAAAGATTTAACAAACTTTTTATGGGAAATCATAAAATATACCAAAGACATTTTAGTTACTAAAATAGGCAAAAAACCAGAAATATATAATAATGAAGAATTAGAAAAAATCAAACAATTAGCCGAAAAGACATCAAAAGATAGATTATTAAGTATAATATTCGAACTTTCAGAAATGGAAAACAAGGTAAAACAATCTACACAAAAATCAATTATATTCCAAATTGGAATAATGAAAATGTGTATAAATACTGAAAGAACACCACACATAGCAAAAGACCAAAATAGAATAGAACAATCAACTATAGGTGTACGGAATACCACGCCAAGCAAAAAAAGAAAATAAAATAGAACAACAAATTACAGATGAACGGAATATCATCTCAAACTGAAGAACAAAATAAAACGGAACAATCATCTGTAGAATCACGGTACATCATCATCAACAGAAATACCAAAACAAACACAACAATTTTGGCCAAATGTTTTACAACAATTAAAAAGCAATGGAAAATTAATGATATATGCTAATTTAATTAATTCAAGAGCAGTTGAACTAAATGATATGACAATAGGAATAGAGTTTTCAGGAGGATTAAATGAATTTAGAAGACAGTTATTAGAAAAAGACGAAAACCGTAGGGAAATTGAAAAACTAGTATCAATTGCGTGTGGAAAAGAAATGAAAATAAAATACATAGATAAACCAGCATCTAATATTAATAACACATCAAATAACAAAAAAGTAAAACAAGAGACAAAAGAACAAAAAACTAATAAAATAGATTCATTAGAGGACTTAAAAAATCTAGGAATAGATATTAATTATATAGATGAATAAATAATTAGAAAGGATGGTAAAAATGGCAAGACGTGGAGGATTTCCAGGAGGAATGAATGGATTTGGAGGAATGAACATCAATCAGCTAATGAAAGAAGCAAAGAAAATGCAAGCAGATGTTGAAAAATCACAAGAAGAACTTATAGCAAAAGAATTTTCAGCAACAGCAGGTGGAGGAGCAATAGAAGTAGTAGTAACAGGTTCAAAAGCTTTAAAATCAATAAAAATAAAACAAGAAGTAGTAGATCCAGAAGATGTAGAAATGTTACAAGATTTAATTATAACCTGCGTAAATGAGGCATTAAGAAAAGTTGATGAAGCACAAAATGCAACATTAGGTAAGTACAATATACCTGGACTTATGTAGACTTGAAAAATAAAAATATATAGTATATAATATATAAAAATTTAAATATGGGTATAGAAAGGTATAAAAATGTCGTACTACTCACCATCAATAGAAAAACTAATAGAGAGCTTTGCAAAACTACCAAGTATAGGAAATAAAACAGCTGCAAGACTAGCATTTTATATGCTTAATGCAAGTGAAGAAGAAACACAAGATTTTATAAATTCTATATTAAATGCAAAGAAAAACTTGAAATATTGTTCAAAATGTTATAATATATCAGATGTGGATCCTTGTCCAATATGTGCAAATCCCAAAAGGGATCAATCAAGCATTTGCGTAGTAGAAGATGTGAAAGACGTAATTGCAATGGAAAGGACACATGAATTTAAAGGAGTATATCATGTATTACATGGTTCAATCTCACCTATGAATGGAATTGGGCCAGAAGACATAAAAATTAAAGAACTATTAAATAGACTAGCAGGTGATGAAAAAATACAAGAAGTCATAATTGCAACAAACCCTAGAGTTGAAGGGGAAGCAACAGCAATGTATTTATCAAAATTAATCAAGCCATTTGGAATAAAAGTAACAAGAATAGCACACGGAGTTCCGGTTGGAGGAGATATTGAATACACCGATGAGATAACGTTAACAAAAGCACTTGAAGGGAGAAGAGAAATATGATAAGAAAGGGACTGATAGCATTACGAGCATCAGTAAAATTTATATCAGTATTTATATTAGCAGCGCTATTAATAATAGGAGTAATAATATTTTTATATAAACCAATATATGAAGTATACATAGGTGGAGAATTTGTAGGATACAGTGAAGACAAACAAAAATTGCAACAGAAAATAAATGATTATCTAGATGGAGATGAAGAAGAACATATAGCATTTGTACAGGTAGATAATTTACCAACATATCAATTATGTATGTTAAAAAAAGATATAGTTACAAATGATGATGAAATATATAGTATGGTAAAAGAATCAGGAACAGCATATTACAAATACTATGCTATAGCAGTTAATAATGAAGAACAATTATATGTATCAAGTTTCCAAGAAGCACAACAAGCTGTTGATGAATTAAAAGCAAAAAATAGTTCAAATGTAGCAGGATTATCAATAGCGGTAAAATATAGTGAAGAACTAGGAGAATTAAAACAAACAGAAGAAGCAGTTGCTGCATTATATAATAAAAAGAAAGTTACTTCTAAAGCAGTAATATCTTCTACGAATACAAGTGTAGCAAATGCAAGATCAAAAACAGGACCAAGTATACCAATAGCATTTAGATATCCGGTAGCATCTCCTCGTATATCATCACGATTTGGCACAAGATGGGGAAGACAACATGCAGGATTAGACCTTGCAGTTCCAACTGGGACAGATGTATATGCTTCTGCAGCAGGAACAGTAACATTTGCAGGATGGAATTCAGGTGGATACGGATATTTAGTAATAATATCACATGGAAATGGAGTTCAAACATATTATGCACATAACAGTAAAATAATGTGTTCAGTAGGACAAACCGTATCTGCAGGAGATTTAGTTGCAAAAGCTGGAAACACAGGACGTTCATATGGAAGTCATTGTCACTTTGAAATAAGAGTAAATGGAAAAGCATACAATCCAGAATTATATTTATAAAAATTAAAGACTAGAGATAAAACTCTAGTCTTTTGTTTTGCCAAATAAAATATCACAAATATTTTTTGTAGCATTTTTCTTAACAAATTTTTTTACATTATTTTTTAAATTATCCATTATATCATTATTAGTAATCACCTTAAAAATTACGCCTAAAGCATTATCATCATCTTTGATCCAATAACCTAAATTAGAAGTTTCCAAAAATTCAGCATTCTGTTCTTCTTGACCAGGAATAGGATTAATTATAAGCATAGGTAATCCACAAACAAGGCACTCCGAAGTAGTAAGTCCACCGGGTTTAGAAATAACAATATCAGAAATATGCATAAGTTCAGGAACTTTATCAGTAAACTCCAAAACCTTTATATCATCTTCACGGTTATATTTACGTACGCTTTCTTTGAAACTATCAAACATTTTTTGATTCTTACCAGCTATAGCAATAACCTGTACATTATCCATATATCTGGCAATATCATCTAAAATCTTATAAGTATTCTTTTTTCCTAAACCAAATCTACCTCCAGCGAAAAATAAAATAGTGAATTTATTTTTAGACAACTTGAACTCTTTAAGTAAGGTATCTTTATCATAATTTAGGAAAAAGCGATTAGACAAAGGAATACCAGTAGCAAAAACCTTATGTTCAGCAATACCCTTTTTTTCAAGATAATCTTTCATAGCAGAATGAGCTACGAAAAAATAATCAATATATTCAGAGCCGACTAACCATTGGTCATGTGAAGCAAAATCAGTCATTATAGTTGCAAGCTTTACATTAGGTAACTTATTTTTTTTCTTCAAATAAGCACACATTTGCGAAGAAAAGGGATGGGTAGAAATAATATAATCAGGTTTATATTTTTTAATTAAAAAATGTAACTTCATTGCTAAAAGTTTATTTGAATCTATGCTAAAACGTGCCAATGGGCCTTTTTCAGACTTCATATAAACAGTTCCCCAAAGAGATGGGATTTTTTTAGCCATTTCTTCATATGCGGTAGTGGTTAATTTATCAATAGCCTTATTTAAATAATCCATAAAATCAATAGCAATAGGCTCAATATCAGGATAATAATTCTCAATGCACTCCTTAATAGAATTAGCAGCACTAATATGACCGCCACCATAGCAAGCATAAAAAATTAAAGCCCTCTTCATTTTATATTATCAATCCTTTCTATACAAAAGATATTATAATTATACTACTTAAATTATATAAATACAATTAGCACGTACGTTAATATGAAAAATCTAAAATATCTGTAGGAGCACTTTGCATGTACTGCAAAAAATATAAATAATAAAAAATGACACATTTAATATGCCATTATAAACAACAAATCATATAATTAACAAAAAAATGAATAAAATACAAAAAAACAAGCAAAATAAAAACAAAAATAAAAAGAGAGGAAAAAAGATGAAAAAGAAGATAATAATAACAACAATAATATTAATTTTATTATTACTATTAAACATAAAATTAATAAAAAATCAAAATAAAACGTATGGGGCATCAAAAGCAGGCTCAACTTCAGATGTACAACTGATAGCAAGAGCAATAAACGGTGAAGCACGAGGAGAGCCATACGAAGGACAAGTAGCAGTTGGAGCAGTTATTTTAAATAGAGTAAGTAGCTCAAACTTTCCAAACACAATAGCAGGAGTAATATACCAAAGCGGTGCGTTTACAGCAGTATCTGATGGTCAAATCAATGTTCCTATAGACGAAGGTTCAACAGTAGTTAAAGCTGCACAAGATGCATTAAACGGCTGGGATCCAACACATGGAGCACTATACTATTTTAATCCAAACACAGCAACAAGCAGTTGGATTTGGTCAAGACAAGTAATAACCACAATAGGGAAGCATAAGTTCTGTAAATAAGTTTAAAACAACGATAAACTTAATTTGCAATTAAAGAAAGGTAGGATATAAAAAATGAAAAATTGGTTAAAAAAATATGGTACAACGATTTTAATACTAATAATATTAGCTGTTGCAATTGTTTTAGGAGTACAACTATACCAAAACAACGAAAAATATCAATTAGCAATGGAAAATTCGTATAATTACTCATTTTATGAATTTATAAACTATGTAGATAGCATGGAGACATATTTAGCAAAAGCAACAATATCAACGTCTGCAGAGCATGGAGCAGAAACATTGACATATGTATGGAGAGAAGCAAATTTAGCAGGCACATATCTATCGCAGATACCCGTAACAACAGAGGGATTATCAAATGCTGCAAAATTTCTAAATCAAGTAAGTGACTATAGTTATTCACTATCCAGAAAAAACATAAATAATGAAGAATTAACACAAGAAGAACTAGATAATTTAACAAATATGCATGAATATAGTATACAATTAAAAAATGCTCTAGTTGAACTTTCAGATGAATTAAACAATGGAACAATAAGCTGGAAAGAATTAACAGGAAAACAAGGAGCGGATTTAGCGCAACAAGTAAGCAACATCTCTCAAGACAGCTTTGATACTATAGAAGGAACATTTCATGACTATACAGGATTAATATATGATGGAGCATTTTCAGAACACATGACAAGCACAGAAAGAAAAGGATTAACAGGTGAAGAAATAGATGAAGAACAAGCAAAAGAAATAGCAAAAAAATTTATTGGAGAAGATAAAGTAAAAGAGATAACAGGAAATGGACTATCAGAAAATGGAAACATCCAATCATATGATTTTTATATAAAGCTAAATGATGATGAAGAAAATCAAATGGACATATCAGTATCAAAAAAAGGTGGACACATAGTATATATGAATTATAATAGGAATGTAGAAACAGAAATAATATCAGCAGAAGAAGCAAATGAAAAAGCATTAAAATTTTTAGAAGAAAAAGGATATACAAACATGAAAGAAAACTATTATTTAACACAACAGGGAATTATAACAATAAATTATGCATATCAACAAGATGAAGTAATATGTTATCCTGACTTAATAAAGATAAAAATAGCATTAGACGATGGGGAAATATTAGGATTTGAATCAAGCGGATATTTAAACTGTCATACAACAAGGGAATTTGCAAAAAATACAATAAGCGTAGATGAAGCGAGAGAAAAAATAAATAAAAACTTGGAACTTACAAGTGAGAGACTAGCAATTATACCAACAGAATATAATACTGAAATATACTGTTGGGAATTCCAAGGAAAAGTAGGAGAAAATGAATTTCTAGTATATATAAATGCTACAAATGGAAAAGAAGAAGATATATTAGTAATTGTTAATACACCAAACGGAACATTAACAACATAAAAAAATAACAAAAAATTCCAATGAAAAATAAACCATTAGTATAATAAATAAAAAAATAGAAATAATAATAATGAGAAGAAAAAAATAAATTATAAAATTAGAAAATAATTAATAATAAATATGAACCAAATAAATAAAAATTAAAATATAAAAAAATCAATAAAAATAAATATTAAAAATTAAAATAAATTATAATTTAAATGTCTTCTCGAAGGAGAAAATAAATATGTCTAGAAAAGGATTAATGTCAGATAAATTAAAAGAAGAAATAGCAAAAGAATTAGGAGTATATGACGAAGTAAAAAAAGCAGGTGGATGGGGAAATGTATCTTCAAAAACATGTGGAAATATAGTAACAAAAGCAATCGAAATAGCAAATAGAAACGCAGAATAATTGAATATAGAAATAAGGGCGCAGAATATTGCGTCCTTAAATTATTTTTTAAAATTCATAATATTAATAAAATGTCCCAATTCTTTTATTTTAATAGCAAAAATTTCAGAGCATGAAAAAAACTCAGCAAACTCTGCAATCTGCAAACACGAAGAATCAAATAATTTAGTCAAAAAAATCGAATCATCAATAATTAAAAAATAATTATTCCTATACTTAAAAATCTTAATAAAATTTAATAAAAATAAAAATTTCTGTTTTTCAATATTAGATAAGTAATTACAAAAATCACAAAGAATGTCAAAAGAAGAAAAACGAAAAATTAATGAACATGTATTACATATAGATAGTTTTTTACCTACTTTTGACACAAAATTACCGTCTTTAGAAAGGACTCCAATAATGTTAAACTCTATTAAAAAATAAGAATTATCTATAAAAAAAGTTTCAAAAATGATTTTTTTACCTTTCAAAGAAAAACTACAATATTTATCTATATTATTAAGCATAATAGAAAAAATATCAAGATTTTCAATTTTTGAAGACATAAATTCAAGAAAATCAATATTAAACTTTTCCAAATCATCAAGACGCAAAACAACCTCATACCTATCTTCAAATAATTTTTTAATCTCCATAAACAATCTCATTCCTTACTCTGCATAAATTAAAAGTGACCAACTTATGTAAACATCCTATAATATAATTATAATACTTAATACTATAAAAATAAAGGCACAAAATTTGGTAATTTAAGATATAGAAAATTTATAAATTGTAAGATTACTATTGAAAAATTATTATTAACAATATATAATATTATGGATAAACTGGTTTTATAGAAACCCGTAAGAGAAAACAATAAGAGAAGAGGTATTAAAATATGGCAACAAGAGAAAAAAATATATGGATACTTATAATATTCATATTATGTGGAATAGTATTAGGAGGTTTAATAGGAGAATTAGTTTCAAATATAGATGCACTTTGGTGGTTTAGCTATGGAAGTAATTTTGGATTAACAACTCCAATCACTTTAGACATGGGGGTTATAGTATTAACATTTGGACTAACATTTAAAATAAACATAGCAAGTATAGTAGGACTAGCTATAGCAATCTTTTTATACAGAAAATTCTAAATATATATGAACACATAGTATAGGGGATACATTGCATGTGCCAGATGTAAAAATAGGGAGCCATAATAAAAAAGAGAGGAATGAAAAATATGACTATAAAAATGAAAGAGCTCCCAGAAAGTGAAAAACCCTACGAAAAACTTGAGATATATGGGGCAAAAAAGCTATCAAATGCAGAACTATTAGCAATAATAATAAAAACAGGAACTAAACAAGACTCTGCATTAAATTTAGCACAAAAGGTATTAGCATTAAATAATAAGAAACACAAAAATAATTTAACATTTCTTGGAGAATTAACAATACAAGAGTTAACATCTATAAACGGAATAGGAAGAGTAAAAGCAATACAAATACTAGCACTATCAGAATTATCAAAAAGAATGTTAACACCAATAAGAACTACTGAACAAAAAATAAGAAAAACAGAAGACATTGCTCAAATATTCATGAGTGAAATGGCAAATGAGGAAAGAGAAATTGCAAAATTAATAATACTTAATGCGAAAAATATAATAATAAAAATTATAGACTTATCAATAGGTGGAACCAATTATGCAGTATTAGAGCCAAAAACAGTATTAGCAGAAGCTGTAAAATTGCAAGCACCTAAAATTATATTAGTACATAATCATCCTAGTGGTGATCCGACACCCAGTGAACAAGACTTTAGGACGACTGATAGAATTTATGAAGCAGCCAATATAATGGGAATAGATTTATTAGACCACGTTATTATAGGTAAAAACAATCGTTATGATAGTATAATGTTTCAAAAAAAAAGAAGGAGAAGAGAGTATTCATGAAAAACACAAAAACAAATTTTTTAAAACTAGGTTCAAAAGACATGGGAATAGATTTAGGAACAGCAAACATTTTAGTTACTGTAAAAGGAAAAGGAATAGTTTTAAACGAACCATCAGTTGTCGCAATCAACACAAAAACTGAAGATATATTAGCAACTGGACTAGAAGCAAAAGAAATGTTAGGGAGAACGCCAAATGAAATAAGGGCTGTTAGACCACTTAAAGACGGTGTAATTGCCGACTTTAAAGCAACACAATTACTATTAAAAAACTTAATAACAAAAGTATCAAGTAAATACAATGCAGGAAGACCAAAAGTAGTAGTAGGAGTACCTTCTGGAATTACAGAAGTCGAAGAGAGAGCAGTAGAGGAAGCGGTAATGCATGCAGGAGCAAAAGAAGTATATTTGATAGAAGAACCAATGGCAGCAGCTATAGGAGCAGGGATAGATGTTGCTGCACCTAGTGGAAGTATAATAGTAGACATTGGAGGAGGAACAACAGAAGTAGCAGTTATATCTCTAGGAGGAATTGTAAATAGTAGCTCATTAAGAGTTGCAGGAGATGAATTAAATAATGATATTGTAGACTATGTAAAAAAGACACAAAACATATTAATCGGAGAAACAACAGCAGAACAAATAAAAAAAGAAATAGGATGTGCACTTCCACTTATGACAGAAAAAACTATGGAAGTAATAGGAAGAGATTTAAGTACAGGACTTCCAGGTTCATGTGTACTAACATCATCTCAAGTAAAAGATGCTATGGAACCATCTATCAATGAAATTATAGAAGTAATTAAAGGTTCATTAGAGAAAACACCACCAGAACTTGCATCTGATATTATGGAAAAAGGTATAGTACTTGCAGGCGGAGGGGCTCTAATAGAAAATTTAGATAAATTAGTAACAATGAGAACAGGAATGCCATCATACGTTGCAGATGATCCATTAGAATGTGTAGTAAAAGGAACTGGAAAAACAATAGAAGATTTAGAGCAATTAAGAACAGTATTAATAAATGCAAGAAAAAATAGATAGAAATATACAGATATCTAGGAACATATTGCATATGTCCAAAAACAAAAAATAAATATATAATAACAAATGTAGGGGCACATTACATGTGCCCAAATAATAAGAAAAAGAAGGGATAAAAAATATGCATAACAATAAAAAAGGTGGAACAATAGGAATAATAATAACAATAACAATACTAATATTATTAGTAATATTATCAAATACACAAGAGAGCAGTATTTCATATTTTGGAAATATCATAAACACTATTGTTATGCCAGTACAAAATGGATATACATATTTAAAAAATAAAATAGCAGGAAATACAAGTTTCTTTCAAAACGTAGAAAAATTAACTAATGAAAACGAAGAATTAAAAAAAGAAAATAGTGATTTAGAACAAAAATTACGAGAACTAGAAATAATAAAAGCACAAAATAATACATTAAAAGAATATTTAGGACTTACAGAAAAATATACTGCTTACACAACAATTCCAGCATACATAATAAATAAAGACACTAGCAATTATAGTTCAACATTTATAATTAATGTTGGTACAGACGATGGAATAAAAGAAAACATGACAGTAATAGCAGATAAAGGATTAGTAGGACATGTAATATCAGTAACCAAAAATACTGCAAAAGTCCAAACCATAATAGATTCAGCAAGTGCAATAAGTGTAATATTCGAATCAACAGGAGAAACAGCCATCTGTAAAGGAACACTAGAAACAGGCAAATTAAAGGCAACGTATATATCAACTAGTGCAGAAATACTAGAAAATGATACAGTACATACTTCAGGAATGGGAGGAATATATCCAAAAGGAATAATGATAGGTACTGTAAGCAAAATAGAAAACACAAAAAATATAACAGACCGATATGCAACTATAACATCAGCAGTAGACTTTAATAAATTAGAAACTGTACTAGTAATCGTAAACTAAAGCAAAGATAGTTTATAAAATAGAAAAGGAGGAAATATAAATGAAAAGAACATTAATAGTAATATGTCTAATATTAATATTCTTCATAATATATTTCCTACAGTCAAACTTCTTCAATTGGTTCACAATAGGAGGAGTAAAACCAAACTTATTCATAATATTATCACTATTCATAGGATTATTTTTAGGAAGAAAATATGGACTTTGTTTTGGAATCATATATGGATTTCTATTAGACTCATTAATTGGAAGAAACATAGGAATGTCATCAGTAGTACTTGGTGTAATAGGGCTAATAGGAGGATACATAGACAAAAACTTTTCTAAAGACAGTAGAATAATGGTAATGTGTATAGTAATGATAGCAACAATAATATATGAAGTAATGCTATATATAATACAAAGTGTAGTATTATCATATGATCTTTCAGAAATCGGAACACTAATAAAAACACTTATAATAGAAGTAATTTATAATATAATTATAACCATAATAATATATCCATTAATGAAAAAAGCAGGATATTTCATACAAGGAACATTTAAAGAAAATAATATATTAACAAGATACTTTTAATAAGATAAAAAGAGAGGAGGCATAAATGAACAACTTATATAGAAAACAACCAAATACAAGACTGCGTTTCAATATATTAACATTTATCATATACATATTAGCTATAGTACTTTTATTACGATTATTTAGCCTCCAAATAGTAAATGGTGCAACATATAGAGAAACCTCGAATACTCGTCTGACTAGGGAAAGTACATTGTATGCAGCTAGAGGAAACATAACAGACAGTAGTGGAAACCTGCTAGCTACAGTACAAATGGGGTATAGTGCGGAATTATATAAAACGAATTCAGATAATCAGACACTTAATGAAACAATATTAAACATCATAGCCGTACTAGAGAAAAATGGAGACCAATATATAGACACTTTTCCAATAAGTATAAATCCTTTTCAATTTACTATCACAGATAAAGACAAGCTTAACTCATGGAAAAAAACTTATAAACTAGACAGTAATGCAACAGCAGAAGATGCCTTTAATTATTTTAAAGATAGATATGAAGTACAAGCAAACAGCATAGAAGATGCAAGAAAAATAATAGGAATACGATATAGAATAACAACAGAAGGATATAGCTCAACAAAATCAATAACAATAGCAGACAACTTAAGTGAAGGAAGTTTAAGTAATTTTTCAGAATTAAGTGATTATGTTGGAGGACTAACAATAGTAACAAAAGCAAATAGAACATATCCAAATGGAAGTCTAGCATCACATATATTGGGATACATAGGAAAAATAAACGGAGACGAATATAGCACTAAAAAATCAGAAGGATATTTAATAAATGACAGCATAGGAAGAACTGGAATCGAAAATCTTTTTGAAAAATATCTAAAAGGAACAAATGGAATAAAGCAAATAGATATGTCAGTAGATGGTACAGTAACAGAAGAATATACAGCAGAAGAAGCGGTACAAGGCTCAACAATAGTATTAACAATAGATGCACGACTACAAGCGGTAACAGAACAAGCCTTACAAAATACAATTACTAATATACAAAAAGGAACATATGGACATAAATATAATGCAACAGCAGGAGCAATAGTAGTAATGAACGTAAAAAACGGAGAAGTACTAGCAATGGCAAGTAACCCTACATATGATCCAAATTTATTCGTAGGAGGAATTAGTACAGAAAATTGGAAAACAATAACTGAACTAAATGCATTACCAAACAGAGCAATCCAAGGGCAATATGAACCGGGCTCAACATTTAAAATGTTAACAGCAATAACAGGTTTACAAGAAGGAAAAATAAAAATAAATGAAAAAATAAATGATTCAGGACCTTATCCATTAGGACACCATCCAGCATGTTGGCTATATAATCAATCAAAAAGAACACATGGATATTTAAATGTAACAGATGCACTTAAACGTTCATGTAACTACTTTTTCTATGAAACAGGTTATAGAGTGGGAATAGAACAACTAGACAGATATGCAAAATATTTTGGATTAGGAGTAAAAACAGGAATAGAACTACCAAGCGAATCTGCCGGAATATTAGCAAGTCCAGAAACTGCTATGCAAATAGGAGGGGAAACTTGGTCTGTAGGACACATGTTAAATGCATCAATAGGGCAAGGATATCATGGATTCACACCAATACAAATGGCAAAATATGTTAGTACATTAGTAAATGGAGGAGAAAGAATTTCTCCAACAATAATAAAAAATATAAAAACAGGGTATGGGATGGAAATATCAAAAGCAGAAATACAACAACATACAAAGCAAATAATAGGAGAAACGAACGACGATTCAGAAAATTTAGAGATTTCACAAGAATATATAAATGCAATATTAGAAGGTATGCGAGACGTTACAAGTGAAAATGGAGGTACAGCATACCAAGTATTCAAAGACTTCAATTTCACAATAGGAGGAAAAACGGGGTCAGCACAAACATCAAAAAACAACCAAAAGACAACAAACGCACTATTTGTGGGATTTGCACCATATGATAATCCTGAAATTGCAATAGTAGTAGTAGTAGAAGGTGGAGGAACAGGAAGTTACGCAGCATATGCAGCAAAGGACGTACTTGCACAATACTTTGGAATGAACGAAGAAGACATAGTAGAAGATGTAACAGCAAGACCATACACAGAACAACAAAGATAAAAATGAGCACGGAATGCCGTGCTCATTTTAAATTTAATCACAAATTTGTATTTAATTGCATATACTATCATATATTTAATAAGGAGTGTGATTTATATGAACAATAATAATATAGATATGAGTAAACTTATGCAGATGCTTTCAAAAATGGATAAAAACCAATTAGAAAAAGGTCTTCAGCAAGTTCAAAAGATGATAGATTCAAAAGAAAACAACAATAATAAATAATACATAATCTAAAAAAGGAGTGGTTGATATGAATGATGCTGAAATGTCTGATATGATTAAGAATATCAGTAATATGATAAATAGTGGAAATATTCCTGATGATCTAAAAAATATCATTAGCAATTTAAAATCTGACAATTCTTCTTCAAATAATGCTTCAGATGTTAATTCTAATTCTACTACTCCTAATATAGATATTGATACTATTCTCAAAATGAAATCTATTTTTGAAAAAATGAATTCTACTGATGACCCAAGGGCAAATCTGCTACGTTCTCTAAAGCCATATTTAAAAGAAAGTAGAAAATCAAAAGTAGACCAATACATTCAATTATTCAATATGAGTAAAGTCATGGATATTTTCAAGCAAAATGGTGGTGAGAATTTAAAATGATGATGCCATCTTTTTTTAGACCTGTTATGCCTTATAACATATATAGAAATCCTTATAATAATAATTATTACAATCGTTCAAAAATCCGAATGGAGGATAATTCATTAAATAATGATGTTTCTAATGAAAAAAAAAGGCAAACTCAAAGTTTACCTAAACAAGATGAACAATATTTTGATATTTTTGGCATCCGTCTTTATTTTGATGATATATTAATAATCTGTCTTCTATTTTTTTTATATGAAGAAGATGTTAATGATCAACTATTGTTTATTGCATTATTATTGTTATTGTTATCATGAATTATAATGGTCATTTACTCCAATATAATTTTACTACTTTTTACATAAGCTCTTTTCTTTATAGTCTTTTCTTGTTCCTCCTGTTGTTCATTATCTTCTTCTCCTAGTTCTCTAACGATGTCTGCAATTCTTATTTGAGGAGCATCAATTTCATTTGCATAGATTATAGCTTCTCGGTTTCCGCTAGCACCTGCGTGGGCAAGCCCTCTAATTGTTCCTAGTACTATAACGTTTTCTCCTGAAATTGCTTCAGCACCTGCATTTAAGTCACCTAGTATTATTATTGTACCTTCATATTCAATTTTATTTCCAGATCTTAATGAACCATCATATATTTTAGCATTTGTTTCTTCAATTTTTTGTCGGAATGTTTTTTCGATACTGTGTAAACCTAATTCATTTTCTTTCATTTTTATGCCCCTTTCTATTTTCGAATACCTTGCCACGGAACATCGTGCACCTACAACGATTTTACTTAATATTTTTTGTACATATTGTTACAAAGTACATCCATTTATAGAATAATCATAATCTTGTATACGTGTAGTTTTTCTATGGTAAACACGTGAATTAGATATAAAAATCATCTCCTATAAATTCACTTGCTCCCATATTAATATTCATCATTGTATCATAAATTTTTATTTATTTCAAATATTAATAAAAACTATATGTAAAATCCGCTGTATGCAATGTATCCCTAGAAAAACACTCTAATATTACAAGAAAATAACACAATTGTTATCAACTCTTAATACTATAAGCACATTTGTCGATTATTGACGAACCGTAGGGTAAAAAAATGAAAATACTCAAAAAATTAACATAAAAACTTAAAAAAACGTCTAAAAATCTTGAAAATAGTTATAAAATCTAGTATAATGATATTATATGGGATAGTATATTTATATATATATATAATAAATATATTAATTATCCACATAACGGTAAATAAAAAACGGGAGGAAATCAATATGAACACAAAAATTTTAAGGAAATTATTAGCAGTCATGTTAATAATTACACTAACACTTGCAGACTTCATTTTCTTGGCTGTTTACGCAGTAGATGTAGATTATGAAAAGCAAGAAACAAACATTAATAAAACAGATGTAAGCTTTGATGCATATTTCGTTTCTGAAGAAGGTGTAAAAACGCACCAAAAAGTAACAGAAATGAATAATAGTGAATTAAAGCTATTTTTAAGTGTATCTGTAACGAAAGGATATTTAAAAGATGCGGTTATATCAATAGCCAATGCAAACTTTAAACTGGTAGAAGGACAAGAACTACCAAATGGCGTTGAGGAAATTGATGTAGCAAACAGCACAATACGACTTAACCAAATAAGTAAAGGAGAAACAAAAGAAATCGAACTACAAATCGAAGTAGTAAAAGACGAAAGATTTAACTTAAGCAACTTCTCTAAAGAAACAGAAGTTAAACTAACAGGAACATTCGTCAACAACAACGGAAAGGAAATTGTTGCAGAAAAATCAATAATAGTTAATTTAGCACTATCTGAAAATGCAGAAACTAACTTAACTGCAAAAATAGCAAAATATGTAGTATTCGAAGAAGCTGGACAACAAAAAGCATTATTGCAAATAAGCATATCATCAAACGTAGTAAATAACTTGTTACCAGTAAAATACACATTAATAAACATGACAGCACCAACACTATTTGGAAAAGAACCAGAGAGTGTAAACGTAACATCATCAGGAACAAAAGCAACAAATGGAGACGATGGAACAACATTCAGTGAAGAAAACTACAGATATGTCGATGGTATTGTTACAATAGGAGCAATAAACAATGCAAACGAAAACAATGAAGTTAGTTGGGTAAAAAATTCATCAGACGAATATATAGTAAACCTAGTTTACACACTAGAAGATAATGCAGAGGAAAGCATAGATCGTCCAGAAGATGAAACAGAAGAAAATCAAGAAAGTGACGTAGATACAACAGAAGAAGATATGAACAAAATACAATTATCAATAAAATCTGAATTGTCACTATATAACAATGAAGAGAAAAAGGTTCAAAATGAAATCAACGGAGAATTAAAATTACCCGAAGCAACTCAAAGCGTTGTATCTTATGAAATACAAAGTATAGAAAACGAAATTGCAAAAGGATATATGCTAGTTGCAAATGCAGGAAATACAAGCTATAAGCAAGAAATAAGAATAAATATTGGTTACAACCATACCGTTAATAATATAGAAATAGATCCAAAGAATGAAATTTATTCAGATGTAGAAAACAACTTATATACAGCAACAACATACTACAAAGCAATTACAATAAACAGAGATAACCTAATAAAAATTTTAGGTGAAAACGGTTCAGTAAACATTATAGCAGATGGTATAACAGTTGCTACACTAAACAAAGACGTAACATCATACGAATTTGCACAAGAAATCTCAAATGTGATTATAACAACAAGTAATCCAGAACAAAATGGAATATTAAGAATAGAAACTGAAAAATACATAAAACCATTAGAATACGATGCAAAAATAATAAATAACATAAATAAACTAACAACATCTATAGTAGGAAAAGAAAAACTAATAGAACAAGAAGCAAGTACAGAAATAACACTAACACAACCAACATTACAAATATCAAGCTCAATAAAAAGCGATAAACTATCTACAGTAGTAGAAAACAAAAATGTAGAAATGAGAGTCGCACTACAAACAAATAACACAACAAATCGACTATTTAAAAACCCAGTAGTTGAAATAGAATTACCTTCATACATAGAAGAAATAAAAGTAAAAACAATAAATGTACTATATAACGATGAAATAAAAGCTAAAACAGGAGACATTGTAACAAATGCTGAAGGAAACAAAGTAATAAGAATAGCACTAGAAGGAGAACAAACTAAATTTAATGATGTTTTATCAGTAGAAGGAACAACATTAATAATAGGAGCAGATATAACAGTAGACAAAACAGCACCAAGTATTACACAAAAAATGAATGTAAAAGTAATAAACAACAACGAAGAAATAGTTGAGACAAGTTCAAACGTATCGTACATGGCACCAACAGGAATAATCACATTAAATGCTATATCAGGATATAACGAAAAACAAGAAGAAATAACATCAATGAGTGGAGAAAAAGAAATAGGAAAGCTAGAAGTTGCAGGAAAATCAAGAATAGCAACAGAAACAATTACAGTAATAAACAACTATGATTATACATGTGGAAACATGATTATATTAGGAAGAACACCAGCAGAAGGAAATAAATCACCATTAACACAAAGTGAACTAGGAAGTACATTTACAGCAAAAATGGTAAGTGGAATCAAGGCAGTAGAAGGAATAAGTAATGAAGAAATGACAGTTTACTATAGTGAAAATCAAAACGCTTCAAACGACTTAAACAATAGTGAGAATGGCTGGACAACAGACTTATCAAGTTTAGCAGATGCAAAATCATATTTAGTAATAATAAACAAAACAATGGAAAAAGGAAATAAAGTAGTATTAAACTATAATATAGAAATTCCAGAAGGACTATCAAGAGAAGAAAGTACATATGGTATATATCAAGTATCTTATACAAACCTTGATGGAGCATTAAAAGGAACAATAGAAACTACACAATCACCGATAGTTGGAGTATCAACAGGATCAGGACCAGAACTAAAAGTAGAATTATCAGCAGACGTACAAAATGGAGCACCAGTTAAAGAAGGACAAATAATTGGATATACAATAAAAGTAACAAATATAGGAACGTCACCAGCAACAAATATAACAGTTAAAGCAGATGTTCCAAACGGTTCATATTATACGGCATATGAAGAAGACTCTACAAATCATGAATATATACAACATCCGGAAATAAAACAACATACAGATATAATAGAGAGTCTTGCAGTAGGAGAAAGTAAAGAAACAAAATTCTTCTTAACAGTAGGAAGTAGAGTAGAATGTAAAATAGAAGACTATATTAACAGAGAAGATTTTTCTTCTGATGAAGAATATGAAAAAGAAATAGAAGAATCAAAAATACGTGAATTAGTAGAAGCTTTAAATTCAACAACAGTAAATGTAATTGCAAAAGCAACAACATACGATAATGAAGAACCAGTAGAATTTACATCAAACGAAATATCAAACGAAAAAGTTAAAGCATATTTTGATTTAAAGCTAGAACAACAAGAAATAAGTCAAATAGAAGAAGGAAAAACAATACAATATCATTTATATGTAAATAAAGTAGGAGTGGATACTGTTAAAAATCTAGAAATAACATGCTCAATACCAGCTGGTTTAACATATACTTCTAGTACATATAATGAAGATGCAGTAACAGAGAATGTAAACGGTTCAACGATAAAATGGAACATAAATGAGCTTACAGAAAGTGAACTAATTATATTAACATTTACAATAGATACAGTTAATGAAGATAAGACTATTTCATTAAAAGCACAAGGAACATGTGATGACTATGAAGGTACAATTGAAAGTAATACAGAAAGTTTTACAGTAGGAACACCTAAAATAGAAATTTCACATTCAAGTAATAATAATACTGGTTACTTAACAGAAGGAGACGAAATAGTATACACACTTACAGTAACAAATAAAAGCATGGCAGAAGCATATGAAGTAAATGTTACAGACTATTTATCAGAAGGTTTAAGATTTAAATCATTAAAATATACAATAGGTGAAGAAACAAAAACATATGAAATATCAGGAACAACAACCACTTTCGCAAAAGATATGCCAGGAAATAGTACATTAACAATAGAATTAACAGCAACTGCAGATAGATTAGATGAAGATGAAACAGAAAAAACAGTTTCAAACAGATTCGAAGTTCAGGCAAAGAAAGTAGATAAAATTTCAAGTTCTACTATAGAACATAAAGTTATGAAAAAACAATATACAATAGATGATAATGACCAAGTAGTAGAAACAAGCTCAATTTCAGGTTTAGCATGGTTAGACGAAAATTTAAATGGAATAAGAGAATTAACAGAACCACTTATAGCACAAATACCAGTAATATTAATAGATGAAAATGGAAACACAGTAACTTCAGGAATTACAGATGAAAATGGTACATACATCTTTAATAATGTACCAACAGGAAACTACATAGTAGTATTCCTATATGATATGACAAACTACGATATAACCACTTATGGTGTAGGAGAAAGTACAGAAAATAATGATGCGGTAACAATGGAACTAAACATAGATGGTGTAGCTACACCATGTGGTGCAACAAATGTAATACACGTAACATCAAATTTATATAATGTAGATATTGGTTTAGTATTAAGTCCTAAATTCGACTTGAGTTTAACCAAAACAGTATCAAAAATATCAGTACAAGCACAAAATGGTACAACAACAAATACTTACAATAATTCTAAATTGGAAAAAGTAGAACTTCCATCAAAATATTTAGAAGGTGCGACAGTTATAGTAGAATATGCAATAACAGTTACAAATAATGGTGCAATTCCAGGATACGCAACTAGAATTGTAGATTACCTATCAAGCACAGACTTAAAATTCAACTCAGAGACAAACAAAGACTGGTATTTAGGAACAGATGGAAACATATATAACTCAACTTTAAAAGATACATTAATACAACCAGGAGAAAGCGAAACTTTAAAATTAGTACTAACAAAACAAGTAACAGAGAGAAATACAGGATTAACTAATAATACAGCAGAAATATATGAAGCATATAATGATGAAGGATTAGAAGATTATAATTCTACTCCAGCAAACAAAGCACAAAATGAAAATGATTTAGGACAGGCAGACATAATAATAGGTCCTAAAACAGGTGTATTCTTATATATAGGATATACATTAATACTTTTAAGTATTATGACAGTAGCAATATATATAATAAATAAAAAAGTAATAAGGAAAATGTAAGGAAAGGAGGTAGAAAAATGAAAAATAAATTAAACAAAATTATATTTATAATAATATTTTCAGCATTATGCTTATTAATATCAAGTAGTGCTACAAAAGCTACAATCAGCATGAATGGTACAACATTTTATACTAGATCTGATATAGCATGGAGAGGACATTATATAAGTGTTAGTGGAGATTGGTATTATTGTAGAAACCATGGTTATAGTTTAACTGGATATTTACCTAGTAATGACAGTACATTAAGTTGGGGAAGTTCATGGTCAGAGGCTTACAGAAGTGAAGAAGTTGCAGAAGAGTGGGCTATTAAAAATGTTGTTCATAGGGCAGAAGAACATGGTTGGAGTTTTAACAGTAATACCGCAAGACTATCTAATTATTTGAGAGCTTTAACACTTGAAAAAGGTCCATGGCAAGAAGTTACTACGACAGAGGAGAGAGCGTTATATGCTTTTTCATGTGGTTATAGTGATAATACTACACCTCCTAATGCACATTCTCTTTATCCAGAAAATAACCCAGAACCATATATACTTTATGGAAATCCATCAGAAATAGTACAAAAATCAGTCTGGGATTATATGTCTCGTCACCCTGAAGCTCAGTTCCAAGGTGAGGATGGATGTAGATCAGATGGATCAACTGAAATAAATTTAGCAGCAATATGGTATACTAATGTATGGTTACCTAGTAATAAAGTAAATGTAATGAGCAATGATAAAGCAGCAGTAGCAAAAGTAAGTGGTTCTAATTACATTGTTGGACCATTTGCAATAGCATATAACGAAGCAACGATTGGTAGAGTTGTATTTAGTGAACAAATTGGTCATAAGATAACAGACCAAAATGGAACTCCAATTGCAGGAGCACAAGTAACAGATGCAAATGGAGTACCAATGGCAGAAATTCCTAATGGACAAAACTTTTATATAAAATTTCCATATAGTGAAACAATGACAGAACTAAATGTAGACATAGATATAAAATCAATAAAAGATGTTTATGCTAGAAAGCAAGACATAAAATCAACGGCACACAATTTTAGGTATAAAATTGATGTAGAGATATCAGGAACAGACAGATGGAAGCACAGTAGTAACTGTATTGTGTCTCCGGGTGCATATTCAAATGACGACTATTTTTGTCCATTTTGCGATAAAACACACGTTACATGGTATAGGGCTAAAGCTACAGGACATTCCGAATATGTTGGAAAAGCATCACAAAAATATCAGAATATGATAAAAATTGACGGAAGTATAATATATGAATATCCACATATACATCTATCAACACCATTAGGTCCAGACAAGCCAGAACCAGAACCAGGCCCAGGTCCAAACCCTCCAGATGAGGAACATCCACCTATTGTGGAAATGGAAGTTGCAGGATATGTATGGGAAGATGGAGAACAAGGAAAAAGTCAATCAATTGATGGAAAACTTGGAGGAAATGATAAAAGATTAGACGGAATAGAAGTAAGATTATACAAATCAGACGGAACACTAGCAGAAGTACATGGTGAGAATGGTAAAAACAAAACAAATCCTACAATAACAGATGCAAATGGTTATTATTCATTTAAAGGTGTAAACCCTATATATAAATATTATGTAGTATTTACATATGATGGAATGTTATATACAAACACTTATGGGGCAGGAGTTCCAGAATATAACACACAAGCCTGGGATAATTCATCAAAAGGTTCAGAATTGGTAAGTGAGAGAGATGCACTTAATACAAAATTTGTAACAATAAGTTCATACCCAGCCTCATATAGAACATCAGCAATATTCGGTGGAGGATATTTAACAAATGGATATAACAAAATATTTGATGTAAATGATAGTAGAATTACAACTTATAAAAATAGAGTAAAAGAACAATTAAGAAGTTATTTAAGTTCACATGACAGAATAAACGGAGATTCAGATTATATAAGTAACATATATAATCCAATAATTAATAGTTCATCAGATCAAACTGAAGCAAAACAAGTATTACAATACTTATGGGACTCTAGAATAAATGCATATGCAGGAAATGAATCAGAACAAGATGGTAAAACAACTAGAGCAGGCGGAAAATATTATCCAGTATATGATAAATTTGCATTAGTAGATAATAATGGAAACAGAGTAACAGCCACAAATTCAACAGCAACATTTGATGGTTACAGAATAATATATAATGGACAACTACATATTAATTTAGGAGTTATAAGAAGACCTACTACGGATTTACAACTAGATGAAGACTTATATAAAACAGTAGTATCAATAAACGGTCAAGACGAAACATATGAATATGGTACATTCTCAAGTAAAGGAGTTAAAGTAAATTCAGCAGATGCAATGCTTACACAAAACGTTGCAACAGATGATTATGATTATAAAGTTCATAATCAAACATTATCATCAGAATTAAGCGGAACTGCAGCGTATCCAAAAGACTATGCACCAATACAAATGTATATAACATACAGAATTAATATTACAAACAACTCATCTATTCCAACAGGAGTAAATGAAGTAGCAACATATATAGACTCAAGATATTTCTCATATAGCGACTCATACACTACTACTGGAGGAATGAACATAAAAGGAATAGAAGGAACATACTTATATCCTGATTCAGACACATCATATGCAGAAAGAAACTTAACTGACTATAATTCAAATAGTTTTGGGTTAAAAGTAAACACAAACAGTAGATACGGTACAGGTTCAGAAACAGGAAAATTCATGGGAACTGACTTATATATAACATTTGACAATGACGTTATACTAGAACAAAATCAAATGATAGCACTTTATATAACCTATAGATTAGGTGAAAACTCAACAAAAGATGCAAAATTCAATTGTACACATAATAGCCCTCAACCAGGAGGAGGAAACCATGCTTATGCATTATTACAAGACCTATTTAGAAACACAGATAATAAGAAAGTTTATGTATATACAAGAGCAGAAATAAATGCTTATTCAACATTCTTCAAGAAAAATGAAGATCCTTCAGGAACACAATCTAAATATGGTTCATACTATAGATACTCAACAGACTTAAGAAGAGGCTATGCATATAGAGCCGCAGGTCTATTCGATGCATTATCAGTACCAGGAAACCTAGACCAAGGACAAGTAGATAGATATGACCAGAACAAAGAGAAATCAGAAGACGACTGGGATAAAGCATCAACATTCGTAATAATGGACGCAGGAATAAGAAACATAAAAGGAAGTGTTTGGGAAACAGTAGGTCAACAAGCACACTACTGGACAGAAACTTCAGAATATCCAAAATTCAACAGTAATTATGGAGCACAAGACATAACAGTAGAACTTGTAGAAATAAAGAATGGAACAGAATATGTAAGAGCAAGAACGACAACAGACAATAATGGTGCATATGAATTTAAAGAATATATACCAGGATTATATACAATAAGATTCTTATATGGCGATAGTGCAGAATATGATACACAACAATACAGTAGATATACAACATATACTCTAAATGAAGTAGTTCATAAATCACCATATAACGGACAATTCTATCAATCAGCTAAAGCAAATCCAAAGACCAACGATAATCAATACTGGTATGCAGTAGAAGAAGGAGACAGATATTCAGATGCATATGATGAAGCAACAATTAGAAAAGCAGTTAACGACTCTTTACCAACATATATATATAGTGATGAAGTAAGATTAATGAAACATCCTACAGATTATATGGTATATGCATACACATCATTACTAGACCTAGAAGTAGAAAAAGCTGTAACAAATACAACAGCACAAAAACCAGGATACACAATAACAAACGTTGACTTTGCATTAACACCAAGAACAGAAACAAAACTATCAATAAACAAAGAAGTAACACACTTAAAATTAATACTACAAAATGGAACAGTACAATTTGATGCAGATACATCAACAATCAGAGAACAAGGAGTTCCATCAGTAGTACAAGCAGCACAAGGAAATGATATAACAATATCAATGAGTAGTGAATTAGTAAATGGAGCAACACTAGAAATAACATATACAATAACAGTTACTAACGAAAGTTTAGAAGATACAGTAACATACTATAAAGACTCAACTGGAAACATACTAGCATTAGGATTCTACAAAGAAGATCCAACAAAGATAACATACTTCGAAGAAGGATCAATGAGAACTTATAACAACAATGGTGGATTCCAAAGAAACACAGACACCAAGTGGGTAAGCAAGACAGTATCAGGAACTACTGCAATGAAAGCATATGATGCAAACAAGACAGAAAGAATAGAAACAACAACAAGCCCAACAGTAATAGCAGACTTTATATCAAACAACTTAACATTCAGTAAGACAAGTTACACAGGCTCACCAATAAATGACACTTGGGACTTATACACAGGAGAAAAACGAGACATGGAATATAAATACTATAGACAAGATCAAACAGATACAGAATTAGCATTAAAACCACAAGATGTACTAGAAATGACAGAAGAATCACAAGACGTATATGATAGCAACGTAATAGTATTCGCAAACGAGAGAAACCCATTAGTAACGACACCATTAAAACATGGAGAATCAGTAACAGACAACATCATATTATCAAAAGTAATATCAGTAAACGACGATTCTACAGATACAAAATCATATATAAACAAATTAAGAATACTAAGTATAAACAATACTGTAAGTAAACAACAAGATTTAGGAGATACACCAGTAACAGACACATCAGAGCATGTAGTAATATCAGATCCAACAGGAATTGGAAACACATATTTAGGAATTCTATTAGCACTAGTAGTAACAGCAATAATAGGAACAGGAATAGTATTTATAAAGAAATACGCAATAAAAAAATAAAAAATAGAGACACATGAAAATGTGTCCCTCAAATTTTTCATAAAATCAAACTGTAAGGGCACGGTGTACCGTGCCCTTATACAAACGCAATAATCAATATATCACATTATAAATAAAGATATATCCTGTAGGGGCACATTGCATGTGCCCCAAAAACGAACCCAAAATATAGAGCAAAAGCGAATATACACAAAGAATATACATGTTAAAGAAATAAAGAAATAATATCACATAAAATAATTAAACTGTAGGGGCACATTGCATGTGCCCCAAAAACGAACCCAAAATATAGAGCAAAAGCGAATATACACAAAGAATATACATGTAAAAACAATAAAGAAATAATGTCAACATAAAATAACTAAATTGTAGGGGCACATTGCATGTGCCCAGAAAATAAATAATTATATTAAAATAAAAAAATCAAAAAAATAAAAATACAAAAAATAGAAATAAATAAAAAAATAAACAAAAAATAATATTTAATTAAATAAATAAATTTAAATAATCAATAAAAAAATCAAAAAAAGAATGATGTCAAAAAAACAAACAAATAAAAATATAATTATCAGGTAGTCAAAAAAACAAAACAATAAAAAATACAAATAATTTTTTGAAAAATAATAAAAAAATAAAAATAAATTAAATAAATTTTTATTAATTTTTAAATAATAAAAAAATAATTAAAAAATATTTTAATAATTATTGACTAATAAAAAAATAATTGGTAAAATAATAATAAATAAAAATAAATTAAATAATAAAAAAATAATTAATTAAAAATAATTTAAAAAAATAAAAAATAATAAAAAAATACCAAAAAAATACAAAAAATAAATAAAAATTAAAATATTAGGTTTTAAGACGTCCGTATTTTGAAACATAAAATTACACAAAAACAAATTAAAAAAGCCTTAAAATCGAAAATATAAAAGCCAATTTTTCAAGGTAAAAAATACAAAAATTAGAAAAAAAGACCATAAAAATAATTCATAATCGTAATAGAATTTTAAAATCAAAAATACTATTAAAAAATGCAAAAATAAAAAAAATAGAGGCCAAAAAATGTGATAAATACAGCAAAAGAAATAAATTACAAATTTTACGATATAATATGTATAAAATAACTATATAAAATTGCAAAGAAACCTCAAAAAGGCAAAAAAATCAACATAAAACACCAAAAAATCACGTAAAACAACAAAGAAACATGCATAAAAATGAATACTTTCAAAAAAGTGCGTTTTTCGTCAAAACTTAAAAATGTTTTTTTCATTTTTTCAAGAACGGGAAAACAATGAAAACAAGGACTTTCAGAGGAAAAATACATGATCTTATAACTAATACATTTAGATGAGTTAAAAATGCTATACAAGGCATTTTTTAACTTGTCATAATACTCCAAAGTGTAAACTAAAAACCTAAAAACACCCAAAATAAAGTAAAACCAACGCAAAACTAACCCCAATATAATACAGAAACAATAAAATTTATAAAAAAACTAGTAGGGTTAATATAAAAAAACAATGATAAAATGCTCTATACATAAATTGATAAAATTTGTATATATAAATATAGAAAATTACGACAATTATGATTTTTAAACCATATAAAGCTTATAAAAAATAACAGAACATCACATATGTGTTTGCAAATAAAAACGGCTTAAAACCTAATATTTTAGGCTCGATTTCGAGGGCAAAAATATAATATAAAAGACTATAAAAATGTTTAAATTAACTAATATAAAAAACAAAAACAAAAAGAAAAAAGGAAGTCTAAAAAAATCAAAGAAATCCGTTAAAAAAGCTCAAAATTTGTAAAAATAAAAAATTTAGATCAATCATGATATAATATGTATATAATAACACTATAACACCATTTAAACACTACAAAAAGGCAAAAATAAAATTCGCAGAATCAAATTACTAACTTAAAAGAGCAAAAAATTGGATGAATTTATAGTTAAAATCAATAGAATTCAATTTATAAAAAATAAAAAACTCTATTTTTCAAAATCAAAAAACTATAAAAACATGATAAAACAACGATTTCGACAAAAAATAGCATTATCTAATTTTTTTACTTCAAAATGAAGGTTTTAGAGTTTGAAAATAGGGGAAATGGTAATCATAATATGCAAAAATGTAAACTAAAACAACAGAAACAGCACAAAAAAGCGAAAAACAACAAAAGAATTTAAGAATCAAATCTTCAATTCGAGTAAAAAAACACGAAAAAAACATGAAAATACTGCTTATGAGGCATACAAAATATGTTAAAAAATTTAATGAAATTTTCTATTGATTTTATATCGATGTTTTGATAAAATATGTATATAATTTTAGTAGGAGGAAAATGAAAATGCCAATAATTAGACCAAGTTCAGATTTAAGAAACAATTATAATGAAATATCAACAATCTGTCACGAGACAAACAAACCAATATATATAACTAAAAACGGAGCAGGAGATTTAGCTGTAATGAGTATAGAGCTATATGAAACACTTACAGAAAAATATAATAGTGCTGAAAACGTTGGAGGAGAAACAATACAGAAAACACAGAAACAAGAACACACAAAACAAGAAGATAAGAAAGAAAAAATACATACAACCAGAGAAGTAAATGCGAAACCAAAAGTAGAAAAGGAAGAAAAAACAGATAAAGTACAAAATCTACAATCTCAACAAACAAAAACAACTGAAAAGCAAGAAGTAGAATCCGCACATGAAATATTACAAGAGGTATCAACAGTACAAGTAATAAAGCCTACATTTGAAAAGAAAACACAGCCTGTAAATACAGAAGAGAAAAAATCATTTACACAATTTAAACCTACAGAAAACAAGCACAATATCAACATAGGGTATAAAGGCAAAGAAACAGGGATAAACTATAATTATAACAAAAGGAATGATACTACAACAAATACAGTAATAAAAAAAGTAGACACAGGAATTAAATCTAATGAAAAAACACAAGCAGAACCTGCACACGAGATATTACAAGATATCGAAATAAAACCAGAAAAAGAATATACAACAAATAATAATGTATTTAGAGAATTAAACACAACAGTAAAACCTGTTGAAAAAAAGCAAACACAAGTGGCAAAAGGTATAACAGGAGGAACTGAAATAAATGCTAAATCTCTAGGAGGCAAAAACAATTATAATAATGATTGGATATTTGAAGACTTAAACAAGATGCTTAATGATATTAAAATTTAAATAAAATTATAGCTGTAGGGGCACATTGCATGTGCCCTAATATTTTTAAAATAGAAACTATTAGACATATAAATGATAATGAACCATTAAAATCAAATAATGTATTAAAAGAAATAAGTAATTTTAATAAAATCTGAAAAAAATTATAACTATTGAAATTGTTATAGAGGAGCACATTTCAAAATGCTCAAAAAATTTAAAAATTAAAGCCTTATGTAAAGTAAAAAAATGTAAATTTTAAATTTTTCATAAAGTAAAAATAATAATGCCAAGAAAAGTATAGGGAAAATAACAATTACAGAGAATTCTAATAAAAAAATTTTAGAAAATAAAAGAAAAAATGGAAAAAAGATAAAAAAATCAAAGAAAATCATCAAAATAAGTAAACACAACGGATATAAAATATTTTAAATTATAAAATTAAATTATCAAAAAATATTTAATTTAACATTAAAAAGGAACTAAACGATAAAAAAATACGTAAAAAATAAAAATATTTCAAAAAAAAATATTACGGAGACTAACTTTCAAAGAAAAAATTACAACAAAATTCGACTCTAAATAACAAAAATATCACGAAAATGTAATATAAGAAAAAAAGACAATTAAACATAGAAAATCCGTACAAAATATCAAAAAAACGCTGAAAATAAGTGCCATTGACACTTGTTTTTTTTTATTTATAATGAAAAGTGAGCAATTTGAAAGCTAGCAAATCCAGCGAATTTGTGTACAAAATCAAACGATTTGTGGTGATCAAAAAATTAGGAGAAAAGGAGGTTTCCACGATTGAGTTTAAAAAGTAAAAATAATTTTGTTGGGAAAATTATCATATTAATATGGATTGTTCTATTCATGTTCAGTCTCTGTGGACTAATGGTAGAAGCCTCTGAACCAAAGCCAGTTGTGCCTGAAAACTATGAACATCTGGAATTAAGAGCTACTACAATACAAGATGTTGGTAACACAAAACAGGTAATTATGGAATTGTGGGGCTATAACATAAACTTTACCGGATTCGATGTAAGGTTTAAATTTGATAAGAAGTCATTTGAATTATCAGATATGGATACAAATGATACTACAGATGTTGAAACAAAATTCTTTAAGTTTGAAACAGAATTTGCAGACAAACTAGACATGATGGATATGTCAGTATCAGACTCACCAGGTGAAAACGAAACAATAGTACATCCAGTAGTAACTTTCACTGAGAGTTCGATTGACTCTGAAACCGATCATATAAAGAATGCAGATAATGGACGGACTAATGGTATCAACAGGAGACAAAGTTTTACTAGGAAAATTAAGTTTGAAAATGCTAGCAGATGAATTTGATATATCAAGTTTTGAACTAGTAACTAGTGAAGATAGTTCTCCAAGATCAGGTATAAAAATTAATAAAGACCTAAAAGATTCATACGAAGAGTCAAATAGATTTATATTCACCGATGCAACAGCATCTAAAAATGCGGATTTAATGAGTATAGAAGTAAGTAGTGGTGAGCAAGATCCAGATAATCCAAGTGAAAGTACTTATAAAAAATATGAATTAGACCCAACATTTAGTAAAGAAGAAACTAACTATACAGTCACATTATATGACTATATAGATACGGTTGATTTAACCGTTACACCAGATGATGAAAAAGCAAAAATGAAAGTAAAAACACCAGAAAGAACGGACGATGACAAGTTAAATGGTTATAATGGCGAGGATGAAGGTACGATAACGTATAAAGAAGAAGACTTAACGAGCGGAACTAAATACCCAGTAACGTTAAACAAATTGGGAGAGCCAGATACCAAGATAACAATTACAGTAACAGCAGAAGACGGAAAAACAACAAAAGAATATACTGTAACAATAAAAAGACCTTATGGAATTATAGAAGGAAGTATTGAAACACCATTAACTCAATCAACCACAGGAAAGTATACTGCAGAAGTTAAGGTATATAAATCAACTGATGTAAGTGAAGTTTTCGATTGGAATGAAGTCGAGTCAAATGGTAAGGAACAATTGCATGAACAATTATTAGAATTATCATCTATAAATTATACAACGGATGATAATGGTAATTATAAAATATATGTAATTCCAGATAAATATGACATATTAATTGATAAAGCAGGATATTTGGATCTTATATTTAAAGAAGTAGAAGTTAAAGAGAATGAAACAAAACAATTAGATCATAAAGAATTGTTTGCAGGAGATGTAAACAAAGATGGTGTAGTTCAAATAAAAGATTTAACAGCATTATTAAATGTCTTTGGAATATCTTCTACAGACCATGAATATGAAATTAAATATGACTTTAATGAGGATTTAGGAATACAAATAAAAGATTTGACAGCATTATTAGCAAATTTTGAAAAAGAGTTAGAAATAAACTAAAGAAAGGAGAAGAAAATGGATTTAAATATTAAAATCAAAGATTATTTTACGCCTAAACGAGTATGTGCATTGATAACAGTTTTAATAATGCTCATAGAAATGTTTTCACCATATAGTGCATTAAGAAATGTTTCCTATGCTAAAGAACCAGGGCCGGATGAACCATATTTCGTATTAAAAATACGAGATGATTTTGATGAAGCAAGTGAAGATCCAGAGGACTGGTCTGAAACATCGCAATACTATAATTTTGATTTTTGGCAAGGAGACGTGGAGAGCAAAGATGAGTGTACTACTAGAGTAATATTCATAGATTTAATTATTCGAGGATCAGAGTATGTAAGAGGAGCAGATATTAATCTTGTATATGATCAAAATAAATTAATACCAGTACATCATACAGGCTCAAAGAGTAATGGTAGTGACTGGAAAATCGTTGAGGCAGACGATTTTGACATGACAGGTAAGAAAGGAACGTCATTTGCAGAAAGTAATTGGGATATTGAAGCTGCAAAAGGATTAGACACATCTCAACATACTATAAGACTAGGTGGAGCAAGCAATGGTGGGTATGTAGACGTTACCAGCGATGGTGGATTCATTGCTGCAACTTTCTTATTTAAATTAGGAGAAGGAATAACTCTAGATAATTTAACAACTGATGCATTTTCATTAAAAGAAATTGGAGGAGGCATATTAACAGGAGGTCTAGAGATTCCATACTTTCCAGGAGGAACAAGTGCTCAAAAAGCAGTAAATGGAATTGACTACTTAAAGTTTGAAGGATTTGCAACAACAGAGGAAAAGAATGTAATAGGAATTACAGTCACAAAACCAATGAATAAAACAGAATATGATGACAGTGAAGACCTTGACTTTGAGGGAGCAGAGGTAAAAATAACATATGACAACGGAGAGCCAGAAACAATGCCACTACAAGAAGCAATAGATAAAGGTTTAGTACAAGTAAATCAACAACATGCAGATGTTAATAATAGTAAAGTTACTATAACAGGAGGAGATTCAGTAACAGCAGATCTAGATTATAAAGTAGTAAAAGAAATTGAAATTACAACACCACCAACTGATACAAAATATAAGCATGGAGAAGAATTTGACTTTACAGGTGGAGAAGTAACGATAACATACGATGATGATACAACGACAAAAAAAGGTATACCAGAAGGAATAGCTGATGGAACTTTTATTCCAGAAAAAAATACTGCACAAGTAGGTGATACACAGGTTACACTTAACTATAAAGATGGACAACTAGAGGATACATTTGAAATAACAGTATATGATCCTATAGATAAAGTAGATGTATTACAACAACCAAGTGATTTGGAATATGATCATGGACAATCAATTAATCCAGCTGGAGGAAGACTTAGAATAACCAGAAAAAGTGGAGCTATAGAATATGTAGAAATGACAGATTCATCTAAAGTAACACTTAATCCTACAGATGCTAATATAGACTCATGTACAAATACTCAACAAAAGCCTGACGGAACTAAATCAGGTTCACAAGATATAACAGTAACATATAAAGAACAAGATGAAGATAATCATGAAGTAACAGGAGATACTAAATTTACAATAGTAGTAAACGATACTATTGAATCAATAGAAGTAATAGAACAACCAACAGCTAATAATAAATGGGGCACACAAGGAAATGAGTTAGATTTAACAGGAGCACAATTAAAAGCAACAACAGCTTCAGGAAATACATTTACAGTACAAATCACTCCAGGAATGTTAGATTTGGCACATTATAATAACGAAACAACGGATAAACAAAATTTAAAAGTAACATATGCTGGACATGAAACAGATCCAAATGAAGGTGTAGACATAGAATTAAAAGATTATGTTACGAGCATTGAGGTAAGACCTAGTGGTGATCAAACTGAATACTATGCAACAAAACTTGAAAACGCAGACTTCTTAAATGAAGTAAAATATGTTGAACATTATGCAAGTGGAACAGATAGTGGTGAAAAACCAATAACTAAAGAAATGGTAGAAGGATATAATCCAGAACCAGCAGCAGGACAATTTAATACAAATCATGAATGTACAGAGAATTTAACCCTAAAAGTAACAAATGCTGATATATTTAATTCAGAATTAACAGCTCAATTTCATATAACGATAAAAGATACAGTTATAGGAATTGAAATAGCAACAAAACCAAATATACTATCTTATGATTATGGAGAAACATTCAGTGCCACAGGAGGTAGAATTAGATTCCATTATGCAAGTGGAGCACCAGATACAAGTGCTGGTATATCAATGACGGATACAAACGTAACAATAAGTTACAATGATGATCATGAAGGTACAGCAGTATCTATATTACAACCTAATGCTAATGAATTTACAGATGGAGTTTGCAAAAAGACTTTATTAGTTACTTATAGAGATGAGCAAGGTGTTGACCACCATGGATATTATGATACTTTAGACCATAAAGCAACATTTGATATTACAATAAAAGATGTATTAAATTCAATAGAAATAAAAGGAGATCCAAAGAAAGATTTTGAGCATGGTGAAGAATTTAGTTTAGGAGACGGAGTAACAGTAGAAGCAACATATGCATCTGGAAAGAAAGAGAATATAGATCCTGACGATTTAGAAATAGTAAATTCAGATACAAGTGAAGCATTTACTACAACACTTGATCGAAACGATTATGATGGAACAAATAAGGCAAAGAAAAATGTAAAGGTTAAATATACTGATGGAGATGAAACTGCAGAAGCAGATCCATATGAAGTAACAATAACCGACGTTGTAGACCATATTCAAGTAACTACTCCACCATCAGATACAGATTATGAAGTAAAAGAATCAGCATGGAAGTTAACTGGTGGAAAAGTTACAATAACAAGAAAATCAGGAAGAACAGAAGAAAAAGACTTAAACGAAGTTAATTTTACAATACAAAGTATAAACGAAATAACAGATACAGCAGGACCACAAAAAGACGTAACAGTAAAATACACAGATACACTAAATAGTACAGAACATGAAACAACATTCAAAGTAAATGTAAACGACGTAGTAAAAGAAATAACAATAAATAAAAATGGAGTAAAAGAAAACTACAATTATGAAGAAACATTAGATTTTAGCAACATTGAAATATATGTGAAATATGCAAGTACACCAGAAGGAAACCCAGGAACAAAAGTACCAGTAGACCCTAGCTGGGTAAAAGATATAACAAACGGAGAAGAAGGAGTTACTCCAACAACAAAGTTACAAACCAACGATTTCGCTGATGAAACTCCACACAGCAAATATAAAGCAACAAGACACTTAAAATTAACTTATACAGAAGGTGGACAAAGTAAAGACTTGACATTTGATATATATGTATACAACAATGTAGATCATATTAAAATAAAATCAGGAGAAGGACCAAAGAGTGATTATTTACTAAAGGAAGAACCAGAATATCCAGATGGAAAGATAGAAGTTTATAGAAAAGCAAATCCAGATGAAGCTGTTGAAGAAGTAGAAATTATTGAAAATATGGTAAGTGACTTAAGTACAGAAAACGAAGTAACAGGTGCTACAGCTAAAGTCACATATAAAGAAAACGGAGCAAATGCAGAAGAGAAAACAGCTGAAACAACTTATCAATACAATGTTGGAGATGGACTAACCGGAGTAGAAGTACAAGAAAAGCCAACAAAACTAGAATATAATTGGGGAGATACATTAGAACTAGACGGAATGAAATTCATAAATAAATATGCAAGTAGAAACGATACAATAGAAAACGGAAATATAAACTCAATAAAAGATAAGATAACAATAATAGATATAGATAATGAAAATGCAGAAACATCTTTAACTGACTTTGAAACATTAGAACCAGCATCAAGTGAATTCAAAGATGGACATACATTAACAAAAAAGATTAAAGTAAAATATGAATTAGACGGAAAGACAGCAGAATCAGATGAATTTGAGATTGTAATCAAGGATAATGTTGACCAAATATATTTTGGTACTAAACCAGATAAGTTAACCTACAATGTAGGTGAATCTGACTGGGACTTAACAGCAAATGAAGGAACAGAGCAAACAGCAGACATCGTAGTGCATTATCAATCTGGAGCAACTGAAGTAGTGAAATTGACTGAAGCTATGTTGCCAAATTTAAGTGATTTAACAACAGAAGTTGCACATCAAAAAGAAGTAAAAGTAACTTATACTGAAAAAGACAAAGATGGTAGTGATGTAACTACAACCTTCCAGATAGATATAATAGATGAAGTTGATACTATAACGATAGAAGGAGAATTAAATAAAACCGACTATGATTATGGCGATGAAATAAATTATGACAATCTTTCAATAAAGGTGACATATGTAAGCGGTAGAGATGAAACACTTCCTATAAGTGATGCGACAAAGAAAGACATAACTGAAAGTGAAGAAACACCAAAAACCAATTTAGATGAAAGTAAATTCCAAGATGAAGGCTCTCATTCTAAATACAAAGCAACAAGAACAATAAAAATTTCTTACGATAAAGATAGTAAGCATGGAGAAAAACAAGTACAAATAAACATTTATAACACGATAGCAAAAATTGAGATAGATGAGAATAATAAACCTCAACAAAAATATGAAGTAAATGGAACACAACCAAACCCAGATGGAAAAATAAAGATTTTCAGAAAAGCAAATGAAAGTACAGCTGTAGAAGAAGTAAACGTTACTCCAGAAATGGTATCAGGATTAAATACAACTCATGAAGCAACACAAGCAAGTGCAACAATTAAGTATAAAGAGTCATATCCTACGGGAACAGAAACAGAATTACAAACAACATACAAATATGATGTTGGAGACGGTCTACAAAGTGTAAAGGTTGAAGGAAACTTAGATCATACCGAATACGATTGGGGAGATACACTAGATTTAAGTGGATTGACATTTACAGATACTTATTCAAGTGGAGATAGACCAGTAGGAAACGTTGAAGATATCAAAGAAAATATCACAATACTTGAAGTAAAAGATGGAGAAGGAGACCAAGAGATAGATTGGTCATTGAAACCAAGTATAGAAGAACTTGGTTCAAGTCATAAAGTAACTAAAAAAGTAAAAGTAAAATATACATTAGGTGATAAATCAGCAGAATCAGCTGAATTTACAATTACAATTACAGACAACATGGAACGCATTGAAATGGGAACTAAACCAGATAAAAAGACATATCAGTTAAACGAATCATCATGGGATTTAACAGCAAATGATGACCATGACGATCAAGCGGCAGATATAATAGTAACATATCAATCAGGAGCTACTGAAACAGTTAAAATAGAAGAAGATATGTTATCACCAGACATAAATGAATTAACTTCATCTATAGGACATAAAACAGTAACAGTAACATATGGAAAAAATAAAGATGAAGATGATTTAACAACAGAATTCTACATAGATGTAGAAGATGGAATATCTAGTGTAACTATAAATACTGAGGCATTCACAAAAGATGAATACAACTATGAAGAAAACGTTGACTTCTCTGAAATAACAATAACAGTACAAAATGCGGGTGGAACATCACAAAATGTTGATATAAACCAAGCAACAATAAAAGATATAACTAATGGAAAACCAGGAGAAGATGTAACAACAAAATTAGCAGAAGGAGAATTTAAGACAGATAATAAATCAGAAAGAACAATAGAAATAACATATACGCCAGATGGTGGAGAGCATACAGCTACGAAAACTGTTAAAATAACAGTATTCAATATAGTAGATCATATAGTTATAACTCAGGAACCTAAAAATGAATATAACTTAAACGATTCAACATCTAATGCAGGTGGAGAGATAACTATTTATAGAAAAGCTAATAAAGAAGTTAGTAGTGAACAAAAACATATTGAAGATACTTGGATAAGTGATTTAAGTACTAACAATCCAGGACAGTACCAAGCAACAGTAACATATACAGAGCAAGGTGCTCGTAGTGAAAATGTAGAAGCAACCGCTACGTATAATTACAAAGTAAAAGATACAATAGATAAACAAGAAATTATTGGAGACATAGAGACAGAATATGAGTACGGTGATGATTTAGACTTAAGCGGATTACAATTAAAGACCGACTATGAAAGTGGCTCAAGTCAAAATACCCCAATAGACGAAAGCGACTTGAAAGTGGAAGAAGTACTAGACGATGGTAGTACACAAGATTTAGTAAGACCATTACAACCAAGCAAAGAAGAATTCGAAAAGAGTCCAGATCATAAAGTACATAAAAAGGTAAAAGTAACCTATACAGATGAAGAAGGACAAGAGACAACAAAAGAAATTGATATAACAATTTCAGACGTAATAGAAAGCATAGAAATGCTTCATGAGCCAGATGATAAAACATATAATGTAAATGAAACAGCATGGAGTTTAGATGCAACAGCTGGAAAAGATGGAAAAGCAGATATAAAAGTAAAATATAGATCAGGAAGAGAAGAAACAGTAGAAATAGAAGAAAATATGTTATCACCAGATTTAAATACATTAACAAGTGATACAGGAACTGGTAAAACAGTAACAGTAACATATACAGACCCTGAAAATCCAGCAAATAAATTTACTACAACATTTGAAATTAACGTAGAAGATAGTGTTGAAAGCATAACAATAGAAGGAAGTCTAACAAATTCAAACTATAATTATGGTGAAGAAATTAGTTATGACGGAATCACAATATATGTAAAACATGCAAGTGATAGTGATCCAAAAGGAAAAGCAATAGATATAAAGAAAGCTAAAATAGAAGATATAACAGATAGTGGTAATACAATAACACCACCAACAACAAGTTTAGCAAAAGAGAAATTTGATGGAACTGCTCATACAGCTCAAAGAAAAATTAAAATTACTTACGAAGAAGATGGACATAGTGATTCACAAACATATACAATAACTGTATTAAATACATTGGATCATATAGTGATAGAAGATTCCCCAAAAACAAGCTATCAACTAAAAGATTCAATAGCTAATGCA
>CANRNC010000004.1 GCA_947631915.1 uncultured Clostridia bacterium
TCATGAACATGGTCTTCTGGGGCATAATTTTTTTACTTCCTTTTTCATAAAATCCAAAGATACAGAAGTGTAAGTGTCGCTAGTAATATTGCTACCTTCGATGTGTCCAACCATTGCTTGAATAACTACTAAAGCCATAGACTTTTCTTGACAACGTGTAATGAAAGTATGCCTTAATGTGTGAGTTTTTAGATAACTAGAAATATGATTCTTACTATTTAAATTATTTAGAAAGTCATTTATTCTTTTAGGTAATATTAAACATTCTCTTTTTGAATCCCAAAATAATAATTTATCTGCATTTTTATTTTTTTGTGTTAAAACATCTGAAATAATTTCTCTAGTTTCAGGAGTCATAGGGAAGGTTCTTTTACCCTTATCAATATTTGTTTTTCTATTATATGTTTTTGTATGTTTACCCAAAACATATCTGTTATTTTTCCTAGTTAAAGTTCTATATACAGTAATAGTGTTTTTTCTTAAATCAATACAATCTTCAGTAAGAGCCAAAATTTCTCCAATTCTCATTCCAGTATTTAATTGTAATAAAACAATTTGCTTATATTGTTTATTGATAGTGGTATCATAATTTAAATAGTTAATTAGTTTTTGTTCTTCTTTAACAGTCAAAGCTTGAATTTTTTTGGGCTCTTTTTTTGAAATTGGCTTATTTAATGTTTCATCACTCATAGGGTTAAAAGCAATTTTTCTTCTAGAAAGTGCAATATTAAAAGTTTTATTTAATAATCTCCAAATTTTAGTGATTGAATTGTTTGAATATTCTCTAATATTATCTTTAGCATCTTCAATATCTTCAACAGTTATTTTTTGTATAGGTTTGTAAATAAAGTTACTACAAGTCTTTTGTATTTCTTTTTTTGTATCTAAATCTCTAGTATAAGTGGAGTCTCCTATTATATTGTCTTTATATTTTTGTTCTATGTATCTTTCGAGTATTTGAATAAAGGTTTCATTTGTTCTTTCTGCATAGGCGATTTTACTAATTCTAAATTTTAAGTCAATAATTTTCATTTTAAAATCGTTTAATGCTTTTGTTTTTAAATTCCTTTTTTCCATATAATACCTTCTTTCATAACAAAATTTTTGAATATATATCTATACTATAGATTTAATAAAAAATTAAGGGGGATTTAGATATGAAGAAGAAATAATAAAATATAGAATCTCAACAAATGATATTTTATAATATTTTAATGAAAAAGTCTATATTGTAATAACAATGAATCTATGATACAATTTATAAGTAAATTAAGATAAAAAATTATCAGGAAAGGTAAGATATATGAAAAAAGTAGGAGTTTTTTTAAGTAGAATGCAACCATTACATAATGCTCATTTGTGGATGATTGAAAATGCATTAAAAGAAAATGATGAGATACTTGTAATAATAGGAAGTGCTAATAAATGCGGACAAGAGAGAAACCCGTTTCCTATTGATTTGAGAAAAGAAATAGTTAGTAAATCTATAGAGGAATATTTTGAAAACCAAAAAAATAGGATTAAGATAATTGCACTTCCAGATTGGTCATCAGAAGAAAACGACCATGAGAAAGAATGGGGAAGATTAATTTACTATAATATTGTAGGAAATATGGAAGTTAAAGAATTTTCATATTATTGTTCTGAAGAACCTGAAAAGATAAAAGGCTGGTTTGAAGATGAAATAAGAGATAGAATTAATTTTAGATTTTTTTCAAGAGATAATCAGTTCAATGGACTTTCAGCGACTAAAATTAGAGAAGCAATTTTAAATGAAGATGAAGAATATGTAAAAAAATATTGCCCAAGGCAAGTAGCCGGTAATATGCCACTTTTACAACAATTAATAAAATATTCAATACGGAATGGGATAAAAAGTATTGCATAATTTGTCGAGATATGATATCATATATACATCTTTAAGAGATAGATTAAAAAAAAACCCCTAAAGGTTTTGATTTAATCTATTTTTTTGTTTTAAATAATAATTATTTCATAAAAAATAAAAGGAGAGATAGATATGAATACAAAGTATATTTTTGTAACAGGTGGAGTAGTATCAGGGTTAGGAAAAGGAATTACTGCTGCATCATTAGGAAGATTATTAAAAAATAGAGGTTATAAAGTAACAAATCAAAAATTTGACCCATATATAAATGTGGATCCTGGAACTATGAGCCCATATGAACACGGAGAAGTATTTGTAACAGATGATGGGGCAGAAACAGATCTAGATTTAGGACATTATGAAAGATTTACAGATGTAAATTTAACAAAGATGTCTAGTGTTACTTCCGGAAAAATATATCAATCAGTAATTGATAAAGAAAGAAGAGGAGATTATTTAGGTAAGACTGTTCAAGTTATACCTCATATTACAAATGAAATAAAAGAAAGAATATATGCTTTTGAAGATACAGATGTAGATATTGTAATAACAGAATTGGGTGGAACGGTTGGAGATATTGAAAGTTTAGCATTTATAGAAGCAATAAGGCAGGTTGGACTTGAAAAATCGCCAGAAGATGTTTGTTATATTCATGTAACTTTACTACCTTATATATCTGGTTCAAACGAATTAAAGTCAAAACCTACTCAACATTCTGTTAAGGATTTACAATCTTTAGGTATAAAACCAGATATTTTGGTATGTCGTTCAGAACAAGAAGTACCAGAAGAAATGAAAGGAAAGATAGCCTTATTTTGTAATGTTAGGAAACAAAATGTTATTCAAAATTTAACAGCAGACAACTTATATGCTGTACCGCTAATGCTAGAAAAAGAAGGACTAGCAGTAGATGTATGTGAACATTTACATTTGGATAGAAAAGAAGCTAAAAATGAAGAATGGGAAAAAATGATTGATAATATAAGAAAGATAGGAGATGAAGAAGTAACAATAGCTATTGTAGGAAAATATATAAGACTTGAAGATTCTTACTTGTCAGTAGCGGAAAGCTTACAACATGGCGGATTTGCGAACAATGTAAATGTAAAAGTTAAATTTATAGATTCAGAGCCTATAACTAGAGAAAATGTAGCACACATTTTATCAGGAATAGATGGAGTAGTAGTCCCTGGTGGATTTGGGGATAGAGGAATAAATGGTATGATAAATGCAATAGAGTATGTAAGGGAAAACAATATTCCATTTTTAGGAATATGTTTAGGTATGCAAATGAGTGTAATTGAATTTGCAAAGAATGTATTGAAGTTGGAAGATGTAAATTCAGAAGAATTTGAGGTAAACTGTAAAAATCCATTAATACATATAATGGATGACCAAGTTGGAGTAGAAGAAAAAGGTGGCACTATGAGACTTGGAGCATATCCATGTGTTATAAGGGAAGGAAGCCTTGCAAATAGATTATATGAAAAAACAGAAATTTCAGAAAGACATAGACATAGATATGAATTTAATAATAAATATAGAGAAATGATTGAAGAAAAAGGATTAATTATTTCAGGAACATCGCCAGATGGAAGGCTTGTGGAAATGGTTGAAAATATAAATCATCCATATTTTATAGCTGGTCAATTTCATCCAGAATTTAAATCAAGACCTGATAGACCAGGACCATTATTTGCAGGACTTATAAAGGCTGCTAAAATTTATAAATTTGAAAAATAGATGGAAGGAAGAGTAGATGTGCAAGAAAAAGATATATTAGAAGATGTTAAATGGATTATGCTAGAACATGAGTCTTTATTATCTGAAAGAGCTTGTAAATCAAATGAAAGTATTAGATTAAGTGAGGACAAAAAAGACATTAGACCAGAGTTTTTTAGAGACATAGATAGAATTATACATTCACAAGGATATACAAGATATATAGATAAAACTCAAGTTTATTCCTTTACAGACAATGATCATATTACCCATAGGGTATTGCATGTACAGCTAGTATCAAAAATTGCAAGGACTATAGGAAGAGCATTGAGATTAAATGAAGATTTAATTGAAGCAATAGCTTTAGGACATGACATAGGTCATAGTCCTTTTGGGCATACAGGAGAACAGTTTCTAAATGAAATTTGTAAAAATGAGAATATAGGATATTTTTGTCATAATGCACAAAGCGTTAGAATATTAAAAGATATTGAGAATGTTAATATCAGTATACAGGTATTAGATGGAATATTAGCACATAATGGAGAATTGCTACTTAATAAATATGACAGTAAAAAAGATAAAACAAAAGAAGAGTTATTAAATGAATTAAATAGTGTATTTAATATAGAAGGATATAGCAAGAATATAAAAGCTATGACTTTAGAAGGGTGTGTAGTAAGATTATCAGATATAATTGCTTATATCGGTAGAGACATAGAAGATGCAATTACTATTGGAGTGATAAAGAGAGAGGAAGTACCTAATGAAATAACTGAAGTGCTAGGAGATAATAATTCAAATATAGTAAATACATTAACTTTAGATGTAATAGAAAACAGTATAGATAAAGATTACTTACAATTTTCTAAACATATTTTCAAGGCCTTAATTGATTTAAGAAACTGGAATTATAAAAATATTTATGGTTCAGCAGAAGCATGTAAAAATAGAAGTGAACTCGAAAATTCTTTTAAAAATATGTATGCTCTTTATTTAAACAAATTAGACGGAAAGGACTATAAAAATCATATTGATATTTCAAATAATTTATCTTTTTCTGAAAGAAATCTGTATGAATATATAAATTGTAGAAGCCAAGAGTATAAGAATAATACTAATGTAAAAAGAATGGTAATAGATTATATTGCAGGTCAAACAGATAAATTCTTTTTAAGAGAATGTGCAAGCAATTTAGACCGAAGATTTGTGTAAATAATTATAAGTAAAGACAACGTTATTTAAGAGCTTGAAAAAGAAAAACATATATGTTACAATAAAAAACATAAGAACGAATAAGGAGATAATAAACGTGAATTTATTAATAATAGTATATATATTAGTTTTAGTTATATTTGCTTTAATAGCATATGCTGTGATGCAAATAAAATTAGCAGGAATGAATGTAAAAGATTTTTGGGATTTTGTACAAGCAAATCAAGTTTTGGAAAGTTTATATAAGGTTTCTAAAGAATATGATGAAATGACTCAAAAGGAACAAATAGTATTTTTAATGGAAGCAGAAAAAGTATTTTCAGCATTCGATAAAGTACCTAATATTTTGTGGGAAGATGAATATCAGAAATATAGCAAAATATTAGAAATTTATAAAGATATAAAGGTTTTACGATGGAATAAAGAAGTTGCCATTAGCAATAAATAATGGTGGCTTCTTATTTTAAAAGCTTTTTACATAAAATTTACATAAAAAACACCAAATACATATGAATTTTCTATATAAATAATGTATAAGGAGAGGGATAAATTATGAAAAACAATACAATATTAGTAGTTGATGATGAACAAAGAATGAGAACTTTAATTAAAGATTTTTTAGAACAAAAAGAGTATAGAATTTTACAAGCACAAGATGGTGAAGAGGCTTTAGAAATATTTAATATGGAAAAAGATACTATTTCATTAGTAATTTTGGATGTAATGATGCCAAAACTTGATGGTTGGTCTGTATTAAGACAAATAAGGCAAAACTCACAAGTACCTATTATAATGTTAACAGCAAGGGGAGAAGAACAAGATGAGTTATTTGGATTTGAATTAGGTGTTGATGAATACATTTCAAAACCATTTAGCCCCAAAATTTTAGTTGCACGTGTAGATGCAATATTAAGAAGAGGAAAAATAACTAATAATTCTGATGATGATAGTGAAAAAATCCGGAATAAAAATCGACGAGAAAGCTAGAACAGTAACTGTCGATGGAAAAAATATAGATATGAGCTTGAGAGAATATGAATTATTAAAATATCTATTGGATAATGTAGGAGTTGCACTTTCAAGAGATAAAATATTAAATAATGTATGGAACTATGATTACTATGGAGATTCAAGGACAATTGATAGTCATATAAAAAAGATTAGACATAAGTTAGGAAAAAAAGGTAAATATATAAAAACCGTTAGAGGAATTGGCTATAAGTTTGAAACAAAATAAATATGAAGGGAATATAAAAGATGAAAAGCAGAATGAATTCTATAAGAACAAGACTATTTCTAACATTAAGTATAACAATTATCGTAATAATAGTACTTTTTATAATAGTAAATAACATAATATTAGAAAAATTTTATATGTATTCAAAACAAAATAGCCTATTGGAAGCATATAGAACTATAAATATGTTTTATAATAGCGAGGAACAAAGTGATATAGAACCAAAATTACAAGAGCTTGAAGTAAATTATAATTTTGAGATTTTAATTACAACATCATATAATACAACAGTCTATATATCAAATAATGATTTTGCTCCTAATTATATGAATATAATTGTAAAGAGAGAATTTTTACATAATGCAAGCACAATATATCCAGAAGAAAAGATAGCAATTAATCAATCGCAAGATATTACTACGGGATATAAATTTATATACTTAACATCAACATTAGACAATGGATATAAGTTATATATAAGAGTTCCTATAGCATCAATAACAGAAAGTGTAAAAATTTCTAATAGTATATTACAATTAATAGGAGCTTTTACAATTATTATAAGTGGAGTGGTTGTAGTAATTATTTGTAAAAAATTTACAGAGCCTATCTTACAATTAAATGAAGTCGCACAAAAGATGTCTAAATTAGACTTTAGTACAAAATATAAAGAGACCAATACCAATAACGAGATAGACAATTTAGGAAAAAGTATAAATGTAATGTCAAATACAATGGAAAAGACTATCAAGCAATTAAGAAATACTAATATAGAATTAGAGAAAGATATTGAAGAAAAATCTAAAACTGATGAGATGAGAAAGCAGTTTATCTCAGATGTATCACATGAATTAAAAACGCCAATAGCATTAATACAAGGTTATGCAGAAGGATTAGTTGAAAATGTTGCAAAAGATGAAGAAAGTAGAAAGTTTTATGCAGAAGTAATACTAGATGAAACTAATAAAATGGATATTTTAGTACGAAAGCTTTTAGAGCTGATAAAAATAGAGTATGGATCATTAGAGTTTAATAATTCGGAGTTTGATTTAACAGAACTAATATCTGAAACGATAAGAAAGTCACAAGTAATTATTAATGAAAAAAGTATTAATATTGTTTATAATAAAGAAGAAAAAGTTAATGTATATGCGGATGAATTTTATATTGAACAAATAGTAAGTAATTATTTTACAAATGCTATAAAAAATGCAAAGGAAGTAAATGGAAAAAAAGAAATTATAATAAGTATACAGAAACAAGATGAAAATACAAGGGTATCAGTATTTAATACAGGAGATAATATAAAAGAAGAAGATCTAGAAAGAATTTGGAAGAGATTTTATAAAGTTGATGAATCCAGAAATAGGCAGGATGGAGGAACTGGCATAGGTCTAGCACTAGTAAAAGCAATAATGGAGAGAACAGGTCATAAATATGGTGTAGAGAATAAAGAAGATGGGGTAGAATTCTATTTTGAAATTTAATTTGTAAAAAATTGAAAAAAATGTTGACAAAAAAAAACTAATAGTATATATTAAAAACAAACATACGTTTTAAATTTAGTTGAAGGGAATGAATTTTAATGAGTGAAACAAATAATGAAAGAAAAAAAGCATTGGAAATGGCAATGGGACAGATAGAGAAACAATTTGGAAAAGGTTCTGTAATGAAATTGGGAGATTTTAAAGCTATGGAAGTAGAAGCAATTTCTACAGGAGCATTAAGTCTAGATATTGCTTTAGGAATAGGAGGAGTTCCAAGAGGAAGAATTATAGAAATATATGGACCAGAATCTTCAGGAAAAACAACTTTAGCTTTACATGTAATAGCAGAAGCACAAAAAGAAAATGGTGAAGTAGCATTTATAGATGCAGAACATGCATTAGATCCAGTATATGCAAAACATCTAGGAGTAGATATAGATAATTTAATAGTGTCACAACCAGATACAGGAGAACAAGCATTAGAAATAACAGAGGCACTAATTAGAAGTGGTGCATTAGATGTAATCGTTGTAGACTCTGTAGCAGCATTAGTTCCAAAAGCAGAAATAGACGGAGATATGGGAGATTCACACATTGGTTTACAAGCAAGACTTATGTCTCAAGCCTTAAGAAAATTAGCTGGAGCAGTAAATAAATCAAAAACAGTTATAATATTTATTAATCAATTAAGAGAAAAAGTTGGAGTAATGTTTGGAAATCCTGAAACGACAACAGGTGGTAGAGCATTAAAATACTATGCTTCTGTACGATTAGATATAAGAAAAGTTGAAAATATAAAACAAGATGGAGAAGTTATAGGAAATAGAGCAAGAGTTAAGGTTGTAAAGAACAAAGTAGCACCACCATTTAGAGAAGCTGAATTTGATATTTTATATGGAAAAGGTATTTCAAGAGAAGGTAATATATTAGATTTAGCTGTAAATCTTGATATAATAGAAAAAAGTGGTTCTTGGTTTAGTTACAATGGAGAAAAGATTGCACAAGGTAGAGAAAATACAAAGAAATATCTTGAGGAAAATCCAGATATAACAAACGAGATTGAAAAGAAAGTAAGGGATAATTTTAATAAAGCATTTGAAAATAGTTTAACAAATGAAGAAGAAAAAGAAGAAGACGATGATGAAGAATAATTATAGGGGCACATTAAGTAGTGCTCCTTTTTATTTAATATTTTGAGTATAGAAGCATAATTTATGCACTAATTGCTTGATTTTAAAGCAATATTATTATATAATATAAAATATTATTATATAATATAAGGATTCTAACCCCCTTATATTATTTGGTCAGAAGGGAAACGTGATAATATGAGCGAACAAAATAATAATGTGGAACAAGAAGTAGATGAAAATCATCTAATACAAATTAGAAAAGAAAAATTATTACAGTTACAGCAAAATGGACAAGACCCATTTTCAATAACTAAATATGATAGAACACATACAAGTAAACAAATAAAAGATAATTATAATGAATTAGAAGGAAAAGATGTAAGTATAGCTGGAAGAATAATGGCAAAAAGAATAATGGGAAAAGCATCTTTTTGTACATTGCAAGATAGTGAAGGTAGAATACAAAGCTATGTAAGTATAAATGATTTAGGGGAAGAAACTTACAAAGCTTTTAAAACATGGGATATTGGTGATATTATTGGAATAAAAGGTTTTGTATTTAAAACAAAGACAGAGGAAATATCAATTCATGCTAAAGAAGCTATCTTACTTACAAAATCATTAAGACCATTACCAGAGAAATTCCATGGGTTAAAAAATGAAGATTTAAGATATAGACAAAGATATGTTGATTTAATAGTAAATCCAGAAGTAAAAGAAACTTTTATTTTAAGAAGCAAAATTTTAAAAGAAATAAGAAACTTTATGGATGAAAAAGGTTATATGGAAGTAGAAACCCCTATGCTTACAACTGTAGCAACAGGAGATGCTGCCAGACCTTTTGTTACACATCATAATACTCTTGATTTGCAAATGTATTTAAGAATTGCACCAGAATTAAACTTAAAAAGATTAATAGTTGGTGGATTTGATAAAGTATATGAAATTGGTAAAAACTTTAGAAATGAAGGAATGGATATAAAACATAACCCTGAATTTACAGTTATGGAATTTTATTCAGCTTATGAAGATTATAATGATATGATGAACATGGCAGAGCAATTAATTTCTACAGTTGCTAAAAATGCTTTAGGAACAACAAAAATCAATTATCAAGGAACAGATATCGATTTAACTCCATCATGGAGAAGAGTTACTATGATAGATGCAATTAAAGAAGTAACAGGAGTTGATTTTAATACAATCAAGACAGACGAAGAAGCACAAGAAATGGCAAAAGAAAAAGGTGTAGAATATGATGATATAAAGAATACTAGAGGACATATTATAAATGAATTCTTTGATACATTTGTTGAAGAAACATTAATTCAACCAACCTTTATTATGGATTATCCAGTTGAAGTATCACCACTTACAAAAAGAAAGAAAGATAATCCAAGTCTAGTTGAAAGATTTGAATTATTTATTGGTGGAAGAGAATATGGAAATGCTTATTCAGAATTAAATGATCCAATAGACCAATATGAAAGATTTATGAAACAAGTAGAAGCAAAAGAAAAAGGTGATGAAGAAGCAGGAGGAATGGATGAAGACTTTGTTAATGCTCTAGAAATTGGTTTACCACCTACAGGAGGAATGGGAATTGGATTAGATAGATTAATAATGTTATTAACAAATGTATCTTCAATTAGAGATATATTATTTTTCCCAACAATGAAACCACTTGGTGCAACAAGCGAAAATAAAGCCAAGAAAAATGAAAATGAAGTAAAAAATGTAAGTAAGAGTAAGAAAGTTGATTTAAAAATAAATAGAGGAGATGCTATTAATTTATTAAAGAAATATAATAAAGACGAATTTCATATTAGACATGCTTTTACAGTTGAACAAATAATGAGATATTTTGCTAGAAAATATAATGAAGATGAAGAATTATGGGGATTAGTAGGATTACTACATGACATTGATTATGAAATGTATCCAGAAGAACATTGCAAAAAAGCACCTGAACTATTGAGGGAGATTAACGCAAATGATGAAATAATTCATGGTGTTTGTAGTCATGCTTATGGAGTATGTTCAGATGTTGTACCAGAAGATAAAATGGAGAAGATATTATTTGCTATAGATGAATTATCAGGACTAATTTGGGCTGCTGCAAAAATGAGACCATCACAAAGTACAAAAGATATGGAATTAAAAAGTTTAAAGAAGAAATATAAGGATCTAAAATTTGCAGCAGGTTGTTCTAGAGATATAATTGCTCGTGGAGCTGAACAATTAGGTTGGGAATTAGATGAATTATTGCAAGCTACACTTGATGCAATGAAAGAAGTAGAAGATGAAATACAAAAAAGCGTTGAAGAAAATGCTTAATATTAATAATAAAATATGTAAATAATTTAATTATACATATGTTTCAAGAGAAGGATTATTTCATATATTTTCAATTTTAGCATAAAAGTTAAAGTAAGTTATTTTTAATCTATTATAAAATATGAAGTTTGAAAGAGCATTATCTGAAAACATAATTGCTTGTTTAGCTGAACCAAAAGTTTAAATAATAATAAAAAGTGTAGACCAATCTACACTTTTTATTATTTAGATATGTTTTTGTATAGATTATTTACCTTTAAAGAATGCTTGTGTATGTGATGAAGTGCCTAAAACAATTAAGTAATCTGTGCATCCAATAGGCAATTGAACAGCAAACTGTCCATTTGCAATATTTTCTTTAGTAGTTCCAGAAGTCATATTTGTTGTAGATATAATATAAGTATTACCATTGTATTTTACGGCAGAACTATTTCCAGTACCGGTAACTTTTGAATCAACTTTTATAGTCTTATCTCCAGAAGATGAAGGCGCTTTGAAATTTGACAAATCTACTGTATAATCTACAACTGCCCATTCCATATCATCATCTGGTTCAGAATATTTATAAATCGAAGAACCTGTATTACAAAAATCTTTTACCATTTGAGTAGCAGAGTCACCTCTTGTTACATTTGTAACTTTTACAGGAACATCTGTATAATTACCTGAACCATATTTTGAAGCAATTCCCCATTCGCCAATAGATAAAGGACTAGAATTTGATGATGATTTACCTGTTACAGAATTTGTTTGTGATGAAGATGTATTTTGTTGAGAATCGTCATTACTATTGGTATTATTTGTTGCACTTGAATCTTTTTTGAAAGTACTGTCATTAGAGTTAATAGTCTGTTCATCTGTAGCAGATGATGTTTGTTGTTGAGCTGTATTATGAACTGTAGACGAAAAAGAATTACTATCTTTATTATTGCTATATATTATAAACGCAATCATACATAAAATTAAAGCGAAAATTATAACTGTAATTATAATAATAGCTGTTAGACTTATGTTTTTTTCTTCCATTGATATTTTTCCTCCTTTCATTAGTAATTATTTTTAGATTTTATATTAAAATAAAAAAATATCAATGTGTTTTTAACATACTTTTAAGACATTATCTATGGAGGCAGATGTAAGTGCTTTATGTTTATATATAAAATTGAAATTGACATAATAATATGATATAATATATATAGCATTTAGCACATTGAAAATTTATAGAACGACAAACAAGCTCTAAAAATTAAAAAAATCAATATGAAGGAGACAATAAAAATGAAAGAAATTTATAAGAATGTAGGGGCAGTTATTATAACAGTTGAGCTACTCATAGCAATGTATTGCTATATTTTCATTCCATTTATTCCCATAAATACCATGGAATATGGAGTTTTACTTAACATCATTAAACAAAAAACAGTTGATTCTATTACTGTAGATAAAAATTCAGAATATGTTACAGTTACACTAAAAGATATTTCTGATAGTCCTAGTAACCAATACAAAGTACAAATAGCCGATCAATATTATTTAAAAGGGCTTGCGGAAGAAAATGATATTAAAATTATCGAAAAGCAACGGATACTTCCAACTTCTCCATATTTAAGAGTGGCTATAATATTTTTACTGTTTGTATTAATAAACATTTTTTATTTTCTATACAAACGAAAAAAAGATACAATAGTAAAAGTTATTGGAGATACAGCGTCAGGTAAAGCAGAAGAGATACAAAATCCAAATGTTACTTTTGAAGATGTTGCAGGACTTGATGAGGAAAAAAATGAACTCATTGAAATTGTGGACTTTCTAAAATATCCAGAAAGATACACCAAATTAGGTGCAAAGGTTCCAAGAGGTATATTACTTGATGGAAAACCAGGTACTGGTAAAACTTTGCTTGCAAAAGCTGTTGCTGGAGAGGCTGGTGTAACATTCATTACAGCATCTGGATCTGAATTCATTAATAAATATATTGGTGTTGGTGCCGATAATGTAAAGAAAATGTTTAAGAGAGCAAGAGAAGAAGCTCCATGCATTATATTTATTGATGAAATAGACGCAATTGGTGTAAAACGTTCTGATGAAAACAATGGAGGAGATAGTGAGAGAAATCAAACTATTGACCAGCTTTTAACAGAACTTGATGGATTTAGAAGCAGAAACGATATAATTATTTTAGCTGCGACTAATCATCCAGATATTCTGGATCCTGCACTTACAAGACCAGGAAGATTTGACAGAACTATTCATATTGGATTACCAGATGTTTCAGCAAGAACAGAAATACTTAAACTTCATGCCAAAAATAAACCTCTTTTTGAAGATGTCAGATTGGATGAAATTGCAAAGAATACAGCAGGTTTTTCTGGAGCTGAACTCGAAAACTTATTGAATGAATCAGCTATTCATGCTGCAAGACACCAACATGAGGCTATTTCTAATGAAGATATAAGTGAAGCTTTCAAGAAAATTACCGTGGGTATTAAAAAGAAAGGACGTATTATATCCGAAGAAGAAAAAAAGATAACTGCTATTCATGAGGCTGGTCATTCAGTAGTAAGTATGTTTATGCCATCCGAAGCCAAAATTAAGGAAGTATCTATAATTCCACATGGTAAAGCTGGTGGATATACGTGGAGTGATAAGGCAGAAGATAAACAATACACTAGTAAAAATGAAATCATGGAAAGACTATCAGTTTTGATGGCGGGGCGTGCTGCAGAACAAGTTGTTATTGGTGATATCTCAACAGGGGCTACTATGGACATTGAAACAGCAACTCAAATTGCAACAAATATGGTTTCAATTTATGGAATGGATTCAGAGGTTGGACCTATTTCTATAAAGAGTATTGATATACAAGGAATGAAAATTGTAAGCGATAAAACTCTAGATACTATTGGAGGAAGAATTACTAATATAGTGAAGGAAGCAGAAAATAATGCAATAAGTATAATAATTAAACACCGGGTATTATTAGATCAAGTGGTAGAATTATTGCTAGAGAAGGAAACTATAACCGGTGAAGATATTCAAAAAATCTATGATCAATATATTTTAGAAGCTAATGCAAAATAAGTCGTTCTATAAAGCCAACTATGCAATACAAAGTTTGGCTATGTACAACCCCCTAGATATTTTCTAGGGGGTTTGTCATATTTCATTTATCATAAAATTATTTATAAAACACACTTTAAACAATTGTAATTTTAGAAAAAATATGATATATTAAATTATAATCAAAAGAAGATTATGTGATAGGAGGATAATTAATGTTTAGTTTCGACAAAAGAAGTGTATATATAATTCTTGCCATCATAGTAGTTATAAACCTAGTAAATATGGGAACAGCAGGAATATTATCATTATTATTAACAATTCCAGGAGTAATAATTGCTATTTCTTTTCATGAATTTGCACATGCTTGGATGGCTGTGAGGCTAGGAGATGATACTCCACTTAGACAAGGAAGATTAAGTATAGATCCGTTAAAACATATAGATCCAATAGGAATTATGATGCTAATGTTTTGTGGAATTGGATGGGGAAGACCTGTACAGATAGATTCTAGTAACTTTGCTCCAAAATATAGAAGAAATGGAGAAGCGTTAGTATCTTTAGCTGGTCCTGTTATGAACTTTATATTAGCATTTTTATTTACTTTAATATACGGTTTGATTTTAAAGTATGCAGGATTATCATTTATATCAAATACGCCAGGGAAAGTTATTTTAACTATGATTGAATATTCAATTATAATGAATATAGGATTAGGAGTATTTAATTTAATACCTTTACCACCATTGGATGGATCAAAAATATTTATAAGATTTATGCCATATAATGTTAGAAACTGGATATATGATCATGAGATGTGGTTCTATATAGCATTTTTAGTATTATGGATTACAAATTTATCAAGTATTATAATAACACCAGTTATGAATTGGATATATACAATAATAGTTAATGCTGTTGAATTATTGTTATCCTTATTTTAGATTATATTTAGGTACGGTAAACCGTACCTCTATAACTTTTAGAGGAGAATTTGAAAATGAAAGATATAATGATACTAGGAATAGAATCGAGTTGCGATGAAACGTCAGTAGCCATAGTAAAAAATGGACGACAGGTACTTACAAATACAATTAATACTCAAATTGAAATTCATAAGCAATTCGGAGGAGTAGTACCTGAAATTGCCTCAAGAAAACATATAGAGAATATTTCAAATGTTACTAAAATAGCACTTAAAGATGCAAATATTAGTTTTAAAGATATAGATGCAGTAGCATGCACCTATGGTCCAGGATTAGTTGGGGCATTATTAGTCGGCGTAGGATATGCTAAAGCTTTAAGTTACGCATTAGATAAACCACTAGTCGGTGTAAATCATATAGAAGGACATATAGCAGGAAATTATATTACTTTTCCAGAGTTAGAGCCACCATTTTTATGTCTTGTAATTTCTGGAGGACACACACATTTAATTTATATAAGAGATTACACTGAATTTGAGATATTAGGTAAGACACGCGATGATGCTATTGGAGAGGCTTATGATAAAGTCGCAAGAGTGATTGGACTGGAATATCCGGGTGGACCTAAAATAGATAAACTTGCAAAGGACGGTAAAGCAGAGATTACATTACCTGAAACTTATTTTGATAATTTGGATTTCAGCTTTAGTGGAATAAAAACAGCAGTATTGAATTTGAATCATAAACAACCTGATATAAATAAAGCAGATCTATGTGCGAGTTTTGAAAAAGCTACAACAGACATGTTAATCAACAATACACAAAAAGCTGTAAAAGCAATAAAAGTAAATAAAATAGCACTAGCCGGAGGAGTGTCAGCAAACTCATATATAAGACAGAGATTTAAAAAACTAGGTGAGGAAATGAATATAAGAGTATATTATCCGGAAATAAAGCTATGCACGGATAATGCTGCTATGATAGCATCAGCAGGTTATTATAATTTTATAAAAGGTAAGATATCTGGATTAGATTTGAATGCAGTGCCAAACCTAAAAATTGGAGAAAATTGATAAATAGAAAGGAAAAGATATGTCTATATATGCAATTTCAGATTTACATTTATCGTTCAGTACTAACAAGCCTATGAATATTTTTGGAGATAATTGGGATAATCATGAAAATAAAATAAATGCTAATTGGTTAGAAACAATAAGAGAAGGAGATACAGTATTATTACCTGGAGACTTTTCGTGGGGGATGACTTTTGATGAAGCAAAACCTGACTTTGAATATTTGAATAAATTACCGGGAAGAAAAATAATGTTGAAGGGAAATCATGATTATTGGTGGGGAACTGCAAATAAAATTAAGAATTTTTTTAGGATAAATAATATAGAAAACATAGATATTTTATATAACAACTCATATTTAATAGAAGACAAAATAATTTCAGGTACAAGAGGATGGACAATTACTGGCAATGATGAAGAAAGTGAAAAGATATATAAAAGAGAATTATTAAGACTAGAATTGTCTTTAAAAAGTGGCATTGATAATTTTGGAAAAAGCAAAGAAATAATAGTATGTATGCATTATCCTCCAACTAATAAAGATATCATGGAAAATTCAGAGTTTATAAAAATAATGAGAAAATATAATGTAAAGAAATGTATATATGGTCATTTACATAGCGAAGCACATAAAGAGGCAATAGAAGGAGATATATGTGGAATTGATTTAAAACTGGTTAGTTGTGACTATACAAATTTTAATTTGACTAAAATATATTGAATAATGTCTAAAAACTATTGAATATTTTGTTTTATAATTATATAATAAAAAAGAAATTTTAGAAAAAAGAAGATTTTAATGTTATTTTCTCTGTTAAAAATAGGAAGGATTTGAGATTAGAAATGAAGAAAAAATCACATAAAATAGTTGAAATAACAGACTTAAAGGATATGTTAAATAAATCAGGAAAAATGTATGGAAATAGACCAGCATATAAATTAAAAACGGAAACTCCTAATGAATATAAAATAATTACTCATAAAGAGGCGAGAGATAATATAAATTATTTAGGAACAGCATTTATAAAAATGGGACTTAAAGGAAAGAGAATAGCAGTAATAAGTGAAAATAGATACGAATGGGGGTTATCTTATTTAGCAATTGCATGTGGTACAGGAATAGTAGTTCCACTTGATAAATCATTACCAGATAATGAAATTGAGAGCTTAATAGCTCGTTCAAACGTAGAAGCAATAGTATTTTCAGCAAAATATACAGATATATTAAAAAAGATTAAGGAAAAAGGAATAGGAAAATTAAAACATTTAATTTCAATGGATTTAGATGAACATACAGATGGTATTTATTCAGAAAAGATATTAATGGCAAAGGGTAAGAAATTAGTAGAAGAGGGAATGAGAGACTTTATAGATGCTAAAATAGATGCTGAATGCATGAGCATAATGCTATTTACTTCTGGAACAACAGCTATGTCAAAAGCTGTTATGTTATCACATAAAAATATATGTTCAAATTTAATGGACATTGCATCAGTATTAGAGATTAATGAAAAAGATACAATGCTATCATTTTTACCATTGCATCATGTATTTGAATGTACAACAGGTTTCTTATATCCATTGTATAAAGGAACTTGTGTAGCTTATTGCGATGGAATAAAGCACATTCAAGAAAATTTACAAGAATATCATATAAGTGTAATGGTTTCGGTTCCAATATTGTATGAAAGCATGTATAGAAGATTGATAAAAGCAATAGAAAAACAAGGAAAACTAGAAGATGTCCAAAAAGGTATAAAGATAAGTGAGGGATTATTAAAGCTACATATAGATCTCAGAAAGAAGATTTTTAAAGAGATACATGATAAATTAGGGGGATGTGTAAGATTATTCATAAGCGGTGCTGCTGCAATGGATCCAGAAATTGAAAAAGGCTATAATCAGTTAGGAATAAGAATTGCACAAGGATATGGGTTAACAGAAACATCTCCAGTTATTGCAGCAGGTTCAGATTTCGATTACAAATTAGGTTCTATTGGAAAAGCATTTCCAAGTGTAGATGTAAAAATATCAAAACCTGATGAGAATGGAATTGGAGAATTAGTAGTTAAAGGACCAAATGTAATGCTTGGGTATTATGAAAATGAAGAAGAAACAAAAAAGGCATTAAGAGATGGATGGTTTTATACAGGAGATTTGGCAAGTATTGATAAGGATGGATTTATATTTATTTCAGGAAGAAAAAAGAATGTAATAGTTTTAAAAAACGGAAAAAATGTTTTCCCTGAAGAACTTGAAAGTCTAATTAATAAAATAGAAGGGGTAAAGGAATCTTTTGTTTATGGAAAGCCTGAAAATGGGGATGAAAAGAATCCAAAGGTATGTGCAAAAGTGGTTTATGATTTAGAAGTAATGGAAGAAATGTATAAACTTACAGACGAAGATGAAATAAAAGAGTTTTTAACTACAAAAATAAAAGATATAAATAAAACTATACCAACATATAAATACATACGAGAAGTTGATATAACAACGGAGGAATTAATCAAGACTACAACTGCAAAGGTTAAAAGACATGAAGAATTGAAAAGGGTTTTAGAAAAAAAGAAATAAAAAACGACAAATAAATAAAAAATAACACAAATATTACAAGAATATTACAGCAATATTACAAAAAAGTAATAAATTTGCTATTGTAGTATTGAAAAAAATGTTGTATAATCAAAATAGATTACGGAAGAAAGACAAAGGAGGTATGTTTACAATGTTTTGGAATAATCAAAAATCTGGCATAGTAAACGTAAAAATGGTGATAACAGAGGAAAAAATATTATCTAATATAGGTAAAATTCAAAAATTAATAGACCCAAATAGCAAAAAGACAATTGTTCAATTGGATGATGATACATACTTTAAAGATTTAATAGAGTCAATTAAAATGTATTTAGTTGAATATCCAAATAAAAAGACTTTTCCAGAGTCAGTATATAATGCTGCTTATGGATTAGTAGAATATGCGACAAATCAATTCGAAGTTAATACAAAACAAATAGAAGAATTAATACGCCAAAGAGAAAGCAATATTTCAGCATCAACAAATTTAAAAGAAATATTAACTAGTGTAGAAGAAAAGAAAGAAAATTGGCAATCCTTTGTAAAAAAATCAGAGGAACAATTTGGTGATGATATTGTATCTGCGTTGAAGGTTATAGGAAAAGCAAAAGATAAAGAAACTGATGAATATAACGCAGCAATTAGATTAGTAAAAGCTAGAATAAATAATTTGGAAACAAATCTTCATATTGAAATAGATATGGAAAGAATTGAAGATAGATCAAAGGCTTTAAGTTATATTGGATTAGAAGTTGCAGAAGCATTAAAAGAGATACCAGCTCCAGAGGTTAAGACATTAGAAGGAGGAGTATTAAATCAAAATGCTCAAACTATAGGAGGACAAACAGAAGAGGAAAGAAATTACATTGCAGAAACTCAAGTTCAGGCTAAAAAGTCTTTATGGCAGAAGTTTAAAGAAACTAAAGTTGGAAAAGTAATGTCATCAATATTCAGAATAAGAATAGTTGTAGTTGATAATGCATTGCCAGAAGGAAGAGGAGAATAAAAACATTTGTGGGCACTAATAATCTAGTGCCCAGCTAATAGAGTTATAATAATAAAATAAAAATATTTTAAAAAAGTATTGACAAAATATTAATTAAACATTATAATTAATAACTGTCAGAAGAAAAGTACATGCGGGTGTAGTTCAATGGTAGAATTCCAGCCTTCCAAGCTGACTACGTGGGTTCGATTCCCACTACCCGCTCCAAATGTTCTTCTGACATAATTTTATAAATATGCTCCTTTAGCTCAGTTGGTTAGAGCAACCGGCTCATAACCGGTAGGTCCAAGGTTCGAGCCCTTGAAGGAGCACCAGTATAAACTTATATCATTTGATATAAGTTTTTTTATATATAAAGATATAAAAGAGAATAATACTATTTTATACATTTTGGTAATATCTAACCTTGACAAAACTATAATATTAGAATATAATTTAGCGTGCAATTAAGGGGAAATAATAAGATAGAAAGAAGGATAAGTTACAGATGTTAGAATTGAAAAAAATTACTAAATTGTATCCATCTGGAGTAGAGGCATTAAAAGGTATAGATATAAGATTTAGAGAGTCAGAATTTGTATCTATTTTGGGTCAAAGTGGTTGTGGAAAAACAACTCTTTTAAATATTATTGGCGGATTAGATAGATATACTAATGGAGATTTAATAATAAATGGTAAATCTACAAAAGAATTTAAAGATAAGGATTGGGATGCTTATAGAAACTATTCAATAGGTTTTGTATTTCAAAGCTATAATTTAATACCACACCAAAGTGTATTATCAAATGTAGAGCTTGCACTTACACTATCAGGTGTATCTAAAGGTGAAAGAAGAAAAAGAGCATTAAAAGCATTAGAAGATGTTGGCTTGAAAGAGCAGGTTAATAAAAGACCTAATGAACTATCAGGGGGGCAAATGCAAAGAGTTGCTATTGCTAGAGCTTTAGTTAATAATCCTGATATAATTTTAGCTGATGAACCAACAGGAGCACTAGATACAAAGACTAGTGTTCAAATTATGGAGATATTAAAGAAGATATCTAAAAACAAATTAATAATAATGGTAACACACAATCCAGATTTAGCTGAAAAATATTCTACAAGAATAATAAAAGTGTTGGATGGATTAGTAACAGATGACTCAAATCCATATGATGGCAAGAATGAAGAAAAATTAAAGGCAAAAAGTGGAAAGACTTCTATGAGTTTTCTTACGGCATTATCATTAAGTTTAAATAATTTAATGACGAAAAAAGGAAGAACACTTTTAACTTCTTTTGCAGGAAGTATAGGTATTATAGGAATTGCATTAATATTATCACTTTCAAATGGAGTTCAAAATTATATAAATAAAGTGCAAGAAGATACATTATCTTCATATCCAATAACAGTACAGGAATCTACTATAGATATTGGAAGTATGATGGAAACCATGATGGAAATTAATGAAGAAGAGGAAAAAGCTGAATATAATGAAAAAACAGTATATTCAAAAAATATAATGACTGATATGATGAGTACTGTATCTTCAAAAGTACAAAATAATAATTTGCAGGCTTTAAAAAATTATTTGGATAATGAAGACACAAAAATCAAAGAAAATTCAAGTGCAATACAGTATAAATATAATTTACAACTTAATGTATATAAAGAAAATACGGATGAAGGAATTGTACAAGTAAATCCTAGTACAGTTATGGAAAAATTAGGTATGACTAGTAATAGTCAAATGTCAATGATGTCTAACTATACAAGTACAGATGTATGGAGTGAGATGCTAGATAATCAAGAACTATTAAATCAACAATATGATTTACTATCTGGAAAATGGCCATCAGCATATAATGAAGTAGCATTAATTGTCGGAGAAAATAATAAAGTAAGTGATTATACATTGTATTCATTAGGTTTATTAGATCAAAATGAACTAGAAGATAAAATGAATAAGATAATGAATGGAGAGGCTGTTGAAGAAAATGAAATATCAGAATATAGTTTTGACGAAATTTTAAACATGAAGTTTAAACTTCTACTTAATACAGACTATTATAAAAAAGAAAATGGTATTTGGATTGATAAATCAGAAGATGAAAATTATATGAAAGAAAAAATTAAAAACGCTGAAGATTTAAATATAGTAGGAATAATAAGAAGAAATGAAGAAAGTGTGACTAATGAAGATATTTCAGGAATCATTGCATATAGAAGTGATTTAATTACACATTTAGCAAATGAGCTAAATGAGACAGAAATAGTAAAAGAGCAAAAAGAAAATCAAGAAATAAATGTGTTTACAGGAATGAATTTTCAAGAAAGCACATCAACGACTACGTTTGATTATTCAAGTTTAAGTGCTGAACAACAAAAATATTTGGCAGGGTTATCTAGAGAAGAATTAGCTACATTAATGCAAAGTTATGCTGCTAATGCAGGAGTGACATATGAAGATAATTTAGTGACATTAGGTTCAATAGATTTAAATGTACCTATGACAATTAATATATATCCTAAAGATTTTGATTCGAAAGATGTAATAGAAGATACTATAGAAGAATATAATCAACGACAGAGAGATGAAAACAAAGATGAAAATGTTATAAATTATACAGATATTGTCGGAATTATGATGAGTTCGGTATCAACAATTATAAATGTAATAAGTTATGTATTAATAGCGTTTGTATCAATATCACTAATTGTTTCTTCAATTATGATTGGAATAATAACATATATTTCAGTTCTTGAGAGAACAAAAGAGATAGGAATCTTAAGAGCCATTGGTGCATCAAAGAAAGATATATCAAGAGTATTCAATGCAGAGACATTTATTGTAGGATTAGTTGCAGGTTTATTAGGAATAGGAATAACAGTATTACTATGTATACCAATAAATATAGTAATAAAAGCAGTAGCTGGAATATCAGGAGTTGCATCATTACCTATAGCTGGAGGAATTATTTTAGTAATAATTAGTATGTTCCTAACAGTAATAGCGGGATTAATACCAGCTAAATTTGCGGCAAAGAAAGACCCAGTAGAAGCATTGAGAACTGAATGATGGAATAATGTTAAGTGTAAGGGGCACATTGCAATGTGCTCCTTTAAGAATTATATATTGTTTAAAAAATTTTAGAAAGGATATAATATATGCCAAAAAAAATACTAATTACTGAAAAACCTTCTGTAGCAATGGAATTTGCAAAAGTATTAAATATCAATGGGACACGAAAAGACGGATATTTAGAGACTGGAGAATGGATTATCACTTGGTGTGTAGGACATTTAGTGACAATGTCTTATCCTGAAAAATATGATGAAAAATTAAAAATTTGGAGACTAGATACGTTACCATTTATACCAAAAGAGTTTAAATATGAAGTAATAGAAAGTGTAGAAAAGCAATTTAATATAATAAAGAGTCTATTATCTAGAGATGATGTGGATTCTATATATGTTTGTACAGACTCTGGACGTGAAGGAGAATATATATATAGACTTGTTGAACAAGAATCAGGAGTTAAATTACCAATTAGAAGAAGAGTATGGATAGATTCGCAAACAGAGGAAGAAATAAAAAGAGGAATAAAAGAAGCAAAAGATTTATCTGAATATGATAGCTTATCTGATGCAGCATATTTACGAGCCAAAGAAGATTATTTAATAGGAATAAACTTTTCAAGACTTCTTTCTATAATATATGGAAGAAGAATTGCAAAGGAATTAAATGAGGATAAAGTATCTATATCAGTAGGACGTGTAATGACTTGTGTGCTTGGAATGGTAGTATCGCGAGAGAGGGAAATAAGAAACTTTGTAAAAGTACCATATTTTAAAATAATTGGAAATTTTGGAGATGATGAAAAATCTTCATTTAATGCAGAGTGGAAAGTTACAGAGAATTCAACTGTATATAATTCTCCCAAATTATATAATGAAAATGGATTTAAGGGAGAAAATGATGCCAAGGATTTTATAATTTCGTTAAAGGACAAAGATGCAGTTATAACAGAAGTTAAAAAATCTAAAAGTAAGGAGAATGCACCGTTACTATTTAACCTTGCAGAAATACAAAATGAGTGTACTAAAAGATTCAAAATAAAGCCTGATGAAACGCTTGAAATTATACAAAACTTATATGAAAAAAAGTTAGTTACATATCCAAGAACAGATGCTAGAGTTTTATCTACGTCTGTTGCAAAAGTTATAAAAAACAATCTAAATGGAATAGCAAAAGGATATAAAGATGAGGAAGTTCAAAGTTATATAAAGAAAATGGCCGAAGAAAAGTATTCCACTGATATAACAAAGACAAAATATGTAAATGATAGTAAAATAACAGATCATTATGCCTTGACTCCAACAGGACAAGGATATGAAAATTATGATAGTTTACCTGAACTTCAAAAGAAGGTATATAAATTAATAGTCAAAAGATTTTTAGCTATTTTTTATCCACCAGCAGAATTTAATAAAATATTGGTGAATATAAATATAGATAATGAACAGTTTACAACTTCAGGAAAGGTTTGCACAAAGGCAGGATATTTAGAGGTATTAAAGAGCAAAGAAGTAAATAATGACGGAGATGAAAACAGAAATAATCTTGATATCTTAAATACATTGAAAAAAGGTCAAAAAATTAATACGTTAAATTACGAAATAAAAGAAGCACAAACTAATCCACCAACAAGATATAATTCGGGTTCTATAATTTTAGCAATGGAAAATGCAGGTAAATTAATCGAAGATGAGGAATTACGTGAACAGATAAAAGGGGCAGGTATAGGTACTAGTGCAACAAGAGCAGAGATTATAAAAAAGTTAGAAAAAATAAGATACATCTCGATAAATAGTAAAACACAGATAATTACACCAACAACAAAAGGAGAAGCTATCTATGATATTGTTGAAAAATCTATGCCGGATATATTAAATCCAAAGTTGACTGCAAGTTGGGAAAAAGGACTAGATATGGTAGCTAGAAAAGAAATAAATGCCCAAGAGTTTATGGATAAATTGGAAAGCTATATAAAATCTAAATTCAACAAATTAGTTGTAAAAATGTGATTTTATTTATTATATTTTATATCTGAATGTAAAATTTTTAATATTATTAGGGTTAAAACATAGCTATATAAAGTCATACATAGTTTACAAATAGTAAAAAAAGTGATATAATTAAAAAATGAATTTATTTGGTATACAAAATATTAAATTAATAAAGGAGGAAAGAAGATGACAAGTAAAAAAAACGTATGGGACGAGGTGCGGAAACAATTAGAAGAAAACTTCAAAGACGATCTGCCAGCGAGAACGGAAGTCAAACTTCAAATGTTAAAAAGTTTTAAATTTTCAGATGATTCAGATGATTCTGAATTTGAACTTTTTCTTCCAAAGTATCGCGACATAGTTTTAGGAGTTGGAATTCACATTACAGGCAAAAATGAAGGAATTAGCTATTTTCCGACAGAAGCTATGGTAGAATTAAAAAAAGTTCTAGGCAGTATTCCTTTATAAGAATTTAATAAAAAATCCCCCGTTGGGGGATTTTTTATATTTTAATAGAATACTCAATACTAAATATTTCATCGAAAAAATGCGAAGAGGTAGAGTTTTTATTATTTTAATGCATAGAATATTTTGCTATGTTTTTTATATTAATAAACATTGAAAAATATATAGTTTTATGATACAATAAATCATTAAATAAAATATAGAAGGGAACTTAAATATGAAAATTATATTTGGAACAACAAATCAAGGAAAAATAGACCAAGTTAAAGGATTTCTAGAATATAAAAAAATAAATAATATAGAATTTATATCATTAAAGGATATTGGTTTTAATGATGAAATTATAGAAGATGGGGATACAATAGAAGAAAATTCTATAATTAAAGCAAAAGTTATAAAAGAATTTTGCAATAAAAATAATATAAACGAAATTATTGTTACAGATGATGCAGGACTTTTTGTTGATGCATTAGATGGACGACCAGGAGTCCATACTGCAAGATATGCAGGAGATCATGCACCACAAATAGAATGTATAAACAAATTACTATCAGAATTAAAAGATGTGCCAGATGAAAAGAGAGGGGCTACTTTTGCATGTGTACTTACAGCTATAATGCCCGACGGAAAAATTATTTCATGTAGAGGAGAGACAAGAGGAAAAATTGTAAGAATACCAGGTACCATGGGAAAATTAACTTATGGACCTGTATTACAGCCAGATGGATTAGATAGAGTTATTAATGATTTAACAGAGGATGAATTAGGTTTAACACATAGAGACAAAGCATGGATGGAGTTAATCTCAAAAATTGGATTATAAAAGTATAAATAAATTAAAACTATATTTAAGGAATATAATGTGAGAAGGGAATGTATAGATGTTAATAAGTGAAGAAAATCTGCAACATTTTTTAAAAATTGCAGGAAAAGAAAATGTTAACGAAGCAACTGATATATTAAAAAAAGGTATTGTAGTAATAGAAAAATTTCAATTGGGATGGAATTATGAGTACATATATGTTTATGCTAAAGTTACAGAAGGAAGATTTTCAAGACAAGTAAATGTTAATTTTAGTATTGATATATCAAATGCAAATATAGATACATACCATTGTCAATGCAATTATTATTCTTCACGAATATGTCCTCATACTATAGCGTGTATTTTAAAGTTTTGCAGAGATGAGAGATATGAAAAGCAAGCTGTAGATGCGATTGAAAAGAAAAAAAGAGAGGATGAACAAGAAAAATTTAAAAATTTTATAAATGATTTTCAAGATGACCAAGAAAATACTATTATTGATAATAATGAAGTAGATTATATACCAAATGGAACTATAAAAATTATACCAGAATTGAGATATGATGGATATCCTTTAGGACTTGTATTAGACTTTAAAGTGGGTGAGAAGCAATTATATAAAATAAAAGATTTAACGAAATTTTATGATGCTTATATAAATAGGGAAAATATATATTATGGTAGTAAATTGAGCTTTGTTCATTGTGAAGAGGCATTTTCTACCAAGGCTAAATCATTCTTAAACTTTATATTAAAATATGCAGAGACTATACAGTATGCAAATAACATATTGAAAGGTAGTAGATATTATTATACAAAAGGTCAAATTTCTAAAAGCGGAATCGAACTGGTAGGAAGTGCTGCAGATGATTTCTTTAGTATTTTTAATGATGAGGAAAGATATGCAATAGAATATAACAAAGAAAATATAAGTTTTAAATTAACCAATAAACGACCTGATTTAAGATTTAAAATAGAGAAACATGCTGAAGATGAATATGGATTATCAGCTAATTTTTCAAAGTTACTAATAATAAAAGGGATAAAGTATGTATATATACTGAAAGATGATTTAATATATAAATTAGACAGATACAAAAATTCCAACTTAATAAAAATAATAGAATTATACAATAAATCCGATACTGTAGAATATAAATTTAATAAAAAATACTTATTAGAATTTATAAATAAAGTGTTACCAAAAGTTAAAGATATTGTAAATATGGATGATATTCCAGCTGAAGAAAAAGAATTATATGTCCCTAAAAAATTGGCTGTTAAAATATTATTAGATGTTGATTCGGAGGATAATATAGTATTAAGTCCAAAGTTCTGTTATGGAGCAATAGAATTCAATCCATTAGATAGTGAGAATATACCGCAGATACCTAGAGATTTTTATAGTGAATATGAAGTACTTAAAAGAATTAAACAAGATGGATTTTATGACTTCGAGGAAGATAAAGCATTTATAATGCGTGAAGATGAAAGAATATATAATTTTTTAGTTAATTCTTTAAGCGAATATATGGAGAAATTCGAAGTGCTTGTTACAGATTCTTTTAAGAAAAATGAGATAAGGCAACCAAAAATAGTATCCATAGGGGTTAAGATAAAAAATGATTTACTAAATATTGACCTATCAAGTATGGAGTTTGATAAACAAGAATTAAAAGAAATTTTAAATAGATATAAGATGAGAAAGAAATACTATAGATTAAAAAATGGAAATTTTTTAAGTCTAGAAAATAATAAAGAAATAGAATTCTTAAATAACTTAACAGAAGGAATGGATATCGATTTAAAAGCAATAACAGATGGAACTATTAAGTTACCAATAAATAGAAGTTTGTATCTAAATAGACTTTTAACTAAATTGAATGATGTACAGATAGTAGAAGATGATACTTTTAGAAGAATTATTAATGAAAGTATCAGACCAGAGAATATTAAAATACCACAAGAACAAGAGAAGGTATTAAGAGGATATCAACAAATTGGATACAAATGGTTGAAAGTACTAGATAAATATAAATTTGGTGGAATTCTAGCAGATGATATGGGATTAGGAAAAACTTTGCAAATAATTACAATATTACAGGATGAAAAAAACAATGCTAAAATACATAAGCCTTCAATAGTAGTTTGTCCAAGTTCTTTAAGCCTAAACTGGAAAAACGAAGTTGATAAATTTGGAAAAGGAATAAGAGCTTTAGTTATAACTGGAAGTCTAACAGAGAGAATAAATAAAATCAAAGATGCAAACAAGTATGACTTATTAATAACTTCTTACGATTTGTTAAAAAGAGATTTAGATATATATTTAGAAAATAATATTAAGTTTAGATATCAAATAGCTGACGAAGCACAATATATAAAGAACAGTAATACACAGAATGCTAGAACTTTAAAAGAATTATCAGCAGAGACAAGATTTGCCTTAACGGGAACACCTATCGAAAATTCATTAGCTGAACTTTGGTCAATTTTTGATTATGTAATGCCAGGATATTTATTTAGTTATAATAAGTTTAAAAGAGATTACGAATCAAAAATTGTGAAAGATCTAGATGAGAAACAAATGGATAGACTAAAAACGATGATAGAGCCGTTTATCTTAAGAAGAACAAAGAAGCAGGTATTGACAGAACTTCCTGAAAAAACAGTAAGTATAATAAAAAATGAAATGAGTGAAGAACAACAAAAAGTATATTTAACATATCTAGCACAAACAAAGAAAGAAGTGGCAAAAGTAGTGGGTCTGAATGGCATAAAAAAATCTCAAATACAAATTTTAGCGTTACTTACAAGATTAAGACAAATTTGCTGTCATCCAAGTTTGTTTTTAGAAAATTATGAAGGTGAAAGTAGTAAATTAAATCAATGTATAGAATTAATAAAAGAAGCCATTTCTGGAGGACATAAAATCTTATTATTTTCTTCATATACTGAAATGTTTAAGATAATAGAAAAAGAGTTGGAGAAAGAGAATATACAGTATTTTAAACTAACAGGTCAAACAAAAACAGATGAAAGAGTAGAAATGGTGGATGAGTTTAATAAAAATAGAGATATAAAAGTATTTTTAATATCATTGAAAGCAGGTGGCACAGGACTTAATTTAATAGGTGCAGATATAGTAATTCATTATGATCCATGGTGGAATTTATCTGCAGAAAATCAGGCAACAGACAGAGCTTATAGAATTGGTCAAAAAAATAATGTTCAAGTCTATAAATTGATAACAAAAAATTCAATTGAGGAAAAAATAAACAATTTACAGTTAAAAAAAGCTAATTTAATAGATGATGTATTAGATACAAAGACTACATTTATAAGCAAATTAACAGAAGAAGAGATAATGGATTTGTTTAAATAAAAAACATAAGAAAAATGATAGAAAATTTTTGTAAAATGCTTTATCTTTTGAGTTTTTTGTAATATAATATAAAATATTTATACCTTATTATATAGCTACTAATTTATTAACTTGGAAAGGAAGAAATAAATTATGAGTACTAAAAAAGTAAGAAAAAAAGAAAAGAAGGAAAAAGGGAAAAAAAGTAATACAAAATTCAAGAAAGTATTATTAAAAATACTATTGGTACTATTAATAGCTGGAGTAATTGGGGCAGGTGTATTATTTGGAATAATCTTTGGACTAATAAAAGGAGAATGGTCTTTATCTGAAGAAGATTTAGAGATTGAATTTGCCAATTCCACTATTGTAGACATGGATGGTAATGTTATTGGTACATTAAATGGAGATGAAAATAGAATTATTATTAGTAAAGATGAAATGTCACCTTATATAGAACAGGCTTTTATATCAATAGAAGATGAGAGATTTGAAACACATAAGGGAGTGGATTTAAAAAGAACTTTAGGTGCAACTTTTAATTTCATTACACATAGTGGTAGTTCATCATATGGTGGAAGTACTATAACTCAACAATGTGTTAAGAACTTAACTGGAGAAAAAGATAGTTCGGGATTAGGTGGTATTTTAAGAAAAGTTAAAGAAATGTCTAGGGCATACCAATTAGAGAAAATTTGGTCAAAAGATCAAATTATAGAGTTGTATTTAAACTTAATTCCTTTAGGTGGAGATGTATATGGCGTAGAAATGGCAGCTAGAAAGTATTTCAATAAATCAGCAAAAGATCTTTCAATAGTAGAATCTGCATATTTAGCTGGAATCACTAATGCACCTAGTACATATAATCCTTTTGGAGATAATGCATATGAAACAGATGAATCAAAGAAGGCAAGAATTAATAAAAGAGTAACAGATGTATGTTATAAAATGAATCAATTAGGTCGTTTAAGCGATGAAGATTATAAAAATGCTTTAAGTGAAATTGAAAAAGGAATAAAATTTGAGCAAGGAACTACATCAAGTAATTCAAATCATTCATATCATACTGAAGCAGCAATAACACAAATTATAAATGATTTAATGGAAAAAAATAATTGGTCAGAAGAAGAAGCAAAACTTCATTTATATGGTGGAGCATATACGATTTATACAACTCAAGATACAGATCTACAAAAGAAAGTAGAAGAGGCTTATCAAAATAAAGATTGGATTTCAACAAAAACAGTTACTAAAAAAGATGAAGAAGGAAAAACAATAAAGGAAAAAGAACAAATTCAATCTGCAATGGTAATAATGGATCATTCTACAGGATATGTAATTGCAGGTGCAGGTGCATTAGGAGAGAAAACAGCTTGGGGAACTAATAGAATGATTAAAAATGGTTCACAACCGGGTTCATCAATAAAACCATTAGCAGTTATTGCACCATCTCTACAGGAAGGATTAATTACAGCTGCATCAGTTGAAGAAGATAGTCCTGTAACTTATGGTGAATGGTCACCAAAAAATGATAAGCAAGATGGATATTATGGTCTAATGAATATAAGATGGATTTTAAGAGTGTCTAGAAATATTCCAGAAGTTAAATTGATGGCTAAACTAACACCGGAGAAGTCATCAGAGTATTTAAAGTCTATGGGTATATCAACACTTGCAGGAAATGAGGGATTGTCTCTAGCATTAGGAGGACTAACTAATGGAGTTAGCCCACTTGAAATGGCAGGAGCTTATGCAACAATAGCAAATTATGGAGTTTATATAGAACCAACATATTATACAAAAGTTGAATCATCAACAGGGAGAGTATTAATAGAAAAAGAACAAGAAACACATAGAGTTTTGTCTGAACAAAATGCTTGGATACTTCAGTCATTACTTACAGAGCCAACAGGAACTGGATTGACAGGTACCAGTGGAGCAACTGCCACAAGAGCTGCTCTAAAAGGATATCAAACTTGTGGAAAGACTGGAACAGCAAATGATCAAACATATACATGGTTCTGTGGATTTACTCCTTATTATACAGCAACAATGTATTTTGGGTATGATAGTTATGAAAAAAATGAGCTTGGAAGAGTTGTAGCACCTGGAAGTGGTACGGTTGCTGCAAGATGGGCATCAATTATGAAGATAGCTCACCAAGGATTAGAAGAAACTAAATTTGATATGCCATCAGGAATAACAACAGCAAGAGTTTGTAGAAAATCAGGTTTACTTGCTACGGATCTATGTGATAGTCTAGGAACATCGTATACAGAGTATTTTGCAGCAGGAACAACACCTAAATCATATTGCTCATCACATAATGAAATAGCAATATGTAGTGAAACAGGTTTATTAGCTCATGATGGTTGTCCATATACTGTAATGAAATTATTTGTAGAAAAACAAAATGAAGATGGTACAAAGGTTTTACATAGTGTAGATGATGAAACATTTATAATGCCTACAGAAACATGTACACATACAGCTGAAACACAAGTAACACCAGAAGAAGAAAAACCAAAGAACCCTTCAGAAGGAGAAAATCCGGAAGATCCTTCAGAAGAAGGTAATACAACAAAACCATCAGAGGGAGAAAATACAACAAAACCTTCAGAAAACGAAAATACAACAAAGCCATCAGAGGGAGAAAACACAACAAAACCTTCAGAAAATGAAAATACAACAAAACCTTCAGGTGGAAATACTACAGGAGGAAATAATACTGCTGGAGAGAATACTACATCGGGAAATAATACATCTAATTAAAAGTATACTGTATTAAAATATATGGGATATTTTACTATCCCATATATTTTGGATAAATAATGAAGAAAGGAAATAATTATGGGATTAAAGATATATAATACTTTAACTAGGAAAAAAGAAGAGTTTAAGCCATTAGTAGGAAATGAAGTGAGAATGTATTCTTGCGGTCCAACAGTTTACAATTACGCACATATAGGGAATTTTAGAACATATATTTTTATGGATACATTAAGGAGAGTTTTAAAATATAATGGATATAAATTAAAACATGCAATGAATATTACAGATGTTGGACATCTTGAATCTGATGCAGATGAGGGCGAAGACAAGATGCTAAAGGCGGCTAAAAGGGAGAATAAAGACCCTTATGAAATTGCAGAATTTTATACAAATGCGTTTTTTAAAGATTTTGATATGTTAAATATAGATAGACCAGAGATAATTTGTAAAGCTACAGATCATATTCAAGAAATGCTACAATTTGTTAAAGAAATTATGGCAAATGGATATGCTTATGAGACTAGTAGAGGTATTTATTTTGATATATCAAAATTAGATAAATATCCTATATTATCAACAAGAAAAGTTGATGAACAAATTGCTGGTGCAAGAGTTGCTGTTGATGAGGAAAAAAGAAATCCAGAAGACTTTGCAATTTGGATAAAAGCACCTGAAAATCATATAATGAAGTGGGAAAGTCCTTGGGGATTATCATACCCAGGATGGCATATAGAATGTTCAGCAATGAGTAGAAAATATTTAGGAGAAGAATTTGATATTCATACAGGAGGTATTGATCATATTCCTACACATCATGAAAATGAAATTGCACAATCAAAAGGAGCAACTGGACATATACCTGCTAGATACTGGATGCATTGTAACTATCTACAAGTAGATGGGGGAAAAATGTCAAAGAGTTTAGGAAATGTATATACAGTATCAACTTTAATAGATAAAGGAATAAATCCATTAGCTTTTAAATTATTTTGCTTTTCATCACATTATAGAAATAATATTAATTTTACTTTTGAAGGAATAGAAGCAACAAATAAAGCATATGCAAGATTAAAAGAAGGATATAATAAACATAATGAAGGAACAGCAGATGTAAGTGATTCTATAGTAAATGATTTCAAGGCTAAATTTGAGGAAGCTATAAATGATGATTTAAATATGCCAATGGCAATGGGAATTGTTTGGGATGTGATAAAATATCCTTCTAAATCAAAAAAACTTTCAGAATTATTAGAAAAATTTGATGAAGTTTTAGGTTTAAAAATTAATGAAATTGATAAAAATACTAGTGATTTACCACAAGAAATAAAAGAATTGATTGAGCAAAGAAAACAAGCAAGAGAAAATAAAGATTGGGAGCAATCAGATATTTTAAGGGATAAAATTAATCAATTAGGATATTTAGTTAAAGACACTAAAGAAGGAATGGCAGTAGAGAAGGCATAGTAAGATCTTTGGAAGGATTGATGGAAAGCAATGGAGGAAAAAAGTAATAAAAAGATGAACTTTTTTGTTAGAGCATATAAATCAATAACTAGTTTTGATACTTATACGCAATTTGCGATGGAACCTTTATATAAAGCAATTAGATATTTAGCTATATTAATATTAATTTTTGCAATAATAATTACAGGCTTTTACATCGGTTCATTTAGTTCAAAAGTTTCAAAGGGAATTGCATATTTAGAAAAAAATATAGAAAATATAAGTTTTACTAATAGCATATTTAGTTATAATAATGATGAGTATTCAATTTATAATGAAGAAGAAAATATTGCTCCAATTATTATAGTAGATACTAGTGAGGAACCAAATATAGAGGAACATAAAGATAAAGTTAAATTGTATAATTATGGATTTATATTATTAAGAGATAGTATAATGATATTTATACCAGCAGAGGGAGAAGATGAACAGTTTACTACTATTTCATATTCTGATTATGGAATTGGAAATATGAGCAAGGAAGAAATCTTAAATAGTTTAAATAATCCAACCATATATATAATATTATCCGTTTCAATATTTATTTTACAATTTACAGAGTACTTCATTTATATATTATTAAATGCTGTAACTTTAGCTATAATAGGACAAATACTAGCAATAATATTACGATTGAGAGTAAAATTTAGTGAAACTTATAAAATGGGAATATATGCTTTAACTTTACCTACATTATTACAATTAATTTATATTATAATTAATTCTACTACAGGTTTTGTAATACAATATTTCTCATGGATGTACACAACAATATCATATATATATATGTGTGTTGCAATACTTATAATAAAAACGGATTTTATGAATATGCAAAGAGAATTAATGAGAATTACAATGGAAGAACAAGAAAACCATGAAGAAGAACCTTTAGAAGAAAATAAAAATACGGAAGATGAAGATAAAGGAGAGACAGAAGACAAAAAGGATGAGAAATCTAGCGAAGATGATGACCTAAAAGAACAAACAGATAGCTAACTAGAAGTTAATATAAATAATATGGAAGGAATTTTATAATGGAAAAAGAAAATAACAAAAATAATAAGAAAAAATTAATTATGGTATTAGTTTCAATATTAGTAATTGCATTAGTAACACTTATATCTTTAATATTAATATTTAATTCACAAAAAGAGAAAGAGAATCTTGCATATACGGAATTATTAAATCATATTGAAAATGATAACGTAGAAAATATGGAAATGACAGTAGGGTCAACGACTTTAAAAGTTAAACTTAAAGATAGAGAAAATGAAGAAGACACAGAGAAGGTAATAATACCTAATACTCAAGCCTTTATAGAACTTGTGCATGATAAAAAAGAACAAGGAAAAGAAATAACGCTTAATGAATTACCAGCAAGTGCAATAACTACATTTGTAAATAGATTCTGGTCAGTTATACCTACACTACTTATGGTAGCATTATTTGTTATGCTTTTTAAAATGCAAGGACTTGGTGATAAAGGTGTAGTATATGATGGAGAAGAAAATAAGAGCGATGTTAAATTTGAAGATGTCGCTGGGCTAGAAGAAGAAAAAAATGAATTAGTTGAAGTAGTTGGATTTTTAAAAAATCCTAAAAAGTTTAAAGAGATGGGGGCAAAAATTCCTAGAGGTATTTTATTATGTGGAAAACCAGGAACGGGAAAGACATTACTTGCAAAGGCTGTTGCTGGTGAGGCAGGAGTTCCATTTATAGCTATGAGTGGCTCTGAATTCATAGAGATGTTTGCAGGACTTGGAGCTTCTCGTGTAAGAAAACTATTTGCAAAAGCTAAAAAATTGTCTCCATGTATTATTTTTATTGATGAGATAGATGCAATAGGTTCACGAAGAACTGGAGGAAGTGGAGCAGAGTCTGAAAATAACCAAACTTTAAATCAATTATTAGTAGAAATGGATGGATTTGAAACTGATAATGCAGTTATAGTATTAGCAGCAACAAATAGACCAGAGATGTTAGATAAAGCCTTATTAAGACCAGGTAGATTTGATAGACAGATAACAGTGGCCCCACCAGATATCAGAGGAAGAGAGCAGATTTTAAAAATACATGCTAAAGATAAGAAATTTGCAGAAGATATCGATTTAGCTGATATTGCAGATGATACAGCAGGATTTACTGGAGCTGAATTAAGCAATATATTGAATGAGGCTGCTATAATAGCAACTGTGAATGATCATGAAGCTATACAAAGAGATGATCTAGAGGAAGCCATAAAGAAAGTAACGGTTGGATTACAAAAAACTAGCAGATTAATATCTGATAAAGATAAGAAATTAACAGCATATCATGAGGCTGGACATGCTATAGTAAGTCAATTTCTTCCAACAGTAACAAATGTAAAAGAGATATCAATTATACCAAGAGGTGTAGCTGGTGGATATACAATGTATAAATCTGATGAAGATAAAAATTATATATCAAAAACAGAGATGGAAGAAAAGTTAATTTCTCTTTTGGGAGGACGTGCTGCAGAAAGATTAGTATTGAATGATATATCAACAGGAGCAAGCAATGATATAGAGGTTGCTACTAAAATTGCGAGAGATATGATAACTGTATATGGAATGAGTGAGACTTTAGGGCCAATATCTCTAGTAGTTGATACACCAGAAGAATTAAGATTGTTTGGAAATAATATTGAGGATGAAATTGGTGCAGAAATAAAAACTTTGATTGATACGGCATATGTTAAGGCACAACAAATATTAAATGCTAACATGGAAAAATTGCATAAAGTAGCTGAAATATTGCTAGAAAAAGAAACAATAACACAAGAACAATTTGAACAAGTATTTAAATCATAGTAAATAATTAAGTTAAATCTTAAAATTGCTATATATAATAATAGGAGGAAAAGTAATGGAAAAATGTTTATTATTAGGAAATGGAGCAAGAGAAGCAGCTATTGCCGAAAAGATATCAGAAGGTTTTGAACTATTTTGTATAATGCCTTATGAAAATCCAACAATTTCAGAATTTTCAAAGAAATCAAATGGAAGAATATTAATTGGGGATCCTTTTAATAAAGAGTTAGTAAAAAAGTTTATAGAGGATGAAGATATTAAGAATTGTGTAATAAGTAGTGATAATTTATTAAGAGATGGATTAATAGATTTAGCTAGAGATTTAGGATTAAAAACTTTTGGACCAACTTCTCTAGGTTCAAAAATAGAATGGAGCAAAACATATGCTTTAAGTATAGTAAAAGAGATTGCACCTGAAATGGTAATAAAAAATTTTGAAGTAAGAAGTAAAGAACAATTAAGAAAAGTTATAGATGAAAATTATCAAGATGATAGTTTTGTTGTAAAACCAGAAGGATTAACTGGAGGAAAAGGCGTTAAAGTAGGAGGAGTACATTTTAAAGGAAAAGAAGAAGGATATGATTATGCATTAACATGTTTGGAAGATAGTGGAGTTGTTATAATTCAAGATAAAGTTGAAGGTAGAGAATTTACTGTAACAGGATTAACAGATGGAAAAAATATTGTTATAACACCAACTACTTTTGATTATCCATATAGATTTGATGAAGATAAGGGTCCAGGCACAGGAGGTATGGGATGCTTAAGTTTTGAAACAGGGCTATTACCATTCTTGAGCCAAGATGATATTGACAAATGTGCTGAATTAATGAAAGGAGTTATTCAATACATAAATAAGGACAAAAATGAATTTACAGGACCAATATATGGAGGATTTTTCAAATGTGAAAATGGAATAAAATTCATAGAATTTAATGCAAGATTTGGAGACCCAGAAGCACTTAATATATTGAATACATTAGAAACACCATTTAAAGAGGTTTTTGATAATATTCAGAAACAAGAATTATCAGAAGAAAATTGTAAATTTGCAAAAAAAGCAGTCTGTACAGTATATATGGTAAGCCCAAATTATGCAATAGCTTCAAGTAAAGAACCTTGCAAGTATGTATTAAATAAGGAAGAAATTAACAAAAAGGGTGCTAAAGTTTACTTTGCTAGCTCAAAAAGAATAGAAGGAAATTCTTATGAGTCAGTTGGAAATTCAAGATTAGTTGCAATAGTTGCAGAAGACGAAACATTTGAAAAAGCTAAACAAAAAGTATATCAAGCAATAGAAGGAAATGTAGATAATATATTAAATTATAGAAAAGATATTGGAACAATATATATTCATTAATAAAAAGTTAAGAAATTGTTATCGAATAATAATTTTTTAACTTAAAAGGAGAAGAACAATTGTTAGATTATGAAAAAATAGAGAGTTTTGAAAAGCAAAAAACGAAGGTAATGAAGTATATTATGTATAAGAAAAGAACAGAACATGAAGTGAGACAAAAATTCTCTAAAATAATTGAAAAAGAGACTTTAGATGAGATAATTGATTATTTAAAAGAAGCCCAATATTTAAGTGATGTAGACTATATTGAGAGGTCTGTTAATGAATTCATAGCATTAAAAGATTTATCAATATTTGAAATTAAGTGTAAATTATATTCAAAGGGTATTTCAAAAAACGATATAGAAGATTATATACAAAAGCATAGAGATGAATTAGAAGAATATGAGGATAAATCTAGGAAAAATATAATTATGAAAAAATCTATGACAATGGATGAACAAGAAATTAAAAAATATTTATATAAAAAGGGGTTTAGGAAGGATATAAATTGCTATGACTAATGTATTAACTTTAGAAACTAATAAATATGCTATTAGAATAGAGAATTTTGAAGGACCATTAGACTTATTATTACATTTAATTGACAAAAATAAAATGGATATATATGATATAAAGATTTCAGAAATTACAGAACAATATATAGAATATATAAATAAAATGGAAGAAATGAATTTAGTACTGACTAGTGAATTTGCGATCATGGCATCTACATTATTGTATTTAAAATCAAAAAAAATGCTTCCAAAACATGATAAAGATGAAGAAGAATTAACTGAAGAAGAACTTATAAGGAGAATAATTGAGTATAAAAAGTATAAAGATATTACACAAAAATTAAAAGATAATTTTTCAATATTTTCTAATAGATATTATAAATTTGCTGAAAAAATTGAACTTCCAAAGCAAAAACTATATGAAGAATATGAAAAAGGAATAATAACGAAAATTTATAAAAACTTAATGTATAGGATCAAAGAAAAAATAAATGTCAATGCAAAAAATATTGAAAAGATAGCTTTAGTAGATACATATACGGTACATGAAAAAGTAAAAGAAATGTTTAGAATTTTGTTACATAGACCAAGTTTCATATTTAATAAGGTATATACATTAAAACAACATAACAAACAAGAAGTGGTAACTGCGTTTTCAGGGCTTTTAGAATTATCAAGAAAGAGTAAAGTGGTAACAGAACAAGAAAGGAACTTTGGCGATATAAAAGTGCAAAAAGTAAAAAGAGTAAAAGAATAAAATTATAAAAATTGGTAAAATTAATAATATAAGTTCAAGGAATGGAGAATCTTATGTTATTAATTTTATTTTTTTTCTTTATTATATGTATAGCTATAAGCACATTAAAAATAAGAATTAACTTTGATAATATACAAATATCAAACATAGATGAAAATAAAAGAAAATGTAAATTGAAGTATACTTATACTATTTATTTAGAGATTATAATTTTAGAAAAATTCAAGATTGTTAAAATTAAATTAGATAAAGAAAAAGTAAGTAGAATAATGAAAAATATGAAATTAAATTTTAATAATATAGATATGAAAAAAGAAATAAAAAATAGAGATGAGTTGGTTGTAAATTTAAAAAGTTTAAAATTAGTTTTTAAAGAATTGAACTTGAATGTTGAAATAGGAACAGAAGACATAATAAGTACGGTAGGCATATTTACGATTTTATCTACAATAATACCAATTTTAATTAGAAATAATAAAGCAAAAGTGCAATACCAGATAGCTCCTATATATAATACTGGAAATGCAATAAATTTTTGGGCCAATGGTATAAGTGAAGTGTATTTGGTACATATTATTTATACATTATATATTATGAAAATGAAGAAAGGAAGGAAGAAATATGGCAGAGGAAACACAAAGACAAAATCATCCGATAGAAGGACTTATGATTACAGCCATGGATAGCATACAGGAGATGATAGATGTTAATACTATTATAGGAGATCCAATAGAAACATCGGTGGGAAGTGTGATTATACCAATTTCAAAAGTGACTTTTGGATTTGCAGCAGGAGGTAGCGAATTTAAAGGAGAAACTATTGATGAATATACAAAGAAAGATAAAGAGGAGTTAGTACAATATAGATTACCTTTTGGAGGAGGTAGTGGAGCAGCAGTAAATATTAATCCAGTTGCATTCTTGATTGTGCAAACTGATAATGTAAAACTATTACAAGTAAATCATTCTTCATCATTAGATAAGGTTTTAGATTATATACCAGAAATAATAGAGAAGATGGAAAAAGCACTATGCAAAAATGAAAAAAAAGAAAAAGAAAATAATTGATAAAAGAGGTCGTGAGACCTCTTTTTATATTAAACTAAATCATTCATATTATAAAAGCCATTTGGTTTATTTACTAAATATTCTGCTGCTTTTAAAGCTCCATCAGCAAAAACATTTCTTGAGTATGAGGTGTGTTTTACTTCAAAAGTCTCGTAAGGACTGAAAAACTGAACTGTATGCTCTCCAACAATGTTTCCACCACGAATTGATGAAAAACCTATTTCATTTTGTGAACGCTTTTGAGATTTAGAATGTCTATCAAATACATATTCTTTTTTATTATCAAATACTTCATTTATTGCATTTGCAAGAAGAAGAGCTGTCCCACTTGGTGAATCTTTCTTTTGATTATGATGTGTTTCAATAATCTCTATATCAGAGTCATAAAGTTTTTTTGCGACTTCTGATACAATTTTTGCCATTAAACTTATATCAAATGACATATTTGAGGATCTGAATATAGGTAAGTTTTTACTATATTCTTTAATTTTAATTTCTTCTTCTTCAGTAAAACCAGTTGTTGCTATAACTATAGGAATATGCTTTTCACAAGCATACTTTAAAATATTAAAAGTTCCAACTGTATAAGAAAAGTCAATTATTACATCTATTTTTACATTTATATCTTCAAATTTAGTAAAGATAGGGAAGGGAGCACTTTCATCTTGTTTTATATCAAATCCTCCTACCAAATTCAAATTATTAAAATTCTCAATTTGAGATATTACCGTACGTCCCATACGGCCATTACAGCCATTTACAAAAACATTTATCATTTTACAAACTTTCCTTTCTGAATTTATAAAAAATACCTAAATGTACAAATTCCTAAAATCATATAGGCATATCGAAAAATTCTATTGTAAGTTCTAGTAGCTTTTATGCCATCGATTGATTCAATAATCGCAGAAAATTTATCGGTTAGAGTAATTATATAAGATTCTCTATATTTAGGCAAAGCAAGAGTTACAGGCCACATATGTTTTAATATCATATCTTTTTCTATTTTATTAAGGTCAAAAAGTTTTAATGCATTATCTAAAGAAGATTTAGGATGAGTAAATGCATGTAGTCCTTTGCGATTTTCCTTTTTTCTCCAATCATATAAAAATAAATCATGTAACATACCAGCACGTGCTGCTGATACATAATCTAAATTAAGTCTTTTACAAATTATATATGTATAATAAGAAACATATAGGCAATGCTCATAACAAGAAGTATTATAATGCTGTCTAAGATTTCTCATTTGTAATACAGTATTATTAATTTTTATATCATATATGATTTTATTAAAATTTTTATCGTTATCTATCTTTTCTTTTATCTTAAGCATATAAATCATCCCTTTATAAATTAACTTCTGTATAAAATTATAAATTCCTTTAATTCTATTATACTATAAAATGTATACTAAATCAAATAAGGAGACATAGTATTTTTTAGCATTTCTAGATTTTTAGAGGAGATAGGTGTAAGTGGCAATCTAGGAATTCCGAAGTCATATCCCATTAGGTTTAAAGCCGCCTTTACAGGAATAGGATTTACTTCACAAAATAGAGCATTCATTAAAGGCAAATTTTCTAATTGTATTTTTGTAGCTTCTTTAATGTTTCCATTCCAGAAATTTTTCATCATATTGGATAAGATTTGAGGAGCAATATTTGAAAAGACAGAAATTACACCAATTCCGCCTAAAGATAGGATAGGGAGTATCTGATCATCATTTCCACTATAAATATTCAAATTATCTCCACATAACGAAGCAATTTTTGCAACTTGAGATAAATTACCAGAGGCTTCTTTAATTGCAACAATATTATCGACTTTAGATAATTCTAAACAAGTTTCAGGTAAAATATTTACACCGGTTCTACTAGGAACACTATACATTATAATAGGAGTATTAGGAACTTCTGAAGCAATAGCTTTATAATGCTGTATTAAACCATCTTGAGTGGCTTTGTTGTAGTATGGTGTTACAACTAATATTCCATCGGCACCGACATTTGTAGCAAACTTTGAAAGTTCAATTGCACTTTTTGTACAATTTGAACCTGTTCCTGCAATTACAGGAATTCTACCATCAATAGTATCAATTGCAAACTTAATGGTCTCCTTTCTTTCAGAATCAGTCATTGTTGAGGCTTCTCCAGTAGTACCACAAACAATTATAGCATCAGCGCCATTTTTAACTTGAAATTCTAGTAATTTTTCAAATTCTGCATAATTTACGCCTTTTTCATTAAAAGGTGTAGCAATAGCTGTTCCACAGCCTTTAAAAATAATTTTTTTCATTTTACACAACTTCTTTCTGTGTAGGTAATCAACTCATATATAGTCATATATCGAGTATATCGTATATATTATATTCTATAATTATAAAAAATGGAATATAAAAATATATAATTTTAAAATGATATGCAGAAATTAAAAAAAAGAAAAGAGAACACAATAATGTGTCCTCAATATGTATATTTTTTATTATTCTTTTTTCTTATCTTTAGGATGTAGTAGTTCTCCTTTTAAACCTAGATCTACTAAATTAGATGTAGCAGCTTCGAATGGAATAAATATTTTATTAGCATCACCATCAGCAATTTCCTTTAAGGCTTCTAAAGATTTTAATTGAATTAACTTTTCATCTGGATTTGCATTCTTCATAGCCGTATATACCATTTGAACTTCTTGAGCTTTTGCTTCAGCGACTCTTTTAATTGCTTCAGCATCTCCGGATGCTTTTCTAATTTTAGCTTCTTTTTCAGCTTCAGCATTCAAAATAGTAGCAGCTTTCATACCTTCAGCTTGAAGTATTTTAGCTTGACGTTCACCTTCAGCTTTTAGTATTTCAGCTCTTTTAGTTCTTTCAGCATTCATTTGTTTTTCCATTGCTGTACGAATTCCTTCTGGAGGAGTAATGTCTTGAATTTCAACTCTTTCAACTTTACAGCCCCATTGAGAAGTTGCTTCATTTAATACCATCCTTAATTGTTCATTTATTAAATCTCTTGAACTAAATGTTGCATCTAAATCAAGTTTACCAACAATATCACGAGTTGTAGTAATTGCTAAATACTCAATACTCTTTTTTAAAGATTGTATTTCATAAACTGCTCTTGCTGGTTCTACAACTTTATAAAATACAACTGTATTTATTTTGATTGTAACATTATCCTTTGTTATAACTTCTTGTGGTTGGACGTCTAAAGTTTGTTGCTTTAAGCTAACTATAAATCTGATTCTGTCTACAAAAGGAATAATGAAAGTAAGTCCTGCATCAGCTATCTTATGAAATTTACCTAATCTTTCAATAACATATACCTCTGATTGATTAACTACTTTAATTGAGTTATATGCAAGAAATATTAAAATTCCAAAGAATATAACTAAAAATATAATAAAAGGTATCATATAAAAACCCTCCAAATTGATTATTCTTAAATTAATACTCCTATATTATACAACAAAATATGGAAAAATGGAAGAGTTTATGTAAAATTTATTAAAATTTATAAAAAGGGACACATAGTGCCCTTAATCATACTATTAAGTTTTAATATCAAAATTTAGATACTTATATACAGAACAAATATCACAATTATTGCAAATTGTAATTCTATCTTCAAATATAAGTTTTAATGTATTTATGAAGTCATCTTCTGATCCACTAATAGGAAGGTGAATAGTCAAGTGGGAGGGAAGCACGTTTAACAAATAATTTAATACATAGTCGTTGTCTGAAAATGTTATATCAGATAAAAACTTTGCATTAAGTGATTCTGCACTTCGACTATTTATTACTTGTTTATTATCGTCTAATATAACAGCTTTATTATTGAAGTATACGAGATTTAAATTTGATACTTTTGATATATTCGAGTTAATATATAGTTTCAATATATTTATAAATTCAAAGTATTCACGTTCAATCAAAAATCTGTTAATACATGTATTTAATATATGATCCAAAATTTCTTTATATTCTTTAAGTCTAAAGTTAAAAAAGCCATTTAATATTATAGAGTGGTGTTCTTTTAAATATTTGTAAAAAGAATTATAAATCGAAAAATATTTATTTTTAAAAAATTCAGATTCAAGAGAATTTTCCAAATCGCAGATTTCTAAAATCCTATCTTTTTCAGTAGATGAGAAATAGAAGAAATCATTATTTAATTCCTTCTTTAATACAATAGGTTCATAAAATTTAAGAACCATATCTGTTAATATAATACAAGTATAATTATAGAATGAATTTATATTATTACCGCAATAATGAACGATAATATTATCATAGATTTTAAAGGAATTGGAAGAAATGTATAAATTGTCTAATTCTAATAATGAAAATCTATCTAATAAATATTTTATTATAGAATTGTTATTAATTTTAATGCAAAGTGATTTCATTTAAGAATTAAACTCCTTCCTAATATAATAAATATATTATTTGCAAAAAATAATCATATATACATATATTTTATTCGAATAAAAATTAAGTGCTACATTAATTCTTGTTTATATAAATAATAAAATAATAAGTGGACAAAAAATTTACATACATATTAATATATATTGACTTTTCAAAATTTTTAATGTATTTTTATTATTGAGAAAAGTTAGAAAGGAAAAATGAAATGAGAGTAACATGTAAAGATAAAATAATTGAGGTAGAACAAAATAGTCGAATAAGAGACGTGTTGAAAGATGAAATAGAAAATTCACAAAGTGAAATAATTACTTGTATTTGTAATAATAAAGTTAGAAGTCTAAATTATATAATTAAAGAAGATTGTAATATAGAATTGCTGGATTATACTCATAAAGAAGGCAAAAGAGTATATGTAAGAGGAGCATTATATATAATGGCGAAGGCTTTTAAAGAAATTTATCCAGATGCAAAGTTGACTATTAATTATCAATTATCAAATTCTATGTATTGTGTAATATCTAATATGGAAATAACTAATGAAATGATAAGTAAAATTAAAGAAAAAATGAGAGAAATTGTAGAAAAAAATATAGAAATAAGAAAAGTTGATATGACAAAAGCAGAAGCGGAAGAACTTTATGAAAAAGAAAAAACAATGAGAGGTATTTTACTACAGTTAGACAAAAAGGAAGGAAATGATAATGTTTCATTATATTATTGTGAAGATTATTATAATTACTTTTTTGGAGTAATGCCTGTTTCAACTGGAGTAATTAAAATATTTGATTTAGTAAAATATAAAGATGGTTTTTTAATAAAGTATCCAAGTAGAGAAAAACCAAATGAATTAGCTGAATTTAAAGAAACAAAAAAATTATTAGCAACATTAACTGAATATGAAGAAATATATAAGGTTTTAGAGATTGATACTGTGCATAAATTAAATAATAAAGTTGCACTTGATAAAGGAAAGCAAACTATAATGCTTTCAGAAGCACTTCATGAGAAAAATATATCAGATATAGCAGATAAAATTACTAGTAATCAATCTGTAAAAATGGTTTTAATAGCAGGACCTTCTTCATCTGGAAAAACAACTTTTGCTAATAGATTAGGAATACAATTAATGTTAAATGGAAAAAGACCAGTAACAATATCTGTAGATAACTACTTTGTAGAAAGAGAAAATAACCCAAAAGATGAATTCGGAAATTACGATTTTGAATGTTTGGAGGCATTAGATACAGAATTATTAAATAATCACATACAGAGACTACTAAAAGGAGAAGAAGTAGAGATACCAACTTTTGATTTTACAAGTGGACATAAATATTATAGTGGAAATAGATTAAAATTAGGGGAAAATGATATATTGGTAATGGAAGGTATTCACTGTTTAAATGATAAATTAACAATTTCAATCCCACGTGAACAAAAATATAAAGTATATATTAGTGATTTAACAGTATTAAACCTTGATTATTATAATAATATATCAACTACTGATACTAGACTAATTAGAAGAATTGTAAGAGATAATCAATTTAGAGGATATTCTGCATTACAGACAATTAAGATTTGGTATTCTGTTAATAGAGGAGAGAGAAAATATATATTTCCATATCAAGAAGAAGCAGATAGCATGTTTAATTCTTCTTTAATATATGAATTATCTGTATTAAAAGACTATGCGATTCCTTTACTAACAGAAATAGATAGTAATAATCCTGAATGTGCAGAGGCTACTAGATTATGCAATTTATTAAAATACTTTGATTCTATACCTGATGATTATATACCAAGAACATCATTAATACGTGAATTTATAGGAGGAAGTGCATTTGATGTATAGTAGATTTACCAAGATAGATGAAGAATTTATTTGTGAAAATTGTGGAAACAAAGTAACAAAATTAGGATATACTTGTAGAAATCATTGTCCAAAATGTTTATATTCAAAACATGTAGATATAAATCCTGGAGATAGACAAGAAGAGTGTCATGGACTTTTAGAACCAATAGGTCTAGAAATGAATAATAAAAAAGGATATATTATAATTTTCAAATGTAAAAAATGTGGAGCTATTAGGAAAAATAAAGCAGCAGAAGATGATAATATGGATTTATTAATAAAATTAAGCGCCAAACATTAAGTTTGACGCTTAATTTTATGCATAGATCATATAATCAATATCAGGAAATATATTATCTTTTTCCATAATATCATCTAAAAATATTTCATCTACTTCATTATTTTTGATTTGATAATAGAGTTTTGTGAACCTGCCAATATGATCTTTTATTCTTTTATGTGCATAATCAACCATTGTTTGATTTGTAATAATAAAATTCCAATCACTACTTTGTGCAAGTAATAACTCTCGAGCACACTGATTTAATGCTTTACGTTTTAAACTGTCTTTAGGTTCATTAGGGAATGAGTGGGCAAGCTCGACCATTCTATCTCCAGCTACATGGTAATGTCTATGAACATAATCATTTAATGGATTTAACCAAACTTCGCTATATCCATTAGCACCCCAACTTGATCTACATGGTATGCATTCCTGAATTTCAGGATATAAATCAATGTATTCACTAGGAGTAATTAATTTATAGTCACATTTATCATAATAAATTTTTTTAAATAGTATATATAACCAATCAGGACCTTCATACCACCAATGACCATAAAGTTCAGCATCATAAGGACATACTATAATAGGTTTATGTCCATCCATTTGAGAATATAAATAATTAATTTGAGCTTGTCTACAATCAAAGAAATGTCCTGCTTGTTTTTCAACTGAATCCATTGCCCATTGAGGGTTATAGTAATCTTTATTTTCAGTTTTACCTGTGATTCTATAATATTTAATTTGAGTATTAACTCTAGCTCCATTATGTGCAATATATGGTTTTATATAATCATAAGGAGCATCATAACCGATATCTCTATAGAATTCACGATAGTTAGGATCACCAGGATATCCATTTATAGAACTCCAAACTTGTCTAGAAGATTCAATATCTCTACCAAATGCTACTATACCATTAGGAGAGACAATTGGAGCAAAAGTACCATAGACTGGAGTAGGTCTTGCATAGAGAATTCCATGAGTTTCTGTAATTATATATTGAATTCCAAATTCTTTAAGGTATTTATCTGATTCAGGAATGTAGCCACATTCAGGAAGCCAGATACCTCTGGGTTTTCTACCAAAGTATTTTTCATAAGTTTGAACCCCAACTGCAATTTGTGCACGAATTGTTTTTTCATTTAAATACAAAATAGGAAAATATCCATGTGTTGCACCACAAGTAATTATTTCCAATAAACCGATATCTTGAAAATATTTAAAGCCTTGTATTATGTTACAATTATATATATCTTTAAATATATGCAAATCGTTAGAATATCTATCTAAATAATATTGAGCTAATTTACAAACTTCTTGATTTCCTTTATTACGAATAAGTTCCTTTTTAGATAGCTCAATATGTTGTTTTAAATATTTTATATAACGTTTTTGTAGCATTTCATTATCAAGCATAGAAAGAAGAGGAGGGGTTATAGACATTGTTAATCTAAAATTTACCTTCTCATTTTCTAGTTTTTTAAAATTATTAAGCAAAGGTATATAAGTTTCAGAAATTGCTTCAAATAGCCATTGCTCCTCTAAATAATCTTCACTTTCTGGGTGATGCACAAAAGGTAAGTGAGCATGTAATATGAAACATACATATCCTTTTTCATTAGTAGTCATAAAACTTTCCTCCATCCAATTAAATTGTAAGGGCACGTTGCACAAAATAAGCAACGTGCCACGGTATATTTATAATTATATATATTAAAAAACGTTAGAAGTTGGATTACTAGAAGAAGGATTAGAAAAGAATTTATTACTGTCTAAAACTTCATCTTTATATAAATTGCTATAGAAACGATAAACTTTGTGCTTTTTATTATATATATTTCCTATATTAGTCATTAAACGTATACTTCCAAAATCTTTTTGAGATATAAAACCAGTTTTTATATTTTTAAATCTTATATTTGAAAAATCAGTTTCATCGAATAATACATGATCATTAGGAGAAACTAATTGATTAGAAGAAGAAATACATATGTAGCTAGATGTATTATTAATCTCTCGTCTGCCAAGTTCTAATTCATATTCACAATCTGGTTCTTGCATACGAAGATACCAACTGTTAGCAAAGTCATTAATTTCAACTTCATAATAAAAATTCTTTGTTTTATTATGAATAAGAAGAATAGGTTTTGTTTTGCTAAAAAAGTCATTACCGTACTTTTTTATAAAATTTTCTCTATCTGTATCAGAAATATCCCAATATACAAATAATGTTGAAGGTGTTTGAGCTAATATTTTAACTATTGTTTGATTATATCGATAAGGTAAATCATAATATTCTAAAATTGTATTTTTTACTTTAGCTTTAGAAGTAGATTTAGTTGAACTTTTTTTAGTTGATTCTCGAGTAACTTTTTTTGCAGTAGTTTTTGTAGAAGAAGTAGATTTCTTTTTTGCAGTAGCTTTATTAGTGGTAACTTTTTTAGAAGAAGTAGATTTTTTTGCGGAAGTTTTCTTTGTAGTAGCTTTTGCGGAAGAAGTTTTCTTATTAGTAGTTTTTGTTATTTCTTTATTTATATCATTTATAGAGTTGTCTGTTTTAACTTTATTTGAAGTTCTTGGCATTATATGGTTTCCTCCTTAGTAAATATATGTTACAATATATTATATAATATATCAAAAGAATAATTAATTCAATAGAAAAAGCAAAAAATTTAAATTTAGTAAGTATAAAGAGCTAAATATAGTGTAATATAGCATTGACATGATATTATATATAGGTATATAATAGCTAAAGATAACATGGGAGGATACTTAATGAAGAAAATAATATTAAAAATAGAAGGAATGAGTTGTAGTGCATGTTCAAATGGTTTAGAGAAATATCTAAATAAACAAGAGGGAATAAAAAGTGCTAGTGTAAATCTAGTAATGGCAAATGCATTAATAGAATTTGACGAGGATAAATTAGATCAAAAAAAGATAGAAAATTTTGTGAAACAAGCAGGTTTCAAAAGTTTGGGGATTTATAATAACCAAATTGAAGAGCATAACAATAAAAAAGAAAAAGTTACTTTTATATTATTTGGATTATTAGCCATAATTTTATTATATATATCAATGGGGCATATGTTAGGGTTACCAACAATTGAAGAATTAGATATGCATAAGAGTCCAATAATTTATGGACTAGTATTATTTGTTTTAACAACAATATTTTTAATATATGGATTTGATATTATTAAGAATGGAGTTAAAAACCTTTTACATAAAGCACCTAACATGGATACATTAGTAACAATTGGAGTCATTAGCAGTTATGCATATAGCATATATGGACTGATAATGATTTTAAATGGACATCATCATTATGTTGAAAATCTATATTTTGAGTCATCAGCAATTGTTATATTTTTTATAAAACTAGGAAGATATGTTGATTCAATAAGTAAGGACAAAACAAAAGAAGCTATTAAGAAACTGGTTCAAATTACTCCGAACACTGCGATAATTAAGGTTAATGGAGAAGAAAAAGAGGTCACAATTGACGAGATAAATAAAGGTGATATACTTGTATGTCATCCAGGAGGAAAAATTGCGGTAGATGGAGAAATAGTTGAAGGAAAAGCACATCTTGATGAAACATTTATAACTGGTGAAAGCAAGCCCATAAGCAAAACAATTGGTAAGAAGGTTATTGCAGGAAGTATAAATTATGATGGATATTTAGAATATAAAGCAGAAAAGATAGGTAAAGAATCTACAATATCAGAAATTGTAAGATTAGTAGTTGAAGCTACTAATACAAAAGCACCTATAGCAAGAGTTGCAGATACTGTGAGTGGATATTTTGTACCAGTTGTAATTATTTTGTCCATTATAACATTCATCATTTATTTGTTATTAGGTCTAGGATTTAATGAAGCTGTAAATACTTTTGTAACAGTTTTAGTTGTAGCATGCCCATGTGCACTGGGATTAGCAACTCCACTTGCAATAGTAGTTAGTGAAGGAATGTGTGCAACAAATGGAATATTAGTAAAGAAAAGTGAGATATTAGAAAATGCTCAAAAAATAGATACAATAGTATTTGATAAAACAGGTACTTTAACTTATGGAAATTTAAAAATATCTGAAATATTTAATTATAGTGATTTTAAAGATAATGAGTTATTAAAACTAGCAGGAAGTATTGAAAATAAGTCAAATCATCCGATAAGCAAAGCATTCATAGATTATTTAAAAGAAAATAAAATTGAATTATTAGAAGTAGAGGATTTTAAAGATATAAGTGGATATGGAATTAGAGGAAAAGTAGATGGAAATGAAATAGTACTAGGAAATTCAAAAATACTTAATTTATTTGAAATAGAGAATACACATTTAGATGACGAAAGAAAATTAGCTCAAAAAGGAAATAGTATTGTTTATTTAGTAAGAAATGAGACAATAGTTGGAATGATAGGAGTAAATGATATTATAAGAGAAAACGTAACAGGTGTTATTGATAAATTGAATAGGAAAAAAATAGAAACAATAATGCTTACTGGAGACAATGAAAAGACAGCTGATATTATAGCAAAAAGTATAGGAATATCAAACGTAATATCAAATGTATTACCTTCACAGAAAGCCGAAGTAATTAAGAAACTAAAAGATAGTAACAAAAAGGTAATGATGTGTGGAGATGGAATAAATGATAGTCCTGCATTAGCCAATTCAGATATTGGGGTAAGTATAAATAGTGGAACTGATATAGCAATGGATTCTGCGGATGTTATTTTGATGAATGATGATTTAAATAAGATTTTAGATTTAATCTATATTAGTAGAAAAACTATAAACAACATTAAGCAGAATTTATTTTGGGCGTTTTTCTACAATAGTTTAATGATTCCAATTGCAATGGGAGTACTAAAGCCTATGGGAATATCAATTAACCCAATGCTAGCAGGATTCACAATGGTTATTAGTAGTTTTACTGTAATATTAAATGCATTAAGACTAAAATGTATTAAGTTAGAAAGAGGTGAATAAAAATGTTTGGAGAAAAAATAATTAAAATAATGTCAGTAGATGGAATGCATTGTATGCATTGTGCAAAAAAGGTAGAAGATTCATTAAAACAATTAAAAGAAGTTAAGTCAGTAAAAGTAAACCTTGAAGAAAAGAAAGTAGAAATCATTTTAAAATCAGAGATAGACGATAAGATTTTAAAAGATACAATTGAAAATCTTGGATATACTGTATTATAAATAAATGTTTTATAGGTGTGCATATTGCACACCTTTTTAAATGCGATTAGCATTAATAAAATATAATGGCAGACTTTTCTAATAACTTTAATACAAATTATGTAAAACAAAAAATAAAAAAAACGCTTGACAATAAGTAATATTAAATATAAAATATATACTAGGTTAAATATATTCTAAATAAATAAATATTTTTTATATATATTATCTGAACATTGAAAATTTAATAGAAAAGAGGAATGAATATGGAAATAATTGCCATAATTGCCACTTTTCTAATCTCAGCAATAATTTTTATTCCAGTAGGAGTATTAATTAGAAAAAAAATAGCAGAATCTAAATTAGCAGGAGCAGAAGGAGAAGCACAAAAAATATTAGAGTTAGCAAAGAAAGAAGCAGAAACAATAAAAAAAGAAGAAGTATTTAAAGCCAGAGAGGAAATAATCCATGCGAAAGAAGATTTAGAAAAAGAGATTAGACAAAGAACAGGCGATTTAAATGCTAAAGAAGCTAGAATCACAAAAAGAGAAGAAAACATTGAAAGAAGGACAGAAAATTTTGAAATTAAGGAAAAAGAACTTGAAAGTAAAGAACAAGAAATTGAGAAAGCCAAAAAAGATCTAGAAGAATTAGAAGGAAAAAAGATTTCTGAACTTGAAAGAATAGCAAATTTATCTAGAGACGATGCAAAAACAATGTTACTAAAAGAATTAGAGAAACAACTAACAGTTGAAAAAGCAAATTTACTTATGGAGATGGACACTCAAATTAAGGAAGAAGCAAATCAAAAAGCAAAAGAAATATTAACATATACAGTTCAAAAATGTGCAGCAGATCATACAGCAGAAACAACAGTGTCTATAGTAGCTCTTCCAAATGACGATATGAAAGGAAGAATTATAGGACGTGAAGGAAGAAATATAAAAACTTTAGAGACATTAACTGGAATAGATTTAATAATAGATGACACGCCAGAAGCTGTTGTAATATCAGGATTTGATCCATTAAGAAGAGAAGTTGCTAAAATCGCTTTGGAAAAACTAATTGAAGATGGAAGAATTCATCCAGCAAAAATAGAAGAGACAGTTGAGAAAGCAAAAGAAGAAGTAGCTGCTACAATTAAGTCAGAAGGTGAAAGAGCAACTCTTGAAACTGGGGTAATAGGATTAAATCCAGAATTAATAAAACTTATAGGTAAATTAAAATACAGAACAAGTTATGGTCAAAATGTTTTAAATCATTCTATAGAAGTATCAAATCTTGCAAGAATTATGGCAGAGGAACTAGGGCTAGATGCTAAGCGAGCAGCAAGAGCTGGTTTATTACATGATATTGGAAAGGCGTTAGATCATGATATGGAAGGAACACATGTTGAAATCGGTGTTGATGTACTTAAAAAATTCAAAGAAAATGAATTAGTTATAAATGCAGTACAAGCACATCATGGCGATGTTGAACCTCAAACTCTAGAAGCAGTATTAGTACAAGCTGCTGATGCAATTTCTGCATCAAGACCTGGAGCAAGAAGAGAAACACTAGAGGCATACATAAAAAGATTAGAGAAACTTGAAGAAATTGCAGATTCTTTTGAAGGTGTAGACAAATCTTATGCTATACAAGCTGGACGTGAAGTAAGAATTATTGTAAAACCTGAAAAAGTATCAGAAGCTGAAATGACATTAATGGCACGTGATATTGCAACACGTGTAGAAAATGAAATGGAATATCCAGGACAAATAAAAGTTAATGTGATTAGAGAATCAAGAGCAATAGAATATGCAAAATAAAAAGAAAGGCTTTAAGCCTTTCTTTTTATTTTGCATAAGAACATTAAATATTGCAAATTAAAGAAATATTAATATAAAATATTCCATTTTGCTATAATTTATTGTATAATTATAAAATAATAAAAAGCAGAGAGGAAGGTAAGAATGAGAATATTAGCAGTTGGGGATTTAATAGGAGAAAGTGGATTGAAAAAAGCACAAGAAGTTGTTGAAAGAATAAGAAGAGAAGAAAATATAGATTTTATAATTGTTAATGGGGAAAATGTAGCAGAAGGGATGGGAATTAATCAGAAATACTTTAATGCGATTTTATCTATGGGAACAAATGTAGTTACTATGGGAAATCATACTTGGGCAAAGAAAGATATATTCACTTTTATAGAACATGAACAGTTAATAAGACCAGCAAACTATACAGAAGGCGTTCCAGGTAAAGGATATGTTATATGCAAATGTAATAACAAGAAAATAGCAGTAGTTAATCTTATTGGAAGAACAGAAATGGGGGTTTTAAGTGAAAATCCTTTTGTAATTGGAAGAAAATTAATTGAAGAATTAAAAGAAAATGTGGATATAATAATAGTAGATTTTCATGCTGAAGCATCAGCTGAAAAAGTTGCTATGGGAAACTATTTAGACGGAATTGCAACAATAGTATATGGAACTCATACACATGTTCAAACAGCAGATGATAGAATTTTACCTGAAGGAACAGCATATATTACAGATATTGGAATGACAGGACCTAAAAATTCTGTAATTGGAATGGATGTAAAAGCATCTCTAAAAAGATTTGTAACAACATTACCAGAGAGATATAAAATGGCAGATGGAGAATGTATTTTTAATGGTTGTATTTTTGACATTAATGACGAAACATGTCAAGTCGAGAATATTACTAGATTATATTTGTAGAAAAAATGCGAAAATAAAAGAAAAATGTAAATGAAAACTTCCATAAATTTCCAAAAACATATAGACATGGAGACTAAAAAGTACTATAAATATATTTGTTCAATCGTAGGAAATTTTATTTCCTATTGTTCAGAAAAGAAATAAAAATTAAATTAAAGGAGGCACAAACAAATGGAAGTTTTAAAAATCTCATCAAAATCAAATCCAAATTCAGTAGCAGGAGCAATCGCTGGATTGGTAAAGGAAAATAGTAGAGCAGAAATGCAAGCTATAGGTGCAGGAGCACTAAATCAAGCAATAAAGGCAGTTGCAATAGCAAGAGGATTTGTTGCACCATCAGGAGTGGATTTGGTATGTGTACCAGCATTTGCAGAGGTAGAAGTAGAAGGAGAGGATAGAACAGGAATAAAAATTCTTGTTGAATCAAGAGTTTAATTAATAGAATTATCATTAATATCAATAGAGACGTAGAGATTAATATTATGGCTAGCATAGTTCCATGATTATCTACGTCTCTTTTGTTATTTTAGTTGAAAAAAAAACAATAATATGATAGCATAACAATGTGAAAATAAAGGAAAAAGGTGGCAATATGAAAAAAGGAACTCTAAATGGGACAGTTTTAACAATCATTATAGAAAGTAAAAATGATTATAGTTATAAAGAATGGTATAGAATAGATAGAAAAAATGGAGAATGGAAGGTTTAACTCAAATAAATAAATAAACTATAAATATAAGAGGTAATTTGAATGAAAACTTTAATTGTTACTGGTGGAAATGTAAATAAAGATTTTTTGTTAGAAACAATGAATGAGATCAAATTCGAAACAATTATTGCTGTGGATAATGGTTTGAAAATATTGAATGAAATTAATGTAAAGCCAAATCATATAGTTGGCGATTTTGATACTGTTGATGAAAAAATTCTAAATATATATAGTAATAATGAAACCATAAAAATTCATAAGTACAATCCAATAAAAGACAATACAGATACAGACATCGCTATAAAATTAGCAATAGAACTAAACAGTGATAAAATAATTATTTTAGGTGGAATTGGAACAAGAATTGATCATGTATTAGCAAATATTCATATATTAAAATATGCATTAGATAGAAATATAGAATGTAAAATGATGGATGAGAATAATGAAATACAGCTTATAAATAAAACAACTGTATTAAATAAGAAATATATAACTAAAAAATATATATCATTAATTCCTTTAACAGAAAGCGTGGAAGGAATTAATTTAAAAGGTTTTAAATATGAATTGCAAAATGGAGAATTAAGAATAGGTTTAAGTTTAGGAATAAGTAATGAGATTGTTAAAGAACAAGCAACAATTGAATTTGAGAAGGGTATTTTAATTATGATAATGTCTAAAGATTGAAAAGTGACAACGAACGTTGACATAATATGCAGAAAATGGTAAAATTATAATAGAATCATATAAAAACTGTCAAGACATATTTATAGGAGGTAAGAGATTATGCGGAAAGGAAAAATGCATTTAAAAGGAAAGTTTATTTTAGTTGAGGACACAGCTGACAATATAGCTATGGGAATTGCAGTAGTATATTGTGTTTTATGTACAGTAATTCTAGTTGCTATAGCTATAAGCGAAGTTTCAACAGCAGAGGTATTTAATGGAGCTATATTATTATTACTAATAGGCTTCTGCTTATTCGACTACATTACAACATGGATTATTTTCCAAATCTCTAAATGGTGCGTTATTAAAGCACTTGTTAAAAAATTTTAAAGACAAAAGCGAAGAAGTTTTCTTCGCTTTTTGCATATTTATAATAAAAATTAAAGTTATAAAATGTTTTAAAATTATGTACTTTCATAATAATAATTATTATTGAAAAAAATATAAAAAAATGATATATTAACTAAAATAGAAATTGGAGGAGAAATGGAAGAATTAGAAGGACAAGTAATTGATATAATATATCAAAATGAATTAAATAGTTATACAATAGCAACCTTTGATACAGAAGATGACGAAATTACTATTGTAGGATATCTTCCATTTGTAAATCCAGGAGATACATTAAAAGTTGCAGGTAGATATGTTACTCATCAAGAATATGGAGAACAATTTAAGGTTGAAACTTTTGAAAAAACAGAACCAAAAACTCTAGAAGCATTAGAGATTTATTTAGCTTCTGGAAGTATTAAGGGAATAGGACCAGCTACTGCAAAGAAAATCATAAAGACATTTGGAGAAGATACTATAAACATTTTTAGAACTAATCCATCAGCACTTTCATCTATTTCAGGAATTACCTATGATAAGGCAATGCAAATGGGAGAGAGTTTTAATGAGAATTGGGAGCTATGGAATATAGTTAGTTTTTTAGAACAATTTGGAATATCTGCAAGTAATGCAAAGAAAGTATATAAGGATTTAGGTACAGATGCCATAAATGAAATAAAGAAAAATCCATATATATTGGTAGATAAAGTAAGAGGAATAGATTTTAAACAAATTGATAAAATGGCAATGGACATAGGGATAGATATTCAAGATGATTCACGTGTTAGAAGCGGAATAAAATATAGTTTAAATCTAATTAGTTATAATGGACATTGTTGCACAATAAAAGAAAACTTAGTAAAATTTGTTAGGGATCTTTTAGGCGTACCAGCAGAAGTTATAGAAGACGAGATAATTAATTTGAAGGTTAAAGAAGAGATTGTAATAGAAAAAATAGGAGACGATGAGTGGATATATTTATTACCTTTCTATAAAGCAGAAGATAATATAGCTACAAGATTAATGATTATTGATACATCAAAGAATATAAAGCGAATTACCCATTTTGATACAGAACTTAAGAATATTGAGAAAGAAGAAGATATTAAATTATCAGAGAAGCAGAAAGAAGCATTACAAGCAATAAATGATAATAATGTATGTGTAATAACAGGTGGACCAGGAACAGGTAAAACTACTATTATAAAAAGTATAATTGATTTATATAAGAAAAAAGGAAAAAAAGTTGTGTTATGTGCACCAACAGGAAGAGCAGCAAAAAGAATGACAGAAATTACAGGTCAAGAAGCTATGACTTTACATAGATTACTAGAAATTGGAAAAACTGGTGACGAATCTCAAAGCATAGATGTAGATCTAAATGTACAAATGATAGATGGAGATGTTATTATAGTAGATGAAATGTCTATGGTGGATGTTTTTTTAATGAATTATTTAGTAAAAGCGATTTATCAAGGTACAAAGATAGTTTTAGTTGGAGATGTTGATCAATTACCATCTGTTGGACCGGGAAGTGTTTTAAAAGATATAATAAATTCAGAGAAAATTACAACAATACATTTAGATAAAATCTTTAGACAGGCAGCTAAAAGCAAAATAGTACAAAATGCACATAGAGTAAATAATGGTGAGACATTCATAAAAAAGGACGAAATAGAAGAACTTGAAAATGATTTTTTCTTTATGAATGAGTCAAATACTGATAAAATAATTGAGAATATTTTGAGTTTATGTAGAGATAGGTTAAAAAACTATGGGAATTATGAATTTTTTAAAAATATTCAAGTTATAACTCCAACAAAAAAGGGAAGTTTAGGTACAAAAGAATTGAACATACAACTTCAAAAGGTGTTGAATCCCAAGAAAATGGGAAAGGCAGAAAAGGCTTACGGCCAGACAATATTTAGAGTTGGAGATAAAGTAATGCAAATTAAGAATAATTATGATATTTCTTGGACAAAGGAAGAAGAAAACGGAACAGGGGTGTTTAATGGAGAATTAGGAAGAATAACAGACATAGATACTTCTGATGGCGCAATAAAAGTCAAGTTTGATGATGATAAAGAAGTATGGTATGAATATGCTGATTTAGAGCAATTAGAACATGCATATGCAATTACAGTTCATAAGTCTCAAGGCAGTGAATTTGATGTAGTAGTAATGCCAATAGCTCAAACTTCTCCAATGTTATTAACTAGAAATTTGCTATATACAGCAATAACTAGAGCAAAGAAATTATTAATAATTATTAGTAGCGATAAAATAATACAATTTACAATACAGAATACAGATAGCAAAAAAAGAAATACCGGTTTAGAACACAAATTAAGAAATATTAATGTTGATTTTTAAAATAATATATTATATAATGGATAAAATATAATAAGCAAAGGAGCAACAGTAATGTTCGATACTGCAAATATTAAAGTGTATGGATTTGTCGGACCATCAGGCACAGGAAAAAGTTATAGAGCACAATTTGTTGCAGGAGAAAATGATATAAAATTTATCATTGATGATGGTTTATTTATAAATGATAATAAGATTATAGCAGGAACCTCGGCTAAAAAGGCAGATACAAAGATAGAAACAGTAAAACATGCATTGTTTTTAAATAAAAAAGAGCAAAGTGAAATACAAAAAGCTATTCAAGAATACAAACCAGACAGCATAATGATTTTAGGAACTTCAGATGGAATGGTACAAAAAATCGCACATAATTTGGGACTTCCAGAAATTGAAAAAATAATTCATATAGAAGATGTAGCGACACCAGAAGAAATGGAAAGAGCTCATCATGTAAGAGTTACAGAAGGAAAACATGTTATTCCAGTACCTACTTTCGAGATAAAAAAAGATTTTTCAGGCTATATTTTAGATCCTTTACAAATTTTTAAATCTAAAGGACATGGAAATGAACCATATATGGATGAAAAATCTATAATAAGACCAACATTTAGCTATATCGGAAATTTCACTATATCAGATAATGTATTTAGACAGATAATTGATTATTTAGCTAGAAAGACACCAGAAATAGATAAAATAAATAGGGTGAGAATCACTAAAAGTGAATTAGGACCTTCTATTTATATGGAAGTTACATTAATATATGGATATAATGTTAAAAATGCTTTAAAAGATTTTAAAATAAAGTGTAAAAAAGAGATAGAAAAACTAACAGCGATGAATATACAGAATATTATAATAGTGGCAAAAACATTGAAAATGCCAGAAGAAAATTAAGGAGGAACTAGTATGTCTTATGTAATAGCTATAGATGGACCGGCAGGAGTAGGAAAGGGAACAATAGCAAAAAGAGTTGCAGACGATTTGGGACTAATAACAATTGATACTGGGGCAACATATAGATGTCTTACTGTTGCAGTAATTGATAATGGAATAAAAATAAATGAAGTCGATAAAATTATAAAGTTATCAAAAGAGATAAATATAGATATGCAATTAGAAGAAAAAGAAGCAAGAATTTTCTTAAATGGAAAGGATGTAACAACAAGAATCAGAGAAGATGATATAAACAATTTTGTATCGCCAGTATCAGCAATAAAAGAAGTAAGAGCGGAAATGGTAAATCTTCAAAGAAAATTAGCTCAAGGGAAAAATGTCATAATGGAAGGAAGAGATATTGGAACAGTAGTATTTCCAGATGCAACAGTTAAAATATTTTTAGATGCTTCATTAGAAGAAAGAGCAATGAGAAGATATAATCAAAATCAGGAGACTGGAATTGATAAAGATTTAACTTATGAAGAGGTTTATGAAAGTATAAAAACACGTGATTATAATGACAGAAACAAACCTATAGGAGCTTTAAAACAAGCTGAAGATGCTATATTAGTTGATACAACTGGAAAGACTATAGAAGAAAACATTAAACGAGTAGAAGAAGTAATAAAATCAAAAGTGAATATATAATATGTAACGGAGATTAAATAGAGGGGCACAACTAACGTATAAGTCTTCTCTTAACAATGAAACCCATAATATTTATTAGTTGTTAAGAGAAGACTTAATTTTGATGTGCTCTTTTAATTAAAATATATCGCTTTAGGAAAGGAAATGAATTGGATTATGATTAGAGCAATAATAAAATTTTGTTTGAATGTATTTTTTACTATTTATTTTAGAATAGAAAAGCGTGGAGAGGAAAATTTACCAAAAGGAGCTTATATTTTGGCACCAAAACATTTAAGTAATTGGGATCCACCTATAATAGTAGCAAAATTAAAAAGAAATGATGTATACATATTAGCGAAACAAGAATTATTTGTTAATGGCTTTGTGAAATTTTTAGCTAAAAAAACAAATGTATTACCAGTAAAGCGTGATTCTCATGATACAGGTGTTATAAAGCAAAGTATAAAAATACTAAAAAATGGTAATGTTTTTATTATATTTCCTGAAGGAACGAGGAATGGTATAGAAAAAAATGGTGAAATACATAGTGGAGCAGTAATAATGGCTAATATGGCGAAAGTACCTATTGTTCCTGTGGGAATAAAGGCTACATACAAACCTTTTTCTAAAGTTACAATAAATTATGGAAAACCAATTAATTTTGATGGAAAGAAAATGCAAAAAGAAGAAATTGAAAATGCAACAAATATATTAAAGGAAGACATAATTAAGTTGACAAATGAAACAATATAAGATATAATATATTGTCGTAAAAAATACTAGAATATACATTATATTCTGCAAACTGAACAAAGAGAATGGTTTGCAAAAGTATAGAAAGATAAAATAGTTTTATCTTTTTATATTTTTTATTATTTTGCAGTATAACTAGAAATAATATTAGATTTTTTGAAAGGAATGAAAACTAAAAATGAACAATGAGAAAATAAGGAACATAGCAATAATTGCACACGTTGACCATGGTAAAACTACATTGGTAGATCAATTATTAAGACAAAGCCATATTTTTAGAGATAATGAACAAGTTGCAGAGAGAGTACTGGACTCTAATGATATAGAAAAAGAGAGAGGAATAACAATTTTAGCAAAAAATACATCTGTTATGTATGGAGATATAAAAATAAACATTGTTGATACTCCTGGACATGCTGATTTTGGAGGAGAAGTAGAAAGAGTATTAAAAACAGTTGATGGTGTTTTATTATTAGTTGATGCTTTTGAAGGAACTATGCCTCAAACAAGAGAAGTTTTAAAAAAATCATTATCATTAAATTTAAAACCAATAGTTGTAATTAATAAAATAGATAGACCAGGAGCAGATCCAGCAAAAGTTCTAGATGAAGTTATAAGTTTATTTATTGAATTAGATGCATCAGATGAACAATTAGATTTTCCAGTAGTATATACATCTGCAAAATTAGGAATTGCAAAAATGGATTTATCAGAGCCTGATGGAAATATGGATTGTTTGTTCAGAACAATAGTGGATACAATAAAAGCTCCAAATTGTAATGAAGATGGACCAATGCAAATGTTAGTTTCAAACATAGACTATGATGATTATGTGGGTAGAATTGCAGTTGGAAGAGTTGAACGTGGTATAGTAAGAGCTGGAATGCCAGTAGTTGTATGTAAGAATGAAAACAAGAATATAAATGGAAGGATTGTAAAGGTTTACACTCATGTTGGATTAGATAAAGTTGAAGTAGAAGAAGCAAAGGCTGGAGATATTATAGAAGTTTCTGGAATTACTGATATTGGTATTGGAGAAACAATCTGTGATATAAATAATCCAGAAAAGATTGATTTTGTAGATATTGATGAACCAACTGTAACAATGACATTTAGTGTAAATAATGGACCTTTAGCAGGTCGTGAAGGAGAATTTGTAACATCACGTCATATAAGAGATAGATTATTCAAAGAACTTGAAAGAAATGTGAGTTTAAGAGTGAAAGAAACAGCTCAAGCGGACTCCTTTGAGGTTGCGGGTCGTGGAGAATTACATTTATCTGTATTAATTGAAAACATGAGAAGAGAGGGATTTGAACTTTTAGTATCTCGTCCAAGAGTTATAATTAAAGAAATAAATGGAGAAAAATGTGAGCCTATAGAGAATTTAGTTGTAAATGTTCCAGATGATTGTATAGGTACAGTAATTGAAAAGTTAGGTAGAAGAAAAGCAGAAATGATAAATATGGAACCAGCAGAAGCAGGACACACTAGAGTAGAATTCAAAATTCCTGCAAGAGGTCTAATAGGATATCGCTCTGAATTTATGACAGATACAAAGGGTAATGGTACGATGAACCATGTATTTGATTCTTATGCACCATATAAAGGAGACATAGTTTCAAGAGTAAGAGGAACAATTGTAGCTTTTGAACCTGGAATTTCAATAACTTATGGATTGTACAATGCACAAGATAAGGGAGAGCTTTTCATAGGACCTGGAGTTGAAGTATACGAAGGAATGATAGTAGGAATAAATTCACGTTCTGAAGATTTAGCTATAAATGTATGCAAAGAGAAACATTTAACAAATACAAGAGCGTCTGGTTCAGATGAAGCATTACGTTTAGTACCACCAATTCAAATGTCATTAGAGCAAGCTATAGAATTTATTCAAGATGATGAATTAGTTGAAGTAACACCAAAGTCTATAAGATTGAGAAAGAAAATTCTAAACTCTAAAGAAAGAGAAAGAGCAAATAGAAATAAGCAACAATAATATTGGCGGGCAGATGTCCGCCTTTTTAATAATATAAAAGCAATTGTAGAATTATTTGAAAAGGATTGATAATGTATATGAATAAAGAAGAATTAGAAAAAATAAAGAAAAAAGCATTAGAAGAGCATATTCCTATAATAATGGATGATACTTTATCAGTAATAGAAAAAACGCTTAAAGGTAAAAAAGTATATAGTTTTTTAGAAATAGGAACAGCAGTTGGATATTCTGCAATGTGTTTTAGTGAGCTCTTATCGGAAAATGGAAAAATCGATACAATTGAAAGAGATGTAGAAAGAGTTGCTGAAGCAAGAAAAAATATAAAAAAAGTAGGAGTAGAAGATAAGATAAACGTTCTAGAAGGTGATGCAGTTGAGATTTTACCAACATTAAATAATAAATATGATGTTGTATTTATTGATGCTGCAAAAGGCAAGTATCCTTTCTTCTTGAAGGAGGCTTTAAGAATGATAAAAACAGATGGAATAATTTTTGCTGATAATATATTATATAAAGGCTATGTAATGAGTGACTATAATAAACATAAACAAAGAACAGCAGTAAGAAACTTAAGAGAGTATATAAAAGAAATTAGTGAAAATCCCAATTTAGAAACAGAGATATTAGAAGTGGGAGATGGTCTTGCAATAAGTAAAGTAAAATAGATTGCTACATAAGCAATCTATTTTAAATTTTTGAAAAATTTCTGTTATTTGTATACATATAAAATTTTTATAACAGATAAGAATTAATTTTTAGGATTGCTTAACAGAATCCAAATCATTTTCAATAGATGTAAAACGATTACGAAAAGCATCAGTCTTAAATTTTAGATGCCTAACTTCATTTGATAGTGAAACTATAGTAGCAGAATGAGCATCGGATTTTAAATTTAAACTTTCAATATCAGATTTTAGCTCATTAATACTAGCTTTGATTTCATTAGTATCCTTTCGTAAGTCTCTAATATCTTCTTTTATTTCTGCCATTTCACATCGAATTAAGTTAATGTCACGATCAATTGTTTCTCTGAATTTTAACATAGAATTTGCGAGTTCAGACTTAAATTCTTGCCTTAACTCTTGCTTTAATTGTCCCATATCAGAATTCATTTCTTGTTTCAAACTTTCTAAATCAGACTTAAATTCTTGTCTTAACTCTTGCTTCAAACTTTCTAAATCAGACTTAAATTCTTGTCTTAAATTTTCCATGTCAGACTTAAATTCTTGTCTTAACTCTTGTTTCAAACTTTCCAAATCAGACTTGAATTCTTGTCTTAAATTTTCCAAATCAGACTTGAATTCTTGTCTTAAATTTTCTATATCAGATTTAAATTCTTGTCTTAAGTTTTCAATTTCTATTTTAATTGATTGATAGAATTCTGACAGATTACTTTTCAAAATACGTTCTAACTGATCCATAAATATCACCTCCCTAGTAAATAAGATATAAAAATTATAACACTACAATAAAAAATAGACAAGTACAAAAAAGCAAAAACTTCACAAATTTTATTAATTGTGTTAAAATATAAAAATATGATTGGAGAAAGTTATGTATAGAATTGAAAATATAAAGATAAGAGAAGATTTAAATAAAAATGGATTAATTGATTTCATATGCAAGAAATATAAAATTAATATAAAAGAGATACTATCTTGGAAGATATATAAAAAATCGATAGATGCTAGAGATAAGAATGATGTATTTTATAATTATAGTATAGATATTGAAAGCAATAAAAAAATACAAGGTGCCAAGATAATAAAAGATAAACTGATAGAGCCAATAAATATTGTAAATAGAAAAAGTTCAGTAAGACCAATCATAGTAGGGGCAGGACCAGCTGGAATATTTTGTGCATTAACATTAGTTCAAAATGGAATAAAACCAATAATAATTGAACAAGGAAATAAAGTAGAAGAAAGACAAAAAGATGTTTATAATTTTCGAAAAAATGGGAAATTGAATACTACTAGCAATGTACAATTTGGTGAAGGCGGTGCGGGAACTTTTTCCGATGGAAAGTTAACCTCACGGAGTAAATAGTATTTATGCTAAAAAAGTAATACAGGAATTTTATAATTTCGGTGCACCAGAGCAAATTTTATACACAAGTAAGCCACATATAGGTACTGACAAATTAATTAAAATAATTAAGAATATGAGGCAAGAAATAATTAAACTTGGTGGAGAGTTTTTATTTAATGAAAAAGTTATAGATTTTATAATAGAAGATGGAAATATACGAGAGGTTGTAACTAATAGGCAAAGAATAAAAACGGATACAGTTGTATTAGCAATTGGTCATAGCGCAAGAGATACCTTTTACAAATTATATGAAAGAAATGTCGAAATGAGGAGAAAAAATTTCTCTGTAGGAGTAAGAATTGAACATTTACAGAGTATGATAAATAAATCTCAATATGGAACGAAGACAAAATTGAAGTTGCCTCCGGCAGAATATAAATTAGCTTATCATGGAGAAGATGGTCGCTCATGTTATACATTTTGTATGTGTCCAGGTGGAGAAGTAATAGCATCTTCAAGTGAGAAAGGTACAGTAGTAACAAATGGAATGAGTACTTTTGCACGTGATGGAGCTAATGCAAATAGTGCAGTATTAGTTAATATTACTCCAGATGATGTTGGTGAAGGAAGTAATCCTTTAAAAGGTATAGAGTTTCAAAAGGAATTAGAGGAATTAGCTTTTAATTTAGGAGGAAGAAATTACTATGCACCAATTCAAAGAGTAGAAGATTTTATAAATAATAATAAATCTACTTATATTGGTGAAGTAAAACCAACATATATACCAGGTGTAACATTATCAAATTTAAATAATATATTACCAGATTTTGTATGTAAAACTCTAAAAGAGGGAATAATATACTTTGATAAAAAAATATCAGGATTTGCTAATCCAGATGCTATATTAACTGGTGTAGAGACAAGAAGTTCGTCACCTGTAACAATAGTGAGAAACGAAATATTACAATCAAACATTAAGGGGGTATATCCGTGCGGAGAAGGTGCAGGATATGCAGGAGGGATAACTTCTGCTGGAGCAGATGGAATAAAATGTGCTATTGCAATCTGTAGCCAAATTTTATAATAATCTTAAATATATTGTAGAGATTAAGTTTTTGATATATAATATTTAAAGCTAGAACAGGAAAGGATGTATAAAAATAGTGGATACAAATAAAAAAACAATTAAAATCTTTAATATTATAGCAATAGTATGTATACTCATATTTTGTATAACGATATCTCCAAAAGTATTACAAAATGATACATATTACACTATAAAAATAGGAGAACACATTATTAACACTAAAACGATAGATATGAAAGATCCATTTTCATGGCACGAAAATTTAACATACACATATCCCCACTGGATGTATGATACAGGGATCTATTTAATTTATAATACTGGATGTAATATAGCAACAAATTTTGGATTGGATGCTGAGAATGGTGGAATGACAGCAATATATATATCAACAATGGTTTTGGCATCTATTTTAGGAATATTAGTATATATAACCAATGTAAAAATAAATAATAATCATGTAATTTCATTTTTTTTGACTTTAGGAGTAATATACCTACTAAAAGATTTTATAGCAGCAAGGGCTCAATTGGTATCATATATATTTTTCACTCTAGAAATATTATTTATAGAACAATTTCTTAAAACTAAAAAAATACGATATGCTATGGGGTTATTCATAATAGCTACATTGATAGCAAATTGCCATGCTGCTGTTTGGTATTTATTTTTCATATTAGCATTACCATATATTGGTGAAGCATTTATAATAGGATTAATGGAATCAAATCTATCATATAAAATAAAAAAAATTATAGTTAAGTATGAAATAAACAATCTGGAAAAAAAGATTGTTAAGGCTAAAGATGAAAAAATAAAGAATAAGTTTAATATAAAATTAGAAAAATTAAATAGTAGAATGACAGAATTAGACGAGACAATAATAAAGAGCACTAAAGCAGTAAAAAAGATGGAAGAGAATTCATTTAAAATTAAAATAGAAAAAAGAGATAATATTAAATGGCTAATATTAGTATTGGCAATATGCTTACTTTCAGGACTTTTAACACCACAGACAACTTTTGAGCCATACACTCATATGATAAAGTTATTAAGTGGTAATACAACTAGTAGCATATCAGAACATCTTCCAACAGTAGTAATAGAGTCAATGGATGCTTTAGTGGTGTTAATTATAGTTTTAATGTTTTTAATTTTTACAGATATTAAGATAACACTAAAAGATTTATTTATGTTAGTAGGTTTAATAGTACTAATGTTAATGTCTAAAAGGCAGATATCTATATTAGTATTAATTGGAGTATATTCCTTAAATAGAATAATTACAGATTTTATAAGAAAATATGAAAGAAAATATAACGAAATAGATTTATTAAAGCATCTAGTTAAACCTTTTGAAGCCTTGGTTATTGTATTATTGTGTATATTATGTGGTGTGAATTTCTATGGTTCTAAATATGAACAAGAATATGTAAATAAAAAATCATATCCAGTAGAGGCAACTCAATTTATTTTAGATAATTTAAATGTTAAAAACATAAGATTATACAATCATTATAATTTTGGTAGTTACCTATTATATAAAAATATACCTGTTTTTATAGATTCTAGATGTGATTTATATAGTCCAGAATTCAATGAAAAAGACATATTTTCTGATGCTTTAGATATAGCAAATATAGGAGTATATTACGAAGATAAATTTGAAGAGTACGGAATAACACATATTATCACTAATTCAGACAGTAAACTTAAGATGCTATTAGAAAGAGATGATAATTATATTAAAATATATGAAGATGATTATTTTTGGATTTTTGAGAGGTATATAGGAGAATAAAAATGGAGACTTATGTAATAGACGAAAATATAGTAAACATTAGAATAGATAAAGCAATAGGAATGTTAGATAATAATTTATCAAGAGTAGCAATTCAAAGGCTAATTGACAGTGGTAATATTTTAGTAAATGGAGAAAAAACTAAATCTTCTTATAAGACAAGACTTGGTGATGAAGTAACAATACAAAAAGAAGAACCTAAAAAGATAGACATAGTTGCACAAGATATTCCTATAGAAGTTTTATATGAAGATAAAGATATAATCGTTGTAAATAAACCTAAAGGTATAGTTGTGCATCCAGCTAATGGTAATCCAGATGGAACATTGGTTAACGCTATAATGAATTTATGCGGAGATACTCTTTCTGGCATCGGAGGAGAAATTAGACCAGGTATAGTACATAGATTAGATAAAGATACAACAGGGGTATTAATAGTTGCAAAAAATGATTTTTCTCATATAAATATTAGCAATCAAATTAAAGATAGAAAAACAAAAAAAATATATATAGCATTAGCTAGAGGCGTTATAAAGGAAAATGAAGCAACAATAGACATGCCAATAGGAAGAAGTAAAAAAGATAGAAAAAAGATGGCAGTCACGAGAGATGGAAAAGAAGCAGTTACACATTTTAAAGTATTAAAAAGATATGAGAATTTTACACTTTTAGAAATAAAAATAGATACAGGGAGAACTCATCAAATAAGAGTTCATATGGCCGAAATAGGATATCCAATAGTAGGGGATTATGTATATTCAAACGGAAAAAATCCTTTTAATGTAGAAGGACAAATGTTACATGCAAAAAGGATAGAATTTACACATCCAAGAACAGGAAAAAAAATGATAATTGAAGCACCACTACCAAAGTATTTTCAAGAAGTATTACAACAGTTAGAGGAGGAAGAATATAGTGGAACAAAATGAAATACGTTTGCAAAAATATTTAGCTGAATGTGGTATTGCATCACGAAGAAAAGCAGAAGAATATATAAGAGATGGAAAAGTAAAAATAAATGGAAAAACAGTAACGGAATTAGGAATAAAGGTAAATCCTAATATAGACATAGTATATTTTAATGATAGAAGAGTAACAAAGCAGAGAGAAAATGTATATATATTATTGAATAAGCCAATAGGATATGTTACTACTACTAAAGATCAATTTAATAGGAATACTGTATTAGACTTGATAAAAGGACTCAATATAAGAGTTGTACCAGTTGGAAGATTAGATATGTATACGTCAGGAGCACTTATTTTAACAAATGATGGAGATTTTACATATAAAGTTACTCACCCAAGTCATGAAATCGAAAAGACATATGTAGCTACATTAAAAGGAATTATAACAGAGCAGGAAATACAAAAGCTAAAAAATGGTGTAGCTATAGAGAATTATGTTACTCGTCCTGCAAAAGTGAGAATATTAAAAACAGATACTGTAAATAATATATCTAGAGTAGAAATAACAATACACGAAGGAAAAAATAGACAGGTGAGAAAAATGTGTGAAGCAATTGGAAGAAATGTAATGGCATTACATAGAAGCAAAATAGGAAATATAGATGTAAAAAATTTGAAGATAGGTCAATGGAGATATTTGGATATAAGTGAAATTAATGCAATATTACAATAAAAGAGTACAGTATGTCAAATTTTTAGAAAAAAATAAAAAAAAGGTATACAAACCAATTAAATTGTGGTATACTAGTACAGGTATTTTCAAAAAAAGAGAAAGAGGGAAAAGTAAAAATGAAAAATTTTAGAAGAACAAAAATTACATGTACAATTGGACCAGCCGCAGAAGCAGAAGAAATGTTAACAAAATTAATTAACACAGGAATGAATGTTGCTAGAATTAATTTCTCACATGGAGGATATGATGAAAATGCAGAAAAAATTGAGACAATAAAGAGAGTAAGAAAAAATTTAAATCAACCTATAGCAATGTGTCTAGATACTAAAGGACCTGAAATAAGAACAGGAAAACAAGAATCAGGAGATCAAAAGGTAGAAATTAAAGAAGGACAAACTTTTACATTTGTTAACGAAGATATTATTGGAAATGAGACAAAAACATCAATAAGTTACAAGAATTTATATCAAGATGTAAAACCAGGTGCAAAAATTTTAGTTGATGATGGAGCTATTGAATTTGAAGTTCAAAAAGTAGAAGGAAAAGATGTTGTTTGTAAAGCATTAAATACTGGAATGTTAGGAAGTAGAAAAACTGTTAATATTCAAGGAGTAGTTGTAAATTTACCAGCACTTGCAGCAAAAGATATAGATGATATAACAAATGGAGCAAAAGTAGGATTTGATTATATATTTGCTTCATTCGTTAGAAGATTATCAGATGTTCAAGAAATTAGAAAATTATTAGATGAGAATGGTGGAGAAAAGATAGGTATAATTTCAAAGATAGAAAGCCAAGAAGGTATAGACAATTTTGAAGAAATACTAGAAGCATCTGATGGAATTATGGTTGCAAGAGGTGACATGGCTGTTGAAATACCTTTCTATAAAGTTCCAGCAGTTCAAAAACATTTTATTAAGAGATGTAATGAAGTAGGTAAACCAGTTATAACAGCAACTCAAATGCTAGAATCAATGACAAAGAACCCACGTCCTACTAGAGCTGAAGTTAGTGACGTTGCAAATGCAGTATATGATAGAACAAGTGCAATAATGTTATCAGGAGAATCAGCAATGGGAGCTCATCCAGCACTTTGTGTTGATACAATGGTTAAAATTTCAGAAGAAACAGAAAATCATATTAACTATGAAAAGAGATTTTATGAAAATAGGTATGATCCAGAAACAGCTGATGATACAAAGACAATAGGATATTCAACATGTGTTACAGCAGCAAATGTAAATGCTGATGCAATTGTTGTATATACTAAAGATGGAGCAGAAGCTAGAACAATAGGAGGATTATCACCAATATGTCCTATAATTGCTGTTACAGATGATATAAAAACATATCATAAGATGTCTGTATATGGCGATGTATTACCAGTTTATACAGAGACAAAAGAATGTGGATGCAAAATGATAGAAACTGCTATTGAAGACTTAAAGAAAGATGGAACTTTAGAAAAAGGAGATACATTAGTAATAGCTGGAGCAGTAAAAGATGATAATACAACAACATTAGGAAAAATAATAAAGATTTAATTAAATAATAAAAAAATAGAAAGATAAAATTTTAATCTTTCTATTTTTTTACATTCTTATAAGTTTTTTTGTATAATCTAAATGTGCTTTTGAATTTTTTCTATAAGCGAGAGAATATATATCTGTTGATCTAATATCTTTTTGTAATAAATTAAGTATTTTTTTGTTTTTACATCTGTCATTAAAATGTCGCATTGATGTAATAATTTTTAGCTTTTTATTTGATTTAGAAATAGTTGATAAAAGAGATTTACCTGCTTCAGTAAAGCCTAGAACACGAATATATGGGACATTATCTTGAACAAAATCCATATCTTCTTTTGTGTAGCCCAATAATGCATATAGGAGAATTCTTTGAATTCTTGTTCTAGTAAATCTTTTTGATTTAACGTTATCAATCAACTCTTCTAGAGAATTACAATTGCAAGCAGCTTCTTTAATTGCATTTTCCAATCCTTCTGAAACAGAAGGAAGATTAGCAATAGAATCTATAGGCATACATCTAAGTAAAAATATAATTTCTTTTTCAAAATCTTGTAACCCAGTTACAAATTCTCCACAACGTAAAGCCTCCATTAATATTTCATATGAAGATTGTGGCATTGATGAAAATAGGTTGTCATAATCATTGCTATAAACCATTTCACGCACATCACTTGCACTAGCAAATTCAATATTATCATCCAAAGAATTATAATCATTAGACTGTCTTTTTATTGTAATAGGCTGTATTTTACAATTATTATTTTTTAATGCTTTTAAGTATTCGATCCCAAGAGTGTTATTAGGACAATTTAGAATATTTGAATATTTACGAATATCATTTAAATATAAAAGTAGAGCATTTTCACGTGCTTTTGGAAATGATATCCCTTTAGATAGTTCATGTTGTAATAATGCCTTAAATTCAGGAGGTTCAGAAGATAAAACATTGGCAAATTTTAAAAGAGTTTCTATACTGCCACATTCACTACCAAATGATAGATAATTTACAACTTTTAGGGAATTTAAAATTTTTATTGCACCAGAAGCGAAGTTCTCTGCACTAGATATACTATAAAGAACAGGTAACTCAATTACTAAATCAACACCATTTTTTAACGCCATTTCAGTTCGTTTCCATTTATCAATTAATGCACAATCTCCTCTTTGAACAAAGTTGCCACTTAAAATTAGAACTGTACGTTTTGCGTTAACAAGTTCAATAGATTTATGTAATTGATACAAATGCCCGTTATGAAAAGGATTATATTCTGCAATTATACCTAAAACATTTTCCAAGTTATCTTAACCTCCTTTACTTTAAAATTAATTATTGATATAATATCATATAATTAGTAAAAATACAAGTTAGAAATTTAGGTCTATAAATTATATAAGAAGGAGAAAAATGTATGGATAAAGTTATTATTTATACTGATGGTGCTTGCTCTGGAAATCCTGGTCCAGGAGGATGGGGAACAATACTTATTTATAAAGAACATAAAAAAGAATTATCTGGAGGAGTAAAAAGTACAACAAATAATATAATGGAAATAACAGCTATAATAGAAGGATTAAAAGCATTAAAAACAATATGTGAGGTTGAGATTTATAGTGATAGTGCATATGTAGTTAATGCATTTAATAATAATTGGATAGATGAATGGAAGAAGAATGGTTGGATAAACTCTAAAAAAGAAGAAGTAAAAAATAAAGAGCTATGGAAAGAATTGGATTTATTAGCCCAAAAATATAAAGCAAAATTTATAAAAGTGAAAGGGCATAGTAATAATGAGTATAATAATAGGTGTGATCAATTAGCAAGAGAAGCAATAAAAAATATATAGAAATTAGCTAAATAGTTAGATTATATATAATATTGAAAAAAAGATAAAAATACAATATAATCAAGGAAATAATTTAATAAATTAATAGGAGAAAAATATGGAAAATTTTGCGGAATATATTTTAAAAGAAAACAATTATATTAAAAAAATAGAATTAGCATACTATTTGCATAAAAAGTCAAATATGTTTTTTGATGAATCAGTTATTTGCAAAGCTGAGCTAGCAAGGAAGTTCATAGAAACAATGAATTTGGATGTGGATGAAAATTTAATTATAACAGCATGCCTACTATATGCAAATAAGAAATTTATGGTTACAAATGATTTTGAAAAAGTTAAAATTTATGCAAAAGAAGGAGCAATATATTTATCTGAAATGGGATTTGATAATAGGTTTTGCCGTATTTGTGAAGGAGTAAATAGATATAGTGGATTGAGTCCAAGAGAACCAGAAAGTGATATATTAGAATTGGTAGATAATTTAGGCGATCTTCTTTTAAGTAAAGAACACAAATCTAACTATGATATTCAACAAGCAATGCAGTTATTAATAAATGAGAATTTAAAAGATATAAATAATAAATACATGGAGCAATTTAAAGAGTTTTTATTGAAAGAAGATAGTAACACAAATAAAGAGGATCCATCAAGTAAAAATGTAACAAATGAAAATGTTAGAGATATACAAAAATCTAACAAGGAAATAACTGAATTATTTAAATATGTGAATGAAGAGAAACCTACAATAGGAGGAATTTCTAGGAAATACGGTTTCGAAAAAATACTATTAAGAAAGAAAAGTGATACTAATGTATGATATATTTGCGGATTTACATATCCATATTGGGAGAACAAAAAATAATAAGCCAATAAAAATAACAGCAGCTAGAAGTTTAAATTTTGAAAATATAGCTAAAGAATGTGTAGAAAGAAAAGGAATAAACATTGCGGGAATTATAGATTGTGCATCTCCATATGTAATAGAAGATATAGAGGAGTTTTTAAATAATGGAGAAGCATATGAAATTAAAGATGGAGGAATAATTTATAAAGATAAATTGTGCATTATCCTAGGAAGTGAGATAGAGACATCTGAAAGCAGATATGATGGAAAAAAGGGATGTGCACATAACTTGTGTTATTTTCCGCATTTACAGGATATAAAAGCATTTTCTAAAGAGATGAGTAATCATATATCTAATATAACTTTAAGTTCTCAAAGAGCAGATATATCTGCATATGAGTTAATTGACATTGTAGAAAAATATAATGGGATATTAGTACCAGCACATGCATTTACACCACATAAAAGTTTTTATGGTAATTGCACTGATAGATTAGAAAATATATTTAAAGAAAAATTTAGCAAAATTTACGCAATAGAGTTAGGATTAAGTTCCGATACACATTTAGCAGATCAAATATCAGAGTTAGAGAATGTTACATTTTTAACAAATTCAGATGCACATTCTCTACCTAAAATTGCTAGAGAATATAATAAAATTCAGATTGAAGATATTAGTTTCAAAGAGTTGGTAAAAGTATTAAGAAATCAGGATGGGAGAAAGATTATATGTAATTATGGATTAGATCCTAAACTTGGAAAATATCATAGAACATATTGTGAAGTTTGTAAGAAAACAATTGAAGGGAAGGCACCGGTTATAAAGTGTGATGTGTGCGATAGTAGAAATATTACTATGGGCGTTTTCGATAGAATTGAACAGATAAAAGACAAAAAATCAAGTAAAAGTCCACAATTTAGACCGGATTATATATATCAAATACCATTAACATTTATACCAGGGCTTGGTAATAAAACTATAGAAAGACTTATAGATACATTTGGAACAGAAATGAATATACTTCACAAAGTACATTTGGATGATATTGAAGCAGTTGTTGGTGAAAAGACAGCAAAGTTAATAATTTCTGCTAGAGAAGGAAAACTTAAATTAGATGCAGGAGGAGGAGGAGTATACGGTAAAGTATGCAATGAATAAATTGTAAAAATAAAATATGACTTCTAAATTATCATAAAATATATTTATATCACATAAACATGTGTTAAGAAAGTTAACCATGGAGGGATGTAGTATAATGATCAACAAAAGAAGTTATAGAAAAAGCATAATTAATCAAAGTATTATTGGGCATATAAATAATAATATAGTGGAATATATTGTAATGATTATAATATTATTAATAGGTATAATATTAGGTACAATGTATATAAAAAAAGCTGATGTAAATCAAACACAAGAAATTTCAAATTATATAAATGATTTTTTGAATGATATACAAAATGGTAGTAGCATAGACTTAAGTAGATTATTTAGAACTTCAGTTTATAATAATTTGTTGATTATAGTACTTTTATGGATTTCAGGATTGACTGTAATTGGAATGCCAATAGTATATTTAATAGTATCTGTTAAAGGATTTTGCATGGGATACACAATATCGGCAATTATTGCTACTGTGGGGTCAACAGAAGGAATAAAAATAGTATTATCTACAATGCTTTTGCAAAATATAATTATAATACCAGCTATATTACTATTAGCGGTTAGTGGAATAAAATTATATAAGGCAATCATGAAAGATAGAAGAAGAGAAAATATAAAAGTTGAAATTTTAAGATATACTATAATTGCTTTCTGTGTGGCAGTTATAAATGTAATTGCATCTCTAGTTGAGACATATATATCAGCGAATATTTTTAAAATGATTTTTATATAGTTTTATGTAAAATTTTTTATAAAACTATTTACAATTTTACGTTTATTTGATATAACATATATAAATTATGGTAAGTAAAAACAGGGAGTGTTAAGTATGGAAAAACAAATTAATAATTTTTTAGAATTCATACAAAATGATAAGAAAGCTTCAGAAAACACATTACAATCTTATAAAAGAGATATAGTACAATATCAAAGATATATCGAAGAAAATAAAATAAATTATATAAAAGTAAACACAGAACAAGTATCAAAGTATTTAGATTACATGAAAGAACTTGGCAAAAAAAGTTCAACTATTTCAAGAAGTTTGGCCTCAATTAGAGCATTTTATCAGTATTTATTAAGAAATAAGAAGATAAAAAAAGATCCAACAGAAGGGATACAATCTCCTAAAATAGATAAAAGAATTCCAACAGTATTATCAGCACAAGAAGTAGAGTTACTATTAGAGCAACCTAAAAGTGTAGACTTAAAAGGAATTAGAGATAAAGCTATGTTAGAATTTGCATATGCTACTGGAATGAAAGTTACAGAAATTATATCATTAAATATATCTGATGTTAATTTTGAAGAAGGATTTGTAAAATGTAAAACAGGTGATAAACAAAGAAATATTCCTTTAGGTAACTTATCAAAAGAGGCTCTAAAGGATTATGTTGAAAACTCAAGACCAATATTAATAAAAGATGATAGTATTACAGCATTATTTGTAAACACCAATGGACACAGATTAACTAGACAAGGATTTTGGAAAATTATTAAATATTATAAAGAGCAAGCACACATAACAAAAGATATAACACCACATGTTTTAAGACACTCATTTGCGACTCATTTATTACAGAATGGTGCAGACTTAAAATCAATACAATTAATGTTAGGACATTCTGATATATCATCTACACAAGTTTATATGCAATTTCAGGATGAGAATTTACAAAATATATATAGGAAGGCACATCCACGTGCTTAAATGATAATTAACTGGGCAGATTATGCAGAATCTGCCCATTAATAGTTAGTATAATCGGAGGAAAAAATTTGAAAAAGAAAGAAAATGAGATAAAAAAAAATTTAACAATGTTCGAAGAAGAAATTGAGAATAAAAAGAAATTACCTCAAGAAGTTAAAGATAAAATATTAAAAAAATTCAGGACTAATATAATAATATTAATAGCGGTAATAATATATTTGGCATTTTTGCAAATAGGCGAATCTAATATTCAAACAGATACGTATGTTTTAATATTAAAAATACTTAATATAGTTCTAATAATTGGAGCAATTATTTCGTTTGAAATATCTTATAGATATAATACAAATGAGTTAATTTTATATAGTATAGAGATATTAATAGTATCATTTTTTACACTATTCCTAATACCAGCATATTCATTATATTATGGAAATTTCTATAAAGTTATAATATGTGGAGGTATTTTCAGTGTAATATATTGTTTGATAAAATGTATAATTATTGTAGTTATGATGAAGAAAAAATACAATAAAAGTTTAAATGATATAAAAACAATAGTTGCAAAATAAATACAAATATATTATAATATATGTCATATTAGATTGGGAGAGTGATTTGAAATGATGGTAAAACCAACTGTTACAGAGTTGTTGAAAAAAGTTGATAACAGATTTGGACTAGTTATAGTAACTGCTAAAAGAGCAAGACAATTATCAGATGGTGATAAACCTTTAACAAATAAAGTAGAAGATTCAAATGTAACATTAGCAGCAGTGGAAATTGCTGAAGGTAAGGTAGGTCCAAAATGTTAGTAATACTATCAGGAGTAGCAGGTGCTGGTAAAGATACAGTAAAAAAGGAAATTGTAAAAAGATTAGACTATGTTAATACATTTCCGACCGTTACAAGTAGACCGATGAGAAAAGGAGATATACCTGGAGTTACGTATATTTTTGTAACGGAAGAGAAGTTTAAGGAAATGATAGCAAATGATGAATTATATGAATATGATATACATCACAATAATTACTATGGGGTTGCAAAAAAGCCTTTACAAGAAAAAATTGCAAATGGAAAAGTAGCTATAAGAGATGTAGATGTTAATGGCACAGAAAGTCTAGTTAAACAATTAGGTAATAAGATGAAAATTATTACTATATTTTTAAGAGTACCTAAAGAAGAATTAAGAAAAAGATTAGAGAAAAGAACCGATAAACCAAGTAAAGAGGAAATTGAATTACGTTTAAGTAGATTTGAATATGAAGAATCTAAAATAGGTCAATATGATTATGTTATTGATAATACTAATCAAGAAGAAACAATAAAAAAGGTAATAAAAATAATAGAAGAAAACAAATAAAATGTTTTCTTCTATTTTTGTATAATTAAGTATATTCTTCATCTATTGACAAATTGCATAAAAATAGTATATAATTTTTGGGCGTATTAAAGTAGAGAATTGGAAGAATAATAACATATGAGTAGGAGGAAGCTATGGAAGAAATTATTGATGAAATAAAAGAATTAATAGAAAATAAACGAGTAAGTCAATTACATAAAAAGTTAGAGACTATAAATAGTGCGGATTTTCCTACTTTATTTGAAGAATTAGATGAAGAAGAAGTTATAGTCATATATAGATTATTATCAAAAGAAAAAGCAGCAGAAGTATTTGCAGAATTGGATTCGGATTTACAAGAATCATTAATAAATGCTTTAACTGATAAGGAATTGAAAAGTATAATTGATCAGTTATTTATGGATGATGCTACAGATTTAATTGAAGAAATGCCAGCTAATGTGGTAAAACGTATTTTAAAAAATATAAACTCAGAAAATAGAAAAATAATAAATGAATTATTAGACTATCCCGAAGATAGTGCTGGTAGCATAATGACAGTAGAATTTGTAGACCTTAAGGAGAGTATGACAGTTCAAGAAGCATTTGATAGAATAAAGAAAATAGGACTAAAAAAAGAGACAGTATATAACTGTTATGTTACTGATGCAAAAAGAAAATTGCTTGGAACTGTAGAACTAAAAGATCTATTAGTATCTGAAAGAGAAGAATTAATAAAAGATATTATGGATACAAACACTATTACTGTAACTACAATTATGGACAAAGAAGAAGTTGCTAAAAAATTTGACAAATATAACTTTATGGCATTACCTGTAGTGGATAAAGAAGAAAGGCTAGTAGGAATAATAACGATTGATGATGCTATTGATGTTTTACAAGAAGAAGTAGCGGAAGATTTTGAAAAAATGGCAGCTATGCAACCAATAGAGGATAGCTATTTTAAAACGAGTGTAATTAAGCATTCAAAAAATAGAATAGTTTGGCTATTATTTTTAATGTTATCTTCAATAGTAACTGGAACAATAATTTCAAAATATGAGGAAGCATTTGCAGCGGTACCAATACTAGTGGCTTTTATACCAATGCTAATGGATACGGGAGGAAATTGTGGTGCACAAAGTTCAACACTTATAATTCGTGGATTAGCAAATGATGAGATAAGAATAAAAGACTTTTTTAGAGTATGGTGGAAAGAAATAAGAGTAGCTTTAATAGTAGGAATTATTTTAGCAGGAGTAAATGGAATTAGAATATTACTACAGTATCAAAATTTACAATTAGCATATGTTGTTGGAATTACGTTGGTAATTACAGTTATTATTTCGAAATCATTAGGATGTATTTTACCAATACTTGCCAAAAAGCTAAAACTAGATCCGGCAATAATGGCGGCACCTTTAATAACTACAATTGTAGACACATGTTCAGTACTAATTTTCTTTAATGTAGCAGTTATGATTATGAATATATAGATAGTATTTTAGTATATAAGTTCAATTAATATCTTTATTAAAAGAACTTTATAATACTGTAGATGTAGTAGTATATGTTTCATCTGGAGGATAGACATACTCATCTTTAGGTTTTTCAATTTTTTCTATATTGTTTATTTCTATAACTGGAATTTCCCCGTGATAATTACCTTTAGTTATAGTTCCGAGTTATATTGACCCAAGTATTATCTTCATATAATGATGCACTATCATAATGGCATAAAAATCCAACAACTAAAGTTTGAAAATCAGAACTAATAATCATATTTCTGGCTAGAACAAATTGAGTATCATCGAAATCATATACTCTATATACATATCCAGAAAATTTTATTTGCTGACCAATATAAGTATTTAAGTCATTATGAACAGCCTTTAATACATTAGTATAGTTATTAGGTGTTAAATTATAAACATTAGAGTTATTAATAGTACTTGAAGAACCATTAATAAGTTTAAAAATAGAAATACCAATTATAAATAAAACAGTTACTAGAAGTATAGTAAGAAAAAGTTTTAATATAAAATTAGAATTAATTTTAAGATTATATATAAACATTAGAAAACTCCTTTTTGTTAAAAAGATAGATAAAATTATCTTTTCTTTAAAATACCTATGAAACGATGTAGAAATATATGACAGCATTTTAAAAAATAGTATAGACTTTTTAATACAAATGTTATAAAATACCATTGTAAGTAGAAAGGAATGATAAATATGGTGATAGCTGAAAAAATAATATTTAGCATAATTGCATTCTATCTGTTTATAATAATGTTTTTTAAAATGATTAGAAAAAATGATACTATATATATATATACGTTAGTAATGCAAGCATTAGGAATAGCAGTAAATTTCATAGAGATAATTTTTTCTCTGAATTTTAATATATATGTCAAACTATTGATATATTTGATTTCAATAATAATTCCATTTGTAATTATCATAACTGAAATTAAAGGAAAAAATATAGCAGAAATTTTAAAGATATTAATTGTAAAAATTGCTTTAAAATTTAATAACACAAAGTATGCAAAAAAGATTTTACTTGAGATAATAGATAAAAATCCGAACAGTTATAATGCACATAAGTATTTAGGAGAAATTTATGAAAAGGAAGGTGGAATGCGAAAAGCAATAGATGAATATGTAATAGCAGTTGATCTAAATAAAAAAGATTATGATTCTTATTATAAAATATCTTTCTTATTAAAAGAATTAGATAAAAAAGAAGATGCTAAAGTAATGCTAGAAAATCTATTATCAAAAAAACCTGATTATTTAAATGCAACTATGTTACTAGGAGACATATTTTGTGAATTAGAGCAATATAAAGAAGCCTTAAATGTATATTCAAATGCTTTGAGGTATACACCTAATGATTATGATTTATTATATAATATGGGAATTACCTACACAATGTTAAATGATTTTCAGAATGCAAAGATTTGCTATGAGAAAGCTGCTACAATTAATAGTTTATTGTTTAAAGCATATTATAATATTGCACAGATTAACTTAATTTCAAATGATTTAGATGAAGCAGAGCAATATCTAATAAAAACTTTAGAAGATAAAGAGTTAGAAGCAGATGCATATTATAATTTAGGGAAAATATATATGTTAAGAGGGGATTACGAAAATGCAGTTAAATTTGTAAATCTTGCTATACAGATAGATAAAAATTATATTAAAGTAGCAAGTAATGAAACAATATTTCTACCAATAATAAGTAAGTTTGATATTCCAGTAGTAGATGAAGAAGACATAGTGAAAAAAGAGATAAGCTTGACACCAAAAGAAAAGCAAGCTAAATTGCACCTAGAAAAAACATATAATTTAGTTGATGTACTAAATAGTGCAAAAACAAGAGTGCCAAGAAAAGATAAAGAAAAGCAAGAGAATGAAATTGAAAAGGAAAGAGACGGTAGAGACAAGTAAATCTAAATTAGAAAATAAAATCAAAAGAAAGGATGAAAAAAATGACAGTTTTTCAAGCAATTATTTTAGGAATAGTACAAGGATTAACAGAACTTTTACCAATTTCAAGTTCAGCACATTTAAATTTAATACCATGGTTCTTTAATTGGGAAATGCCAGAAAGTTTTGATGTGGCTTTGCATTTAGGAACCCTTTTTGCAATAACTATATTTTTCTTTAAAGATTGGTTGAATTTAATTAAAGGAGGATATGAGCAAGTAGTAAAAAAGAAGAAATCAACAGAAGGTAAAATATTTTGGTACATAGTTGCGGTAACAATACCAGCAGGAGTTTTAAGTTTAATATTGGATAAAGTTTCAAATGCAATTTGTGAAAAATTCGGAATAGAAATGATTTTAATAGCAATAGCACTTATAGTACTAGGTATAGTTTTATATATTGTAGATAAAAAATCAGCATCAAAAGTTAAATTTGAAGATATTACTTTTAAACAAGCATTTTTGATAGGAATATCACAAGCTATAGCAGCAGCTTTTCCTGGTACATCAAGATCAGGCATAACTATGACTGTTGCAAGATCACTTAAAATAGATAGAGAAAGTGCCGCGAAATTTTCATTTTTATTATCAACACCTATAATTCTAGCTGCAGTACTAGTAAGTATTACTGAATTTGAATTTACACTTGCATTTTTCATGGGGGTTTTGTTTAGTTTCCTATCTGGAATAATAGTAATAAAATTATTGTTAAATTATTTAAAAAAAGGAAGTTTCAAGATATTTGCTATATATAGAGTAATTCTTGGAATAATAGTAATTATATATTCAATTTTAATTTAGAATTAATAGAGGGGCACGGTGAACTGTGCCCCTACAAAAATATAAAATCAGTTGCAATATAAATAAGAAAGGAATGATTAGAAAAATGAAGATTACAGATGTTGAAGAATTAAAAAGAATCTCAAATGAAGTACGAAAAGGAATAATTCAAAGTGTGTATAGTGCAAAATCAGGACATCCTGGAGGTTCACTTTCATGTGCTGATATTTTAACAGTATTATATTTTAATCAAATGAATATAAATCCAGAAAAGCCAAAAGATGAGGCAAGAGATAGGTTTGTATTATCTAAAGGACATGCGTCTCCAGCTTTATATAGTACGCTTGCAAATAGAGGATATTTTCCTAAAGAAGAATTAAAAACTTTTAGACATGTAGGAAGTAAATTGCAGGGACATCCAGACATGAATAAAACTCTTGGAGTAGATATGAGTACAGGTTCGCTTGGACAGGGATTATCTGTAGCTAATGGTATAGCAATGGCATCAAAATTAAAAAGTGATGGAATAAGAGTATATTGCCTGTTAGGAGATGGAGAAATAGAAGAAGGGCAAATTTGGGAGGCAGTTATGACAGCAGTACATCGCAAACTGGATAACTTATGTGTAATTGTTGATAATAATAATTTACAAATAGATGGAAAGATAGAAGATGTTAAAAATTCATTACCAATAGGTTCAAAATTTAAAAATTTTGGATTTAATGTTCTTGAAGTAGATGGTAATGATATAAAACAGTTAGTGGAGGCTTTTCAAATAGCAAGAACAGTTAAAGGAATGCCAACAGCAATTATTGCAAAAACAATAAAAGGAAAAGGAATATCATTCATGGAAAATCAAGTAGGATGGCATGGAAAAGCACCAAACGAAGAACAATATAATCAAGCAATGAGAGAACTTGAAATTTAGACTTTATTGTAAGAAAGGAATGAAATTAATATGAATATAGATAAGAAAATAGCTACTAGACAGAGTTATGGAGAAGCATTAGCTACACTTGGAGAAAAAAATAAAAATGTAGTTGTATTGGACGCAGATTTATCAGAGGCAACAAAGACATGTATTTTTGCACAAAAATTTCCTGATAGATTTTTTGAAATGGGAATATCAGAGCAAGATATGATATCAACAGCTGCAGGAATGGCAACTAGTGGATTAATTCCTTATGCAACTACGTTTGCTGTATTTGCTACAGGGAGAGCATATGATCAAATAAGAAATAGTATTTGCTATCCAAAATTAAATGTAAAAATATGCGGAACACATGCAGGGGTGACAGTTGGAGAAGATGGCGCTACTCATCAAATGCTTGAAGATATAAATTTAATGAGGGGGTTACCCAATATAATAGTAATGAGTGTATCAGATGATGTACAAACTAAATGGGCAGTTGAAGAAATTTCAAAAGTCAATTCACCTGTATATTTAAGATTAGCTAGGTATGCAACTCCAGTAATATATGATGAATATCAAAACTTTGAAATAGGAAAAGGCATTCAAATAGGAGATGGTAATGCTGCAACAATAATTGCAACAGGAATATGTGTGTCAGAAGCTATAAAGGCTAAAGAGGAATTAGAAAAGGAAGGAATAAATATTAGAGTGGTAGATATACATACAATAAAACCTATAGATACAGAATTAATTATAAAGTGTGCAAATGAGACAAAAAAAATAATAACTGTAGAAGATCATAGTATAATTGGTGGATTAGGAAGTGCCGTATGTGAAGTTTTATCAGAAGAATATCCAACAAAAGTTACAAGAATGGGAATAAGAGATACGTTTGGTACTTCAGGACCCGCAGAAGAATTAATAAAATATTTCAAAATAGATGCAAAATCTATAATTGAAGAAATAAAAAAATCATCTTAAAAAAGATGATTTTTTATTTCTTATACTGATTTTTGACGTATTATAATTGCTATTCCAAGTAAAATTAATATTACACCTATTGCACATAATACAATATTTATCATATCGGATAATGTTAAGGCATCTAAATTTGTTTCTGACGGATTAGTAACTGCTGTTGTAGAGCCTTGTTGAGTAGTAGTTTTAGTTTCAGCAGTATTTGTTGTACTTGCTCCATATGTGGTTGAATCATTACTATTAGATAAGTTCATGTTTATACCTGAAGCATAAACACCATAAATATAAGTGTATGAAATCAAAATAACGAATAGAATAATCAATATTTTTATAATTTTTTTCATCTATAAAACCTCCAAATTTTCTTTAGAAATATATATAATATGATACACAAAATGAAAATAAAAGTCAATATATAAAAATAATTTATCTGTGTACAAAATTATTTAATAATGATATAATAAAAAAAATAAAACGTAGGGAGAGAGTGTATATGGGATTAAAGCTAGAAAATGTAACAAAGGCTTATGGAGATAAAAAGGTGGTAGATGATATTTCATTCGAAATGTGTAAACCAGGCGTATTTGGACTTCTTGGAACTAATGGGGCAGGAAAAACTACAACTATACGAATGATTTTGGGAATACTAAAAAAAGATTGTGGAGAAATTTCTTGGAATGATAAAACAATTGAACGAAAAAATGTTAATTTTGGTTATCTACCAGAGGAAAGAGGAATATATCCAAAAATTAAGATATATGAACAATTACTTTACTTTGCAAAATTAAAGGGAATGAGTAAAAAGGAAGCAGATGAATCTATAAAAAAGTGGACAGAAAAATTAAAAGTTTCAGAATATTTAAATATGACAGCTGAAAAGTTATCAAAAGGAAATCAACAAAAAATACAATTTATATCAGCAATATTACACAATCCAGAACTAATAGTACTTGATGAGCCATTTAGTGGATTAGATCCTGTAAATACAGAATTGCTTAAAAATGTGATTTTGAATTTAGTAAAAGAAGGAAAATATATTATAATGTCAAGTCACCAAATGAGTTCAATAGAGGAATTTTGCACAGATATATTAATACTTAATAGAGGAAAAACAGTTCTTCAAGGAAATTTAAAGAAAATAAAGGAGGAATATCCAGCAAATAAAATTGAGTTAAGTACAAAGACAAATGTTGATAAATATATAAATGAACTAAATCTAGAAATATATTATAGCAAAGACAGTGATTATGAAATCAAGATACAAGATGAAGAACAAGCATATAAGTTATTTAAATTATTAGCAAATAATGATATTCAAGTTATAAAATTTGAAATAATGAAACCATCATTAAATGAGATATTCATTGAGAAAGTTAAAAAGTAGGAGGAAAATGTTATGAAAGATTTATATACAGTAGCAATATTTACTATAAAAGATTTACTTAAAAGAAAATCTTTTATAATATCTAATATAATAATTTGGTTAATTATAATAATATTGTTTAATGTACCTAATATATTAAAAGTTATAAATAGAGGAGAAGAACCTTCTTCAAATGTGAAATTATTAATAGTAGATAGCCAAAATGTGTTTGAAGGAACACTAGAAGTATTAAAGAACAGTAATAACATTGGATATGATATGCAAATATCTAATGAAGAGCTTAATATTGAAGATATAAAAAATAAAATTGCTAATGGTGATACAGAAGAAGCAATAATAATTCATCAACAAGATAAAAATATTAATATGGATTATATAGTTAAAAATTTACTTTACGTCAATGAAGTTCCACAAGATATTGTAAATAGTTTATCAGCGATATATACTAATTTACAAATTTCAAAATTAAATTTGACAACACAACAACTAGATAGTATAACTCCAAACTTTACTTTTGAAATGCTACAAACAGACGAACAGGAAGTCCAAGGAAATAATTTTATAATGATGCTACTATCTCTAGTATTATTTTATGCAATATATTTTTGTGCTTATCAAGTTTCATCATCTATAACAACAGAAAAAACTTCAAAAATTATAGAAACTTTAGTAACATCAACTACCCCTAGAACGATAGTACTAGGTAAGACTATTGGAATTGGGATTGTTGGTTTATTACAAATAACTATTATGATAGTTATAGCTTTAATTTCAAATAATTTATTTTTAGAAGAAGGTATACTAGATAGAATGATTAGTATTGAAAATTTAACACCATTTTTATTAATTATGACACTATTATATTTCTTATTAGGATATTTTGCATATGCATTGATGTATGCATTGACTGGTTCAACTGTTAGTAAACCAGAAGACGTACAATCTGCTAACGGACCAGTGGCTATTGTTGCGGTTATAGGTTTCTATTTAGCATATTTTACAATGATGAATCCAACGAGTGAGTTAAACGTATTTGCTTCAATATTTCCGATATCTTCAGCATTTTGTATGCCATTTAGAATTATGATGGGATTGGCAACAGGAAATGAAATATTTTTATCATTATTGTTATTGGTACTAACAATAATAGTAATTGCAAAAATTTCTATTAAAATATATTCTAATGCTATTTTAAATTACGGCACAAAAATAAGTTTTAAAGATATTATAAAAATATATAAACAAAATTAATGATTATTTATGTATAAGCTGGACAAATAGAAAGCGGTGTAGTATAATTTATAATTGTTATAATTATATGAGAAAAGGAATAGATATATGGGATTTTTTGATAAGTTGAAGCATGGGTTAAGCAAAACAAAATCTTCATTCGATGAAAAGATTAATAATGTGTTCAGTAATTTTAGAAAAGTTGATGAAGAATTGCTTGAAGAATTAGAAGAGATTTTAATAATGTCAGATGTAGGAATAGAAACATCTACATATATAATATCAAAGTTAAGAGAAAGAATAAAAAAGGAAAACATTAAAGATTCAGAGGTTGTAAAAGATGTGTTGAGGCAAGAAATGATAAATATCTTATCTGAAACTGACAATGAATTAAAACTTGAAACTATACCTTCAGTAATATTAGTAGTAGGAGTAAATGGAGTTGGAAAAACTACTTCGATAGGTAAAATTGCAAATAATTTGAGAAAAGAAGGTAAAAAAGTAGTAATAGTTGCTGCAGATACTTTTAGAGCCGCAGCTGTAGAACAACTTGAAATCTGGGCAAACAGAGCAGATTGTGAATTAGTAAAAAGAAATGAAGGAACTGATCCAGCTTCAGTAATATTTGATGGAATTAGAATAGCAAAAAATAATAATGCAGATGTATTAATCTGTGATACAGCAGGTAGACTTCACAATAAAAAATATTTAATGGACGAGCTATTAAAAATTGAAAGAGTCATTGAAAAAGAACTTCCACAATCTTCAAAAGAAGTATTACTTGTATTAGATGCAACTACAGGGCAAAATGCAATACAACAGGTAAAAGCCTTTAAAGAAATAACTCCATTAACAGGAATTGTTTTAACAAAACTAGATGGAACAGCAAAAGGTGGGGTAGTCCTTGGAATTGTTAATGAAAATAAGATACCAGTTAAATTCATTGGAATTGGTGAGAAGATAGATGATATGGAAAAATTCATTGCAGAAGATTTTGCAAAAGCGATTATATAATAGAAAGGATTAAAAAGATGGAAAAAGAAAAGATTGATAATAAAGAACAAAAAAGCAACAAAAATAAAAAGAGTAAATTAAAAATAATTCTAGTGTTAGTTATAGCAATTATTTTTGCAATATATTCATATATAAGTTACAGAGCTGGATTTTTAGAGGTTTCTGAAATTGGTGAGGAATATATTGAAGTATTTAATCAAAATATAACATATTTAAAATATATAGCAGTAATTAACTTTTTTATTGTATTTATTAGCGTTTATATTACAAATACTATAATAAAGAAAGGGTTAAAAAAATTTTTTGTACAAGAAAACAAGCAGATGCCTAAATTAGCTAATAAAAGTATTGCCTTTGCAATAGCTATAGTTGTATCAATTATAACATCAAATTGGATGTTGAAAACTGTAATGACAGTATTCAATGCTACTCAATTTAATATTACTGATCCGATATTTAATGCAGATGTGAGTTTTTATATGTTTCAAAAACCATTTTTGGAAATGATAGTATATTATTTTATAGCTTTAATTATAGGATTAACTATATATACAGGTATTTATTATATTATAGCCTTCAACATGTTTTTTGAATCAATTGATGGAAAAATGTTAAGAGATAGTTCGTTTATTAAGCAGTTATTAACAAATGCAATGTTAATTATTGTAGGCATAGCACTATTAGTTATTATAAAAGCACAAGGAGTAGTATTAAATAGCTTTCTAACACTAAATAATGAACAAAGCACAGTAATAACAGGAGCAGGTTTAACTGAAAAAATTATAGAAGTGTGGGGATATAGAATATTAGCTGTTATAATGGTAATTGCTGTGTATATGGCAATAAAAGCGTTCAACAAGCAAAATTCAAAGAAGATAATAATAAGTTTATTATCAGTACCTGCGTATTTAGTAATAATGTTTGTAGTTATGCTAGGTTACCAATTTGTTTATGTGCAAAGAAATGAATTAGACAAACAAAAAGAATATATATCAAAAAATATAGAATTTACAAAAACAGCATACAATATTAATATAGAAGATGTTGAAATAACTGATACAGATACATTATCAGCTGAAGATGTAAATGAATATAATGATACAATTAAAAATATACCAATTGTAACTTCTGATATTGTACAATCAACTTTAGAAGAAACACAAGATACAACTGGATACTATATTTATAATCCAACAATACCTACATTATATGATTCACAATTAGCATATGTATCACCTAGAGAGATATCTAATGAGAGCAGAACATATAATAATAAAACATATGAATATACTCATGGATATGGAGCAGTTGTAACATCTGCCTCAAAAGTTGATAGCGCAGGTAATTTATTACATTTGTCAAATGATTTTACCGACAATAATAAGATTAAACAGCCAAGAATATATTATGGATTAGAAACAAATGATACTGTGGTTATAAATAAAGACTCAAAGGAATTTGATTATCCAATAAGTTCAAAACAAAATGCAGAAACAACATATGAAGGAACAGGAGGATTAGAATTAGGATTCATTGATAGGATGATTTTAGGAATTAATGAAGGAAATATAAAATTAGCATTTATTGATGATGAAAGTTCAATATTAGCAAACAGAAATATTATAGAAAGAGCAAAAAAGATAATGCCATATTTGTTATATGATGAAGAGCCTTATTTAGTAGTGACTGATTCTGGAGAATTGGTCTGGGTATTAGATGCATACACAACATCTAACCAATATCCATATTCTCAATCAACAACTATTGAGCAAAACGATTCAAAATATACACTAAATTATATAAGAAATTCTATAAAAGTCATAGTAAATGCTTATAATGGAACAATAGATTTTTATTTAACTGATAGAACAGATCCTATAGCAATGGCATATAACAATATGTATCCAACATTATTTAAAGATGCAACAAATATTCCTGAAGATATATCAAGACAATTTGTATATTCTAAATTATTATATAATATACAATCACAAATATTAAAAATATATCATAATGTATCAACGGATATATTATACAGAGGGGATGATGTATGGGCAGCACCAATATATTCTACTTCAATAACTACAACTGCTGGGGAAGAAATGTCACCTTATTACACAATTTTAAAAACACCTGATTTACAAGAACAACAATTAGGAATAGTATTACCTTATACGTTATATGGTAAACAAAGTATAGTATCATATCTAGTTGGAACAGCTAACGGAATAGACACGAAATTAACAATGTATAAGTTTAATCAAAATAGTAGTATTTTAGGACCATTACAACTGAATAATATGTTAAGTCAAGATGAGACAATATCTAAAGAGTTATCTACTTTAAGTGTAACAGGTACTAGATTGATTAAAAATATGGTTATAGTACCAATAGACAACACATTATTATATGTAGTTCCAATATACCAGATATCATTAAACGAAGTAGAAAGTACACCAATGTTAAAGAAGGTTGTCGTTGCATCAGGAACTAAAGTTGCAATAGGTGATAACTTGCAAGAAGCGCTAGAAAATCTATTGTCTTCAAAACATTCAGTTGAAATTGAAGTTGAGAACACAGATACAGTAGATGAATTAATAGAAGCAATAATAAAAGCAAATAATAATTTGTATGAATCAAGCAATATTACAGATTGGGAACAAATGGGAAAAGATATCACGAAATTACAAGATTTAGTAAAACAATTAGACCAATTGAGAAAAGAAGAGAAGAATAAGCAAGAATCTATGATAACGAATAATGATAATGGAGAAAACAACACTGTGAAAGATACAAATAATATGATAGAAGATTAATAGAAAAAGTACCGTATATTAGTTACGGTACTTTTTCTATTATTTAAGAAAAGATTTGTATCTGTTTAGAAGAATATGTAGTTTTAAGGATTGATTTTTATGCATTAAAAATTAGAAAATTGTAAATTATAATACAAGGTGATTTTATGGAAATCAATGATAAATTATTAGGGAAGTTAGAGAACAATATAGAGAATTTGAATAATAGTCTTTCAAAAAATAAAATATTAGAATTAAGTGAAATAATAGGTAGCTGGAGAAAATTACTATTGAGAAATTTTTTATCAGGTATTTCAAAGGGAGTTGGAATAGGAATAGGTTTTTCAATAGTTACAGCAATAATTGTAATTATTCTCCAAAGAATAATTACATTAAATATACCAGTAATTAGTCAGTATATTGCTGATATTATAGAAATTGTACAATTAAATAGATAAAAATATTAAACTGGATTTACGTGCACAATAGCATCATATACTTTATCTAATTTTTTTATATCATTTTCTAAATCATCAGCTAATTTATGACTTTGAAAAGTAGAAATATTACCATCTACACAAATTGTTACGAAAACGATGTATTTATATCCAACAGGTGCAGAAGCAATATTTTCAACTTTTTTAATATTGTCATATATGTGCGAAAGTTCTAAAATCATATCTTTAGTTGTTTCATCGATAGAGGCATCCATAAGTACATTATAAGACTCTATAAAAATTTTACTGCCTGTATAAAATATCCAAATAGAAATTCCAATTCCAACAATTCCATCTAACCAATATATTCCATATAGACCAAATATAATAGATATTAATGTACACAAAGTTATAAAACAATCATTTTTGTGATCTTGCATACTAGATTTTATCAAAATACTATCATGTAATTTATATAGTCTTCTAGTATATAAAAATAAAGAGAATTTAACAATTATAGTAATGATACAAACAATTATAAGGATTGTAGAAAATTTAAAATTAGAGCCAAATATAAGAGAGCAAGCTGAATCCCATAATAATTTAAATGCAACAAGTATCATAGATATACTTATGAATAATGAAAATAAATACTCTGCTTTTCCATGACCAAAATTATGATCTTGATCTTTTGGTGCTCTGGCAATTTTATTCCCGATAGTAGTCATCAAAGAAGCAAAAATATCACCAGCACTATTAGCAGAATCAGCAATCATAGCTTGGCTATGACATAAAAATCCAATTGTAAATTTAATAATTAATAAAAAGATATTACCCACAATTCCAACGATACCAACACGTTTTATAGAAGATTCACGAGTCATCATAATAGAACTTCCTTTCAATGATATATTTTTAGATTGTCAAATTATAATACACATTTTTCCATCCTGAAAATAAATTTGTTTAGTCTCACAATTTCCATATTTAGAATATGCATCTTCGACTTTTCCTGAAAAGATTTTCTCTTCATTTTGAAAAATATCTACATCCAATAGTCTAATTTCTTTTATTTGCATTATAAAACCTCCATACTATTTTATATAAGAGTAACAAAAACTTATAATATAAATATAAAAAAAATTATATAATAAAATAAAAATAAAATCAACTTTTTTAAAAATGGGTATTGACAGATAAAATAAAAAAGTTTATAATAACAATGTTGTTTCCGACGAAGCAATATTCGGGTAGATGGCCGAGTGGCTAAAGGCGGCAGACTGTAAATCTGTTCTCATTTGAGTACGATGGTTCGAATCCATCTCTGCCCACCATTATATAAGAACTCTGTAATAGTTTAAAAAACTAAATTACAGAGTTTTTGCTTTGCAAAATAATGTAATTTTAATGCAACTCTTATAGTAAATTCACCACAATTTTGTATTGTGAAAAATATAGTATTATGTTAAAATCTAAATGATAGAATGAAAAACATATGTAATAGGAGAACGTATGAAAAAATATAATAAAATAATAACTAAAGAATTAAAAAGAATATTGCCATATCACTTGTTAGGAGTTGTTTTACATACTGTGGTAATATATATGGCATTTAAAATACCAAATATCATAGGTAATATATTAGATATGTTAATGCA
>CANRNC010000005.1 GCA_947631915.1 uncultured Clostridia bacterium
ATCAACAAAATAGCTATGTAATTTAATTATCATACCAAGCACATGAAAAATTTGTGAAACAAATTTTACAGGAAAAAAGTATGATAATGAATGGGGATACTCAAATAAATTGGTAGATTTAGCAATATACACATCAACAAAGAAATAGCTATTTTTATGAATTCAAAAGAAAATATATGTAGGGGCACATTGCATGTGCCCTACAATACTGATAAACTCTTATAAATAATAATGGTAAAATGCAAACTTGAGTCAATCCACCAAGATTGCAGTGAAAGGAGAGATTTTAATGAATAAAAAAACAGTTAGAGATATTGATGTAACTGGAAAAAAAGTACTAGTAAGATGTGATTTCAATGTACCTCAAGACGAGAATTTAAATATTACAGATAATAGAAGGATTGTAGGAGCATTGGATACAATAAAATATTTATTAGATCATAATGCAAAGGTAATTCTTTGTTCACATCTTGGAAGACCAAAAGGAGAAGTAAAACCAGAATTTTCACTTGCACCAGTTGCTAAAGAATTATCAAGACTATTAGGAAAAGAAGTTAAACTAGCAGGAGATATAATTGGTCCAAGTGCAAAAGAATTAGTAAACAATTTAAAAGAAGGAGAAGCCATACTTCTAGAAAATGTGAGATTTGACAAAAGAGAAGAAGCAAATGATCCAGAATTTTCAAAAGAACTTGCTAGTTTGGCAGAGATATATGTAAATGATGCTTTCGGAACAGCACATAGAGCACATGCAAGCACTGCAGGAGTTGCACAATATCTACCAGCTGTATCAGGATTTTTAATTGAAAAAGAATTAAAGTTCCTAGGAGAAGCATTAAATAATCCAAAGAGACCTTTTGTAGCTATTATGGGAGGAAAAAAAGTATCAGATAAAATAGAAGTTATAGAAAAATTACTAGAAAAAGTAGATACTTTAATGATTGTTGGTGCCATGGAATATACTTTCTTCAAAGCTCAAGGATATTCAGTTGGAAATTCAATTTGTGAAGAAGATAAACTAGACTTGGCAAGATCATTAATGGAAAAGGCTAAAGCAAAAGGCGTTAAGTTTATGTTACCAGTAGATACAAAAGTTGGTAAGGAGTTTGAAAAGGATACAGAAAGCAAAGTAGTAAAAACAACAGAAATGCCTGAAGGATGGATTGGATTAGATATTGGACCAGAGACAGTAGAATTGTATTCAAAAGAATTAGATAATGCTAAAACTGTATTATGGAATGGACCTGCTGGACTTTCTGAATTTGAACAATTTGCTTATGGTACAAATGCTATTGCGAATAAATTAGCTAATATAGAAGCTGTAACTGTAATTGGTGGAGGAGATTCAGCAGCTGCGGTAGAAAAAGCAGGAGTAGCTGATAAAATGACACATATATCTACAGGTGGTGGTGCATCATTAGAATATTTAGAAGGAAAATTATTACCAGGAATTGAGTGCTTGAATGATAAAAATTAATTAAAGGAGAGAAATGCATGAGAAAAAAAATAATAGCAGGAAATTGGAAAATGAATATGCTTCCTAATGAAGCAATATCATTTATAAATGAATTTACACCTTTAGTGAATAATACACAAAATGAGGTAGTGCTTTGTGTTCCATATACAGATTTATTTTATACATTATTAAATGTGCAAGGAACAAATATAAAAGTAGGTGCACAAAATATGCATTGGGAGTCTACAGGTGCTTATACAGGCGAAATTTCTGGAGAAATGTTAAAATGTATTAATGTTGATTATGTAATAATAGGTCATTCAGAAAGAAGACAATATTTCGCAGAAACTGATGAGACTGTTAATAAGAAATTAAAAAAAGCTTTATCAGTAGGATTAAAGCCAATAGTATGTGTGGGTGAAACTTTACAAGAAAAAGAAGATGGAAAGGCTATAGATATAATAACTGCACAAATTAAAAAAGCACTAGATGGTTTAAATGAAGAAGAAGTAAAAAATACTATTATTGCATATGAACCAATATGGGCTATAGGAACAGGAAAAACAGCTACAGCAGAAGATGCAAATGAAAGTATAATAACAATTAGAAAAGAAATTGAGAAAAACTATGGAAAAAATGTAGCAGAATGTGTTATAATACTGTACGGTGGAAGTGTGAAGTCTACAAATGCAAAGGAATTATTTACAACTTCAGATATTGACGGAGGGCTTGTAGGTGGAGCAAGTTTGAAACCAGAAGAATTTGCAAAAATAGTGAACTTTGATAAAGAATAAAGTTCAATCAGGAAAGGATGAAATTCAAAATGAAAGACAAATTAACGATGCTAATGATATTAGATGGTTTTGGAATTAATGCTAGAGAAGAAGGAAATGCAGTAAAATTAGCAAAAACACCTAATATTGATAAACTAATGAGTGAATGCCCAACAACGCAAATACATACAAGCGGACTAGCAGTTGGATTACCAGAAGGACAAATGGGAAATTCAGAAGTAGGTCATACAAATATTGGAGCAGGAAGAGTAGTGTATCAAGTATTAACGAGAATAACAAAATCTATTGAGGATGGAGAATTTTTTACAATACCAGAGTTTAACGAAGCAATCGAAAATTGTAAAAAATACAACTCTAAATTGCACATAATGGGATTGCTTTCAGACGGAGGAGTTCATAGCCATAATAGACATTTGTATGCTTTATTAGAATATGCAAAAAGAAAAGGATTAGAAGATGTATTTATTCATTGTTTTATGGATGGTCGTGATACACCACCAGCATCAGGTGAAGGTTTTTTAACAGAACTTCAAGAAAAATTAGACGAAAAGCAAATTGGAAAAATAGCTACTATTTCAGGAAGATACTATGCAATGGATAGAGACAAACGTTGGGAAAGAGAAAAATTAGCCTATGATGCTATAGTAAATGGAATAGGACCAAAGGCAAATTCTCCAATTACAGCAATTGAAGAATCTTATCAAAAAGAAGTATTTGATGAGTTTGTTGTACCAACAGTTATATGCAATAATAATGATGAACCAGTTGCAACAATAGGAGAGCATGATTCTGTAATATTCTTTAATTTCAGACCAGATAGAGCAAGACAACTTACAAGAACTTTAGTAGATGATAAATTTAACGAATTCGAAACTAAAAAATTAAACTTGTATTTTGTAACATTTACTCAATATGATGAGACTTTACCTAATGTTAACATTGCATTTAAATCAATACAATTGAAAAATACTTTTGGAGAATATATAAGTAAATTAGGATATAAACAATTAAGAATTGCTGAAACAGAAAAATATGCACATGTTACATTCTTTTTTAATGGTGGAGAAGAAAAGGTATATGAAGGCGAAGATAGAATTTTAGTAGATTCACCAAAAGTTGCAACATATGATTTACAACCAGAAATGAGTGCCTATGAGGTAACTGATAAGGTAATTGAAGCAATTAATCAAGATAAATATGATAGTATAATATTAAATTTCGCAAATTCTGATATGGTTGGACATACTGGAAATTTAGAAGCAGCAATAAAAGCAGTTGAAACATTAGATGACTGCGTTCAAAAGATTGTTGATGTAGTAAGAAAAAAAGAAGGAGTATTATTAATTACTGCAGATCATGGGAATTCTGAACAAATGGTAGATTATGAGACAGGAGAACCTTTTACATCACACACAACAAATCCAGTTCCATTAATTTTAGTAGGAAAAGACAATGTAACTTTAAGAGAGGGAAAACTAGCAGATTTAGCACCAACTATGTTAGATATAATGGGAATAGAAAAACCAGAAGAAATGACAGGCGAAAGCATTATTATAAAATAGGAGTTTTATATGAGTGTTGAAAATGATATTAGAAGTCTGCATAAAGAGATTCAAAAAAATATAATAGTAATGTTACCTGAAAAATATAAAAAAGTATGTTTATATGCTTCAGTATTAGATGGAAAGAGTTTATCAAATGGAGAAATGTTTTTCTATTATTTTCCAAGTGGTATACTTAAAAAAAATCCAATAAATGTATATGAAATACCCAAGATATTTGATGTAGAAGAAGAACAATACATTAAATTGGAAAGAGTGCTATATGAATCAATAAAAAAACTAAAACGATATTGTGTAACTGTAGAACAAAATCTATGGTCAAATTTAACAATAATAATGGAAGAAACTAAATATCACGTAGAATATAATTATGATGATTTAATGAATTCAGAGTTTGATAATTATAGTAGGCACCTTATTTGGAGATATAAATATTTAGATATGCCAATAGAAAGCTACACTAAAAAGGAAAGAGAAGTAATAGAAAGATATTTTGACAGTTATGAATATAGAAATTCTGAAACAGTAGTGTATGAAGAAAATATATATGAAAAACAAATTAGTAAAGTTACAATATATGATAGTGTAGAGACACACGATGATTTTATAAAAAAGAAAGCTATGTCAGAAATTGAAGATAATGTAAAAAATCAGTTAGTTAAAGTAGATGATGACCAAGAAAATATCGACGAATATATTAATAAGAAAGAAATATTAGAAAATAAAAGAAACAAGAAAAATCAGCTTTTAAATAATGCTACATTATTTGATAAAACAAATCAAAACGTTAATATTATAGATAGTAATATACCAAGAAAAAAAGAAAATAAAAGAAATCAACTATTAAATAATGTTATGTTATATGATGATATAAAAAATTATAACGAAGATATTAAAAAACATAACATTGAAAAGACAAAAAATGTCATAAAGAATCAACTTTTAAGTAGTTCTATATCAAGTGATAACACTATAGATAATAACATTATAAACAGTAATATTTCAAAACCAAAAAATAGTATAAAAAATCAGCTTTTAAATTTTTAAAATATATAAATAAAAAAAAGAAAGGAAGATTAAACATGAAAGATTTTTTAGGAATTGAGGAAGTAAAAGCATTAGAGGTAATTGACTCTAGAGGAAATCCAACAGTTCAAGTTGAAGTTATTACAGAAGGAGGCTTTTCAGGAGTAGCTATGGTTCCATCAGGAGCATCAACAGGAAGTTTTGAAGCAGTTGAATTAAGAGATGGAGATAAATCTAGATATTTAGGAAAAGGTGTATTAAAAGCAGTTGAAAACGTTAACACAATAGTAGCAAAAGAAATTGAAGGAATGAATGTTTATGATCAAGTTGCACTTGATAAAAAATTAATTGAAATAGATGGAACAGAAAATAAGGCAAAATTAGGAGCAAATGCTACACTAGGAGTATCTTTAGCAGTTGCCAAAGCAGCAGCAGCATCTTTAGGAATGAGTTTATATAGATACATTGGAGGAGTAAATGCAAAACAATTACCAGTTCCAATGATGAATATTATGAATGGTGGAAAACATGCTGATAGTACATTAAGTGTACAAGAGTTTATGATAATGCCAGTAGGAGCTAAATCTTTTTCAGAATGTATGAGAATGTGTGTAGAAGTATATCATAACTTAAAGAAAGTTTTAAAAGCAAAAGGATTATCAACAGGAGTTGGAGATGAAGGTGGATTTGCACCAAATGTTAAAGATGAACAAGAAGCTATAGAAACAATACTAGAAGCTATAAAAACAGCAGGATATGAACCAGGAAAAGATATATGTTTAGCATTAGATTTAGCTGCAACAGAAATGTATGATGAAGCTAAAAAAATAGGAAAAGACGGATACTATTTCTGGAAGATAGATAAATTTTTAACAAAAGAAGAAATGGTACAATTCGTAGTAGATTTAGCTAATAATTATCCAATAGTTTCAATAGAAGATGGATTAGCAGAAGAAGATTGGGAATCATGGAAAGTATTAACAGAAAAAATAGGAGACAAAGTTCAAATAGTTGGAGACGACTTATTTGTTACAAATATAAAGAGATTACAAAAAGGAATTGATAACAAGACAGCTAATAGTATCTTAATAAAATTAAATCAAATAGGTACATTAACAGAAACATTAGATGCTATAGAATTAGCTAAAAGAAATGGATATACAGCAGTTGTATCACACAGAAGTGGTGAGACAGAAGATACAACACTTGCTGATGTGGCAGTAGCAACAAACGCAGGACAAATAAAGACAGGTGCACCTTGTAGAACAGATAGGGTTGCAAAATATAATAGATTATTAAACATCGAAGCAGAATTAGGAGATGTAGCAGTATTTAGTTCAAAAGAATTAATGAGATAAAATAAGCATAGGGGCACATATAATGTGCCCCAAGGGCATTTTATTATTTATATTATTCGTGAGAAAAAATTTATTTATACTGGGGTATCGCCAAGCTGCTGAGACTGTTCGAACGGACGTGAGTTACAGTGTCAGTATGCAGGGAGCGAAGCGAGTCGCTGGTAAGGAAAGTGATTCGTGAGAAAAAATTTATTTATACTGGGGTATCGCCAAGCGGTAAGGCATCGGACTCTGACTCCGACATGCGTAGGTTCGAATCCTACTACCCCAACCAAACTCTGGTCTGTAAGTGTAAGCATACTTCTTTTGAATTATCAAAAGCATAGAAATTCTGATAAAAATGTGATAGGTGATACAACAACAGCTGAGATGCTCCACGATTATTATGACAGTGGAGAAAAAAATAAATTAATAACCAGAGAAACAACACATTTCCTAAGTGAGTTGCTTTTTCATATAAAATTATTAAATTTGCTTGATAATTTTCAATTTTTGTGATAAATTTAAAATGTAAAAAATAATTAAATTATTTTTAATTCAAAAGAAAGAAAGAGAGGAAAGTAAAATGGATTTTTTTAAACACAAATTAAAAGTTGTTAGCTGGATTCTTATTGCTTTAGCTATATTTAATACAATTATGTTAGGAATTAGCTGGAAAAGTGGAGAGTTAAGAGATGAAGCTAAAGCTAGACTTAATCAGTCTATGACTGAAAATTATGTAGATGCAAATGAAGTAGAGGAAGTTGAAGACACATTATCAAATGTAGTTTTCTATGCAGTTGTCAGTCTAACTATATTAGGTATATTATTTAAAATATATTTAGGGGTTAAAGGCTTAAGTCAAGCTGACGGAAAAGTTAAAGGAAAAGGAAATATTGTTTGGGCTATAGTGGTGCTTGTTTGCTCAATTATCTCAGTATGCACTTCAATTATGCCTTTAATTAGAAAAGAAATATCAATGCCTTCATTTGTATCTAGTGTATGTGGTTTAGTAATTATTGCATATTATGTAGTAGCAGCTTCAAAAGTTGTAAAAGCTGTAAAATCAGAATAAAATGAGAAAGAAGCAGAAACAAAATAATAGATGAAGATATATTAAATGAATGAAATAAAATGTCCAAATCGTAGGAAAAATATTTCAAATTGATGAAAAAAATATGACTCAATAAATTAGAGGGTAAAAAATTGCCCTCTAATATTATCTTTACAAATCTCACTTTTTTTCTCATTTTTTCTTGCAACTTGTTTTTCAGCCCTAATATAATGGATTAATACTTTTCACAATGAACCCCATAAATTTTAAAAAATTAGAAAAAACTATTTATCAATAGTAGATTATCTGGTATAATAAATGCAATGAAAACATCTAACTAATATCTAAAAAAGTTTATAAAAATCTGTTATTTTATAATTAGTGTTAGATACTAAGTTAGATAAATTTGGGGGTAAAAATGTTTGATTTAGAACCATTTTAAGAATCATTATATAATAACAAATAACAACTTATACAAAACACTCATAAAGACTCTGACTCCGACATGCGTAGGTTCGAATCCTACTACCCCAACCAAATGAAAGAGCTATACTGATGCATTTGAAGAAAAAGATTCATCAAAATAATAAAATTTTATTAGGAGAAGAATATGCAATTAATCGAAAGAACTAAAAAAGAACAAAAGTCTTATGATAAACAGAAACGTAAAGAAGTTTTTATGAAAAATTTAACTTTACTAAAAGCAAGAATATTAAAAACAAAACTAGATCCAAGTGATACAAGAACAATACAGGTACATAGTGATACAGAAGGAAAAATGAGAAACTTTTATATATCAAATCCATATTTACAAACAAATGCCAATTTTACATGCGTTTCTTCAATTTTAGAAGATTATGAGAATAATAGATTTATTTATAAAGGAATGCTACTAGGTGCTGATAATGCTATAGGAGTTGTTGAATTTAATGTGCCAATATCTGAAGTGGTAGCAGATCCGAATGGGAATGTAAAATTTCAAGAAATGATTTCAGAAGAAAATGCTTTAGGGGTATGCCAAAGGTATTGGGATAAGATAGGAGAAAATGCTGAAAAGATAAAAGGTCATTCAACATATTTTGGAAAGCCTGACTTTGTATTAGGAACATTATTAAAACGTGAAAATGGAACTTTTGAGTATACAGATACGATTGATGATACAGTAGAAAAAATGCTTGCACAGGATAGAGAATCTGCTAGACAAAAAGAAATGTTAAGAAATAAAGAATCTGTAGAAATAGATTTAGGTGGAGATATGGTTGTGGCACGACAAGACTGTTGGTTGCAGCAAGGGAACGGAATAAAATTTGATGGAATAAATATGGAAGCATTGTTTTATGAATATGATCCGCAAAAACCTATTAAGACAAACGATGATAAATATGTATATATTGGAAATTTACAGATAGGAGAAAGTAAAGCAGTAAATCAAGGAAAAAATGAACCAATACAATTTGTAAGTCCATTTTCATATGATGATGTAGTTTTATGGACTGATGGCAAAAACTTAATTCAATATTTTTTAGATAATAAGTTTGCAGGATTAAATTTGACATTAGGGGAAATTTTTACGACATCTAATGTTCAAGAAAAGCATACCAATGACCCAATGAAAATCATTGGAGGAGTTACATTAGATGAGGAAGGAAAATGTAAACAAGCAGATGTAATTCCAGAATCAGTAAAAAAAGCAGTAGAAGAATTTTTTAGTAATAAAGAAAAACAATCAGAAAAAATAATAAACTTTAGTGATTTTTCAAGGGGATAAATAAGAAAAAAAGTGCAGAACACAGAATGTCTGTGCTTTTTGCATTTTTATATTATTAACTTATTGAAATACAAATGTGTGAGTGATAAGATTATAAGCAGTAAATAAAGGAGGGAATAAAGTGGGAGATGTTGTTTTAGAGTGTAATAATCTCTATAAGAAATTTGGAAAAAAACAAATTATAAAAAATGTGTCTACAAAACTCGAAAGTGGAGATATTTTAGGATTTATAGGACCTAATGGAGCGGGCAAAACTACTACAATTAAACTTATGTTAGGACTTAATAAAATAGATGAAGGTTCAGTCAAAATCAATGGATACGACATAAAAAAAGATTTTGAAAAGGCAATACAAAGAGTAGGAGCAATAGTTGAAAACCCTGATTTATATATGTACTTATCAGGGTATAAAAATTTACAATTAATTGCTAACTTATATAAAAATATAGATAAAAAACGAATAGATGAAGTGGTAAAATTAGTTGGACTTGAATCAAGAATCCATGATAAAGTATCAAAATATTCTTTAGGAATGAGACAGAGATTAGGAATAGCTCAAGCTATTTTACATGAACCTAACGTATTGATTTTAGATGAACCAACAAATGGGCTAGATCCAGAGGGAATAAAAGAATTAAGAGAACTTATACAAAAGTTAGCAAAAGAGGAGAATATGGCAGTATTAATTTCTAGTCACAATCTTGCTGAATTAGATAATTTTTGTACTAAAATATGTATAATAAAAAATGGAGAAGTACTAGAAACTAAAGATATAAAGGAGTTAAAAGAAGAAACTAATAAAAACGACACATTATTTAAAATAAATGACACAAGCAAAATATTAGAATTATTTGATACTGCAACTATTTTAAACAATAATGAGTTTAAAATCTCCGCAACAGAACAAGAAATTTCAGAGATAGTAAAGAAACTGGTCAAAAATAACATAAATGTTTATAGTATAAAACCAGAAATAATAACTCTAGAAGAAGCATTTTTAAAGAAGACAGGAGGTAATAAAATTGTTTAATTTAGTAAAAAATGAATTAATTAAAATATTTAGTAAAAAAGCAATATATATAATATTAGTAATATATGTAGTATTGTCAATTATAGGAATGACTTTAACAAAAACTCTGGCAAACCTTGATATAGAATCTTACTTTATAGATGAACAAATAAAATTAGAAAAAGATTATTTAGGACAAATAGACAAGTCAACAGAAGAAGGAAAACAAATGTATAGTATGACAAAAGCAGAAATAGAGTATCTTGAATTACAAAAAAAATATGGGGAAAACTCATGGCAAGCAACAATAATAGAAAATAAATTGCATGATATAATAGCAGATATAAATTATTATAGAAATAATTTGAACCAATATGTGAGTAATGAGAAATCATTACAAGAATTAGAAGAAGAATATAATAGTATTATAAGTAAATTAGATACTGATGATTGGAAAGCTTTTGCTGAACATGATTTACAAGTGGCAAAACAAGAGTTAGAATTCAATAAAAACAATATAAAAGAAACTACAGATGTTAATACTCAAAAAAATATTAGACAAGAAATAGATTTATTACAGATACAAATACAAGTGTTAGAGTGGAGGCTAGAAAAAAATATATGTTATGGTGATGATGAATTTGATAACTTGTTAAAACAATATGAAGATTATTCGAGCAATATAATTTACAATAACTATACTTATGACATTAATGAAAATAACTATAAACAAATAGAAACAAAAGATTTTGGGTATAATGAGAAATTACAATATCAAAATATTTTATCGGAATCTAATATTGCCAGATATAAAATTGAAAACAATATTAGTGGAAATACTACTGCATCAGAATCATTACAATCATTATTTACTGGTGGAGGAAATGGACTTTTATTTGTAATTATAATAGCTATAATGTTAACAGGTACAACAATAAGTGATGAATTTAATAAAGGAACTATAAAACTTTTATTAGTAAGACCATATAGTAGAAGAAAAATTTTGGCATCAAAACTTATTGCATGTTTAGTTACTTTAATTATATCAATATTAGTTATTACTATAATAGAAATAATCTTTTCAGGATTTACTTATGGATTTGACACGATAAATGTTCCTGCAATTATTTATAATTATAATACAAACTCAATAGTGACAATGAATGTATTTATGTATATGTTGATTAATTTATTAAAGATATTGCCATTAATTATAATTTTGGCTTTAGTTGCTTTTGTAGTTGCAACTCTTAGTGCTAATACAGCAGTAGCAATTGTAATAGCATTTTTAGTGTATTTTGTATCTAATATTGTAAATCAGTTAACAATGCTATTTCAATCAAAATGGATAATGATTATTCCAACATTAAATTGGGATTTAACACAATATTCTTATGGGCATTTACCTACCATTGAAGGAATGAATTTAGGATTTTCTATAACAATATGTGCAGTAACGATAATTTCATTATTAGTAATAGCATTTGAAGCATTTACAAGAAAAAATATAAAAAATGTATAGTGATTTAATGATAGAAAATTGGTAATATACTTTAATTTGTTCTAATAAACTAAATTATTTCATATATATTAATAGGTGATATAAATTGAAAGCAATATATATATATGGACAAGGTAAGAAATCAAAAATAAGACAAATATTATTATTAGGATATATAAAACGAAAAAGTAAAGAGTGTGAATGTATTGTTATCGGAAAAAAATTAAAAGAAAATAAAGAATTTATTAGTAAGATTAATGATATAAAAGTACCAATTTCAGATGGAAGATGGTTATTTAAATTTTTAGTAATACAAATTTTAGAGTATATTAGTAATTGTCAGAATATCGATATAACCCAACAAAAGATAGCTCTTGTAACTGATGAAAATAATGAGTTAATAAGTTATTACATTAAAGAGTTAACTAAACGAAGTAATAATATAAAAATTATAACTAGTCATAGAGAAAGATTTTACAATATAGAGAGAAAATTATATTATGAAGATGGTATAGTATTAAGTATATCCAATAATAAGAGAAAAGGACTTCAAGATGTTGATATTATATTTAATTTTGATTTTCCAGAGGATAGTCTAAATAAGTATAAGATAACAGAAAAAGCAATTATAGTTAACCTAAAGGAAAAATACAATATTTCAACAAAACGTTTTTCAGGAATAAACATTAATTTTTATAAAATTGATTATAATAATAGAATTATGAATATGTTAAAGTGGACTGATGAGTTTGAAAAAGCTGAAATATATGAGAGCTATCTGTATAGAAATGACAGAATAGAGAACATAGAAAGAGACATTATAGAGGATAAAGTTGTTATAAAAAGTCTTATTGGAAACAATGGTGAAATTTCAAAAAAAGAATATAAAAATGTACTTGACAAAACACGTTATTTGGCGTAATATTATATTCAATACTACGTTAATGGAGGTAAACTATGGATAATAAAGAAGTTTTATTAACACAAGAAGGATATGACAATATAGAGAAGGAATTAGAATATTTAAAAACAACAAAAAGAAGTGAAATATCAGAAAGAATAAAAGTTGCACTTGGATTTGGTGATTTATCAGAAAATTCAGAGTATGATGAAGCTAAAAATGCACAAGCTGAAAATGAAATAAAAATTGCAGATTTAGAAAATAAATTAAGATATGCGAAAATTATAAATGAATCAGAAATAGATACAAAAACAGTACAAGTTGGTAATAAGGTAAAAATAAAGGATATGGAATATGATGATGAATTTGAATATACTATAGTTGGCTCAACAGAAGTTGATTTATCACAAAATAAGATATCAAATGAATCTCCAATAGGTAAAGCCCTATTAGGAGCAAAGAAAAATCAAATAGTAGAAGTAGAATTACCAGACAATGAAGTTGCAAAATATAAAGTTTTATCTATAGAAAAAAAATAAAATTATAATAGGATATTTTGTATACTACCTATTATTACGAAAAAATATATAAATAGAATTGTAGAGAGAGGAGAATTATATTCCTCTCTTTTGTCATAAAATTTTTATAAATATCATATATATAAATAATGAGATTTATAAATTTATCAGAAGGAATAACAAATGAAGAATATATAATACAAAGTATAAATGTAGATAAAGCTACTAAATCAAGATTGCAAGTGTTAGGAATACTAAAAGAAACTAAAATAATAATTTTAAATAAAAGAATTAATGGTTTAATAATAAAAGTAAGGGGTACAAGATTAGGATTAGATAAAGAGATCTCAAAATTAATAAAGATTAGAGAGGTAAGAGAAAATGAAAGAGTTAAACCTTGCTTTTATAGGAAATCCTAATTGTGGTAAGACCACTTTATTTAATGCGTATACAGGTGCAAACTTGAAAGTAGCAAATTGGCCAGGTGTTACAATAGAAAAAAAAGAAGAAAGTTTTGATTATAATGATATAAAAATAAATGTGACAGATTTACCAGGTATTTATTCTCTAAATTCATATTCTATCGAAGAGCAAATATCTAGGAAATATATAGAAGAAGGAAATGCAGATATTATAATAGATGTGATAGACGCTTCATCATTAGAACGAAATTTATATTTAGCATTACAATTAATTGAAACAGGACAAGCAGTTATATTAGCATTAAACATGATGGATATAGTAAAAAAAAGAGGAATGAAAATTAATATTAATAAACTAGAGGACAAACTAGGAGTTAAGATAATTCCAATATCGGCAAAGAATAGAAGCGGACTAGATGAACTTATGGAGACTGCTATTGAGATAAGTTATTCCAATAAAGTACATAATATAAGAGTTAAAATAGATAACGAACAAGATATAACAAAAAAGTATGATTACATTTCACAAATAATTGACGAATGTGTTGAAAATAAAAAAGATAGAGAAAAATTTACAGATAAAATCGATAGGATATTAGTTAATAAAATAATAGGCTTACCAATATTTATAGCTATAATGAGTATAGTATTTTTATTAACTTTTACAGTAGGAGATTTTATAAAGGAATATTTAGAATTATTATTAGAATTATTTTCAAATAAGGTTTTATATATACTAAACAATATAGGGATAGGACCTGCAGTAACTTCTTTAATTGTAGATGGAATTATTTCAGGAGTTGGAGGAATATTAACTTTTTTACCCAATATTGTAATATTGTTTTTATGTTTAGCATTATTAGAAGATAGTGGATACATGGCAAGAGTAGCATATATAATGAATGGAATTATGCAAAAATTAGGATTATCAGGAAAAGCATGTATACCAATGATACTAGGATTTGGTTGCTCTGTTCCAGCGGTAATGGCAACAAGAACATTGAAAAGTGAGAAAGATAGAAGAAGAACAATGCTATTAATACCTTGTATGTCTTGTAGTGCAAAACTTCCAATATACGTTTTATTTGCAGGATTGTTCTTTGGAAAGCATGCAACCATAGTGGCATTGAGTATGTATCTAATAGGAGTCATAGTAGCAATTACAATAGGAGTTATAACACAAAAATTAGATAAAAATATTAAGAGAGAGAAGTTAATAGTTGAATTACCAGAATATAAAATTCCAGATTTTACAACAGTTAGAAAATATGTGGGGGAAAAGGTTAAAGAATATTTAGAAAAAGCAGGTTCTATAATTTTTATTGCCTCAATTATTCTTTGGGGAGTTTTAAATATTGGACCAACAGGTTTTGTAGAAAATGCAGAGCAGAGCTTTGGAGCTGTAATTGGAAAGTTATTAGTACCAATCTTAAAACCAATAGGTTTAGGATACTGGCAAATAGCAGTTTCATTAATTTCAGGATTATCTGCAAAAGAAGTAGTAGTAGCAAGTATAAATATTTTATATGGAGTTGAAACATCTAATAGTGCACAGCTATATACCATATTAGAGAGTGTGGGTTTTGAATCATTAAATGCTCTTTGTTTAATGATATTTTGTTTATTATATGTTCCTTGTATTGCAACAATGGCAACAGTTAAGAACGAAACAAAATCAAATAAATTTACTATAAAATTAATAGCATTTCAAATATTATTAGCTTGGATAGTTACAGCTGTTATATACCAAATTTTAAATTTCTAAATAAAATCAAAGCAATGTGGTTAAATCACTTTGCTTTGATTTTATTAAATATTATAGAATAATACAAATTAATCCGCCACTACCTTCATTTACAATACGTTCTAGAGTTTCTTGTAATTTACCTTGAGCATCTTCTGGCATACGAGATAGTTTGTTTTGCAAACCTTCATTTACAAGCTCATGTAAATTTTTTCCAAAAATATTAGACTCCCAGATTTTTTGAGGATCGCTTTCAAATTCTGAAAGTAGATAATTAACTAGTTCTTCAGATTGTTTTTCAGACCCAACAATAGGAGAGACTTCAGTCTCAATATTCGCTCTTATAATATGAAGACTTGGAGCAGTGGCTTTTAGTTTTACTCCAAATTTTGAGCCTTGTTTAACCATTTCAGGTTCGTCTAAAATTAAATCTTCCATACTAGGAGTTACAATACCATACCCAGTGGCTTTTGCACATTCTAAAGCATAACTAATTTTATCATATTCTTTTTTAGTTTGAGCAAAGGATGTGAGAACGGAAAATAAATCTCCCTCATCGGTTATATTAACTCCTGTTAAATCACTTAAAATCTGATAGAATAAGTTATCCTTTAATTCAATAGAAACATTTATATTTCCATTTCCTAGATTAATTTCTTGTAATATGCTATTATTAATTACATCTGTAGACTTAATATTATCAATACAAGGTTTTACTTCTTTTAATACACGAATATTTGTAAAAGCATTTTTGATATCAGTATAAAGTGACTGTTTTAACCAGTGTGAATCATCAAGTGTATTAACCCATTTTGGAAGGCTAACATTAATTTGTTCAATAGGGAACTCATAAAGGATTTTTCCAAACATGTTGTTAATATCTTCAATATTTAATTCTGAACAATTAAGAGGTAATACAGAGACACTATATTTGTCTTCAAGTTTTTTTGCAAGTTGAGTAGTATATTCAGAACTAGGATCAGAACTGTTTAAAACTATAACAAAAGGTTTATTTAATGCTTTTAATTCTGATACTACACGTTCTTCAGCGTCTATATAGTCTTCTCTCGGAATTTCAGAAAAACTTCCGTCAGTTGTGATCAAAATCCCAATAGTTGAATGTTCATTAATTACTTTTTTAGTTCCTATTTCTGCTGCTTTTTCAAAAGGAATTTCATCTTCAGACCAAGGGGTTTTTACCATTCTGGGCACATCATCTTCTAAATATCCAATAGCATTATTTACAAGATAACCTACACAATCAACTAGTCGTGCTTTAAATTTTAAATTATCACCTAAATTGATTTGAACAGCCTCATTAGGAACGAATTTTGGCTCTGTAGTCATGATTGTTCTACCACCAGCACTTTGAGGTAGCTCATCTTTTGCTCTTTCTTTTTTATATTCATTTTCAATATTTGGAATAACTAATAAATCCATAAAACGTTTTATAAAAGTGGATTTACCAGTTCTAACAGGGCCAACAACTCCCACATAAATATCTCCATCAGTTCTAGATTGTATATCCTGATATAAATTTGAATTTTCCATATTAACCTCCATAAACTCTATACAAAGTGTTTGTACGATAAACCTTATTTGTAAATGTATATTAAGCAAGTATAAAAAATATTACAAAGAATTAGATAAATTGTTATTTGGTTTGATTGTTAAATTTCTTATGAATTTTAGATGGGCGAGCATTGCTCGTCCTAATTTTTGTAATAATGTATACAAATTATAAATGTAGGGGCACATTGCAATGTGCCCTTTTTAAAAAATAATATATTTAATGGGCGCATTAAAATGCACCCTTACAGTATTTTAAAATAGAAAATTAATGATAAATATCTCCATTAATTTATATTTTAATACTCACATAAATAATAATTTTTATAAAAGTATTGACATTTTTTATACCTAGTAATACAATGTATAAAAAATACCTCGGTATGCGAGGTAAAAGGAGGAGATTTTTTGAAAGTAAATAGGGAATTATTAAAAGGAAGCACTAGTATGTTGGTATTAAGTTTATTAGAAAGTGAAAATATGTATGGATACCAAATGATTAAAAAGTTAGAGGAAAAATCAGATAATGTATTTGAATTCCAAGAGGGAACTTTATATCCAATTTTACATAGTTTAGAAGAAAAAAATTATATTTCATCTTATTGGAATGATGAGGGACCTAAAAAAAGAAAATATTACCAAATAACAAAGGATGGAAAGAGACGTTTAAGAGAAATGAAACAAGAATGGAAAACTTTTAGTGCAGGGGTAAATCAGGTAGTAGGAGGTGTTTTATTTGGATATTAAAAATTTTCTGGATAATGTATGTAAAGAAATAAAATATAAACCAGTGAGAGAGAGTATATCAAAGGAACTAGAGTTACATATACAAGAAATTAAAGAAGAATATATAAACAAAGGAATAGCAACTAAAGAGGCTGAAGAAAAAGCGGTTGCCCAAATGGGAGTGGCAGAAGAGATAGGTAAAAAATTAAACAAAATTCACAAACCAAAATTAGATTGGAAACTTTTAGTTTTAACAATAATCTTACTAGGTTTTGGAATTCTAGTTGCAATTTTAAAACGAGAAACTAAGTCTTATACTATAGAAAATATACTTCTATATATGCCGGTTGGTATTGCATTAGGAGTAAGTATATATTTCTTTGATTATAGAAAAATAAAAAAATTTTCTAACATAATATGGATAATAGCTAGTATTATAATGGTTTTGTCAACAATAACACGGAATACGGTTTCGAACTTAATGGATTAAGGTATATGAATTTAGGAGTAACATTCAATCCATGTATGGTTGCAGTACCACTATATATTATTGCGTTTGTGGGTTATATAGTTAATTATAATAATAAAATAAATATAGAAGAAGGAAAACAGGAATTTATAAGTAAAGATTTTATAAGAATAGTAATTTTTAGTATAATTTCACTAATACTAGTTATAAATTCTAGAATTACATATGGAATAATATTAGGTTTAGTATATTTAGTATTAACTACTATAAAAATAATTCAAGATGTGGATAATCATATTAGAAAATTAATATTAATTTGGGGAACTATAGGTATATTTGGTTTCATATTTTTAATTATGCTTTTAATGGGTCCACATTATAGATTAGATAGACTAATTGCTTCATTCAATCCAGAAATTGATCCTAATGGTTCAGGTTATATCGGAATGTTGCAAAAAGAAATACTTGAAAATGCAAATCTAATTGGAGAAGCAAATACAGAAGTGATTTCAAGCGATAAGTATTTAGTAATTGAAGAAAGTAATTATACGTTTATCTACTTATTAGGTAAAGCAGGAGTATTAATAGCTGGAATATTGGTATTAACAATAGTATTAACGTCATTAAAAATGATTTTAAACAGTAAAATTGTTAAAGATAAATATGGGAAGTTTTTAATAATTGGTTTGAGCACATTATATATCATACAATCAGTAGTAAGTGTACTTATGAATATAAATCTAGGAATAAAAACTGATGTTAATTTACCTTTTGTGACTTATGGAGGTATATATTTTATTGTAAATATATTAGGTGTTGCAATTATACTATCAGTATATAGAAGAAAAGATATAACATTATATGATGATATAAACATCGAGAAACAAGTGTAGATGTATGGGGCGAGCATTGCTCGTCCTAATTTTTGTAACAAGTAAAAAGAAAATATCTTGAACTTGGAAATTATCTGTGATAAAATACAAAAAATGTAGAATAAAATCGAATGGAGGCATGAGTTATATGGCAGAATATTCACCTATGATGCAACATTATTTAAATATGAAACAAGAATACAAAGACTGTATTTTATTTTATAGATTGGGAGATTTCTATGAAATGTTTTTTGATGATGCCATTGAAGTTTCAAGAGAACTAGAACTTACATTAACAGGAAAAGAATGTGGAATGGAAGAAAGAGCACCAATGTGCGGAGTGCCTTATCATGCCGCTAATGTATATATAGCAAGATTAATAGAAAAGGGATATAAAGTCGCAATATGTGAACAATTGGAAGATCCTAAAACTGCAAAAGGAATAGTTAAAAGAGGGGTAATTAAGATTGTTACTCCGGGAACGGTATTAGACGATACAGTATTAGATGAAAAGAAAAATAATTATATAATGTCTATATATAAACAAGGATTATTTTTTGGTTTAGCAGTATGCGATGTTTCAACAGGGGATTTTTATACAACGCAAATAAAAGAAACAAACAACTTTGCAAAACTATTAGATGAGATTGCTAGGTTTTCACCAGTAGAAATTATAACAAATGAACTTATGAGTTCTACAATGGAAGAAATGTCTAAAATTTCACAAAGATTTGAAAATTGTTATATATCTAAATATGAAGAAAAATATTTTGATTTGGATGTGCAAAAAATAACAAGTAAATATCAAATTGTTGATATGAAGGAAAATGAAATAACAGATTTCAAAGATAAATTATTAGTAGTATCAGCAACAAATGCTTTAATTTCATATATTACAGAAATGCAAAAGATGGAAATTGAGAACATACAAGCAATTAAATTCTATAACACAACAAGATATATGGCATTAGATATCACGGCTAGAAGAAACCTAGAAATTACCGAAAGAATGAAGGACAAAAGTAAAAAAGGAACATTACTTTGGGTATTAGATAGAACTTCTACATCAATGGGAGGAAGACAGTTAAGAAGATGGATTAACGATCCTTTAATTGATATAGATGAAATACACAATAGATTAGGAGCTGTTAAAGAATTAAAGGAAAATTTAATATTAAAAGCTGACATTCAAGATAACTTAAAAAAAGTTTATGATATTGAAAGATTGGTAGCCAAAATAGCATATGGAAGTGCTAACGCAAGAGACATGATATCATTAAAGAACTCTTTATCAAAATTACCAGAAATAAAGCAAATATTAAGTGATGTAAAATCTCCAATGTTAAAAAGTCTATATGAAAATTTAGATGAAGTAAAAGAAATACATAAATTAATAGAAAATGCAATTGTAGACGATCCTCCAATGGTGATCAAAGAAGGAAATATCATAAAAAGTGGATATAACGATGAAGCAGATAGATATAAAGAAGCAACTACTAATGGAAAAAAATGGCTAGTGGAATTAGAAGCTAAAGAAAGAGAAAAAACAGGAATTAAAAACTTAAAAGTAAGTTATAATAAAGTATTTGGATATTATATTGAAGTTACAAAGTCATATTTAAATCTAGTACCTGAAAATTACATTAGAAAACAAACTTTATCAACTGGAGAAAGATATATTACAGAAGAGTTAAAAACACTAGAAGATGAGATTTTAGGAGCCGAAGAAAAACTAGTTGAATTAGAATATAATTTGTTTGTAGATGTGAGAAATAAAATTGCATCTCAAATTGAAAGAATACAAAAGTCAGCTACTATAATTGCAACATTGGATGTACTAACATCATTTGCAACTGTTGCCGAGGATATGAATTATACAATGCCAGAAGTAAATGACGGACCGGAAATATTAATAAAAAATGGTAGGCATCCTGTAATTGAAAAAATGTTACCAAGAGGAAGTTTTATAGGAAATGACACATACTTAAATAAAACTAGTGATAGACTTTCAATAATTACAGGCCCTAATATGGCTGGAAAATCAACATATATGAGACAAGTAGCTCTTATTACCCTAATGGCTCAAATGGGTAGCTTTGTACCAGCAGATTCTGCAAAAATAGGAGTGGTTGATAAAATATTTACTAGGGTTGGTGCATCAGATGATTTAAGTATGGGTGAAAGTACATTTATGGTTGAAATGATGGAGGTAGCTAGTATTTTAAAAGATGCTACAAGTAATAGCTTAATAATATTAGATGAAATAGGAAGAGGAACTTCAACATATGATGGACTTTCTATAGCATGGGCAGTAGCTAAATATATATCAGATACTGAAAAATGTGGAGCAAAGACTTTATTTGCAACACATTATCATGAGCTAATAGAATTGGAAAACGAACAAGAAGGGGTTAAAAATTATTCAATAGCTGTTAAAGAAAAGGGTGAAGATATTATATTTTTAAGAAAAATAGTCGAAGGTGGAACAGATGAAAGTTATGGAATACATGTTGCAAAACTTGCAGGAGTTCCAAAAGAAGTATTAAAAAATGCAAATGAAATATTGAAAAGTTTAGAAAGAAAAAGTATGCTTGGACAAAAGAAAATGGAAAAAGAAAGAAAAGATGAGGTTGCAGGACAATTAAATATGTATAACTATAAAATTGCAGAAATAGCACATGAGATAGATAAAATAAATGTAGATGAATTAACGCCAATAGAAGCATTAAATATTTTGGTCAAATTAAAAGAACAAGCGTCTTAATTAAATAATGTAGGGGCACATTGCAATGTGCCCTTTAAAAATAAAATTTGTAATTTAATAATAAAAGCCTTGAAAATATATGCAGAATATGGTAAAATAACATAGTTTGAAAAGAGAAATGACTTTTTTCATCCTTTCTCGTAACTAGATTGCGGGATATATATCCAAAAGGAGGTGAAAAATAATGAATAAATACGAAAGTGTTATCATTATTGGTCAAGATGTTACTGAAGAGGGAATTAAAGCCCTTATATCTAAATTTACTGATTTGATTAATAATGATGGAAAAGTTAATAATGTCCAAGAAGTTGGAAGAAAAAAATTAGCTTATGACATCAAAAAGAACACCGAAGGTTACTATGTAGTATTTAATTTCGAAGGAAAACCAGAATTAATAGCTGAGTTAGAAAGAAACTACAGAATAACAGACGAAGTTATAAAATTTATAACTGTAAGATTAGAAGATTAATTTTGAAAAAGCTAGGGAGCCAAAATCAGAGATAGAAAGAAGGAATTAAATATGAACAAAGTAATTTTAATGGGAAGATTAACAAGAGATCCAGAGGTTAGATATACACAAACCAATAATACAATGGTAGCAAGTTTTAGTTTAGCTGTAAATAGAAGATTTGTTAGACAAGGTGAAGAAAGACAAGCAGATTTTATAAATGTAGTTGCTTGGAGCAAACTTGGAGAATTCTGTAGCAAATATTTCAAGAAAGGTCAACAAGTAGGCATAATAGGAAGAATACAAACAAGAACTTGGGATGATGACCAAGGTCAAAAACATTATATTACAGAAGTTGTTGCAGAAGAAGCATATTTTGCAGACGGAAAAAGAGATTCTGAAGAAGGATCATCAAACTTTGAAAATACTTTTGGAAATGTTGCATCAAATCCAAATCCCGATTTTGAAGTTACACCTAGTGATGATTTACCATTTTAATATTTAGATAGGGGGGAAGAATAATGGCAGATAAGAAAAATAATAGAAAAAATAATAAAAGAAATAACAACAATAATGATGAGGATTTTAATCCTAAATTTAAAAGAATGAGAAAAAAAGTATGTGTACTTTGTAGTGACAAAAACTTTGTTTTAGATTACAAAAATCCAGAACAATTAAAGAAATTTATAAATGAAAAAGGAAAGATACTACCAAGAAGAGCTACAGGTGCTTGTGCAAAACATCAAAGAGATATAACATTAGCAGTTAAGAGATGTAGACAAATTGCTTTATTACCTTATTCACAAAATTAATATTTTATAGGGGCATATAGCCCCTATATTTGTTTTAGAAGGGAAATATAAAATGTTAGAAGAATTAGAAAATTGTAACACATGTCCACATAAATGTAATATTAATAGAAAGGAAAAATTAGGTAGATGTAAGGCAACGGATAAAGTAAAGATTGCATTATATTCTTTGCATAAGTTTGAAGAACCTTGTATCAGCGGAAAAAATGGTTCTGGCACTGTATTTTTTTCTAATTGTAATTTGAATTGTATATTTTGCCAAAATTATGAAATTAGTCAAGAAGGAAGAGGAAAAGAAATTACTATTGATGAACTGGCCAATATATTTATTAAGCAACAAGAAAACAATGCAAATAATATTAATCTAGTATCTCCGACAATTTATGTTTATCAAATAATAGAAGCAATAAAAATAGCAAAGACAAGAGGTTTAAAAATTCCAATTATTTATAATTCTAATGGATATGAGAATGTAGATACAATAAGAAAACTAGATGGATATATAGATGTGTATTTACCTGACTTGAAATATTATTATGATGAACTAGGAGAAAAATATTCAAAAGTAAATAATTATTTTGAAATAGCAACAACTGCCATAAAAGAAATGTATAGACAAGTGGGAGTTCCAAAATTTGATAAAAATGGAATTATAAAAAAAGGTGTTATAGTTAGACATTTAGTATTGCCAAATCATATTGAGAATTCTAAAAGGGTATTAAAATGGCTTCAGTTACATTTAGGAAATAAAGTAAATGTCAGCATCATGGCACAATATTTTCCAACATATAAGGCTATGCAAAGTGATTTAAATCGAAAACTAACTAAAGAAGAATATTATGATATTGAAAAATATCTATATAAATTAGATCTAAAAAATGGGTACATTCAAGAACTAGGAGAACATGAAGAAGAATATGTTCCAAAGTGGGAGTTCTAAAATATAGAAAACAGCATATACATATTATAAGGAATATGTATATGCTGTTTTTATATACTATAGTGTAGAAGGTATGAGAAGTTTTTAAACAGTACATAAAATTAAAAAAATAGGTGACAAAATGGAGATTTTACGATATTTTCCTTCAAGGATAAGAGAAAAAATAGGTAATAAAATGGGACAAGAGTACGACGAATTAGAGGAAATAAGAATAAGAGTAAATTGTCCCATAATTTTACTATTTAATAACAGAGAAGAAATAATACAATATAAGATTACTAACGAAGATACAAGAGAGATTTTACAATATGTATGTGAAAATTCAGTTTATGCTTATCAGAATGAAATTAACCATGGATATATTACTATAAAAGGAGGACATAGAGTTGGAATCACAGGAAATTGCGTAATTGAAAATGATAAAGTGATAAACATTTCATATATATATAGTTTGAATTTTAGAATAGCTAAACAAAGAATTGGAGCAGGAAATGAAGTTATAAAACATATAATTGATATCGATAATAATGATATATTTACAACGTTAATAGTTTCACCACCAGGCGCAGGAAAAACAACAGTATTAAGAGATTTAATAAGGCAACTTAGTTATGGAATTGATTATATAAATTTTAAAGGTAAAACAGTAGGTGTTGCTGATGAAAGAGGAGAAATTGCTGCAATGTACAAAGGAATTCCTCAAAATGATGTTGGAATTAGAACAGATATTTTAGACAACGTACCAAAATGGATAGGGATGGAAATGTTAATAAGATCTATGGCTCCTCAAATAATAGTAGCAGATGAAATAGGAAATTTAGAAGATATTAATGCCATTAATTATGCTACCTCATGTGGAGTAAAAGGAATATTTACAGCACACGGAGAAAGTATGGAAGATATAAATATGAATTTATATTTAAAGAAACTAATTGATTTAAACATATTTGAGCTAATAATTTTTCTAGACAAAGCTAAAAAAGGAAGAGTAAAAAATATATATTATTTAGATAAGTTTGAAAAGGATAGTTCTAAAAAGTACAAGCAATGAATATAATATTTTTAGAAAGGGGAAATCTATATGGTAATTATAAAAGGCATTATATTATGCTTAATATTTGGTAGCTCGACTTTTATAGGAATAATGATTTCTAATAAATATAGAAATAGAACCATTCAACTTTATGAAGTAAAGAAGGCATTAAATTTTTTCCAAGCAAAAATAGAATATACTTATGAACCTTTGGCAGATATATTTATAGAAATATCTAATAATGTAAAACGAGAGATTGGTAGTATTTTCAAAATAGCAGCGGTAAAAATGAATGATATTTCTGCAAAAGATGCATGGGAGTATTCTTTAGACATATCACAGACAAATTTAAATAATAAAGATTTAGATATAATAAAAGATTTTCGGAAAAATATTAGGACAAACCGACTTACAAGGGCAACTGGGTAAAGTAAAATTAACATTGGGTTTTTTGGAAAATCAAATTCAGGAATCACAAGCAGAAGAGAATAAAAATAAGAAATTATATAAGACTTTAGGAGTACTGACAGGAGTGGGACTAGTAATAATTCTAATATAAAATTGGAGGATGTTTAAATGAGCATTGATTTGTTATTCAAAATTGCTGCAATAGGAATTCTAGTTGCGGTATTACATCAAGTATTAGTAAGAGCAGGAAGAGAAGATCAAGCTATGATGACTACTTTGGCAGGACTAGTTATTGTATTAAGTATTGTAATAAAAGAAATAAGTACATTATTTGATAGTGTTAGGACATTATTTAATTTATAACAATTCATAAAAACTGATTTGTGCCTTGTAAAGGAATGAGAGTAAAATGGATATTATTAAGATTATTGGAATTGGGTTGATATCGGTAATTATAGTCATTATTTTAAAACAATATAAACCTGAATTTACTTTATATGTATCGATTTGTGCAGGAGCTATTATTCTAGGACTTGTCATGACAAGATTGAGTGGAATAATACAACTATTAACAGAATTATCAAACAAAGTTAGTGATACCAATGGATTCTTAACAGTATTGATTAAAATTACAGGAATAGCTTTTTTAACTGAATTTGCAGTTAGTATATGCAAAGATTCAGGAGAAAGTGCTATTGCTTCAAAAGTAGATTTGGGTGGAAAAGTAATAATTATATCTATGTCAATACCTATAATATCAGCATTGCTTGAAACTATTGTTCATGTTTTACCATAAAGGAGAAATAAATGAAGCTAAAAAGAATTTTGTTAATAATGGCAATTTTAATATTTATAATTCCATATAACTCTTTAGCAAGTGAGGACATTTTAGAATCTACTCAAGAAATATTAGATATTTCATCCTTTATATCTGAAGCACAAAAATATACGGAAGATATTTTTGATGATATGAATTTTTCAGAAGTTCTAAATTCTGCAATGAGTGGTGAACTAAATGGAACAAGCATTGCCAAAAGACTATTTGATCTTTTAGGGATAGAACTAAAAGCTCAAATCACGATGGTAGGAAGTATAATTATAATCATAGTTGTACATAGTATTTTAAAAAGTATAAGTGATGGATTAGATAATGGTGGGATAAGTCAAATTACATATTTTGTTCAATATATACTAATTGTGACTTTAATAATGACAAACTTTTCAGGAATAATTTCTAGTATAAAAAATACTATTCAGGATTTAGTGGGATTTTCATATTCTTTAGTTCCATTATTATTGGCATTAATAATGATAACAGGAAATATAGTTACTGCAAGTGCAGTACAACCAATTTTACTAATAATGATTACTTTTATAGGAAATTTTATTTCAACATTCTTATTACCAATGGTACTTATTGGGACATCTTTAGGAATAATATCAAAGATTTCTGATAAAGTTCAAATAGATAAACTTGCAAAAACATTCAAATCTAGCGTGGTATGGATATTAGGAATAGCATTAACAATATTTACCGGAGTACTGTCTTTAGAAAGTAGTTTAACAGGACATGTTGATGGAATTACTACCAAAACAACAAAAGCTATTGTTTCAAGTGCGGTTCCAGTAGTTGGAAAAATTTTAAGTGATACAACAGAAGTTGTATTAGGAAGTGGAGTAATATTAAAGAATGCAGTAGGAATAATAGGAGTTATTGTGATAATAGGAATATGTGCAATGCCAATAATTAGATTAGCTGTTCTTACACTATTATATCATGTACTGTCAGCTGTATCTCAACCAATAGCAGACAAAAAAATAATAGATATTATAGAACAAATGAGGGATACATTTAAAGTATTATTGGCAATGGTATGTTCGATTTCAGTTATGTTAATAATTGGCGTAACAATAGTAATTAAAATTTCTAGTATTTAGAGAAGGGAGAAATATAGTGATTACATATATTAGTTCATGGGCACGTCAAGTAATAGTAAGTGTAGTAATTGCAATTATACTGGAAATGATATTATCTCCTGATAGTAAAAGTACAAAATATATAAAGACAGTAATAGGGATATACGTTGTATATGCAATTATTGCTCCTGGTTTGAACTTAATTAGTGGAAAAAAGTTAGATTTTTCTAATATTGACTATGAAAATTATTTTATAAACAGCGAGATATATCAAGGTTTAGAGAGTAGTGTGGAAAAAATAGAAAATGATAGTTTTGAAGAAACTTACAAATTAAATTTAAAACAAGATATTGAAAATAAATTAAGAGAAAAAGGCTTTATAGTAAGTAATATAAAAATGAAAGTCGATTTAAGAGAAGATAGTAAACAATATGGAGAAATTACAGAAATAGAAATTAGTTTATCAGATAAAGCAGAAAAGAAGGAACAAAAGCAAGAAAACCAAATAATAATCAATAAAGTTACAATAGGTTCGGACAATACATCAAATTCAGAAGGAAAAAGTAAACTAACTGAAAGTGATAAACTTACAATAAGAGAGTTTATAAGCGAAGAATATGGCATAGCGAACCAGAGTATTTCAATAAAGTAAGGAGGAGAGCTAAATGTTAAAAGAAAAAATGCAAATGATAAAAACAAAATGTCAAGGAAAACCAGATAAAAAAAAGATAGAGAGCTTAATTGTATTGATAATAATTTTAATAGTAACATTAATTGCAATAAATACAATTTTTAGTGGAGATTCAAACAAAAAAAATAATAAATCCGAGGAAGAAAGTTTAAGTTATAAGAAATTAGCAGAATATGTAAGTGATGATAATAGCAATACAGAAGATGAATTAGAAATAAAATTGGAGGAAATATTGTCTAAAATGGAAGGAGTTGGAAAAGTAAGCGTAATGATTACATATTCAAAAGGAAGCGAAATAGTACCTATGCAAAATGAAAGTTCAAAAACATCATCAACACAAGAAACGGATTCAGATGGTGGTACCAGAATAGTTGAAGAAAACGATAAGACATCTGAAATAATTTATTCAGGAGGAACAGAGATAGAAACGAAAACTATTATTAATCCGATAGTAAGAGGCGCAATAGTAATTGCAGAAGGTGCATCTAATGCTACAGTAAAAAGTAATATAGTGTCAGCTGTAGAGGCTATTACAGGATTAGCTACATACAAAGTTCAGGTTTTTGAAATGAATCAAGATGTTCAAAGGTAAATATAAAAAATTAAATTAATATATAGAAGGAGGAATATTAGTTTATGAAAATAATTAATAAAAATGAATTGACAATTTTAGTTATAGCATTAATGTTAGTAACAGCAGGATATTTAGATTATATCGGTAGAAATAAGTCTCAAGAGGTAAGTGCAGAAGTTGTAGAAAATCAAGATATTTCGCAAACCGATGATGAGATTGCAAAACTAGGAGATGCAAAACTAGTAAGTGATAATCAAATGGATGAGGAAGTAAAGGATGTTTTTAATGAAAATAATGAATCTAAAGAAAGCACAGCAGATACTGATGAGTACTTTGTATCTACGAAATTAGAAAGAACCAATATGTACTCACAAACAATAGAAAATTACCAAGCAATAATAGAAAATCCTAATGTATCAGAGGAACAAAAGGCTGTTGCAACTCAAGAAATATCAAGAATTAGTCAAATTCAAAATGCAATTATGATATCAGAAAACTTATTATTAGCAAAAGGATTTGATAAATCCATAATATTTGTAAATGATACAAGTATTAGTGTAATAATAGGAAAAGATAACTTATCATCGGAAGAAATTGCTCAAATTCAAAATATCGTATCAAGAGAATTAGGAGCAAGTTTAGATAATATACATATTTCTGTAAAATAAATAATTAACGAGAATAAATTAGCCAATGAAGAGTAGTATTTTATACGAAAGAAAGAGATGTAAAATCCCTTTCTTTTTTATATTGTATAGTATACAGCAAAATTATGAAAATAATTCTAAAAAATCAATTGACATTTTCACTATTTTAATAGATAATAAATATATTAGAACAAATGACTTTGAAAAAACAAAGGAGGTACATAATTATATGTATATGTTTAATAGAATTACAGTTAATCCTCAATTACCTAAAAGGATTAACAGATTAACAGAAATGACATATAATCTTTGGTGGGCATGGAATACGGATTTCTTGAGATTATTTAAGGAAATTGATATTGATTTATGGGAACAAATTGGAAAAAATCCAGTTAAATTTTTAAAGAATGTATCCCAAGATAAAATAGAGCAATATGCTAAGGATGAAAAATTTTTACAAGAGTATGATAAGATTGTAGAAGACTTTGATAATTATATGAATAGTAAATCTACATGGTTCAATAAAAAATATCCTGAAAACAAAAATGATTTAATAGCCTATTTTTCAGCTGAATATGGATTAGATCAGATTTTACCAATATATTCTGGAGGACTTGGTATATTATCAGGAGATCATTTAAAGGCGGCAAGTGATTTAGGACTACCTCTAGTAGGAGTGGGTTTATTATATAAAAATGGATATTTCCATCAAGTAATAAATGCAGAAGGTAGGCAAGAATCAGTTTATACTGACATAGATTTTGAAAACTTGCCAATACTGCCAGTTAAAGATGAGAGTGGAAATGATTTAATTATTTCGGAAAAAATACAAAGAAGAAGAGTATATTTAAAAGTATGGCAGATAAATGTAGGAAGGGTTAAATTATATTTAATGGATTCCGATATTATTGAAAATGCTGATGAAGACTTAAAAGAAATAACAAAGAGATTATATGGTGGAGACCAAGAAATGAGGATAAAACAAGAGATTGTTTTAGGAATGGCAGGAACTAGATTAATAAAAGAATTAGGTCTTCAACCAACTGTTTATCATATGAACGAAGGTCATTCAGCTTTTCTATTATTAGAATTAATGAGACAATTAGTTGAAGAAAAGAAAGTTGCATTTAGAATTGCAAAAGATATTGTTACATCGCAAACTGTTTTTACAACACATACTCCAGTTCCAGCGGGAAACGATATTTTTACTATAGATTTAATGGATAAGTATTTTAAAAACTATTGGACCTTATTAGGAATTGATAGAGAACTATTTATGAGACTAGGAGTGGCTCCAGATCAACCAACTGAAAGTGGATTTAATATGGGAATTTTAGCACTAAAAATAGCTGGTAAGAGAAATGGAGTAAGTAAACTTCATGGAGAAGTATCTAAAGAATTATTTACAGAATGTTGGCCAGATATTGCATCAAAAGAATCGCCAATAACATATGTTACAAATGGTATACATACATGCTCATGGCTAGCACCAAGATTAAAAGAATTATACAATCAATATTTAATACCATATTGGCAAGACAAAATACACGAAGAAGATACATGGAAAAATGTTCAAAATATACCAAATTCAGAATTATGGTCTGCACATATGTCAAGAAAAGAAAAACTATTAAAATTAGTAAAAGAAAATGTGACTACGAGATTAAGGAGAAATGGTACACCATATGATCAAATAATGGAAATAACTTCAAAGCTTAATCCTAATGCATTAACAATAGGATTTGCTAGAAGATTCGCTACATACAAAAGAGCAACATTAATTTTTAGAGATTTAGAAAGAATTACGGAAATTTTAAATAATCAGGATAGACCTGTACAACTAATTTTTGCAGGAAAAGCACATCCAAGAGATGTTGAGGGTCAAGAACTAATTAGACAAATACATGAAATATCAATGAAACCACAATTCAAGGGAAAAATATTCCTTTTAGAAGATTATGATATTGAAATGGCGAGATATTTAGTCAGTGGTGTAGATGTCTGGTTAAATAACCCAAGAAGACCAATGGAGGCATCAGGAACAAGTGGACAGAAAGCATCAGTAAATGGAGTGGTTAATTTTAGTATATTAGATGGCTGGTGGGTAGAAGGCTATAATAAGAAAAATGGTTGGATAATAGGAACTAATGATGAATATGAATCATATGACATTCAAGATAATGCAGATTGCCAAAGTATTTATAATACTTTAGAGAATAAGATTATACCAATGTATTATAATAAAGAGGCTGATGAAGAATTTTCTGATGAATGGATACAAATGATGAAGAATTCTATCATATCTACTGGAGGAATGTATAGTACTGCAAGAATGGTCGCAGAATATACAGAAAGATTATATTTACCTTTGTGTAATCTTCATAATAAATATTATAGAGATTTAGAAAATGTAATAGGCTATAGTGAATGGAAAATGAATGCAAGAAATGAATGGAAGAAAATTAAAATAACACAAAGTAATAATGTAAAAGACATTTCAATAGATGCAGGAAACAAGATAAATGTTAGTTGCAAAGTACAATTACCTAATATAAGTCCTGATACTGTATCAGTAGAAGTATACACGGCTAAAATAATGCCAGATGGCAGTTTTGAAGATATAAATGTTAGTCCTATGGTAAGAGATATAAAAGAAGAAAATCTATATACTGGAGAAATAGAGCTAAAAACAGGAGGAGACTATGGATATACATTTAGGGTAATGCCAAAACATCCAATGCTGATGGATTCAGCAAGTCTAAACTTAATTAAATGGCTTGAGGAAGAAGAAAATGAGGAAATTTCAGATGAAGAGCGAAAGGACGTTGAAAACATTGTTAAGGAATTAAATAATGTATAAATTTGTAAAAGACACATTTCAAATTTTGAATTAATGTGTCTTTTTCATTACATTTATGTTACATTTAAAAATTTCCATTGACTATAAAAGTTAATAAATGTTATACTAGGATAGAATATAGAAATTAATTGTATATTATGTCGAAAAACAAATCTAGAAAAGAATCTAATATACAAGGAGGTATGCATTTTAAAATGACACGAGGGAAAAAAAGCGTATTAATAATATTAATTTGTATAATACTAACAATAGAACTAATATCTATACCTAATAATGTAAAAGCAAGTACATATACGCAAACTACCAAAAACGGAATATCGAATTTTCCAGAAACTTATCAAGCGAAATTAAAAGAACTACAATCATTGCATTCTAGCTGGACTTTCACAGCATATTATACAGGAATATCATGGGATGAATTTATTAAACAAGAAACTTCTTTACATTTAAGAAACACGGTAATAAAATCGTCTAATTCTCTTTGGAAAGATACTTGTAATCAAGTCGCTAGTGGATATGCATGTGCTTCAAGAGCTATTTTACAATATTATTCTGATCCAAGAAATTTTTTAACAGAATCAGGGATATTTCAATTTTTAGAAATGACATATAATTCAAGTTCACAGACAGAACAAGGTGTTCAAGGAATTATAGCATCAACTTTTATGAATAAGAGTATAACATTTAACTTGAATGGGCAAGAAGTTACAATGCCATATTCACAAATAATAATGGAAGCAGCAAGAGAAAGTAAAATGAGTCCATATAGTATAGCAATAAAGATAAGACAAGAAGTGGGAAATAATGGAAGTAATTCAGTATCTGGATATTATGTCGCAAAAAACGGAACAATATATGAAGGATATTATAATTTCTTTAATTATGGAGCATATGATCAGGGAGATGCAATAGCAAACGGACTAGAGTATGCAAAAAATAAAGGATGGACAAACCCATATATAGCTATTGTAGAAGGAGCAAAGCTAATGGCAAATTCATACACAAATGCAGGGCAAAATACAGCATACTTTTATAAATGGGATGTTGTAGGTAACGAGCCATCACAATTGTTCAGTCATCAATACATGACAAATATTCAAGATCCATCAAGTCAAGCGAAAAGTTTATTTAATACATACACTACAAATAATTTGTTAACATCACCATTAAACTTTATAATACCAGTTTTTGAAAATATGCCTAATGTTAACAATTTACCTACTACGATTGATGAGAAGTTATCAACGTCATATTACGTAAATGGTACAGGCGTGAGATTAAGAGCAACGCCTTCTACTTCAGCTAGTATTCTAGCAACTTTATCTAAAAATGAAGTAGTTACATTATTAGAATGGAATTCAGCAACAGCTAATGATTTAAAATGGGCAAGGATACAATTATCAAATGGAAATATAGGATATGTAGCAAATAAATACTTACTTCCATGTAATAATAATAACACATCTACAAAAAATGTTAGAATTGATGGAGAATATCTAATCATTTCTCCAAATAAAACAGTATCGCAAATTGCAAGTGCACTTAATGTAACACAATATTCAGTAACAAAAAATGATAAGACGCAAGTAGGCACAAATGAAATTATTCAAACAGGATATATATTTACTATGGATAATAAGACATATAAAGTAATTGTTTTAGGAGATGTCTACACAGATGGAATAATAGATTCAAGAGATTATATGAAAATAAAAAATCATATAATGGCAACAAGTATATTGAATATAGAAGGAATAAAGGCAGCAAATACATATGTAGATGATATAATAGATTCAAGAGATTATATGAAAATAAAAAACCATATAATGGGAACAGAAATATTATAATATAAGGAGGAAAAACTAATGAAGAAAACAAAAAAAATTTTAGCACTAGTTATATTATTAATGCTTATTACAACAATATTTTCTAATGTAAAAGCTGCAGGAAGTTTTTCAGTAAGTGCGTCTTCATCATCATTAACAATAGGGCAAACAGCTACTCTTACTATAACAACTTCAAGTTGTGCTGGACAATTCAGTATAGCGTCATCTAATTCAAATGTTGTAGCTGTTAGTAAATCATCAACGTTTATAGATGGTAGTGAAAAAATTACTTTAACTGCAAAAACAGCTGGAACGGCAACAATAACAGTAACGCCAGTAGATGTTTCTGATGAAAGTTATAATAAAATAACAGGTGCAAAGTCAGTTACAATAACTGTAAAAGATAGTAATAATACTACTACTCAACCACCAAATACAACGCAGCCACCCACAACGACAACAAAATCAGGTGATGCAACGCTGAAGTCTATAACTATTGGATCTAAAACTTATTCAGGATCATCTCTGAAAGATACAATATCGTATACAGCAGGTGCCACAGTAAGTTCTATAAAAATAAGTGCAACAAAAAACAATAGCAAAGCAACTATAAGTGGAACAGGAACAAAATCTTTGGTGGCAGGACAAACAAATAAATTTGCAATTACGGTAACTGCTGAAAATGGAACAAAGAAAACATATAGTGTAAATATTATAAGACTAGAAGAAGAATCAAATGTACCAAATGTAATAGAAGGAGATGTACCAACTCCGGAGGAAACGAAGCTAACTTTAACATCATTAATTATTAAAAACGTCGAATTAGAACCAGAATTTAATCCCGAAGTATATACTTATGTTGCAAATGTTGAAAACATGAAGGAGCTTGAGATCGATGCAACTGCAAGTAAACCTGATGCTCAAATTAATATAGAAGGAGCTACAGATTTAAAGGAAGGCGATAACATAATAAGAATTACAGTTACTCTGGGTGAAGAGAAAGCTGAATACATTGTAGATTTGTATAATACAATACAAGATGAAATAATGGGAATTACAACAGAAGATGAAAATAATGATAACGATGAAAATAAAATAACATTTAACTCAAAAGAAATAATACTAATTGTATTAGTTGTTGCATTAGCTCTAATTTCAATTAGATATATAATTGTTTCATATAAATTGAGTAAGGAAATCGAAGAGTCAACAGATGATATTCTAATGGATGATGACGAATATGATATTTTTAAACCTAAAAATCAAAATATTGTCACTAAAAATGAAAAAATAGGCCGACATTTTTAAGAAAATTAAAAAGTTTTCAAAAAACTATTGCAAATAAACTCAAAATATAGTATAAAATAAAATGAGTGTTATATAATAATAAAGAAGGAGAATAAAAAATGATGAAAAGTAGGATAACAAAAATTTTAGTTTTATTATTAATTATAGGATTAATAATGGTAAAGGTATTTAGTGTTGCTGTATCAGCAAGTAGTATACAAGAAATACTAGAAGGAAATCAAATAACTGATGAAAATGGAGGTACAAGTGGTTTACCAACAACAAATACACCAACGACCAACACACCAACAACAAACACGCCAACGACAAATACACCAACGACAAATACACCAACCACTAATACAAATACTAATAAATTACCAAAAACAGGTGCAAATGAAAATGTAATTATCGGATTAATGGTAATTTGTGCAGCAGGTGGAATATATGCATTTAAAAAAGTAAAGGAATATAATGTTTAATAAAATTTATTTATATAAGTAAGGACACTTTTATAGTGTCCTTTTTATTATATTCAGATTTGTTTTTATTTGACAAAACTATTGAAAAATTTTGTAAAATATAGTATTATCTAATAGAAATAAGAAAGAAAGGTGATAACCTGTGGAGGAAGTTATATTCGAGGACTATAATATTAGATTTAATGAAAATGATATAAAGAATGCAGATAAAAATACTTTAGAGAAATGTAAAAAAAAGCTAGAAGAAACTTTATTAAAATTAAATAATTAAATGAAGGAGAACAAGAGATGGCTAATGAGATATATGTGAAAATAGAGGAACTATGTAAAAGAATAAATTCGTATTCAGAGAAAGATATTTCTGTTAAAAATCAAGTGAAAACTAATATATACATTGAAAAAGTAAGTAAATTAATCAATATGATAGAAATTGCAATGAATAATCCTAATCTACCTAATACTAGTATTATAGAAGAAGTAGACACAATCAACGAAAAACCCATATCTGAAGATAAGTATAATCCATATAGCAATGATTTTTATTATAAGGATAAATTACAACAATTGGATGGAGATATTAATAAACTTATTAAAGAATTAAAAGCAGAAGATGAAATAGGCTATAGGAATGCTTATATTATAAAAGAAATTGAAAAGAATATAAATAATAAAAAAGATAGAGTGCCGGATGAAACAATATCTAAAAATAATAAAAAAAATGATAAGTTGACCGTAAAGAATAAAGTAGGTATATGGGAGAGAATAAAAGGCATTTTTAGATAGTTTCATAACTCAGAAAGGGATTAATTGCTATGGAAATAGATAAAATAAGAGGTATTATTGAAGCTATTTTATTCTGTGCAGGAAGAGTTGTTACAATTAAGGAGCTAGAACTGGCGGTAGAAATTAATGAAAAAGATATTGTAGAATTAATTAATGATATGAACAAAGAATATAGAGATATTTCACGAGGAATAGAAATTATTAGAGTCAATGATGGATATCAAATGTGCACTAAAAAAGAGTACTATGAATATATTTATCCAGTAATAGATAAAAGAAATAAACCGAAGCTTTCGCAGGCTGCATTAGAAGCTTTAGCAATAATAGCATATAATCCCCGAATAACAAGAGCAGAAATAGAAGCTATAAGAGGAGTATCTTCAGATGCTGTTATATATAAATTATTAGAATATAACCTGATAGAGGAAGCAGGTAAAATTGATATTTTGGGTAAACCAATGTCATATAGAACAACTGATGAATTTTTAAAAATGTTTGGATATGCTAGTTTAGAGGAATTACCTGAACTCCCCAAATATAAAGTAGATGAAAATCAGCAAATTGTTATAGATGATTTGTTAATAGATAGTGAGCAAAGAGAGGAGAAAGATAATAGTAATGAGTAATGAAGATAAAAATTTTGTAAAGGAAGTAACAAATATAGAAGAAGATTTTGCTAAATGGTATACAGACATAGTATTAAAAGCAGATTTGGCAGATTATACAGGAACTAAAGGTTGTATAGCTATAAAACCATATGGATATGCTATTTGGGAAAATATACAAAAGTATGCAGATGAGTTATTTAAGAAAAATGGAGTAAAGAATGTATATTTTCCAGTTTTAATTCCAGAAAGTTTATTACAAAGAGAAAAGGAGCATGTTGAAGGATTTGCACCAGAAGTAGCTATGGTTACAGAAGCTGGTGGAAAAAATCTAGATGAAAAATTATGTATTAGACCAACTTCTGAAACAATGTTTTGTGATTTATATGCTAAGTGGTTAAGCTCTTGGAGAGATTTGCCATTTGTATATAATCAATGGTGTAATGTGTTGAGGTGGGAAAAGGAAACAAAACCATTCCTTCGCTCTAGAGAGTTTTTATGGCAGGAAGGGCATACTATACATGAAACAAAAGAAGAAGCTGAAAATAGAACTCTTCAAATGTTGGAAATCTATGCAGATGTAATTGAAAACTTACTTGCTATTCCTGTATTAAAAGGAAGAAAAACAGAAAAAGAAAAATTTGCTGGTGCAGAAGCTACATATACAGTAGAAACATTAATGCATGATGGAAGAGCTATTCAAGCGGGAACTTCACATTATTTTGGACAAAACTTTACAAAACCATTTGATGTAAAATTCCAAAACAGATATGGAAAAGAAGAATATGCATACCAAACTTCATGGGGGATAAGTACAAGATTAATTGGAGCTGTTATTATGGCTCATGGAGATAATCGTGGACTTAAACTTCCACCAAGAGTTGCACCAATACAAGTTGTTGTAGTTCCAGTTATGATGAATAAAGATGGAGTAAAAGAAAAAGCTACAGAAGTATATGAAAAATTAAGAGACGAATTTAGAGCAGAAGTGGATTTAAGAGATAATTATACTCCAGGATATAAATTTAATGATTGGGAATTAAGAGGCGTTCCAGTAAGAATAGAATTAGGACCACGCGATATTGAAAATAATGTGTGTGTAATGGTAAGACGTGATACTTTAGAGAAGCAAACAGTAAGTTTAGATGAAGTAAATAATAAATTGAAAGAATTATTAGAAGATATTCAAAAAAATATGTATGCTCAATGTGAGAAAATAAGAGAAGAAAGAACAACGACAGCAACAAACTTGGATGAATTCGTTAAAAATTTAGAAGAAAAACAGGGATATATAAAAACCATGTGGTGTGGAGATACAGCTTGTGAAGATAAAATAAAAGAATTGACTGGAGCACATTCAAGATGTATACCATTTAAACAAGAAAAGATAGGAAATAAATGTGTATGTTGTGGAAAAAATGCAACTACAATGGTAGTATGGGGAAGACAATATTAATACTTATAAATTAATATATATAGCGTATAAAAAAATATTTTTTACGAAATAATTACGTATATATTACATTTTAGTAAAAATTAACTTTTAAATTGACAATAAAATTTCAAAATGATATAAATAATGTAGAATGGTGTATAAAAAAGTAAAATACAATTAGATAAAAAATGGGAGAGATGCAGATGATAAAAAAATATTTAACAGGTTTAATTTCATTTATATTAATAATGGGAATATGTACAAATGCAATGGCAACGGAATTGAAAACGAGTTTAAAAACAATAGAACAAGCTAGTGAGACAAAGTATTTAGAGAATGATCAAGGTTATATATCAAAAACAATAGTAAATTCGAATCCAGATGCGGGAGAAGTAACCATAGAATTAAAATTGTCTAATACTAAAAAAGAAAGTGATGTAGTAAAAAGTACAGAGATTTTTTTAGTTTTAGATAATTCAATTAGTATGGAACATAAAGCTACTGAAACTACAACAAGAAAATCAATTATAGGTAATTCTGCAACAAGTCTAATAAATAAGATTTATGATAGTACATCAAATGTAAAAGTTGGAATTGTTAGATTTGCATCAAAACTGTCTCGGAACACTAGAGGATACAGGAAAAGAATATAATCAACCGAATGCTGCTAATTTAATGTGTGCTTTGACGGATAATAAAAATTCAGTAACTAATGCTATTTCACAATATAACTCAATGGATACTGAAGCTGGAACTAATATTTATGCTGGTTTAAAAAAAGCATATGAGAATTTTTCATCAGAGAATAATAATAAAATTATAATTCTATTAACTGATGGCGTTCCAACAGAATATACAGAATCTTATAATGATTGGGCTTCAGAAGAATCTGTTGATAGCAATACTAAAAAATATATTGAAAATATAGGTAATAAAGTTACGCTAATTTCTTTAATGTCAGGTATAGCTGATGGAGAAGAAGATTCGGATGATTTAGAAAGAGTTGAAGGGATATTCGGAACTAAAGAAAAGCCTACTTCTGGTTATTTTTATAATATATCAGATGTTGATATAGAAAATGTTGTTAATAATGATGTATTTAGTAATGTAATGGAAAAAGTACAAAATCCAATAAATACAGTAAAAGTAGTTGACTATTTTCCAGAGGACATAATAGATAATTTTGAATTTTCTTATGTAGGAAATCCAAGTGTAGGAACATCATCAGAAGAAATTGATCCAGAAACCAAGACAATAACATGGAATATAGATACATTAAAAGGTGAAGGAATAGCAACATTAAGATATAAATTAAAGATTAAAGATATGCAAAATGCAAAATTATTAAATAAAACAATAGCAACAAATGAAAAAGTAGTATTAACATATAAAGATACAGGTTTAAAAGATTATACAGTAACATTAACAAGTAGTCCAAAAATTCAATTAGCAGAAGTTAAAGTAGTAGATGATACTAAATTAAATGGTAAATTACCACAAACAGGAGAAAGCATTATAATAGCTATCAGTATTGTAATAATAACATTAGTATTATTAATTATATATAGAAAGTACAGGGATTATAAAGATATAAAATAGTAAGAAAAAATAAATTATACAAAAAATTAGCACTTGGTATTGACAAGTGCTAATTTTTGTTATAATATATTAGCAGTCAATCAAAAAGAGTGCCAACAATTATAAAATATATAATTAAATCATATAGATAATTATATAATTAGAAGCATTCAAAAAGGAGGAATTTGAAATGATTAAACCAATATTAGACAGAGTACTAATTAAAATGGAGGAAACAGAAGAAACAACCAAAAGTGGAATAATATTATCTGCAAATGCAAAAGAAAAACCACAAATTGCAGAAGTAATTGAAGTAGGACCTGGAGGTGAAGTTGACGGTAAAGAGGTAAAGATGTTTTTAAAAAAAGGAGATAAAGTTATAGCAAGTAAATATGCAGGTACAGAAGTTAAATATGAAGGAACAGAATATATAATATTAAAACAGAGCGATATTTTAGCAATAGTAGAATAAAATGTATGATATTTTTATAAAGATATAATGGCAAGCATTGCTTGCCCAATCTTCGAAAAAAATAAAAATTAGGAGGTAATTATAATGGCAAAAGAAATTATATATGGTGAAGATGCCAGAAAAAAATTATTAGAAGGAGTAAATAAACTTGCAGATACTGTAAAAGTAACATTAGGACCAAAAGGAAGAAATGTTGTATTAGACAAAAGTTTTGGTGCACCACTTATCACTAATGATGGTGTAACAATAGCTAAAGATATAGAACTTGATGATGCTTTTGAGAATATGGGTGCAAGACTTGTAAAGGAAGTCTCAACTAAAACAAATGATGTAGCAGGAGATGGCACTACAACAGCAACAGTTTTAGCACAAAGTATGATTAAAGAAGGTGTAAAGAATGTAGCTGCTGGAGGAGATCCTATGGCAATTAAAAGAGGTATAGATAAGGCAGTAAATGTTGCAGTTGAAGCTATAAAAGAAATAAGTTCTCCTGTAAATGGAAGAGATGATATTGCTAGAGTAGCAAGTATTTCAGCAGACAATAAAGAAGTTGGAGAGCTAATAGCAGATGCTATGGAAAAAGTTTCTAAAGATGGAGTAATAACTATTGAAGAATCAAAGACTTCAGAAACAGATGTAGTTGTTGTTGAAGGAATGCAGTTTGACAAAGGATATGTTTCTCCATACATGGTTACAGACACAGAGAAAATGGAAGCTATAGTTGAAAATCCATATATATTAATAACAGATAAGAAGATTGAAAATATACAAGAAATATTACCATTATTAGAATCTTTAATGCAACAATCAGGAAAACTAGTAATTATAGCTGATGATATTGAAGGGGAGGCTTTATCTACATTAATATTAAACAAATTAAGAGGAGTATTAAATGTAGTAGCAGTTAAAGCACCAGGATATGGGGATAGAAGAAAAGAAATGCTACAAGATATTGCAATCTTAACAGGTGGAGAAGTTATAACTTCTGAATTAGGATTAGAATTAAAAGATACAACTATTGAACAATTAGGAAGAGCAAAACAAATAAAAGTTCAAAAGGAAAATACAATAATTGTTGATGGTGCTGGAGATAAGAATGCAATAGAGGAAAGAATAAGACAAATAAAAGCACAAATGGAGGAAACAAAGAGTTCTTTCGATAAAGAAAAATATCAAGAAAGATTAGCAAAAATAGCTGGAGGAGTAGCAGTAATTGAAGTAGGTGCTGCAACAGAAATTGAAATGAAAGATAAAAAATTAAGAGTAGAAGACGCACTATCTGCAATAAAAGCAGCAGTAGAAGAAGGAATAGTTGCAGGTGGAGGAACAGCGTATGTAAATATTATTCCAAAGGTAGAAAATCTTGTAAAAGAATTGAATGAGGATGAAAAACTAGGAGCAAAAATAGTGTTAAAAGCTCTTGAAGAACCAGTAAAACAAATAGCAAGAAATGCAGGATTAGAACCAGCAGTTATATTAGAAGGAGTAAAAACAAGTTCAGAAGGTGTAGGATTTGATGCTGCAAATGAGGAATATGTAGATATGAAAAAAGCAGGTATAGTAGATCCTACAAAGGTAACACGTAGTGCACTTCAAAATGCTGCCAGTGTTGCTTCAATGGTACTTACAACAGAAAGTTTAGTAACAGACAAAAAAGAACCAAAATGTAATTGTGGTGGCAACCAACCAGGAAATCCTGAAATGGGTGGAATGTATTAATTTAAATAAAATATTAATGATAGGGGCACGGGGTACCGTGCCCATTTTATATTAAAAAAATTCTATAAAACATATTGACATATTTCTGCAAAAATCATATAATATATATGAATAGTTGTTCATATGTTAAAATGAAAGGAAATATAAATATGGGAAAAGAAACAAACGAAGAAATTCAAGAGCAAAATATTATCAGACTTGATACTGTGGAAAATGTTAAAAAAACACTTCCAGAGGATGATGAGATATTTGAGTTAGCTGAACTTTTTAAAATGTTTGCAGATTCTACAAGAATGAAAATAATTTGTGCACTTAAAGAACAGGAATTATGTGTGGGAGAAATAGCATTTATTACGAATACCACACAAAGTGCTATATCACACCAATTAAGAATACTTAAACAGTCTAAACTTGTTAAATACAGGAAAGAAGGAAAAATTGTTTATTATAGTCTAGATGATGAACATGTAATTGAAATCTTAATGAAAGGTCGTGAACACATTGAAGAAATATAGATTTGATATAATAGATTTAGATTGTGCACAATGTGCTAAAGAAGTTGAGGAAGCAATAAATGAAATTGAAGGGATTCAAAATTGCATAGTAAATTTTGGAACAGGAAAAATTACTTTAGAATCAAATTTAGCAAATACTTTAGAAGAGATAAGAAAAGTAACTGCTAAAGTAGAACCTGACTGTAAAATAAAAGAAATAGGAGAGAAAGTAAAAGAAAATAAAGATTATGAGGTAGTGAGACTAGTAATTGGAATTATATTGGCGATAATTGGATTCCAAGGGATTATACATAATGAAATAATATCTAATGCTTTTATAATTGGAGCCTATGGTATTTTGTTATATAGAACCTTAAAAAAAGCAATAAAGCAATTAAAAGGAAAAATTATAGATGAAAATTTATTGATGGTAGTTTCATGTATTGGTGCATATATAGTTGGGGAAAAGCTAGAAGGATTAATGGTTATTCTCCTATTTGAAATAGGAAAAATATTAGAAACAAAGGCAATTTCGAGGTCAAGGAAATCTATTAAAGATTTAATGGATATAAAGCCTAAATATGCAAATTTAAAAGCTGAAAATGGAGAAACTAAACAAGTTGAACCACAAAATGTAAAAATTGGAGATATAATAATTGTAAAAGAAGGAGAGGAAATACCACTAGATGGTATTGTTATTTCTGGAAATGCCTATTTAAATACATCAGCATTAACAGGAGAGTCAAAATTACAAGAAGTAAAAAAAGATAGTACTGTACTTTCAGGAAGTATTAATCAAGATGGACTAATTGAGATTAAAGTTACAGCTAATTACGAGAATGGAACTGTAAATAGAATTTTAGAATTAGTTGAGCGAGCTACAGATAAAAAAGCTAAGACAGAGACTTATGTTACAAAATTAGCAAAAATATATACACCTATTGTAATAGTATTAGCAGTGATTGTTGGAATATTTATGCCAGTGGTAGTTCCACAAATTAGTTATTCAGAAAGTATTTATAGAGCTTTAACATTTTTAGTAATTGCATGTCCATGCTCTATTGCAATATCAGTACCTTTATCATATTTCTCTGGAATAGGCAAAGCATCTAAAAAGGGAATTTTAATAAAAGGTAGTGACTTTTTGGATGGTCTAAAGAATGTAAACCACATAATATTTGATAAGACAGGAACGATTACAACAGGAAAGTTTAAAGTTTCTGATATTAATACACTAAATAGTGAATTATCAAAAGATGATGTATTAAAATATGTGGCAATAGGGGAAAACTTTTCAAACCACCCATTAGCAAAGTCAATACTAGAAAAATATTCAGTTGACATAGATACATGTGAAGTGAGAAACTTAAAAGAAGTTTCTGGAAAAGGCATTGAATATGAAATGGATTCTAAAAAAATAAAAGTTGGTAATAAAAAATTTATTCAAGAAGACTTAAAAAATAAATTAGAAGAAGTTGATTCATCAGGTACAATTATTTATTTATCAATAGATGATTTTGCAAAAGGTGCTATAATATTAGAAGATCAAGTAAAAGAGAATGTAAAAGAAGTTACTTTAAAGTTAAGAAAAATGGGAATTAAGTCAATGATGTTTACAGGTGATACACAAGAGTCAGCACAAGAAGTTGCAAAAATAGCAGGAATTGATGAAATAAAAGCACAAATGTTACCACAAGATAAATTTGACGAATTAGAAAAAATAATAAATAAAAATGAAAAAGGAAAAAAAGTTGCATTTGTAGGTGATGGTATAAATGATAGTCCAGTTTTAGCAAGGGCAGATATAGGAATATCTATGGGTGGAGTTGGTGCATCATCTGCTATAGAGGCATCTGATGTAGTACTCATGACTGATGAAATAAATAAGATATTGGAAGGCATAGAAATTTCTAGGAAAACAAATAGGATTATAAAGCAAAATCTAATATTTGCAATAACAATAAAAATAATAATTTTAATATTTTCAATATTTGGTATTTCAAACATGTGGCAGGCCGTATTTGCAGATGTAGGAACTACAATAATTACAATATTCAATACTTTAAGAATATTAATATAATGTGTGAGGCAGACTTGAGTCTGCCTTATTATTTTTTTAGTAATATTAAATATTTATGAAGTATTATAAAAAAAATCATAAATTACTAGAAATTGAAATAGATAAGTGATATAATACTATGAATGAGAATAGGAGGTTTATGTATGAAGAAAATTTTAACTATTATATGTGTATTGATAATAGTTATGATAATTTCTGCTGTAGGATTAATTATATGGATGTATAGGGAGGAACAAGAAAATAAAAGAATAGATGCAGAGGCAGTTACTTTAAAAGAAAATCTAACAATTGAATTTGGAAAAAAGGCGAAGGTATCTGATTTTATAGAAAATCTTAATGGAACATTACTTGACGATTATGAAATAGATACGGAAAAATTAGGAAATATACCAGTTTCTTTCGAATTTATAAATATAAAGAACAAGAAAAGGACAGCGACTTTTGATATAAATACAATAGATGTAACAGCACCACAAATTTTTAGTGGAAGTTCATATACAGTACAAAAAGGGTATTCTAAAAATTTAACAGATGTATTATTAAGTGGAGATGACATTGACGATAATCCAATAAGAAAAATAGTAGGAGAATATGATTTTAATACCTCTGGTAGTTATAATTTAACATATATTGTAACAGATTCAAGTGGAAATGAAACAAAAAGAGATTTCACACTTAACGTTATAGAACCTCAACAATCGCCAACAGCTACAATTCCAAAAGAACCAGTATATTTGGATGATGTTTTAAGTAATTATAAAACTGAAAAAACAAAAATAGGTATAGATGTATCTAAATGGCAGGGAGAGATTGACTGGCAGAAAGTAAAGAATGCAGGTATAGAGTTTGCAATAATAAGAATGGGTTACCAAACAGATTATGATGGAGAGTATGTAATAGATCCATATTTTATTGCAAATATTGAAGGGGCAAAAGCAGAAAATTTACCAGTAGGTATTTATTTCTATTCATATGCAAAAAACATTCAACAGGCAAAAGAACAAGCAGAGTGGGTAAAAGAAAATTTGAAAAATTATGAAATAGATTTACCAATAGCATTTGATTGGGAAAGTTGGAATTCTTTTAACACAGCAGGTATGAGTTTTTATACAATAAATAAATCTGCAAATATATTTTTAGACACTTTAACAAATAGTGGTTATAAAGGAATGTTATATGGGAGTAAAAGTTATTTAGAGAAAATATGGTATCCAACTCATCATGATACTTGGTTAGCTCATTATACAAGTCAAACTAATTATCAAGGAGAGTATATTCTTTGGCAAATGTGTGATACGGGAAGAATAGATGGAATAAATGGCAATGTAGACATTGATATAATGTATATAGATAAATAAAAACTAATAATAGAAAGGGTAGAGGTAGAAATGAACAAAAAATCAATAGCAATAATATTTGGAGGTGTAAGTCCAGAATATGATGTATCACTAGAATCAGCATATAGTGTTATTACAAATATAGATAAAGAAAAATATGATATAATTCTAATTGGTATTAGTAAATCAGGAGATTGGTTTAAATATGATGGAGATATAATTAATATTAAGAATAATACTTGGCAAGAAAATGGTAAATGTGCTAAAGTAGTAATTTCAACTAATATGAGTGATAAAGGAATAATCGAATTAGAGAATAATTTAAATATCATAAAAGTAGATGCTATTTTTCCAGTATTACATGGTTCAAATGGAGAAGATGGAACTGTTCAAGGAATAGTACAATTATCAGGAATACCATTAATAGGTTGTGATGTACTTTCATCTAGTTTATGCATGAATAAATATTTATCACACAAATTGGTAGAAAGCTATGGTATAAAAGTAGCTAAAAGCATAGTTGTAAATAATAATACAAGTAAAGATGAAATAAATATGAAATTAGAAGAATTAGTATATCCTTTATTTGTAAAACCAATGAGAGCGGGATCTTCTTTTGGCATTACAAAAGTAGAAAATAAAGATCAAATAGATGAAGCTATTAAAGAAGCATTAAAATATGATACAGAAATAATCATAGAAGAAAATGTTGATGGAATAGAAATAGGGTGTGCCATTTTGGGAAATGATGAATTAACAGTTGGAGAAATAGATGAAATAGAATTGAGTGAAGGATTTTTCGATTATACTGAAAAATACACATTGAAAACCTCAAAAATACATGTACCAGCCAGAATAGATAGAAAAACTTCTAAAAAAGCAAAAGAAACAGCAAAAAAAATATATAGGATTTTAAATTGTAGAGATTTTGCAAGAGTAGATATGTTTTTAACTCCAGGAGGAGATATTTATTTTAATGAAATCAATACAATACCAGGATTTACTTCTCATAGTAGATATCCTAGTATGATGAAACAGATAGGAATTACGTTTGATAAATTAATAGATAAGTTAATAAGTTTGGAAATATAATTTTATAAGAAGGTAATATTAATGGAAAAACAACTTATAATGCAACATAGAGCTTGGGTAGAAATAGATTTAGATAATTTGAAAAATAATATAGAACAAATAAAAAGTGTTATCCCTAAAAAATGTAAAATTATGGCGATTGTTAAAGCAAATGCTTATGGACATGGAATGGTAGAGATATCAACCAAGTTAAATGAAATTGGCATACAAGATTTTGCTGTAGCTACATTGTCAGAAGGAATAACATTAAGAGAGAATAATATTAAAGGAAATATATTAATATTAGGCTATACACCTTTAGAAGATATAAAATATGTAGAAAAATATGATTTGATACAAACTATAGTAGATTATGAATATGCAAAAGCAATAGAAGAACTTAAATTAGATAAAAAACTTAAAGTACATATAAAAATAAATACAGGGATGAATAGAATAGGAGAATGTTACAAGAATTTAGATGATATAAAGAAAATTTATGAAATGAAAAATTTAGAGATATTGGGGACATATAGTCATCTATGTGTAGCAGATAGTTTAGAACCTAAAGATGTAGAATTTACAAATAATCAAATCAATAATTTTTTTAGTTGTATAGATAAAATAAAAGAATCTGGACATTATGTAGGAAAAATACATATTCAATCTAGTTATGGAATATTGAATTACTCTAATGTAGAATGTGATTTTGTACGTCCGGGTATTATTATGTATGGAGCATATAATGAATGTCAAACAAAAGTAAAAATTAATATAAGACCTGTATTATCTTTAAAATCAATAATAACAAGCGTTAAGCAAATACAAAAGGGAGAAACTGTAAGTTATGGAAGAACTTTTATGGCAAATGAAAACAAAAAAATTGCTGCAGTTTCTATAGGATATGGCGACGGATATCCAAGGAATTTAAGCAATAAAAATGTTAAGGTATTTGTAAATGGAGAGTATGCAGAAATAATTGGTAGAATCTGTATGGATCAACTAATGATAGATGTTACAAATATTAAAAATGTTAATCCAGGAGATGTAGTAGAACTTATAGGAGAACAAATACCTGTAGAAAGTGTTGCAAGTAAGGCAGATACAATTACAAACGAACTATTATGTAGATTAGGAGATAGATTAGGAAGAATCGCAAAATCTGAATAGAAAAATGGAGGAAATAAGTTTGGGGAAAGAAGATAATATATTAGGAACTGAAAAAATAGGAAAATTAATTGCAAAGTTTTCAATACCATGTATCATATCGCTATTGGTAAATTCATTATATAATATAGTAGATCAAATATTTATTGGTTGGGGAGTAGGTTATTTAGGAAATGGAGCTACTAATGTAGTGTTTCCATTAACTATGATTTGTCTAGCATTTGCATTAATGCTAGGTGATGGTTCATCTGCTTATTTAAGTTTAAAGTTAGGTGAAAAGAAAAAAGATGAAGCTGCAAAAGGAGTAGGAAATGGAATAATAGTTTCAGTTATTATAGCAATAATTTTTTGTGTTTTTACATTAACATTTTTACCACAATTATTAAATGTATTTGGTTGTACAGATGCTTTAAGAGATTATGCTATTGGATATGGAAGAATTATTGCAATTGGATTACCATTTATGATGATAGGAACTACTTTGAATTCAATAATTAGAGCTGATGGAAGTCCAAGATATTCAATGACTTCAATGGTAGCAGGTGCAATTTTAAACATTATACTAGATCCTATTTTTATATTTGTATTAAAAATGGGAGTAGAAGGAGCAGCTATTGCTACAATATTAAGTCAATTCCTTACTTTTGCACTTAATATAATATATATAAGAAAATTCAAATCAATAACTTTGAGTAAAGAGAATTTTAAAATTAAGTTTAGTATATTAAAAAGAGTAGCAACTTTAGGAATAAGTAGTTTTGTAACACAAATGAGCTTTGTATTTGTTGTAGCAACTGAAAACAATTTACTTGCAAAATACGGTTTAGAGTCTAAATATGGTTCTGAAATACCTATAACAGTATTAGGAATTGTTATGAAAATTAGTCAAATTCTAAACAGTATTATAATAGGAATTGCAGCAGGTTCACAACCAATTTTTGGATATAACTATGGTGCAAGAAAATTTGAAAGAGTAAAAGAAACTTTAAAAATAGTTTTAGGATTGAGTGTTGTAATTAGTACAATTGCATTCATTTTATTCCAAGCAATACCAGATAAGTTAATTTCTATATTTGGTAGTGGTGATGAACTTTATATGGATTTTGCATGTCTAGCATTTAAGACATATCTATTACTATGTATTTGTAATGGTATACAAATACCTGCAGGAATTTTCTTCCAGGCAATTGGAAAGAGTATAAAAAGTGTTATCTTATCATTATCAAGACAAATTGTATTTTTAATACCATCAATGATAATATTGAGTGGTATCTTTGGAATAATGGGAGTATTATATTCTGGACCAGTAGCTGATGGAATGGCATTTATTCTTGCAACAACTTTATTAATATTAGAAGTAAAAAATCTAAATAAGGAAACAATGAAGAGCAATGCATTAGACGATGATACAAGTACTGATAATAAATTGAGTAAACATATTGTAATTACAGTATCAAGAGAATATGGATCTGGTGGAAGATATGTTGGAAGATTAATTGCTGATAAATTGGGAATTAAACTATATGATAAAGAATTAATAAAAAAGGTATCTAATGAAACAGGACTATCAGAGGAATACATAGAAAGTAATGAGCAAAAGAGAGAAGCATTAGAGAACTTAAATAATGGATATTATTTTGGATTAAATTATTCAGATGAACTATTTATCAAGGAATCTGAAATTATTAGAGAGATAGCTGAAAAAGAATCTTGTGTTATAATAGGTAGATGTGCGGATTTTATTTTAAAAGATAAAGAAAATGTTGTAAAGGTATTTATATATAGCAATATGGAAGATAAAATAAAAAGAGTAACAGACATTTATGGAATAAAAAAGGAGGATGCAAAAAAAGAAATAAATAGAGTTAATAAGTTAAGAGCAAACCATTATAAACATTATACAGAAAGAGAATGGAGCGATAGTGAAAACTATGATATAACAATAAATAGTGCGACATTAGGAGTAGAAAAAACAGCAGATTTAATTTGCAAGATGGTTTTAGAAGAACTAGAGAAAATCGATATACAGAAAACACCTATTGAAAATAATTAAACTGACTACTCAGTCTAATAATATTTTCGCTTCTTTGTGATATAAATAAATTAAAAATAAATATATAGTTGAGGTAAATATGGAAAGTAAAAAAATATTTGAAGCCAAAGAATTTAAAAATATGAAAGAGATAATTTACGAATCAGCAAAGAAGCATAATGAAAGAATAGCATTTGTAATTAAGCATCAAGAAAACAAAAATATAAGTTATGAAGATATAACTTATAAACAATTGTTAGAAGATATTAATAGATTTGGCACTAGTTTATATGAAATGGGACTTAAAGGTAAAAGAATAGCTATAATAGGTAGAAATAGGTATGAATGGGTATTAGCACATTTTTCAAATCTATTAGGAGGAATTGTTTCAGTACCACTAGATAAAGATTTACAATATGAAGAACTCGAAAATTCATTAATTAGAAGCAATGCAGAATGTATAGTTTTTGACGAGAAGTTACTTGAAAGAATAGAAGAAATCAAAGAAAAAGGTAATACACAATTAAAAGAATATATTTGTATGGCAGATATAGAAGGCTTTACATCTGTAAATGAACTAGTAAATAAAGGTGAAAAATTATTAAAGGGACGGTAAAAAGGATTACGTAAATGCTCAAATAGATGAAAATGCAATGAATATATTATTATTTACTTCTGGAACTACATCAAAATCAAAAGCAGTAATGCTATCACATAAAAATATAGCATCTAATGTATATGCATTACAATGTGTAGAGGATATTAGGGATACAGATACAAATATAGCTTTTTTACCTTTTCATCATATCTTTGGATCAACTTGCATGGCATTAATGTTAGCACAGGGAGTTAAAACAGTATTTCCTGATGGTTTAAGATATATTAAACAGAACTTAAATGAATATAAAGTAACAATATTTGTGGGAGTTCCTGTTTTGACCGAAGCTATATATAAAACAATAATGAAGGAAATTGAAAAACAAGGCAAGACAAAATTAATAAAGTTTGCATTAAAAGTAAGTAATATTCTATTAAAATTACATATTGATATTAGAAGAAAATTATTTAAACAAGTTCTTGAAGCTTTAGGTGGAGAATTAAGATTTGTTATAACAGGAGGGGCACCTGCAGATCCATTAGGGCTTAAAGGATTTAATGACTTTGGAATAAAAACTGCCCAAGGTTATGGATTAACAGAAACAGCTCCAGTAATATGTGCTGAAACTGAAAAACATAAAAAAAACGGTTCAGTAGGAATTCCAATGATAAATGACACTATTGAAATTGTAAATAAAGATGAAAATGGTATAGGAGAGATAAGAGTAAAAGGACCTAATGTGATGTTAGGATATTATGAAATGCCTGAAGAAACATCAAAAGTGTTAAAAGATGGATGGTTCTATACAGGAGATTTAGGGTATTTTGATGAAGAAGGATTCTTGTTTATAACAGGAAGAAACAAAAATATGATAGTTCTAAAAAATGGTAAAAAAGTATTTCCAGAGGAACTTGAAACTTTGGTAAATAGATTAGAACTAGTTGAGGAATCTATGGTATTTGGTTTACCCGACGAACAAGATAAAAATGATATTAAATTATCAGTAAAAATTGTATATAATAAAGAAGTAGTAAAAGAAAAATATGAAGGAAAAACTGAAGAAGAATTATATGACATTATATGGAATGAAATTAAGGAGATAAATAAAACATTTCCAAGATATAAACATATACAAAATATGATTCTAACTAGCGAAGAACTAATAAAGACAACCACCAAGAAAGTAAAAAGACAAGAGGAAATGAAATTAATTTTAAGTAATAAATAAAAATTCCAACTATTTTGAAAACAAAAAGCATCTAAATGATGAAAATATAAAACATTATTTAGATGTTTATTTATAATAAAAGGAGGAATTAATATGAAAGAAAAATTTAAAATAATAGCATTAATTATAATAATTGTGTTAGTTTTAGGATTACTAGGTTATGAAATTATAAAAGAAAGAAAAATTTATAATGAGCCTGCTGATGATGAAGAGGTGATTATAGAACCAATATATAAAGATTTAGAATCATTACCATTAGATTATGATTTCGCTCAAATGGTTGAAGATGATTGCTATATAGTAACAAATTCTGGAGTAGTTTATAATCTAAAGAATCTAAATAACTTTATAAAAAATGTTGAAAATAATGTAAGAGATCAAGTAAGAATAATACAATATACTATAGAAGGACAACCAATAATAAAAGATTTAGAGTATACACAGGATAAATTCATTCTGAAGAATGACTATCGAAGGGATGGATTTTCAGCTAATGAAGATAGAATAATTGAGACAACTGAATATGATGCATCTTTATATGAATTACAGAAAAGTGAGGATACAAGTACTATAAATAAAAATGTTACTCTTCGCAATATCTATTTAAAAGAAAAAGATACAGAAAATAGTATTTATATTTGCCAGTTAGCAGAGATAAAAGAGACGAGTGAAGAAGAGTTCAAAATAGAATTTGAAAGAAATGATACAGGAAAAGTAAAGATATTAGATGCTTCAGAGACAGACAAATATGATTATAACATTTATACATATAAAGGAGAGGTAAATATTATAATTAATGAAGAGAAAATGTCTTTAAGAGATGCTTTACTTAACGATAAGATAACAGTTGACCGAATATTAGAAAAAGCTGAAAAAGATTTTAATGAAAGAACTATATGGAGAGGAGTATATTCAGATGGTGGAAGTAAAAATTATATCTATGATGACTATTCAATATTGAAATGCAATAGAATTATGAGCACTCCTGATGAGCGTGATAGAGATTTATATATTGGAATACCATCAATGTACATTGGAGAAGTTACAAAATAATAAATGTAGGGGGGACTTATGTCCACCCTATTTTATTTTTTAAACTGACCACCCAGTTCAATATATATCTATAAAATGTAATGATATAAATAATACTGTTAATAAATATATAAAGGATGAAAAGATGAATAAGAAATTATATGAATATATTGAAATTACAGATTTAAAAGATATGTTAAATAAAACAAAAGAGATATATAAAGATAAACCAGCATATAAAATAAGAATTGGAGAAGGTAAGTATAAGATATTTACACACGGCGAAGTAAGAAATATGGTAAATAGTTTAGGAACTGCATTAATAAATTTAGGGCTAAAAGGAAAAAGAATAGCAGTTATCGGAGAAAACAGATATGAATGGGAAATAGCATATTTATCAATAGTATGTGGAACAGGAATAGTAGTACCTCTAGATAAATCTTTACCAGAAAACGAATTACAAGACTTAATAGAAAGGTCAGAAATTGAAGCAATATTCTATTCTAACAAATATGCAGAAGCTATCGAAAGAATTAAATATAGTGAAAAAAACAAATTAAAGCATTTAATAGCAATGGATTTGCCAGTACACTCTGAAGGAGTATATTCAGAGCAAGAATTAATTGAAAGAGGAAAAAAATTAATAGAAAATGGTAATAGAGAATTTTTAGATGCTAAAATAGATCCAAATGAAATGAGTATAATGCTATTTACTTCAGGAACAACATCTAAATCTAAAGTAGTAGCATTATCACACAAAAATATATGTTCAAACTTGATGGATATAGCAAGTATTTTAGATGTTACTTCAGAAGATACGTTGCTTTCAGTTTTGCCGATACATCATGTATTTGAATGTACAGTGGGATTTCTGTTTTCATTATATAAAGGGGCACAAACTGTATTTTGTGATGGTATAAGGCATGTAGTAGAAAATTTAAATGAATATCAAGTTTCGGTAATGGCATGTGTACCAGCTATATATGAAAGAATTTTTGCAATAATTAGAAAAAAATTAGAAAAGCAAGGTAAAGTAGAAAAAATATTAGAAGATGAAGAAAAATATAGAAATGCTTCTATGGACGAAAAAAAAGAAATTTTTAAAGAAATACATGATATGCTTGGAGGAAAAGTAAAACTGTTCATAAGTGGAGCGGCATCATTAGATACAAAAATAGAAGAAAAATATAGATTATTAGGATTAAATTTAGTTCAAGGTTATGGACTAACAGAAACCTCTCCGGTTGTGGGGATAGGAAGTAATAAATATAATAAAATAGGCTCAATAGGAAAAGCAGTTCCGAGTGTTCAAGTAAAATTATCAGATGTAAATAGTGAAGGAATAGGAGAATTACTTGTAAAAGGACCAAGTATAATGCTTGGATATTATGAAAATGAAGAAGCTACAAAAGAAGTGATGGAAAATGAATGGTTTCATACAGGAGATTTAGCTAGAATAGACGAGGAAGGATATATATTTATCTGTGGAAGGAAGAAAAGTGTAATAGTTCTAAAAAATGGAAAAAATATTTTTCCAGAAGAAATGGAAAATTTAGTAAACAAAATAGAAGGTGTAACAGAATCTTTTATTTTTGGAAAGCAACAGACAGAGGATAAAGATAACATTAAAATAAATGTAAAGATAGTATTTGATAGAGAAATAGTAAAAGAAGTTTATAAGGTTGAAACAGATGAAGAAATATATAGTGCCCTATCAAAAGAAATAAAAGAAATAAATAAAACAATGCCAAGATATAAATCAATTAGAGGAATGATATTAACAGAAGAACCATTAATAAAAACTACAACAAATAAAATAAAAAGGCAGGAAAATTTAGATGCAATTACAAAACTTAAAAACTAGTTTTCTAGGTAAAACTATTATTTATTATGAAAAAATTGATTCAACTCAAGATGAGATATGGAGAAAAATACATAATAAAACTATAATAAATGGAACTGTAGTTATAGCAAATATTCAGACGAGAGGAAAAGGAACTCATGGAAGAGTATGGCATACCGATGATAATGGAAATATAGCATTTTCGTTTTTTGTAGAAATGAACTATAACATAAAGGTTTTAAATGGGATAACTATAAAAATTGCAAAAATCATAGTAGATATTTTTAATAATAAATATGGAATAAAATTGGAAATAAAAGAACCAAATGATATAGTATTCAAAGGAAAAAAGTTAGGAGGAATTCTAACAGAGACTGTTTTAAAAGGTGAGATTGTTAAATATTTAGTAGTAGGAATTGGAATAAACACCAATAAAAAAATTTTTACAAAAGATATAGAAAATATTGCAACATCAATAAAAAAAGAATTTAACATAGAAATAAACACTCAAGAGTTCATATCAGAATTTTGTAATAAGTTTGAAGAGGAATTATTAAAAAGGATGTGTAATTAAAATGAAAATAGGATTTTTGTTTCCTGGACAGGGAGCACAGAGTGTAGGAATGGGAAAGGATATATATGAAGAATATGATAAGGCAAGAGTTATATATGATAAAGTAAAAGAAATAACAGGTATAGACATAGCGAGAATATCTTTTGATGGACCAGAAGAAGTATTAAATGAAACCAAATATACACAACTTGCAATACTTACAATGAGTTTAGCAATTTTAAATATTCTTAAGCAAAGTAATATCAGACCAGATATATCTGCAGGTTTAAGTCTAGGAGAATATACGGCATTAATTAATAGCAATGTATTTTCATTTGAAGAAGGAGTTAAACTTGTTCAAAAAAGAGGAGAATATATGCAAAATCTTCTACCTAGCGGAGAATGGCAAATGGCAGCGATTATTGGAATGACGGAGGAACAAGTAGAAGAAGTATGCAGAAAAGTAAATACAGGATTCGTAGTGCCTGCGAATTACAACTGTACAGGACAGATTGCAATTTCAGGAGAAAAAGAAGCTGTATTAGAAGCAGAGAAAATTGCAAAAGCAATGGGAGCTAAAAAGGTTATAGTTTTAAAAACATCAGGACCATTTCATACTGAAAAATTAACAGAAAGCTCAAAGGCTTTAAGAAAAGAACTTGAAAAAGTTACTATAAATAAATTTGATACTAGAGTAATCAAAAATTTAGATGGAGAGCTTTATAGAGATGATGATGATATAAGAGATATCTTATCAAAGCATATCATAAATCCAGTAAGATTTTCTAAAACAATAAAAACAATGTTAAATGAAGGTATTGACACATTTATAGAAATAGGACCGGGAAAAACATTATCAGGATTTGTAAAAAGAATGCAAGAAGATAAAAATATAACAATATTAAATATTAATAATGTAGAAAATTTAAAGAGTACAATAGATTTAATTATAAAATAGTAGAATAATGTATATCTATAAAATACAAATAAGGAGAAGATGAAATATGAATAAAATTGCATTTATAACTGGAGGTACACGTGGAATAGGAAAACAAATAGCAATAACACTTGCAAAAAATGGATATGACATTGCAGTTAATTACAGAACAGAAAATGAGGCTTTAATAAATACAAAAAAAGAAATAGAAGAAGAAAAAGTTCAATGTTTGGCAGTACAAGGAGATGTTTCTAATTTTGAAGATTGTGAAAGAATGATAAAGGAAATTATAAATAAATTCGAAAAAATTGATGTATTAGTAAATAATGCAGGAATTACTAAAGATATGCTATTAATGAGAATGAAAAAAGAAGATTTCCAAGAAGTAATTGATATAAATTTAGTTGGAACATTTAATGTAACCAAAAATGTTATTCAATATATGATGAAAGCACGTTCAGGTAGAATAATAAATTTATCATCTATAGTAGGAATTGCAGGTAATGCTGGACAAACAAATTATTCTGCTTCAAAAGCAGGAATAATTGGATTTACAAAAAGTTTGGCAAAAGAAGTAGCATCAAGAAATATATTAGTAAATGCAATAGCACCAGGATTTATAGAAACAGATATGACAAACATATTAAAAGATGAAGTTAAGGAAGAAATTGCAAAATCAATACCTTTAAAAAGAATGGGAAAAGTAGAAGATGTTGCAAATTTAGTAAAATTCTTATCATCTGAAGAAAGTTCATATATTACTGGTCAAGTCATCAATGTAGATGGTGGAATGGTAATGTAGTATTTATATTATACATAAAATAATAAGAAGAAAGGAAAGCAATATGGAAAAGAGAGTTGTAATTACAGGTTTAGGAGCGATAACTCCAATAGGAAAAAATGTAGCAGAAACATGGGAAGGAATAGAGAATAAAACTTGTGGAATTGATAAGATTTCTTTATTTGACACTTCGAACTTTAAAACGACATTAGCAGCAGAAGTTAAGAATTATAACCCATTAGATTATTTCGAACCAAAGCAAGCAAAAAGATTTGATAGATCATCTCAATTTGCAATTATTTCTGCAAGAGAAGCAGTAAAAGATAGTGGAATAGCAAAAGAAAATACGGACTATGATAGAGTGGGGATTTTTGTGAGTTCTGGAATTGGAGGATTATCAACTATTCAAGAACAATGCGAGATAAATTATATAAAAGGTAATAATAGAGTTTCTCCAATGTTTATACCCATGGCAATAGCAAATATGCCTGCAGGTAATATTGCTATAGAATTTGGATTTAAAGGAGAATCAGTATCAATAGTAACGGCATGTGCTTCTTCAACACATGCTATAGGAGAGGCATATAAAACTATAAAATATGGATATGAAGATGTAATTATAGCAGGTGGAACAGAAGCCTCAATATGTCCAATTGGTATTGCAGGCTTTGAAAATATGAAGGCTTTACATACAGGAAATGACAAAACAAGAGCAAGTATCCCTTTTGATAAAGAAAGAAGCGGATTTGTAATGGGAGAAGGATCAGGAATGGTTATACTTGAGGAATTAGAACATGCAAAAGCAAGAGGAGCTAAAATTTATGCAGAGATTATAGGATTTGGCTCTACTACAGATGCATATCATATAACTTCACCAGATCCAGAAGGTAATGCAGGAGCAAAAGCCATGATTAGAGCAATAGAAGATGCAAAAATTAAACCAGAAAATATTGACTATATAAATGCTCATGGAACTTCTACACATCTGAATGATTCCACAGAAACATTAGCTATCAAAAAGGCACTAGGAGATGCAAGCAAAAAAGTAATGATAAGTTCAACTAAAGGAAATATAGGGCATTTACTAGGAGCAGCAGGAGGAGTTGAAGCAGTGTTAAGTGTCAAAGCAATTGAAAATCAGCTTGCACCAGCAACAATAAATTATAGAGAAAAAGATGAAGAATGTGATTTGGATATTATACCTAATGGGCCAAGAAAATCAAAAATAAATATAGTAATGTCAAATTCGTTGGGATTTGGAGGACATAATGCTTGTATTATAATAAAGAAATTTGAAAATTAGGAGGGAATTATAAATGGAATATGAAAAAATAGAACAATTAATTGATCATGTAGGAAATTCTAAATTAACATCGATTGATATAAATTTTCCGGACGGTACTAGAATTAGTATGAAAAAAGATCCAAAACAAGAAAATGTTGTTGTAAGTCAAGAAGTAAAAAAAGATGTATCAACAGAAACTAAAGTAGTCGAATTACAGGACAGACAAGATGTTGCAAATGTGGTAAAATCACCTATGGTAGGGACATTTTATACAAAGTCTTCTCCAACGTCAGAACCATATGTTGAAATAGGAAAAACAGTAAAAAAAGGAGATATACTTTGTATAATAGAGGCAATGAAATTAATGAATGAAATCGAATCAGAATTTTCAGGAGAAATAGTAGAAATTTTAGTAAAAAATGGAGATACAGTAGAATACGGAACGCCTTTATTTAGAATCAAATAGAGAAGGGAAAAAAGAAATGTTAAATAGAGAAGAAATAAAAAATATTATTCCACAAAGAGAGCCATTTCTGATGATTGACGAAGTAGAAGAATATATATCAGGAGAAAGCGCAACAGCATATAAAAACGTAGATGAAAATGAATGGTATTTTAAAGGTCATTTTCCAGGAAATCCAATAATGCCAGGTGTATTAATAGTGGAAGCACTTGCACAAACAGGAGCAGTTGCAATTCTATCAATGGAAGAAAATAAAGGAAAAAACGCTTTATTTGGCGGAATTGATAAAGTGAAATTTAAAAAAATGGTAGTACCAGGAGATAGATTAAAATTGGAAGTTAAAATTATAAAACGAAAAGGACTAATAGGAGTGGGTGAAGCAATAGCAACGGTCAATGGAGTTTTAGTAGCAAAAGGAGAATTAACTTTTGCAATAGTTTAAAAAACAATCGTCAATAATAATTCTTTTTTAAACTAGAGTAACTTTTCTAGAAAGGAGATGCAAGATTCCAATGAATAAAATATTAATTGCAAACAGAGGAGAGATTGCAGTTAGAATAATTAGAGCTTGTAAAGAAATGAATATTAAAACTGTTGCAGTTTATTCGGAGGTGGACAAAGATGCATTACATACAAGATTAGCAGATGAGGCAATTTGTATTGGACCGGCAGTAGCAACAAAGAGTTATTTAAACATAAAAAATATTATAGAAGCTGCATATTTAACAGGAAGCGATAGTATTCACCCTGGGTTTGGATTTTTATCTGAAAATGCAGAATTCGCTAAAATATGTGAAGAGTCTAATATAAAATTTATAGGACCTAGTTCAAAGGTAATAAATTTATTAGGCAACAAATCTAACAGTAAAGAAATTATGAAAGAAGCAGGAGTTCCAGTTATTCCTGGTTCAGAAGGAAGCGTAAAAGGATTAAACGATGCTATCACTATTGCAGAACAAATAGGATATCCAGTTATGTTAAAAGCAGCAGCAGGTGGTGGAGGAAAAGGAATAAGAATAGTAAATACTAGTAGTGAACTAGAAACAAATTATAATATAGTGAAGCAAGAAGCCAAAAATTCCTTTAATGATGATGAAATTTACATTGAAAAATATATAAAGAATCCTAGACATGTTGAAATTCAGATATTAGCTGATGAACATGGCAATGTTGTCCATTTAGGTGAGAGAGATTGTTCAATTCAAAGAAGACATCAAAAAATAATTGAGGAGACCCCATCTACAATTATAGATGATAAATTAAGGAATAAAATGGGAAATACAGCAATAAAAGTAGCGAAAGTTGCAGGATATACAAGTTGTGGAACAGTAGAGTTTTTAGTCGATGATGATAAGAACTTCTATTTTATGGAGATGAATACAAGAATTCAAGTTGAACATCCAATAACTGAAATGAGAACAGGAATAGATATTGTAAAAGAACAAATAAGAATTGCTGCAGGAGAGGAATTAAAATTTAAACAAAAAGAAATAGAATTTAAAGGACATTCTATAGAATGTAGAATAAATGCAGAAAATCCTATGAAAAATTTTATGCCTTGTCCAGGAAAAATAAATGAAATAAATCTTCCAGGAGGTAATGGTGTAAGGGTAGATACAGCAATATATAATGGATATACAATACCAGCTAACTACGATTCAATGATTGCAAAAATCATAACACATGGAGGAACCAGAAATGAAGCAATAGCAAAAATGAAAAGAGCATTACAAGAGTTAGTAATAGATGGTGTTGAAACTAATATAGATTTCATATTTGATATAATAAGAAACCCAGATTTTATTAGAGGTAATTTTAGTACTTCATTTATAGAAGATAAAATATTGAATAGACCAACCATTAAGAAAGAGGATTAGAGATGATTGTTGATAAAATAAAAAAACAAGAAACAAAGAATATTAAAAACAGAAAATCTAATATTGATATTCCGATAGGTAAATGGATTAAATGTGATAGTTGTAAAGAAATCATATATAAAGAAGCAGTTAGGAAAAATTTAAATATTTGCCCTAATTGTGGTCATTATTTTAGAATGCATATAGGAAAAAGGTTAGAACTTATAATAGATGAAGGTACTTATAAAAGATTTGATATAAATATAGATACTACTAATCCTCTACAACTAGAAGACTATCCTAAAAAATTAAAAAGTTTAAGAGAAAAAACCGGACTTGAAGAAGCAGTAAGTTGTGGTACAGGAAATATAAATGGAGAGAAAGTAGTAATTTGTGTAATGGATAGCGCTTTTTTAATGGGAAGTATGGGAATTGTGGTAGGAGAAAAGATTACATATAGTATAGAGCAAGCAGTTGAGCAAAAACTGCCACTTATAATATTTTCTGTTTCAGGCGGTGCTAGAATGCAAGAAGGTATTATATCATTAATGCAAATGGCAAAAACAACAGCAGCACTCACAAAATTAGATGAAGCAGGACTATTATATATATCAGTATTAACAGATCCGACATATGGAGGAGTTACAGCATCTTTTGCAAGTTTAGGAGATATAATTCTTGCAGAGCCAAAAGCTATGATAGGTTTTGCAGGACAAAGAGTTATAGAACAGACAATAGGAGAGTCATTACCAGAAGGTTTTCAAACCTCCGAATTTTTATTAGAGCATGGATTTATAGATAAAATAGTAGAAAGAAAAGACTTAAAAGAAACAATCTATAAATTGATAAAGCTAAATAAAGGAGGTGCGGTTAGTAGTGAATAAGAAAATTACCGCTTGGGAAAAAGTTGAAATAGCAAGAGATCCTAAAAGAAAAACAGCTTTAGATTATATAGAAGAAATATTTGATGATTTTATAGAATTACATGGAGATAGAAATTTTAAGGATGATAAGGCGATAGTTTGTGGACTAGCAAGCATTGGAAAACAAAATTTTACAATAGTAGCAGAGCAAAAAGGGCGAACTACAAAAGAAAATATAGAGAGAAACTTTGGAATGCCTAATCCAGAAAGTTATAGAAAAGCAATAAGGTTTATGAAACAAGCAGAAAAATTTGGTAGACCAGTAATTACTTTTATAGATACAAAGGGAGCATATCCAGGAATAGGTGCAGAAGAAAGAGGTCAAGGAGAAGCTATTGCAAAATCTATGTTTGAAATGGCAAAGTTAAAAGTACCAATAATTGCTATAGTAATAGGTGAAGGTTCAAGTGGAGGGGCTTTAGCAATAGGAGTAGCAAATAAGATATTTATGTTAGAGAATGCAATTTATTCAATACTTTCACCAGAAGGTTATAGTAGCATTTTATGGAAGGATTCTAGCAGATTTAAAGAGGCTGCGGAAAAAATGAGATTAACTGCAAAAGATTTATATGATTTGAAGGTAATTGATAAAATAATAAAAGAGCCAAGTGGAGATAGTGAAGAGAGTTTTAAAAAAATAGTTAATAATTTAAAGAAAGAAATAAAAAATACAATAGAAGAATTAAAGCAATTAGATAAAGAAAGTATAGTCCAAAAGAGATATGAAAAGTTTAGAAGCATGGGAGAATTTATGAGTTTATAGGAGTGGTAAGAATGTTATTAAAAGATAAGAAAATATTAATTATGGGCATAAGAAATAAGTGGAGTATTGCATATGGAATTGCAAAATCTGCTTATGAAAACGGAGCAAAATTAATTTTTACATATATGGGAGAAGAAAATAAAGATAAAATAGAAGAATTAATTAATGAATTTGAGGGAAGTAAAGCGTATGTATTAGATGGTGCTTCTGAAGATGAATTAGTTAAAAAAACTTTTTTAAAAATTAAAGAAGAAAATGGAAAGATTGACGGGCTAGTTCATGCCATAGCACATGCTAATACAGAAGATTTACACAATGATTTTATATTTACAAGTAAAGAAGGATATGCTCATGCAGTAGATGTAAGCGCTTATTCATTTGTACTTTGTGCAAGAATGGCAAAAGAGTTAGATATGTTAAATGAAAATGCTAATTTAGTAACTTTAACATATCATGGATCAACAAAAGTGCTAGAAGGATACAATGTTATGGGAGTGGCAAAAGCCGCATTAGAAGCAAGTGTTAGATATTTAGCTGAAAATTTAGGTAAAGATAGTATAAGGGTAAATGCTATTTCAGCTGGACCTATAAAAACATTATCTGCAAAAGGAATAAAGGACTTTTCATCAATATTAACTGTAGTGGAGGAAAAATCACCATTACATAGAAATGTTACAACAACACAAGTAGGAAATGTTGCAACATTTCTATTAAGTGATATGTCGGAAGCTATAACAGGTCAAGTTATATATGCTGATAGTGGATATAATATAATGGGAGTTTAATAATATAAAGGGAGGAATGAAAGTAAAATGAATAAAGAAGAAATTTTAGAAAAGTTAAAAAATATTATTGTGGATCAATTAGGTATTGATAAGGAAAGTGTAACAGAAGAGTCTACATTTGTAGATGATTTAGAAGCGGATTCTCTAGATATTGTTGAATTAATAATGAATATAGAAGAAGAATTTGAGATTGAAATCCCTGATGCAGATGCAGAAAAGATTGTAACTGTAGGAGATGTAGTAAAATATATAGAAGAAAATAAACAATAATTTGTAAAAAGGAAGTAATTAACTTGATAATTACTTCCTTTTATGGTAATATAAATATCTAGCAAATGTTAGATTGATAAACGATAGAAATGGATGATTAATAATATGAAAAAAATATATATTGTGCTAACACACACAGGCACAGCTTTGTCGAAGATTATAAGAAACTATATGAAGGATGAATATACACATGCTTCAATTTCATTAGATGAGGAATTACATGAGATGTATAGTTTCGGGAGATTAAATCCAAATAATCCATTCTGGGGTGGTTTCGTACATGAATATATAAACAAAGGTACTTTTAAAAGATTTTACAAAACAAAATCATCAATATATTCTTTAGATATTACAGAAGAACAATATGAAACTATTAAAAATACAATAAAGAAAATTCAAGAAGAAAAAGAATTATATAGATTTAATACAATGGGATTATTTGCAGTAGGATTTCATAAAAAAATAATAAAAGAACAATCTTTTTACTGTGCAGAATTTGTTAAGTATTTATTAGAAAAAGCAAAAATAAACACAAAGTTGCCAGAAGCAGTGAGACCAGAAAACTTTAAGTATATAAATGGATTGCAGGAAGTATATAAGGGTCTTTTAAAAAATTATACAATTAGTTAACAAATATATAAGGAGGATAAAATAGTGATATTATCAGTAGTTTTAATTATTTTAGGATTTATATTACTAATAAAGGGAGCAGATCTTTTAGTTGATGGTGCAAGCAATATAGCAAAAAAATTTCATATTCCAGAAATAATAATAGGTTTAACAATTGTTTCAATAGGCACATCAATGCCAGAATTATTTGTAAGTATAACATCAGCTATAGAAGGACGCCCAGACATGTCAATTGGTAATGTGATAGGAAGTAATATATGTAATTTATTATTAATTATGGGATTATCTACAATGATTAAACCTGTTAAGTTTCAAAGGGAGACAAGATTGATTGAAATACCAATGTGTCTAGCAATAACTATAATATTTATGATATTCTGCAATACTGGAGCACAAATATCTACAGTAGAAGGTATTATTTTACTTATATTGTTCATTTTATTTATATCATATACAATAGTTATGGCAAAAAAAGGTGAACAATTTGATAAAGATGATACTATTATAGAAATTCAAACTGACAGTAAACAAGTATCAATGCTTAAAAGCATAGTATTTATATTATTAGGTATAATAGGATTAAAAATTGGTGGGGACTTAACAGTAGATAATGCAGTAATTATTGCAGAGAGATTTGGAATAAGCGAAAAAATTATTGGACTAACTATATTAGCAGTAGGGACAAGTTTGCCGGAACTAGTAACAAGTGTTACAGCAGCAATTAAAGGAAATAGTGATATAGCAATAGGAAACATTATTGGATCAAATATTTTTAATATGCTACTTATAATTGGTGCTGTTTCAGTTATAAATCCAATATCATATAATCTTTCATATAATTTAGATATGATAATATTAACATTAGGAATAATTTTATTATCATTGTTTCCAATAATTCCACCTAAAAATGAAATGAGTAGATTTAATGGAGGTATATACTTTCTTTTCTATATAGTATATTTAGCAATATTATTTAATGTATAAATAAAGAATTTGAGAGCACAATGCACTGTGCTCTTATAAATTATATCTTCATAATTATAGTTATATTAGTATTAAACAATTAAGGATAGATAAAAATTATAAAAACTACTACACAAAAGCAATAAAATGTGATAGAATATATAAATAATGCAAAAAGAATTAATTTTAGAGGAGGAGAGACATATGTCAGGTCATTCAAAATGGCATAATATTCAGGCTAAAAAAGGAAAAGCTGATGCTGCGAGAGGAAAAGTATTTACAAAATTAGGAAGAGAATTATTAATAGCAGTAAAACAAGGAGGACCAGATCCAGCTGGAAATTCTAAATTAAAAGATGTTATAGCAAAATGCAAAGCTGCAAATATGCCAAATGATACAATAAATAGTGCTATAAAGAGAGCTTCAGGAGAAGGAAGTAACGAGAACTATGAAGAAATTACATATGAGGGATATGGACCAAATGGAGTTGCTATTATAGTAAATGCAACAACAGATAACAGAAATAGAACAGCTGCTGATGTAAGACATGCTTTTGATAAAGCAGGAGGTTCTTTAGGAACTAATGGATGTGTATCATATATGTTTAATAGAAAAGGTATAATAATTATTGAGCAGGAAAGTACAAATATGAGTGAGGACGAACTAATGATGCTTGCTTTAGATTGCGGAGCAGACGATTTTGAAGTAGGAGAAGATTATTATGAGATAACCACTTCTCCAGAGAATTTTTCAGAGGTTAGAGAAAAATTAGAAGAAAATGGATTGCAGTTCGTTGAAGCAGATATTCAGATGGTACCAACTTCTTATATCAAATTAGATGAACACGGTTCAGAAGTTATGGAAAAACTATTAGATAGACTAGACGACCTAGATGATGTTGCAGAAGTATTTCATAATTGGGAAAGCTAATTAATAGGGTTAAGGCAGACAAGCGTCTGCCTTTTATTATATAATCAATTATATATTGCATAAAAATAGAAAATAATATAAAATACCTATATGAAAATAAATATTCAGGAAGGAATTAAGTATGAAGAAGATTAACCTTTTGAAATATATATTTGTAATATTTGTAATAGCACTAGTTATATATGCTATATATTTAAATAGAAAAGGAAACGAAGAAACAATTTATGAAAATGTATCTCAAGTTAAAGAAGAGAAAAATTTAACTACGATAACTACTTTAAGAGTTTCAGCTATTAATTTAGATACAATAAATCCAATAATTAGTAATAATCAAAATGTACAAGATATATCAAAATTAATATATGAGCCAATGCTTTCAGTAACAGAAGATTATCAAATCGAAACATGCCTTGCAAAAGAATGGATAAGCTTAAGTGATACAGCTTATGTATTAGTCTTAAAAGAGGGAATTGCTTGGCAAAATGGAGGGCAACTTACAGCTAATGATGTAAAGTTCACCATAGAACAGATTCAAGCTGTGGGACCAAGTTCAATTTACTATGCAAATGTAGAACATATATCAAAAGTAGAAATATTAAGTACGTATACTATAAAAATAACTATAGATAGCAAAATACCATTTTTTGAATATAATTTTACTTTTCCGATAATGTCGGCACAGTACTATGAAGGTGACTTCATTGGAACGAGCTTAAAAAATAATAATGCTCCGGGAACAGGAAAATATATGATTGGAAACATAACAGGAACAGAAATAGAACTAAAGAGGAATAATACTTGGTGGGGGTTATCAGACGGAAAAAACTTATCATTAGATACTGTTTTAGTAAAACTTTATACATCAGCAGGTGAAGCATATAATGCCTTTAAATTAGGAAATCTGGATTTAATGACTACTCAAAGTCTAAATTATGAAGAATATATAGGAACAATGGGGTATAGTACTACTGAATATATTGGAAGAGAATATGATTATTTAGCCTTAAATTGTTCTAGTTCTATATTAAAACATAAAGAATTGAGAAATGCAATTAATTGTGCAATAGATAAATCAAATATAATTACTTCAGTATATGGAAATAAATATTACACTACAGATTTTCCAATAAGTACATCAAATTTTTTATATAATGTTGAAAAGGTAAGTTCTAGCTATAATACGAACAAATCAAAAGAGTTGCTGGAAAATGCTGGGTGGGAATTTAGCAATGGATGTTGGCAAAAGTATGAAAATAGCTCAACTATAATAGCAAGAGTAAATTTGGTAGTTAATACAGGTAATCCAAGTAGAGTGGCAGTAGCTGGAGAAATTCAAAAACAACTAGCAGAAGTAGGTATAATTGTAAATGTGATAAATGCAAGTGATTCACAGTACAATAGATATTTATCAGAAAAAAACTATGATATGATTTTAACAGGAAAATTAATAGGAATAAGTCCTGATTTAACAAGTTATATAGGAGAAAATAATTTATCTAATTTTGAGGATCTAGAAGCTAGAGAGTTATTAAAAGAAATTGCAGATATGTCAGATAATTCAGATGAGTTAAAAAATAAATATAGACAACTTATTAGATTAATTGAGGAGGAAAAGCCATATATTAGTTTGTATTTTAATAGGGGGACAGTAATTTATACTCAAGATTTGCAAGGCAAAGTATCACCAAACTTCTATAATATATTTTATAATATAGAAGAATGGGTGAGGCAATACTAATTTTGCATTATATATATTGACACAGCTCAAAAAACTAGGTATAATAATAGCATTAAAATTATATTAAGTAGAGAGGAAGATCAAAGAAATGAGCATGAAATTTGAAAAAACAGAAAATGCAAATGAATTAAAATTAGAATTTACAATAGAAGCGGAAAAATTTGAAAAAGCAATAAAAACAGTATATGCTAAAAGTTCAAAATATTTTAATATACCAGGATTTAGAAAGGGAAAAGCTCCATTTGAAATGGCAGAAAAAATGTATGGAACAGAGATATTCTATGAAGATGCTTTTAATGAAGTAGTTCCACCAATATTTGAAGAAGAATTAAAAGCCAATAATATTGAAGCTGTTAGTAAACCAGAAATTGATATTAAACAAATGGAAAAGGGAAAAGATTTAGTATTTACAGCAATTATTCAAACAAAACCAGAAGTAAAACTAGGAAAATATAAGGGTATACAACTAAAGAAAATAGAGTATACTGTATCTGATGAGGATATTAATAAAGAACTAAACTCAATGGCAGAAAGAAATTCTAGATTAGTAGCAGTAGAAGATAGACCAGTTGAAAATAAAGACACAGTTGTAATGGATTTTAAAGGATTTGTTGATGGTAAGGAATTCGAAGGCGGAAAAGCTGAAAGATATGAATTAGAAATAGGAAGCAATACTTTTATCCCAGGATTTGAAGATCAAATGGTTGGAATGAAGATAGATGAAGAAAAGGACATTAATGTCAAGTTCCCAGAAGAATATTTTTCAGAGGAATTAAGAGGAAAAGATGCAACATTTAAGGTTATTGTGCATGAAATAAAGAAGAAGGAAATGCCAGAAATTAATGACGAGTTTGCAAAAGATACAAGTGAATTTGATACATTAGAAGAATTAAAAGCAAGCATCAAAGAAAAATTAGAAAACGAAAATACTAATAGAGCAAAATATGAGACAGAAGATGAAGCAATAAAAGCTGTATGTGATGATGCAGAAGTTGAAATACCAACAGGTATGATTGAAACAGAAATAGATAACATTATAAGAGATGTGGAAACGAGATTACAGTATCAAGGAATGAAATTAGATAATTATCTAAAAATGATTGGAAAAACAATGGAAGAATTCAGAAAAGAAAATGAAGAACAAGCAAAGATATCAGTAAAAAATAGATTAGTATTAGAAGCAATAGTAAAAGCTGAAAATATTGAAGCAGATGAAGATGCTGTTAATACTAAAGTTACAGAAATGGCTGGTGCATATGGAAAGACACCAGATGAATTAAAGAAAAACGAACAATTTATGAATTACGTTAAAAGTTTTATAGTCAATGAAAAAGTTGTAAAATTCATTGTCGATAATGCAAAAGTAAAATAAAAGAATATAATAAGGAGGAAAACTAATGTTAGATGAGAAAAATACTTTAATACCATATGTAATTGAACAAACAAATAAAGGTGAAAGATCATATGATATATATTCCAGATTATTAAAGGACAGAATAATATTTTTAGGAGAGGAAGTTGACCAAGCAAGTGCAAATGTAATAGTGGCAGAATTATTATTTTTAGAGGCAGAAGACCCAGATAAAGAAATTTATTTATACATAAATAGTCCAGGAGGATCAATAACAGCTGGTATGGCAATATATGATACTATTAATTATATCAAGTGTCCTGTATCAACAATATGTATTGGTATGGCAGCAAGCATGGGGGCAGTATTGTTAGCTTCAGGAACAAAAGGTAAACGTTATGCAACACCAAATTCAGAAATATTAATACATCAACCTTTAATAATGGGTGGAGGAATTCAAGGACAAACAACTGAAATAAAGATACATGCAGACCATATGGTAAAGACAAGAGAAAAATTAAATAAGATATTAAGTGAAAGAACAGGTCAACCATTAGATGTAATCAATAAAGACACCGAAAGAGATAATTATATGACAGCTGAAGAGGCCTTAAAATATGGACTAATAGATGGAATAATGGAGAGACAAAAATAATATAAGAATTTTTTAGATAGAGAAATTAGAGATTGTAGGGACACATATATATGTGACCCTACAATGAAATTTTATAAAACTAAAGAATAAAGTATAAAATTGAAACCAAAAGAAACAATAATAAAATATAATAAATAGGAGGCACGTTAATGCCAAAGAGCAAAGAGAAAAATATAAAATGTTCATTTTGTGGAAAACCACAAAATGGCGTGAAAAGAATTATAGCAGGACCAGGAGTATATATATGTGACGAATGTATAGGCGTATGTAGAAATATATTAGATGAAGATGATCTAGAATATGATGATATGCAATATACCATTGAAGAAGATAAAAAAGAACTGCCAAATCCTAAAGAAATAAAGAGCATTTTAGATGATTATGTTATTGGTCAAGAAGATGCTAAAAAAACATTAGCAGTAGCTGTTTATAATCATTATAAGAGAATAAATAATCAGGAAGATATTGACGATGTGGAGATACAGAAAAGTAATGTTTTATTACTGGGACCTACTGGATGTGGAAAAACTTTATTAGCACAGACTTTAGCTAAAATTTTAAATGTTCCATTTGCAATAGCAGATGCAACAACATTAACAGAAGCAGGATATGTGGGTGAAGATGTAGAAAATATTTTATTAAAATTAATTCAATCAGCAGATTATGATGTAGAAAAAGCAGAACAAGGAATTGTATATATAGATGAAATTGATAAAATAACTAGAAAATCAGAAAACCCATCAATAACAAGAGATGTAAGCGGAGAAGGTGTACAACAATCACTTTTGAAAATTATTGAAGGAACAGTTGCTTCGGTTCCACCTCAAGGAGGCAGAAAGCATCCTCATCAAGAGCTAATTCAAATTAATACAGAAAATATTTTATTTATTTGTGGAGGAGCTTTTGAAGGATTAGATAAAATTATAAATGAAAGAATCGGAAAAAAATTAATTGGTTTTGGGCAAGAGAAAGATAGCAAACAAGATGTTGATAAATATAAAGTTTATGAGGAACTTTTACCACAAGATTTATTGAAATTTGGATTGATTCCTGAATTCGTAGGAAGATTACCTATAGTAACTACATTAAGAGAGTTAAATAAAGATGCACTTATAAAAATAGTAACAGAACCAAAAAATGCTTTAGTAAAACAATATAAAAAATTATTAGAATTAGATGGAGTAGAATTAGAGTTTGAGGAAGATGCATTACAAGCTATTGTAAATAAAGCAATAGAAAGAAATACAGGAGCAAGAGGTTTACGTTCTATTATAGAAGAAATAATGAGAGATATTATGTTTGATGTCCCTTCAAATAATAAAATTGAAAAATGCATTATAACGAAGGAAACAGTTTTAAATCATGAACAACCTAAATTAGTTATAAACGAAAAGAAAGAATCAAAACCTAAAAAGAAGAAAGTAGTAGATAAAAGCAAGAAACAAAGTGCTTAAAACTTTATCAAGGGGGGTAATATAGATGTATAAAAAAGTTGAATTACAAAATGGATTTCCCGGAATGGAAAAAGAAGTTCTAAACATGTGGAAAGAAAAGGATATAATAGATAAGAACTTTAAGTTAAATGGAGATGGAGAATATTTTACCTTTTATGATGGACCACCAACGGCTAATGGCAAACCACATGTAGGTCATATTTTAACAAGAGTCATGAAAGATATTATTCCAAGATATAAGGTAATGAAGGGCTATAAAGTAATTCGTAAAGCTGGATGGGATACACAAGGATTACCAGTAGAACTAGAAATAGAGAAAAAACTTGGTATTTCTGGAAAAGCACAAATTGAAGAATATGGAGTAGAAAAATTTATTAAAGACTGTAAATCTAGTGTATTTAATTATGTTTCACTTTGGGAAAAAATGACAAATCAAATAGGTTATTGGGTTGATATGGAAAATCCATATATAACATATCGTAATGAGTATATAGAGTCTATTTGGTGGGCAGTAAAACAAATGTGGGATAAAAAATTAGTATATCAAGGTCATAAAGTTATGCCATATTGTCCTAGATGTGGTACAGCTTTATCATCACATGAAGTTGCTCAAGGCTATAAAGATGTTAATGATATGACTTGTATAGCGAAATTTAAAGTAGCTGAAAATAAGTACATATTGGCGTGGACAACAACTCCATGGACTTTACCTTCAAATTTAGCACTATGTGTCAATAGGAACTTCACATATGTAGAAGCTAAAATGAAAGAAGACATTGAACAAGACGAAAACTGTAATATGAAGTCAGGAGAAATATATATATTAGCAAAAGACCTTTGTGATACAATACTAGGTGAAGGAAAATATGAAATTGTAAAAGAGTTTAAAGGAGAAGAATTATTAGGAACAAAATACGAGCAATTATTGCCATTTGCAAAAGTTGATGGAAAAGCCTTTGAAGTAATACATGGTGATTATGTTAGTTTATCAGAAGGTACAGGAATAGTTCATATAGCACCTGCTTATGGTGAAGATGATAGTTTTGTTGCAAAACAAAATGGTATTACATTTATAAATCTTGTTGACAAAGAAGGAAAATTTATAGATGAAGTTACTCCTTGGGCTGGAAAGAATGTTAGAAAATGTAATGAAAGCATAGTAGAATATTTAAAAAATATGAACCAGTTATTTAAGGCTGAAAGACACATGCACTCATATCCACACTGTTGGAGATGCGATACACCATTATTATATTATCCAAAAGAAAGCTGGTTTGTAGCTATGACTACATTAAAAGATGAACTTGTTGAAAATAATAACAAGATTCATTGGTATCCAGATACAATAAGAACAGGAAGATTTGGAAAATTTGTAGAAAATGTAATTGACTGGTGTATTTCAAGAGATAGATATTGGGGAACTCCACTTCCAATCTGGCAATGTGAATGTGGACATGAAGAATGTATAGGAAGTATAGCGGAATTAAAAGAAAAGGGAATAAATGTACCAGAAGATATTGAACTTCATAAACCATATATAGATGACGTACATTTAAAATGTCCAAAGTGTGGAAAAGAAATGACTAGAGTTAAAGAGGTCATGGATTGTTGGTTTGATTCAGGTTCAATGCCTTTTGCACAACTTCATTACCCATTTGAAAATAAGGAGTTATTTGAAAAGAATTTTCCAGCACAATTTATTTCAGAAGCAGTAGATCAAACAAGAGGTTGGTTCTATACATTACTTGCTGTATCAACAGCAGTGTTTGGAAAGTCAGCGTTTGAAAATTGTATAGTTCTAGGACATGTACTTGATAAAAAAGGACTAAAAATGTCTAAATCAAAAGGAAATGTAGTTGATCCATTCGAAGTTATGGATGAAGAAGGAGCAGATGCTACAAGATGGCATTTCTATACTTCAAGTGCTCCGTGGTTACCAACTAGATTTTCTAAAGAAGATGTTGGAGAAACTTCAAGAAGGTTTTTGGGAACGTTATGGAATGTATATTCATTCTACATACTATATGCAGAGATAGACAAGATTAATCCATTAGAATATAAAGGATTTGTCTCAAAAAATGTAATGGATAAATGGATAATTTCAAAATTAAATACTTTAGTAAAATCGGTAGATGAGAAATTAGATGCTTATGATATAACAGGAGCTGCATTAGATATTGAAAATTTCACAGATGAACTTTCAAATTGGTATGTAAGAAGAAACAGAAGCAGATTTTGGGCTAACGCATTAACAGATGATAAACTAGGAGCATTTGTAACTTTATATAGAGTTTTAGTAACACTATGTCAAGTTGCAGCACCATTTGTTCCATTTATAACAGAAAATATGTATCAAAATTTAGTAGTATCACTTGATTCAACAGCAAAAGAGAGTGTTCATTTGAACATGTGGCCTGAATACCATAAAGAAGAAGTAGATACAAAATTAGAAGAAGAAATGGAACTAGCTTATAATTTAGTGAAATTAGGAAGAAGTGCAAGAAATTCTGCTAATATAAAAAACAGACAACCACTTTCCGAAATGTTAATATCAGAAAAAGCAATTCCTGATTATTATGGAGATATAATAAAAGATGAATTAAATATTAAGAAAGTTGTTCTTGGAGCAGATTTATCAAAGTATGTAAACTTTAATATAATGCCTAATTTACCAATTTTAGGTAAAACTTATGGAAAACTAATTCCTGAAATAAAGAAATTTATTGCTTCTCAAAACCAAATGGAACTTGCTACAAAGATAAAGAATGGAGAATCAGTAATAGCCCAAATAGAAGGTACAGAAATTGAATTAAATGCTGAAAATCTAATTGTAACAATGCAAGGAATAGATGGATTTGCATTTGCAGGAACAGGAACATTAGGTGTAGTATTAGATACAACGATAACAGAAGAATTAAAAGAAGAAGGATATGTAAGAGAAATAATATCTAAAGTTCAAAATATGAGAAAAGATAAAGGCTTTGAAGTATTAGATAGAATTACCTTATATGTAAGTGGAAATAAGAATTTAGAAGAAATTATACAAAAGAACAAAGAAATAATTAAGAAAGAAACCTTAACAATAGAAATCGTATGTAATGCAGAAAGAAAAGAATATACAGAATGTAATATAAACGGAGAAAAAGTAAATATTGATGTTGAGGTTGTAAATCAATAGGATTGCATGTGCGGACCTTGTGTCCGCCATTTTTATATAGAATACTAATTAAAAGGAGGAAGAAAATTGAAAGCGTTAGTAACTGGAGCGTCTTCAGGAATAGGTAGAGATATTTCAAGGGAATTATCTAAAAGAGGATATGATTTAGTAATAGTAGCAAGAAATTTAGAAAAACTACAACAGTTAAAGGCGGAGCTAAAAACGAATGTAGAAATTATATCAATGGATTTAACTAGTGAGAAAAACTGCAAAGAATTATATGAGAAGGCAAAGGACATAGACATATTAGTAAATAATGCAGGATTAGGAGAATTTGGAAAATTCACAGAGACAGATTTAGATAAGGAATTAACAATAATAAATACTAATATAACAGCATTGCATATATTAACAAAATTGTATTTAAAAGATATGACAAAAAGGAATGAAGGAAGAATATTAAATGTAGCATCAATAGCAGGATTCATGCCAGGACCATTAATGGCAACATATTATGCTTCAAAGGCTTATGTAGTAAGGCTATCAGAAGCAATAAGAGAAGAGTTAAATAAACAAAATTCAAATGTAAAGATAAGTTTACTTTGTCCAGGACCAGTAAAAACAAATTTTAATAATGTAGCAAATGTCAAATTTGAAATTAATTCATTAACAAGCGAATATGTGGCAAAATATGCAGTAGATAAAATGCTAAAGAATAAATTTTATATAGTCCCTCGGAATTATGATCAAACTTGTTAAATTCTTTTCGAAAATGACACCAACTATTATATTATCTAAAATAGCATATCATATGCAAAAAAAGAAAAATAAAAAGGGTAAAGACTATTGACATTATGTGATATAATTAATAATTGTATAAAATAAGAAAGGATTGATAAATAATGAGAATCGTACCAATTACACTATTAACAGGATATTTAGGAGCAGGAAAAACTACTCTTATAAATCATATTTTAAATAATCAAGAGGGGTATAAAGTAGCAGTTATAGTTAATGATATAGGAGAGGTTAATATAGATGCATCTCTAATAGGAAAAGGAGGAGTTGTTACTGAAACAAATGATAGTTTGGTTCCACTTCAAAATGGATGCATCTGTTGTACTTTAAAAGTTGACTTAATGCAACAAATAGTTGACTTAATAAAAACAGGAAACTTTGACTATATATTAATAGAAGCAAGTGGAATATGTGAACCTATTCCGATAGCACAAACTATAACAGTTCTACAAGATTCAACAGAGCAATATGGATTACCTAAAATTTGCAGACTAGATAATGTAGTATCAGTTGTTGATGCTTTAAGATTAAGAGATGAATTTAATTGTGGTGAAGAACTTGAAAAAGAAGAGATTGATGATGAAGATATTGAGAATCTTTTAATTCAACAAATAGAATTTTGTAACACATTAGTTTTAAATAAAGTAGACGAACTATCTAAAGAAGAATTAGAGAAAGTAAAAGCCGTAATCAAAAAGTTACAGCCTAATGCTAAAATTATTGAAACAAATTACTCAAAAGTAAATGTAAAAGAAATAATGGATACTAATGCTTTCAATTTTGAAGAAGCTGCTATGTCTGCAGGCTGGGCACAAGAATTAGATAAACCTGAAGAAGAGGAAGAAGAAGGTGAAACAGAAGAATATGGAATAGGAACCTTTGTATATTATCGTAGACAACCTTTGGATGAAGCAAAATTTGAACAATTCGTAAATAAATTTCCAAAAAGTATTATAAGATGTAAAGGAATTGTTTGGTTTAATAGTGATAATGAAATGTCTTATGTATTTGAACAAGCAGGAAAACAAAAAGGAGTATATGAAGGAGGAGAATGGATAGCGACATTTCCTAAAGAAGATATTATGCAATTAAGAAGAGAAAATGCCGATTTAGAAAGAGACTGGGATGAAAAAGTCGGAGATAGAATGGTAAAATTGGTATTTATTGGACAAAATATGGATAGAGAAAATATTGTATCAGAATTAGATAAATGCATTAAATAAATTTATTGTATTGACCAAAAAAAATGGTAATGATATAATGAAAAAAAAGAAAAATTAGGAGGTATTTCTATGGCTTTAGTTACGACAAAGGAAATGTTTGAAAAATCAATGAAAGAACATTTTGCAATAGGGGCATTTAATGTAAACAATATGGAATTTATACAAGCAATAGTAGAAGCAGCTAGTGAAGAAAATTCACCAGTTATATTACAGGCTTCTTCAAGTGCAATTAAATATGCAGGAATAAATTATCTAATGAAAATGGTTGAGGCTGCTGTTGAATCTACAAATATTCCAATAGCAATTCACCTTGATCACGGACCAGACTTTGAAACATGTAAAATGTGTATTGATGCAGGTTTTACGTCTGTAATGTTTGATGGATCAAAATATGATTTTGAGGAGAATGTTAGATTAACAAAAGAAGTTGTGGACTATGCTCATGCTCATGGAGTAGTTGTAGAAGCTGAACTTGGAAAATTAGCAGGCATTGAAGATGAAGTTAATGTTACAGAAAGTGATGCTATGTTTACAGATCCAGATCAAGCAAAGGAATTTGTTGAAAGAACAGGTTGCGATTCTTTAGCAATAGCGATTGGGACAAGTCATGGAGCATATAAATTTAAAGGAGAAGCAAAATTAAGATTTGACATACTTGAAAAAGTAAAGGAAAAATTACCAAATACACCAATAGTTTTGCATGGAGCTTCAACAGTAATACCAGAATTAGTTGAAATGTGCAATAAATACGGTGCAGATATACCTGGAGCAAAAGGTGTTCCAGATGAAATGTTACATGAAGCAGGATTAAGAGGAGTATCAAAGATAAATGTTGATACAGACTTAAGACTTGCTATGACAGCTCAAATCAGAAAAACTTTCGTTGAAGAGCCATCTGCTTTTGACCCAAGAAAATATTTAAAACCAGCAAGGGAAGAAATTAAGAAAACAGTTCAACATAAAATTAAAGATGTATTCTGTTCATCAAATAAAGCATAATGAAATAAAAATAGAAAATGGAATTATCCATTTTCTATTTTTTGTTTTATTGCTCTGTTAATCTTACGTTCAGCATCTTTTTTTGCAATATCTTGCCTTTTATCATATAATTTTTTACCTTTTCCAATTCCTAATTCTATTTTAACTATATTATTTTTAAAATATAAACTAATAGGAACTAAAGAACAACTTTGTTGTTTAATAAGACCAATAAGATGAGAAATTTCATGTCTTGTTAATAATAACTTTCTATCACGTAAAGGATCTGTATTGTATATATTTCCATGATCATAAGGACTAATATGCATTCCATATATAAATACTTCACCATTTCTTATATTTGCATAACTTTCTTTTAAATTAACTTTACCATTACGTATTGATTTGATTTCTGTTCCTGTCAATATAATCCCTGCTTCTAGCGTTTCTGTAATTGTATAATTATGATGAGCTGTTGGATTTTTAGCAATCATTTTATTTTGTGTCATGACAAGTTTCCTTTCTTATAATAATAATTATAAATTATATCATAAATATGTAAATGGGGCAATAATTTGCTATGTTATAATATTTATTATATTAAAAAAGTTCTCCTAATAGGAGAACTTTCTACCAAAATTAGTTATCGTTATCTGTAGTTCTAGTTGCATAGTACCATATTGCACCAATTACTACTACGGCAGCTATTGCCAAAATTATCCATAAATAAGAATTTGTAGTAGTAGTATCTGTAGCTGTAGTTCTAGCAGCAGAATATGATCCATCTGCCTCGCCTGTTATGGCACCATTATCCATAGCACCATTATCTATAACTCCATTATTCATTGTATCATTGTCAGTATTAGGGGTCGTATTATTATCATTATCATTGTTATTATTATCTGTAGTATTTTTCATAGTGTTTTCGATGTTATCTGTAGCATTTTTTATACCGTCAGTAGCATCGTTAACAACATTTTGAGCATTACCCATAACATCATTAACTGCATTTTGAGCATTAGTCATCATATTTGATTGTTGTGCAAAAACAGAAGTACAAATGAATAATGAAACTGTTATTATAAATAGTATTGCTAAAATTTTCTTCAACATTAATGTATACCTCCAATTTTCAGATTAAGTTTAATTATAAAATTAAAATATGAAAAAATTTTTTCATATAAATATAAGAAAACTTATTAATATTGTTAGAAGAATAAAAATAAATATACAAACAATAAATGTACAAATTGAAAAAAATTACAAAAAAATAATGACAAAAATAAAATATAAGTATATAATATACATATAAAATTTATAAGGGGGAAAACTAATGGAAGAAAACAATAATAATGAAAATGAAGACGGCAAAAAAATTGATACAGACGAGATTTTAAAAGAAACAACAAATACAATAAATGAAGTAAAGGATCAAGTAAAGGGTTCTTTTAAAAAAGACGAATTAAAAAATAGTGCAAAGGAAACTACCAATTTTGTCGCAGGAATGTTTAAAAATCCAATAGAAGAGTTAAAAAATATAGCAGAAGATAGAACAAATAAAAATTTTAAATATGCAGTAATATTAACTATTATATGGATTATAGCAGAAGTAATTTTAAGAATCTATCGTTCTTCATTATCATGGAATGTTTTAAAATACTTATTACCAATATTAAAATCAGCAGTTACACCTATATTATCAATATTAGCATTATCACTAATATTATTAGTTTTAAATAAGAAAAAAGATAAAAATTTAGTAACTATAATGTCAGTTGTTACAGCAGCAAAGTTACCAGTTGTTATAGCTTCAGTAATATCTTTATTAAGACTAATAAGTACAAATGTTACAACAGTAACAAACCCATTTTCATATCTTTGTACTGCAATAAGTACAGTGCTTATATACTTTGGAGCTAAATTTGTACTTGGAGAAGAAGACGACAAGAGCTTTGTTAAGAAATTTGTATTAATTGAAGGTGTATATTATATTGCATACATAGTATTTGGATTATTAGGTATTTATATTTAATAAAGTAAAAAATAGAATTTTTTGAAAGAGGTGTGAATAAAACATACCTCTGTTTTATTTTAGTGATTTATAGAAAAATAAAATAAAAAAATAGTAATTAAATAATTGTAAAAAATAACGATATTTGTTACAATAATAAAGAAAAAATGTAAAAAGGAATGACGTATAAAATGGCAGAAATGAAAAGAGTTTCAGAAGTATTTAATGATTTTGAAGAAAATAATAATATAATGAAAGCTAAAATAAACAATATAACAATGTCAAAAAAAACAGGAGAGTTAAAGATATTACTTCAGTCAGAAGTAAAAATACAAACAGGTGAAATTTTATCTTTTGAAATGTATTTGAAAAACAGATTTAATGTGGTAAAGGTAACAATTAACATAGAATATAATAATAAGTCTAAAGAAGAGAAAGCAAATGATAAGGATAAAGTTATCGAAAAAGAAGCGATACGTGAAGAATCTCCAATTATAGTTGGAAGTAAAAGAGCAAAAATAAACGAAAAAATGATAAAGGTAAAAGATATTACCGCAGATAGTGGTAAAGTTGGGATTTCAGGTAAAGTTATTAGAATTGAGGAAAGAGAGTTAAGAAATGGTAAAATATTATACTCTTTTGATGTGTATGATGGAAGTAGTACAATAACCTGCAAATCATTTGTGGAAATGGAAAAAATAGACGAAGTAAGAAAAAGATTAAAAGAAGATACTTATATAGAATTAGAAGGAAATTCACAATATGATCCTTATGCAAAAGAAGTAACTATCATTGCTAATGTAGTTATAGAATTACCCAAAAAAGAAATAATGACAAGAGTTGATAATGCTGAAATAAAAAGAGTAGAACTACATATGCATACACAGATGAGTCAGATGGATGGAGTTACACCAGTTGAAGATCTGATAAATAGAGCTAGAAAATGGGGAATGAAAGCTATTGCAATTACAGACCATGGTGTAGCACAATCATTTCCACATGCAAATGATGTAGTAAAAAAGAATAATAATGATATTAAGGTTCTTTATGGTGTAGAAGCATATTTATGCCCAGATGGTCAAAATAGTGTGTATGGAAATGGAAATATAGATATTGATACTGAATACTGTGTATTAGATATTGAAACAACAGGAATACCATATAGAAGTGAGATGATAACAGAATTAGGTGCTATTAAAATAAAGAATGGTCAAATTATCGATGAATTTGAGTGCTTTGTAAATCCACAAAAACCAATACCATATGAGGTAGTACAAGTTACACACATTACAGATGATATGGTAAAAAATGCAAAAACAATAGATGAAGTTCTTCCAGAGTTTATAAAATTTTGTGGAAACGATGTTTTAGTTGCACATAATGCGAACTTTGATATAGGATTTTTAAGATATCAGGCAAATAAATTAGGATTGAAATTCAATAATACCTATATTGATACTTTGAGTTTAGCTAAAGATTTATTTCCTGAATTTACAAAATACAAATTAGGTATTATTGCGACAAACCTGAAAATTAAAGTAGATGTAGCACATCGTGCATTAGATGATGTCAAAACACTTGTAAAAGTATTTAATGTTATGTTAGAGATGCTAAAGGAAAAAAATGTTACAAAACTAAATGATATTGATGCATTATCAGCTAAAAATATGAATATAAAAAAACTACCAACATATCATGCAATAATTTTAGCAAAGGATTATGTTGGACTTAAAAATTTATATAAATTAATATCATTTTCACATTTGGATTATTTTCATAAAAGACCACAAATACCTAAAAGTATATATAAAAAATATTGTGAAGGATTGATAATAGGAAGTGCTTGTGATCAAGGAGAACTTTATCAGGCCATTTTAAATGGTTATTCAGAGGATAAAATTGAGGAGATTGCAAGATTTTACGATTATCTAGAGATACAACCATTGGGAAATAATGAATATTTAGTGCGTAATGGGGTTTTGAAAAGTAAAGATGATTTAATATCTATAAATAGAAAGATTGTTGAGTTAGGAGAAAAACTAAATAAATTAGTTTGTGCTACTTGTGATGTACATTTTATGGATCCAGAAGATGAAATATATAGAAGGATTTTACAGGCAGGGCAAGGGTTTGACGATGCAGACTATCAAGCTCCACTATATTTAAGGACAACAGAAGAAATGTTAAATGAATTTGCATATTTAGGTAAAGAGAAAGCTTATGAGGTAGTTGTAACAAACACAAATAAAGTTGCAGATATGTGTGAACCAATAAGCCCAATATCTCCGTTAAAATGCACACCATATATAGAGGGGTGTGAAAAGACAATAGAAGAAATTGCTATGAACAAAGCACATGAATTATATGGAGATCCATTACCTGAAATTGTTGAAACAAGACTAAAAAAAGAATTAGATTCTATTATAAAAAATGGATTTTCAGTTATGTATATTATTGCACAGAAGTTAGTATGGAAATCAAATGAAGATGGATACATAGTTGGTTCTAGAGGGTCTGTGGGTTCTTCGCTTGTTGCATATATGACAGGTATAACAGAAGTAAATAGTTTAAAAGCTCATTATAGATGTCCAAAGTGTAAATATTCTGATTTTTCAGATCATGGATGTAAAAATGGATTTGATCTTCCAGATGCGTGGTGCCCAAAATGTGGAAATAAACTTGTAAAGGATGGAATAGATATACCATTTGAAACTTTCTTGGGATTTAATGGAGACAAAGAACCAGATATAGATTTAAATTTTTCGGGAGAATATCAATTAAAAGCACATAAATATGCAGAAGTAATATTAGGAAAAGGAACTACATTTAAAGCAGGAACTATTGGGACAATAGCAGATAAAACAGCTTATGGATATGTTAAGAAATATTTTGAAGAAAGAAATCAGATAGTAAGTTCAGCAGAAATTAATAGAATAGCTAAAGGATGTACAGGAATAAAAAGGACAACAGGACAACATCCAGGTGGAGTAGTTGTCGTTCCAACAGGACATGAAATTTATGAGTTCTGCCCAGTACAGCACCCAGCAGATGATCCTGATTCAGATATTGTTACAACACATTTTGATTATCACTCAATAGATAAAAATATATTGAAATTTGACATGCTAGGACATGATGATCCTACAGTTATAAGAATGTTATATGATTTAACAGGAATAGATCCAACAAAAGTTCCATTAGATGATAAGACTACAATGTCTATATTCTCATCAACTGATGCAATAGGAGTAAGAAAAGAAGAAATAAATACTGAAGTTGCTACTTTTGGAGTACCAGAGTTTGGTACGAAATTTGTTAGAGGAATGTTAGTAGATACAAAACCAAGTACTTTTGAAGAATTATTAAGAATATCAGGATTGTCTCATGGTACTGATGTGTGGGTAAATAATGCACAAGAATTAATTAATAATGGAACTATAACGCTTTCAGAAGCCATATGTACAAGAGACGATATTATGATTTATTTAATTAGTATGGGACTACCGGCGCAAGATTCATTTAAAATAATGGAATCAGTACGTAAAGGTAAAGGATTATCTAATGAACAGGAAGAACTTATGAGAGAAAATAATGTACCAGAATGGTATATAGAGTCTTGTAAAAAGATTAAATATATGTTCCCAAAGGCTCATGCAGCAGCTTATGTTATAAATGCTTTTAGGATAGCATGGTTCAAAGTACATATACCAAAAGCATATTATGCTACAATGTATTCAATAAGAGCCGATGAGTTTGACAGTGAATTTATGATTTTTGGAGAGAAAAAAGTAAAGGAAAAAATGACAGAGATAGATAGATTAGGAAATTCTGCAACTCAAAAAGATAAAGGAATGTATAACGTTTTAGAATATGTACTAGAGATGTATAAAAGAGGTATAACATTTTTACCAATTGATATATATAAATCAGAAGCAACGAAATTCACAGTAGAACCAGAAGGAATTAGGCCATCACTTTGTAGTATTGCAGGACTTGGACAAGTGGCAGCCGAAAGTATTGTAGAAGCAAGAAAAGATGGAGAATTTATATCTAAAGAAGACTTAATGAAAAGATCAAAAGCAGGAAAATCTATAATAGATTTATTAGATAAATTTGGATGTTTACAAGGCATGAGTACAAGTAATCAATTAAGTTTATTTGATGCATTTTAGAAGTATATAAAAATGAACATGTAGGTGGGTAAACTTCTACATGTTCATTAGTTTATATATTATACATAATATCAATAAATGCAGTGGATAAAAAATATAAAATAACAGTTTTTGATTTTTTCCTTTTTGTCCATTATATAAGTTAATAAATATAAGAGGAATAAGACTGCAAAAAAATAGTCCAACATATATAAGTGAAAAATTACTAGCCATAAAATATGGCATATAATATATAAAGGTTAGAATACTAACAAATGTATTCATTAGTATTTTATTATTATGGTATAGATAAAATAGAAATATAATAAATACACCATAGAAACCATAATCAAAATTGAATAAATCTGCAAAAACTGATATGCAAAGGACAATTATTAATCCAAGCAAATTGTAGGAAAATTGCTCATTTTTTTTAACACATTTTTCTTTAGCTTTATGATGAAGTAGATCATAAATCGCAATACACATTAAACCTAAAATTAATGTAAAAATTATATTTAAATTCATATCAAGAGAAAAGGAATATTTAAAAAAAGCATATGGTATTTGAGAAATTAAAGCAAATATTAATAGTCTCATAAAATACTTTTTGAAGCTATGAGTATGAATATATCCTTCACTAATTTGAAATGCAAAAATAGGAAAAGCAATTCTACCAATAAAGTTCATCCAAGAAAGATGGGCACCATAGAATAAATAACTAGAATGATCGAAGACCATAGTAATTATTGCAATTAATCTTAAAGTATATGCAGTCATAAAAGTACTCCTTTCATTATCTTATGTTAGTTTCTCTTTGTTCATTATAACTATCTATAAAATATAAAGGTCTATGTTTTGTTTCATAAAATGCCCTTCCAAGATATTCACCTATAACACCAAGGAATATTAACTGTAAACCACCTAAAAATAATATAATAACCATAATAGAAGCATATCCAGGAACATCAATACCATAAATCAAAGTTCTTGCAATTATAACAACCATGTAAATGAAGCCTAATAATGATACTAGCATACCGATTAAAGCAGCCCAACGAAGCGGAGCGGTTGTAAATGATGTTATTCCATCAATAGATAAGTTAGCTAATTTTCTATAATTCCATTTAGTTTTTCCGGCAGCTCTAGGGTCTCTATCATATAAAATTTCTTTTTTATTATATCCAATCCAACTATAAAGACCTTTAGTATATCTTTGAGATTCTCTCATTTGACGAATTGCTTCAACACAACGTCTATCCAATAATCTAAAATCGCCAGTATCAGTTTGAATTTTAATATTCGTCATACTTTGTAATACTCTATAATATCCCCAAGAAGTTAGTTTTTTTAAAGGAGATTCACCTTTTCTAGATTTACGTTTTGCATAGACATCATCATAACCTTCTTCCCAGTATTTTAACATTTCAGGAATTAACTCTGGAGGATCTTGTAAATCTGCATCTATATTTATCATACAGTCTCCTCTTACATAATCAAAACCGGCAATCATAGCGATTTCCTTACCAAAGTTCCTAGATAAATTAACATAGCAAACCCTAGAATCGGTTTTACGCATTTCTTTTATTAATTCTAGAGTCTTATCTGTGCTTCCATCATTTACAAATAGAATTTCAAAGTTATACTTTGGAAGACCATCTATTAGTTTAAGTAATCTTTCATAAAGCATTGGTAATACTTCTTCTTCATTATAAGCAGGAATTAATATTGTAACTAATTTTTTATTTTCTTCCATAATTAATATACTTCCTTTCTGTACAAGTATAATAATGTATAATATTATCATAAAAAAAAGCAATAGTAAATAAAAAACTTGATATTTTTGTCATATTATAATATAATTATAACATTGATTAAAGAGGAGAAGATAAAATGAAGGGGTTTAAGGAATGGTTACTAACATTACCTATAATTACATTTAAAAACATATTCTTATATTTGTTAATAATAAATTTGTTAGGTTTTTTAGTAATGTTTATAGATAAGAAAAAAGCAGAAAAAGGTAGATGGAGAATATCTGAACATGCACTATTTGTATTTACATGGCTAGGTGGGGGAATAGGGACAATAGCAGGAATGTATTTATTTAGACATAAAACTCAAAAGAAAAAGTTTACAATAGGTATGCCTGCAATATTAGTTTTAGAAACTGTATTTTTGATTTATATGATAGTAATATAAATGTATGAAAAATGAGAAACGAGGGATCACTAAAGTAGTGATCCCTCGTTGAAGACTTAATCGGGATATACGATTACCAAGAAGAAGTTTTCGCATTCTTTAATAGAGAAGAAAAGATTCTGTTTGGTATCCTTTTTTTGCTTTTGGCTTTTAGCACAATAGTTTACAATAACATTACAACATAAAACTATAATTATGTAAAGAATATAGAAATTGTGTCAGTAGTATTAATACAATATTATAAAAGATATTAACAACAGTAAAAATGTAATCATATTATATAATGAGAACAATTATATAAGAAGGTTACGATAAAATGATAAAGAAAATATTAAAAAAATTAAAAAAGAATTTAACAAGAGGGCTTGGTGTTAATGAAATAGATTATAACACATTGCAGGATATGCTAAAAAACGATAGCAATACAATTTTACTAGATGTAAGAAGCATTCAAGAATTTAATGAAGGGCATTTGTTAGGAGCATTAAATTTGCCTCTTGGAGAATTAAAAAATAAAGTTAGTTTACTAATACCAAACCATGGACAAACAATTATAGTATATTGTAAAATGGGAAGTAGAAGTTTAAAAGCCACAACGATTTTGAATAAAATGGGATATACAAATGTATATCAATTAAAAGGCGGATTAGATTCAATCTAATCCGCATATTTTTTTTGCTCTTTCTACATCACTATCAGTCGCTTCACGAATATTTTCTAATTCATAAGCAATTTTTAAATCTGTCCATTTATATTTTCCCATAGTATGATATTTTAGAAATTCAAATTTTTTAACTGTTTTCAAGGATTCTACCAATTTTTTTAGTGAAATTAAATCATTTTCATCATCAGTAATACCAGGTATAAGAACTTGTCTTATCCACATATCTATATTATTATCACTTAAATAGCGAGCAAAGTTTAATTCTTTTTCATTACTAAAACCAACAAGCTCTTTGCATTTATCAGGATTTATATGCTTTATATCTAATAAAACTAAATCTGTATAGTTTAACAATTCTTTCACATCATCAGTTATATCAATCATACCGTGAAGTATCAACTGCAGTATTAATACCATATGACTTTAACTTTTTAAAAAGATTTGTTAATGCTTTAGCCTGAATTAGAGGTTCACCACCAGAGATAGTTACACCACCAGAAGGGCATATATAGTTTTTATAATTTAATATTTTATTTACTATTGAATCTATAGATACTAATTCTCCAGATTTAGAATCCCATGTATCGCGATTTTGGCAGTATTTACAACGAAGGAAACAACCTTGTAAGAAGACTACATATCGAATACCAGGACCATCTAGTGTGCCAAAAGACTCAAAAGAATGGACACGTAAAAAATTATGATCCATAATAATCCTCCACTTATAAATAGGAAACACGTTAAAACGTGTTCCTTAAATACTATATTTTTTCATGAATAGTTCTATTAATAACATCTAATTGTTGTTCACGAGTTAGTTTTGTGAAATGAACGGCATATCCAGAAACTCTTATAGTAAGTTGAGGATATTTTTCGGGGTGTTCCATAGCATCAACTAATAAATCTCTATCAAAAACATTTACATTAATATGATGTCCTTTTTGAGAAAAGAAACCATCTAACATACTAACAAGATTATTAATTTGAGTTTCACTATCATGTCCTAGAGTTGAAGGAGTTATAGAGAAAGTGTAAGATATACCATCTTCTGCATACTCATAAGGAAGTTTTGCAATACTGTTCATAACAGAAAGTGCACCATTAACATCTCTTCCATGCATTGGGTTTGCACCAGGTCCGAAAGGGGCACCATAGCGTCTTCCATCAGGAGTATTACCAGTATTTTTTCCATAAACTACATTTGATGTAATAGTAAGAACAGACATTGTTGTTTTAGAATTTTTATAAGTTTTGTATTTCTTTAATTTTCCTAAAAAATTTTTAATTATAGAAATACCTATGTCATCAACTCTACTATCATCGTTACCGAATTTTGGAAAATCTCCTTCGACAACATAATCAACAGCAAGCCCAGTTTCATCTCTAATTACTTTAACTTTAGCATATTTAATAGCAGAAAGTGAATCAGCAACTACAGAAAAGCCAGATATACCACAAGCCATAGTTCTTAAAATTTCTTTATCGTGTAAAGCCATTTCTAATGCTTCATAAGAATATTTATCATGCATATAATGTATACAATTTAACGCTTTTATATATATTTTAGCAACGTAATTTAGCATAACATCATATTTACGCATAACTTCATCATAATCTAAATATTCAGAGGTGATAGGGGAGAATTCAGGAGTAACTTGTTTACCAGTTAATTCATCTCTACCACCATTAATAGCATACAATAATGCTTTAGCAAGATTTGCTCTTGCACCAAAAAATTGCATTTGTTTACCAATCTTCATTGCTGATACACAACAAGCAATACCATAATCATCTCCTAAAGTTATTCTCATCAAATCATCATTTTCATATTGAATAGAAGAAGTTTTTATAGATAACTCTGTTGTAAATCTTTTAAATCCATCTGGTAATCTTGTAGACCATAAGACAGTTAAGTTTGGTTCAGGAGCAGGACCTAATGTGTTTAAAGTATTCAATATTCTAAAAGAATTTTTAGTAACTAAAGTTCTACCATCGATTCCCATTCCTCCAATAGATTCAGTTACCCATACAGGATCTCCAGAGAATAACTCATTGTATTCAGGAGTTCTTAAAAATCTTACTAGTCTTAATTTCATAACAAAGTGGTCCATAATTTCTTGAGCTTCTTCTTCTGAAATATATCCTGCTTTCAAATCTCTTTCAAAATAGATATCAAGGAAAGTAGAAGTTCTACCTAGACTCATAGCAGCACCATTTTGATCTTTAATTGCACCTAAATATCCAAAATACAACCATTGAACAGCTTCTTTTGAATTACAAGCAGGTTTTGAAATGTCAAAACCGTATTTAGAGGCCATACTTTTTAATGCATTTAGAGCAATAATTTGCTCGCTAACTTCTTCACGTTCACGTATAGTAGATTCATCTAAATCATCAGTATCTAGTAATTCTAACTCATGTTGCTTTTGAGAGATTAACACATCAACTCCATATAGAGCAACACGTCTATAATCACCAATAATTCTTCCACGACCATATCCATCAGGAAGACCTGTTAAAAGGTGAGAGGAACGTGCAGCACGAACATCAGGTGTATATACACTAAATACACCATCATTATGAGTTTTTCTTATTGAGTGATATATTTTATCCAATTCAGGATCAACTTCTTTTCCGCAAGCCTCACAAGATTTTTCAACAATTCTAATACCGCCATTAGGCATAATTGCTCTTTTTAAAGGAGCATCAGTTTGAAGCCCAACAATATCCTCTAAATCTTTATTAATATAACCAGGAGCATAAGCATCAACACCAGAAGGAGTTTTTGTATCAATATCAAGGACACCTTCTTTTGATTCCTTTTCCTTTTGATATAAATCAAGAACTTGTTTCCAAAGTTCTTGTGTTTTAGGTGTAGCACCTGCTAAAAAACTAGAATCACCAGTATATGGTGTATAATTTTTTTGAATAAATTCTCTAACATCTATTTCATTTTCCCAGTCTCCACCATTAAAACCGTTCCATTCACTAAATCTCATAAAAATCATCCTTTCTTAAGTAAAGTATATAAAAATTTACAAATTGTTTCTAAAAATTATTATATTTTTTACAACGATATTAGGATACCACAATTACAAAAAAATATCAATAAAAATGAAATTGGCGGTAAGGTAGAAAAAACAGATAAATTAGATATTAATTATTAAAAATTATTTATTTTTTAATATAGACGTATGTGAGTATAAAAGTAAGAGCGATTAGTGTGAAAAATTTATTAGTTATACTATGTATTTAACAATCGATAATAGTACAGTTCTAATAAAAAGAAAAAATTATAAAAAAATTCAAAAAAAGTATTGACATTCATCTTAAAATTCCGTATAATAGTCATTGTCGAAACAAAATGGTCGCTTAGCTCAGCTGGGAGAGCATCTGCCTTACAAGCAGGGGGTCATAGGTTCGAGCCCTATAGCGACCACCATTTTTTTATAATATGGCCCGGTAGTTCAGTTGGTTAGAACGCTAGCCTGTCACGCTAGAGGTCGACGGTTCGAGCCCGTTCCGGGTCGCCATTTATATATATGGCTTGATAGCTCAGTTGGTAGAGCAGAGGACTGAAAATCCTCGTGTCAGTGGTTCGATTCCACTTCAAGCCACCATAAAAAAAATACCCACTTGAGTGGGTATTTTTTTTATGGTGATTGAATGAGGTTGTGGAATCGAAAAGGACGTGCCGAATGAAGTATTTTTTTATGGTGGCTTGAAGTGGAATCGAAAAAATTTTAAAAATATAAAAAATAGAAAATAATAAAAAGCAAATACTACATTTTAGAGGTGTAGTATATGTTGAAAAAAGAAATAATAAAGTTATGGAAAAGCGGATTAAGTAAAGATAAATTAGCAAAAATATATAAAAGAAGATATAACGCAAGGATAAAAATAATTAGAAGTGATGTACAAAACAGACATGCTGGAAAATTTATAACAGAATTTGAAGCATTACATTATGTAGAAAAAGTCATTTTAAATTTTTTAAAAAATGAGAAAAAAAGTCATCATTAAATATTAGGAAAAATATGTGAATGTAAAATTTAGCAAAATAAAAAAGTTCTTACAATTATATTAATAGGAAATTTAATATTATTTTTTAGAAATAAAATTTTTTACATAATAAGTAAATTTTGTAAATATAAATATCTGAAAATCAATAATGGTGCGTTTTTTATAAAAAAGAGAAATATTACAATTATGTTATAAAAATATAAAATAGTATATAACTTAATTTTTTACTAATAATATTAACAAACAGAATTAAATATTTAATTTTGTTTAAAAAAATAAATTAAATATTATTAAAATTGGAGGTAAAAATGAAAAAAATAAGATTAATTGCTGTTTTAGCTTTTATGTTTTTATTTGCTATTTCTATAAATAGTGTAGTAAAAGCTGAAACAAATTATGGTAGTGTAACAACTATAACTGAAGGTGGAACTGTAAATCAAAATTCTACAAGTAATGTAGAAATAAAATATGATAGTGCAACACTTGAATGGGCTCCAGCAGATCCTGATATTGGAAGAAATAGAAATGGATATTGGATAGGTTATAAAATCACAGCACCATCAGATGTCGTAACTGATGAAGTGTCAGCCAGAAAAGCAACCTTAAGAACAAAATCTTCTACTAGCACTACATGGTCAGAAGACATATCATTTTATGATAGCAAGGATGGAGAATGGTTTTTAAATTTTTGGGCATATATAGACGAAGTAACACTAAATGCTCATAAAGACGAAGAAGAATTTACTTTACAACAAGCACAATATGATTGGAATGGAGACGGAACTTATGAACAAACTGTTTCAATAATATTAAATCCTGAACAAATTACTCTTACACCCGATGAAGATACTGCAACAGTAACAATTAAGCAAAGAGGAAATAACGCTAGTGCCGTAGATAATGTTTTCACAGTAGAAAAGGATAAAACATTAGATGAAACTTTAGGTAGTGTAGAAAAAGATATATTAGCAAATATACAATCAAGAGAAGGATTTATAGGTTTCTATAAAATGAATGCAGAAGATGTCTTTGATGCAAGTAAAATAGATACCTATCAAGAATTTGATCCATCATCAGATATAATATCAGAAGATGAAGTAACAATAGTTGCTTATATTAATATAGTACGTGATCCAGTAATTACACCAGAGCCAGAACAACAACCACCAGTTGAACAACCCCCTGTAACTACTGAACAAAAAGATACATCTCCAAAGACAGGAACTGTTGATATAATTGGATATGTATTAGTTATAGCATTAGTATCTGCAGGCGGAATATTCATTATAAGAAAAAAACATTAGATTTATAAAAATAGTACTAGATAATTTTACTATCTAGTACTATTTTACATAAATAAAATAATAAGCTAAAATTGAAACTGTTCCAGAAGACCATGTTCATGAATATAGTGTATTTGTTGAGTACACAATCGAGCCTACATGCGAAACAAATGGAGAGGC